>JAHFVD010000014.1:0-48293 GCA_023264735.1 Mycobacterium sp. | reverse complement strand
CTACGGGGCGTAGCAGGGCTCCGCGCCGGGGGTGTAGTACTGCAGCCCGGTCGGCGAGATACACGGCGCCTCTCCGGGGAATGAGGGGACCAGCAGGTACGCGTAGCTCTCCGGGAAGCCATAGCGCACCCAGTCGCCGGCCACCGCCGCGTCGACGGCGTCACCGGCGATGCCCGGGGTGCACCCGCCGACGTTCACGTGCCGACCACCAACATCGCCGCATATATCGGCTTGGGCCGTCGGTGCGATCACCGCAGGGATTGCCGACAATGCGGCCAGGCTCAGCAGAATCGCTGCAGATTTCTTTGACATGCCGCCATTGTCGCAAGACAAATGGCATTCGTTACACCGAAACGTAGACTCGGCCATGCTTGCGGCCGTAGCGGAAGGAGCCCGGTGACCCTCACCATGCGCGTCGTCGTGACAACGTTGACGGCCGTGACGCTCTGGATCTGCGGTAGCCCAGTGGCCGCCGCGGCTGCGGAATCCACGGGATCGGACACCACGAGATCGATGCTGTACGCAGGCATCGCGGGTTTGGCCGTGGGTGGCGTGATCGCCTTCTGGCAGTCGCGCAAACGCCGGCGGAACGACGACGGAGAGCACGACGACTGATAGCGTCGCACCCGTGCTGCCTGACAGCGTTCGGCAATGGCAAGAGGGTGGACGCATGCTGTCCACCAGCGCGGGGTCGGTATTCGTCCGATCCGCACCGGGGAGAGGCCCGGCTGTCCTTCTGCTGCACGGCTTTCCGTCCAGCTCCTACGATTTCCGCGGTGTCGTCGACCGGCTCGGTGACCGGGCCTGGCTGACCCTGGACTTCCTGGGCTTCGGCCTGTCTGATAAACCCCGGCCGCATCGCTACAGCCTGCTCGAACAGGCCGACATCGTGCAGCAGGTGGTCGCCGACATCGCACCCGGCCCGGTGGTGCTGCTCGCCCACGACATGGGCACCTCGGTGGCCACCGAACTGCTGGCCCGTGACGTCTCCGGCGCGCTGCCCTTCGAGATCCAGCGGGCCGTGCTGACCAATGGCAGCGTCATCATCGAACGGGCCAGCCTGCGCCCGAGCCAGAAGATCCTGCGCGGCCCGTTCGGCCCGATCCTGGCCCGGCTGACGAATGAACGGGGCTTCCTGCGCGGCTTCGCCAAACTCTTCAGCGCCGCGCACCCGCTGTCCGACGAGGAAGCGCAGGCGCAGTGGGCACTGCTCGCTCGCGACGACGGCCACCGCATCATGAACCTGCTGTGCGCCTACCTCAACGAGCGGGTGCGCTTCGCGCCACGCTGGCACGGTGCGGTGCGCGACTGGGACAAGCCGCTGGGATTCCTGTGGGCGACCGGCGATCCCGTCGCCACCACCAATGTGCTGGCCGGCCTGCGGGAGCTGCGTCCCGCCGCCGAGGTGATCGAGCTGCCCGGCATCGGCCACTACCCGCAGATCGAGGTGCCCGACGAATTCACCGCGGCCGCACGGCGGTTACTGCACCTCGACTAGGACAGCAGGCTGGTGACCGCGGTCGCCAGATCCGGCGAATCCGACGTGGCGACGTTCTGATACGTGCCGCCCGAGGCCTGGGCAACGCCCTCCCATGTCGCGCGGTCGGAGTCGTCACCGAAGTCGATGATGTTGATCGCGACCGGCTTGGCCGGGTCGACCGCCGACTTGACGTACTGCACCAGACCGGGGCCGTCCAGAGTCTGGTCGCTGTGCGGTCCCTGGGTGATCACCAGTATCGAATTGGACTGTCCGTCACGGAAGTTGGTCAGCGCTTGGCCGTAGGCCAGGCGCAGGGTGGTGAACGACACCGCGCCACCGCCGGACGGCGCGAGGCCGCTCAGGGTGCTGGTCAGTGCCGCCGACTGGTCTGACACCGGCCCGATCGGCACCACCGACTTGCCCTCGACCCCGTTGAACGTCCACAGGCCCACCGCGGCGTTCGGTGGCAGCGCGCCGATGCGGTTGTTCAGTGCGGCGACCACATTGGCCAGCCGCGACTTTCCGCCCTCGTCGGCACCCATCGCCTGGTTCACCATGATCGTGGTGGCTGCCCCGGTGGCGGGGTTGGACACCGCGGCGGCCAACGTGGCCCGCTCGGACTCGTCGCCGACCGACAGCGGCGCACCCAATTGGGGGAAGGTGACAACGTCGTTGCCCGGCGGGGTCGTGCCCTCGGCCCGGAAACCAGCCTTCGCCAACGCGGCGAGCTGCTCGGGTTTGCGCATGAACCGGGCGAATTCGCTGGCGGCACTGACCTGCTCGCTGGACAGCCACGTCCCGGACAGCAGGACGGTGGGGTAGTCGGCGATCGCGACCGGACCCGACGGCAGCCATTCGGCGACGTTGTTCTTGGCGTCGGCCGCCGATGCCCGGCCGAACAGCTGCTGCTCGGTGGTCACCACGGCGTGCACCGGCGCGCCGGCGGCGTCACCGGATCCCAATAATGCTTTCCAGGCCGCGTCGGCGGTGTTGTCGGCCAGCTTGGGCTGTCCGGCGAGCAGTGCATTGACCGCACCCAGGCCCGCGGTGGCCGGTGCGCCGGCCGGAGCCGATGACGAGGCGACAGCCTCGGCGGCCAGGTACGTGGCCTCGGCGTTGCCGGCAGTGGGCAGCGCCAACCGCAGCGAACCCCAACCAGCCAGGTTCAGCGACTCCAGCGCCGTGGGGTTGTTCTGCAGCCCCGGCAATGCCGCCCAACTCTGTTGCGCCAAAGCCTCTTTGAGCTGCGGGCGCACGGCGACGACCACCGGCGAGCTGACCAACGAACGCGTGTCGCTGACCACCTGCTTGCCGGCGGTGGCCTGCAGCCGCGCCTCGGCAATGGAACTCGCGGGTATCCACAGGGCCGGCCGCTCGCCGAGGTCACCGGGCCAGTCGGCGACGAACCCGTCGACCACCCGGTCCGAATCGGCCGCAGTGACAACCATCTTCACGCACCGGTCACCGATCGGGGTGACGCTCGCGTTGAAACTCTCGGCGATCTTGCCGACGTTGGCGGCGATCGACGGATCGACGACCACCCCGACATTGACGGCACCGGCCAGGCACTTCTCGGCGGCATCGGTCGACCGGTGCGACATCGCGTCACCGAAGAACCGCCAGAGGATCACCGCGCCGACGACCACCACGACGGTGACCAGAGCGGCGATTACACCGAGGCTCACCCCGCGGCGGCCGGTCTCGCTGCGGTGACCACCTTCGAAGTCGGCGATGCGCCGACGAGCGGTATCGGTCAGCGGCGACGGTTCGTAGCCGGCATCACCGGCACCTGCGTCCCCGCCGGCGACATCGTCACCGAGCCTGGGGAATCGCCCGGTGTTGCGTTCCGGTACGTCGGCAGGCTTGTCCGGTTCACCGAAAGACTCCCCGGGTCCGGGTCTGCTGTGCCTGCCCATGGTGGTGCCTGATCCTCTTTCGTTTCAACGGTCGTGCGGTGCGGGCTTGCGGTCAGGCGCCGGCGCTGGCCTTGTACTCCCTGCGCCGCCGATGCAGGATCGGCTCGGTGTAGCCGTTGGGCTGCGCGGCGCCGGCCAGGATCAGCTCCTGAGCTGCCTGGAACGCGATGCTGCCCTCGGGATCCGGTGCCATCGGGCGGAATTCGGGATCGGAAGCATTCTGCTCGTCGACCACCGCGGCCATCCGGCGCAGGCTCTCGCGCACATCGTCGTCGGTGATGACGCCGTGGCGCAACCAGTTCGCCAGCAGCTGGCTGGAGATGCGCAGTGTGGCACGGTCTTCCATCAGCGCGACATCGTGAATGTCGGGCACCTTCGAGCAGCCGACACCGGCGTCGATCCAGCGCACCACGTAGCCCAGGATCGACTGGCAGTTGTTGTCGACCTCTTCGTGGATCTCCTCCGGCGACCAGGCCAGTTCCTGGGCCAGCGGGATCGTCAGCAGCTCGTCGAGCGTGGTGCGGGTCTGGCCGGCCAGCTCCTTGTGCACCTCGTTGACGTCGACGTAGTGGTAGTGCATGGCGTGCAGCGTCGCCGCCGTCGGCGACGGCACCCATGCCGTCGTGGCACCGGCCTTGGGCTGGCCGATCTTCTGCTCCACCATCTGCGCCATCAGGTCGGTCATGGCCCACATGCCCTTGCCGATCTGGGCGCGGCCGGAGAACCCGGTCGCCAGGCCGACGTCGACGTTCTGGTCTTCGTAGGCCAGGATCCACGGCTGGGTCTTCATGGCGCCCTTGCGGATCATCGGGCCGGCTTCCATCGAGGTGTGGATCTCGTCGCCGGTGCGGTCCAGGAAGCCGGTGTTGATGAACGCCACCCGGTCCGCGGCGGCCTTGACGCAGGCCTTGAGGTTCGCCGAGGTGCGGCGCTCCTCGTCCATGATGCCGACCTTGATCGTGTTCTGCGGCAGGCCCAGCACATCCTCGACGCGGCTGAACAATTCGCAGGTGAACGCCACCTCGTCGGGACCGTGCATCTTCGGCTTCACGATGTAGATCGAGCCGGTCCGGCTGTTCCGCCGGGGGCTGCCGTCCTCGGCCTTGAGGCCGTGGGTGGCGATCAGGCTGGTGAACAGCGCGTCCTGAATGCCCTCGTAGATCTCGTTGCCGTCGGCGTCCACGATCGCGTCATTGGTCATCAGGTGCCCGACGTTGCGGACGAACAGCAGACTGCGACCGGGCAGCGTGAGTTCCCCGCCGTCCGGGGTCTTGTAGGTGCGGTCGTCGTTGAGCACCCGGGTGAAGTTCTTGCCGCCCTTGCTGACCTCTTCGGCCAGATCGCCCCGGTTCAGGCCCAGCCAGTTGCGGTAGCCGAGCACCTTATCGTCGGCGTCGACGGCGGCCACGGAATCCTCGAAGTCCATGATCGTGGTGATCGCCGACTCCAGCACGACGTCCTTGATGCCGGCCCGATCGGTCTTGCCGATGGGGGACTCCGGGTCGATCAGAACCTCGATGTGCAGGCCGTTGTTGACCAGCAGCACCGACCATGCCGGGGAGCCGAGCTCGCCGGTGTAGCCGAGGAACTTCTCCGGGCTGGCCAGAGAAGTGGATTTCCCGTCGCCCAAGGCGATTTCGAGTGCACCGTCGGCGACGCTGATGCCGGTCGCGTCGGCCCAGGAGCCGTCCGCCAGTGGCACCGCCTGGTCGAGGAAGGTGCGGGCGTAGGCGATGACCTTGTCGCCGCGAACCTTGTTATAGCTGCTGCCCGGTTCGGCGCCGCCCTCGGTGCTGATGACGTCGGTGCCGTAGAGCGCGTCGTACAGCGAACCCCAGCGGGCGTTCGCGGCGTTCAGCGCGAAACGGGCGTTGAGGATCGGAACCACCAGCTGCGGTCCGGAGGTGGTGGTGATCTCGTCATCGACCCCTGAGGTGGTGATGGTGAAGTCGGCGGGCTCGGGCTGCAGGTAGCCGATATCGCGGAGGAACTGCTGGTACTCACCGGCGTCGATACCGCCGATGATCCGCTGCCGGTGCCACTTGTCGATCTGGGCCTGCAGGTCGTCGCGGCGAGCGAGCAGGTCCTGATTGCGTGGAGTCAGGTCGGCGACGACCTTGTCCACACCAGACCAGAAGCTGTCGGGGTCGATCCCGGTGCCGGGTAGCGCCTCGTTGGTGATGAAGTCGTACAACGTCTGCGCCACACGCAGGTTGCCGACGGACACGCGTTCGGTCATCTGTCCTCCCTCACGACAAATCAATTCATCTTACCCGCAGGTAGGAAGCCCTCCGACAAGCTGTCGTAGGCGGAGTTGCGCCGGTCACAGGCCAGCAGCCGGTCGCACCACGCCACAACTGCCGCCCGCAAGGGTGCCGCGCGTTCGCTGATGAGTTCCTGGCGACGCACGTATTCGGCCCGCCCGGCGGGTTCCTCGACGGTGATCGGCGCGAACCCGAGGTGCGTCAGGTCGTAGGGGCTGGCGCGCATGTCGAGCTCGCGAGCGTCGGCGGCCAGTTCCAGACAGTCCACCAGCAGCTGCGATTCGATCAGCGGGCCGAGCTTGTAGCACCACTTGTAGAGATCCATGTTGGCGTGCAGGCAGCCCGGCTGTTCCCAGTCGCGCTGGTCGGCTCGGGTCGGCGCACCGCGGTTGCGTGGCGCGGCCGCCTTGGTGAAGAACCGGAACGCGTCGAAGTGAGTGCAGCGCAACGGCATTGATTCGACGACGGCATCGGTGCCTGCCGAGCCCAGCCGCAGCGGCACGCGATCGTGGCGGACGGCGTCGGTGCGGTAGACCATCGCCCACTCGTGCATGCCGAAGCAGCCGAACTGTGGTGCACGGTTGTCGGTGGCCCGCAGCAGATCGGCGACGAAGCTGACGGTGGGCAGCCGCGAGCTCAGGAAGTCTCCGCTGACGGCAACGCCGTCCGCAACGGCCGCGTAGCCCGCGCGGTCGAGGTACTCGGCGGCCGCGGGCCCCGCGAGTGCGGTGCCGTAGCCGGGATGCCACACCCGCAGCTGGCGGGGGCGCAGGCTGTAGTAGCTGAACAGGAAGTCCCACACCGGGTGTGGCTCACCGCGCTGCGCTCGACGGCCATGCGGGCCGGTGAAGGTCTCGACCCGGGCGCGGTGGGTCGTGGCGTTGGCCGTCCACTCGGGCTCGGTGAGCACATCAGGCACGGTGCATCCCGTCGCGCACGGTGCCGACCAGGTCCTCGACCAGGTCTTCCAGCGCGACCATCGCACACACGTCACCGTCAGCGCCGGTCACCAGTGCCAGGTGGCTGTTGTCACGGCGCAGCTGCGACAGGGCGTCGGGCAGCGCCATATCGGCCGCCACCCGGGGCAGGTGGCGGACCACCGAGATGTCCAGCACCGAATCGGGATCGTCGATGTGGCTGAGCACATCCTTGATGTGCAGGTAGCCGATCAGGGAGTCGTCGGCACCGACGACGGGGAACCGCGAATAGCCCGTCTCACGCAGGGCCTGCTCGACCGCGCTGACCGCGGGTCCGCAGCCGGCCCGTGCAACCGGGATCGCGCGGATTTCGCTGAGCGGCACGGCCACATCGTTCACGACGCGGTTGCGGATTTGCAGCGCACGCGTCAGCCGCATGTGTTCCTCGGAGTCCAGCAGCCCCTCGGATCGGGATTCGGCGATCATCTCCGCCAGCTCCACGGTGGACACGGTCACGTCGAGCTCGTCCTTGGCTTCGATACCGAAGATCTTCAGCGTGGTGTTGGCCGCCCAGTTGTAGAACGCGATGAGCGGCCGCACGAACCGCACGTACGCCAGATAGACCGGCATCAGCAGCATCGCGGTCTTCTCCGGGCCGGCGATCGCGATGTTCTTGGGCACCATCTCGCCGAGCAGGACGTGCAGTATCACCACGACGGCCAGCGCCACCAGGAACGACACCGTGTGCAGCACGGCGTCGGGCACGCCGACCAGATCGAAGGGTTTCTCCAGCAGGCCGGCCACCGCGGGTTCACCGACCCGGCCCAGCAGGATCGAGCACACCGTGATGCCCAGCTGCGCGCCCGCCAGCATCAGCGACAGCTGCTCACCGGCCCGCAGCACCGCGACCGCACTCCGTTTGCCTTGCTCGGCAAGGGTTTCCAGCCGGTCGCGGCGAGCGGAGATCAGCGCGAACTCCGAACCGACGAAGAACGCGTTGGCACCCAACAGCGCGATCGTCAGCAGTACGCCCAGGAAGTCGGCACCCATCAGTGCTCTCCTTCCTCACTGGGGCGTACCTGCCGGGTCAGCACCAGCTGGTCGATGCGCCGGCCGTCCATCTCGACGACGGTGGCACGCCAGTGGGTCGGATCGTCGAACGGGCCATCGGGATCGAAGGCCGTCAGCTCCACCGATTCGCCCGGCTCCGGGATGTGGCCCAGCTTCTCGAGCACCAGCCCGCCGATGGTCTCGTATTCGCCCTCGGGCGCCCGGAAACCCGTCGCTTCGGACACTTCGTCGATGCGCAGCAGACCCGACACCTGCCAGCCGAGCCCGGACTTCTGGAAGTCGGGCGTGGAGTCGTCGTGCTCGTCGCGGACGTCCCCGACGATCTCCTCGATCAGGTCCTCGACGGTGACCATGCCCGCGGTGCCGCCGTATTCGTCGACCACCATGGCGGTCTGCAATCCGTGGGCACGCAGCTGAGACATCAGGGCGTCACCGTCGAGGGACGACGGCACGGTCGGTACCGGGATCGCCAGCGTCAGCAGCTTGGTCGTCGACCGCTGCGCGGCCGGCACGCCGAACACCTGCTTGATGTGCACGATGCCGATGGTCTCGTCGAGGTCGCCGTTGACGATGGGGAAGCGGGAGAAACCAGTGCCGGCCGCGGCGGTCACCAGATCGCTGACCGTGTCGTCAGCCTCCAGCGCCTCGATCTCGGTGCGCGGGGTCATGAACTCCTCGGCGATCCGCGAGCCGAACTGCAGTGACCGGTTGACCAGCGCGGCGGTGGCTTCGTCGAGGGAGCCGTGCTCAGCCGAACTGCGCACCAGCGCACCGAGTTCCTCGGGCGAGCGTGCCGACCGCAACTCCTCGGCCGGCTCGATGCCCAGGCGGCGCAGGACCCAGTTGGCGGTGCCGTTGGTGGCCTTGATGAGCGGGGTCATCGCAAAAGAGAACACCAGTTGGAATCCGGCCGTGGCGCGTGCGGTCGGCACCGGGTGCGCCACCGCCAGGTTCTTGGGCACCAGCTCGCCGAACACCATCGACAGCGAGGTGGCGATCAGAATGGCCAGCGCCAGCGCGATCCCCGTGGCCGCGCTGTCGGGAACGTGCAGGAAATCCAGAACGGGATCGAACAACCGCGCCAGCACGGGTTCGGCGAGATAGCCGGTGGCCAGGGTGGTGATCGAGATGCCGAGCTGCGCGCCGGACAGCTGGAACGACAGCGTGCGGTGGGCACGCGCGACGTTGTGGTCCCTACGGTCGCCGGAGCGGGCGTTGGCGTCGACGGTGCTGCGCTCCAGGGCGGTCAGCGAGAACTCCGCGGCCACGAACAACGCCGTCCCGAGCGTCAGCACGACGATCGCCAACAGGCTCAACAGGGTATAGGCGACGGTCACCAGATCCGTACCTTGATGTCGCCGGGCCGCGAGCCCGGCCGACTAGTGGAAGGTTCAGCGTCGGAATCGTCGACGGGCCGCTCGCCCCAGGCAGCCCGATCCGCGGGGGCCTCGATGGGTGCCTGCGGCACGGGATCCCTTCCTCGATGGGGGCAGAACAAACACCTATGTTAGCGCCCTTGCGCGCGGGGATCCGGCTCACCAGCCCGTCGGCAGCGGATGCCCTTCGGCGAAGCCGGCCGCGGACTGCACGCCCAGCACCACCCGCTCGTGCAGCTCGGCGATGGTGCCCGCACCCACGTAGGTGCAGGTGCTGCGAACCCCGGAGGTGATGTGGTCGAGCAGGTCCTCTACACCGCCATGGTCGGGATCCAGCGCCATCCGCGATGTCGAGATGCCCTCCTCGAACAGCGCCTTGCGGGCCCGGTCGAAGCCGCTGTCGGCGCTGGTGCGGGCGGCCACCGCCCGCTTGGACGCCATGCCGTAGCTCTCCTTGTAGGGCCGGCCGTCGCGGTCGAGCATCAGGTCGCCGGGGGATTCGTAGGTGCCGGCGAACCAGGACCCGATCATGACGTTGGAGGCGCCGGCGGCCAGCGCCAGCGCCACGTCGCGGGGGTGCCGCACGCCGCCGTCGGCCCAGACGTGGCCACCGAGTTCCCGTGCAGCCGAAGAACATTCGAGCACCGCGGAGAACTGCGGACGGCCGACACCGGTCATCATCCTGGTGGTGCACATCGCGCCGGGTCCGACGCCGACCTTGACGATTGAAGCCCCGGCGCCGATCAGGTCGCGGGCGCCTTCGGCCGAGACGACGTTGCCCGCCGCCAGCGGGATGTCGAGGTCCAGCGAGGAAATCGCCTTGATCGCGTCGAGCATCTTGAACTGGTGGCCGTGCGCCGTGTCGACCACGAGCACGTCGACGCCGACCTCGGCCAACGCCTGCGCCTTGGCGGCCACATCGCCGTTGATGCCGACCGCCGCAGCGATGCGCAGCCGGCCTTTCGCGTCGACGGCGGGGGTGTAGATGCCGGCGCGTATCGCGCCGATGCGGGTCAGCACCCCGGCCAGCGCACCGTCGGCGTCGGTGAGCACGGCCACGTCAACCGGAGCGTGCTCGAGCAGTTCGAACACCTGACGGGGTTCGGTGTGCGCCGGCGCGGTGACGAAGTCGCTGACTGCGATATCGCGCACCCGGGCGAACCGGTCGACGCCCGCGGTCGCGGCCTCGGTGACCAGCCCGACAGGCCTACCGTCGGACACCACCACCGCCACACCGTGGGCGCGCTTGTGGATCAGCGCGACCGCATCGGAGACCGAGTCGTCGGGCGCCAGGACGACCGGGGTGTCGGCCACCAGGTCCCGGCTCTTGACGAAATCGACCGTCTGCTTGACCGCGTCGATCGGCAGGTCCTGCGGCAGCACGACGATCCCGCCGCGCCGGGCGACCGTCTCGGCCATCCGTCGCCCGGCCACCGCGGTCATATTGGCCACGACGACCGGGATCGTCGTGCCGGTGCCGTCGGAGGTCGACAGGTCGACATCGAACCGGGACGTGACGTCGGACCGATTGGGGACGATGAAGACGTCGTCGTAGGTCAGGTCGTACGGAGGCCGCTGGCCGTCGAGAAACTGCACGTACCTAAGGGTACTGGGATCAGGCCTCGACCTCGGTGCGGTCGCCGCTCCACAGCGTGTGGAACCGGGCGGCGGGATCGGTGTCGGTGCGGCCGTAGGTGTGCGCGCCGAAGAAGTCGCGCAGTCCCTGGGTCAGTGCCGCGGGCAGCCGCTCGGTGCGCAGTGCGTCGTAGTAGGACAGTGCCGAGGCGAAGCCGGGGACCGGGATGCCCAGTTCGGTGGCCTTGACGACGACGCGGCGCCAGCTGTCGATACCGGCCTCGACGGCGTCACGGAAGTAGGGCGCCGCGATCAGCGTGGCCAGCTCCGAGTCCTGGTCGTAGGCCTCTTTGATCCGGTTGAGGAACTTGGCCCGGATGATGCAGCCGCCGCGCCAGATGGTGGCCATATCGCCGAGGGTGATACCCCAGTTGTATTCGGCGCTGCCCGCCTGGATCTGGTTGAAGCCCTGCGCGTAGGCGATGATCTTCGAGGCGTACAGCGCCTTGCTGACATCGTCGATGAATTGCTTTGCGTCCGTGGGGCGTTCACCCAGATCGCCGGAGGCCAGGCCCTGCCCTTTCCCGTCGCTGCGCTCGCCCAGGAAGGCGGCCTTGCGCTGAGCGACAGAGCCCGACAGCGCGCGCGCGAACACCGCCTCGGCGATACCGGTCACCGGCACCCCGAGATCCAGGGCCGACTTCACCGTCCAGCGCCCGGTGCCCTTCTGCTCGGCCTCGTCGAGGATCACGTCGACCAGCGGCTTGCCGGTCTTGGCGTCGATCTGCTTGAGCACCTCGGCGGTGATCTCGATGAGGTAGCTGTCCAAGTCGCCTTTGTTCCATTCGGCGAAGATGTCGGCGATCTCGGGTGCGCTCTTGCCCAGCCCGTCGCGCAGCAGCTGGTAGGCCTCGCCGATCAACTGCATGTCGGAGTACTCGATGCCGTTGTGCACCATCTTGACGAAGTGACCGGCGCCGTCGGGGCCGATGTGGGTGCAGCACGGAACGCCGTCGACGTGCGCGGAGATCTCCTCGAGCAGCGGGCCCAGCGATTTGTAGGACTCGGCGGGACCGCCCGGCATGATCGACGGGCCGTTGAGGGCGCCCTCCTCACCGCCGGAGATGCCTGCGCCGACGAAGTGAAGGCCGCGCTCGCGGACCGCCTTCTCGCGGCGGATGGTGTCGGTATAGAGCGCATTGCCGCCGTCGATGATGATGTCGCCCGGCTCGAAGACGTCGCAGAGTTCGTTGATCACCGCATCGGTGGGATCACCGGCCTTGACCATGATCAGCGCGCGCCGGGGCCGTTCCAGCGCGGCGGCGAACTCGGCCATCGTCTCGGCGCGGACGAAGCTGCCCTCGGAACCGTGTTCGGCGAGAAGCGCATCGGTCTTGGCGACCGACCGGTTGTGCAATGCGACGGTGTAGCCGTGGTGCGCGAAGTTTCGCGCGATATTGGAGCCCATCACCGCCAATCCGGTAACACCGATCTGTGCAGTACCGGTCGTCTGCGGTGAGCTCATCGGGCGCCTTTCAGTTGTGTGAATTGTGTTGTGGCAAGAACAGTCTCAGGACAGAAACAACCGATGCAGCTCAGTCAGCCACGGCATCGCGACCGCGACGGTCGGCACCACGAGCACGGCGGCCGCAGCGGTGTAGGCGGCCAGCGAGAGCAGCAGGCTGTTGGGTCGGCCACCGAGCCGGCGCACCCGGATGACTGTCGTGGGCCCGCCGGCTGCCAAGGCGCCCTGTGGCGTGCGGGCGGACGCACACGTCACCAGGGCGCGAGCCAGGGGAGTGGGTCCGGCGGTCCGCACCGCCGCGTCGTCGGCGAGCAGCTCGACGAGCAGTCGCACGGCGTTCAGTGCGCTGCCGCTGCGGACGAAGCGGGGGAAGGCGGTGTGCACGGCGATGAACGCCTCGAGCACCAGGTCGTGGCGCGCGCGCAGGTGAGCGCGTTCATGGCTGAGGATCGCCGCCAGTTCGCTGTCGCTCAACGCCGCCAGGGTGCCCTCGCTGAGCACGACCCGGCTGCGCACGCCGGGCAGGCAGTAGGCCAGCGGTTCGGCGACGTCCAGCACCCGCAGTCCACTCATGCCGTGCCGGCATTCACCGAGCAGGTCCACCACCATCCGGTGGTGCGCCCGCCGGCGCCGGGTAGCGACCGCGACCTCCACACCAGCGACCAGCAGGCGGGCTCCGATCACCAGAGTGACGGCGAAGACCAGGACATATCCCAGCCATAACGGCCAGCCCAGCACCGCGATCTCACTGGTGATCGTCGCGGTCGGGCGCCCATCGGGACCGGGGACGAACAGCCGGCTCGCGATCGCCAGTCCCGCGCTGAAAGCGGACAGCACGGCGGCCACCGCAATGGACTGCCACAACACGATTGCCGCCCGCGGCGCACGCAACGGCCAGGACGCCCGGGCCAGTAGTGCGGGCACAGGACCAACCAGCATCAAGGCGAGGAAGGTGAAGGCCAGCGCGGACACGCTGACAGTGTCCCTCAGAGGCTGGGTGTGCCGCCAGCGGGCCAGGTTGAACGGTGCCTGGATTCTAATTCCGCCAGGGCGCGCCGCAAGGCGTCCACCTCGTCCACCCCCACCCGCTCGACGAAGTGCACCAGGGCCGCCTGCCGGTCGCCGGAGTCGGAGGCCTGATCGAGCGCGTCGACCATCAGGCCGGCGACCAATTCGTCGCGACCGTGCACCGGTGCGTACTGATGGGCCCGGTCGTCGCGGATCTGGGACACCAGGTTCTTGCGCGCAAGCCGCTGCAGGACCGTCATCACCGTCGTGTAGGCGAGATCGCGCTCGGTACAGAGGGCCTCGTGGACCTGACGAACCGTCAACGGTTCGCCAGCTGCCCACAAATGGTCCATCACCGCGCGTTCAAGTTCGCCGAGACGAGTCAACTTGGCCATTTCCGTTCATTTCGTAGCAGTGAAACAAGAGTACTCCCGGTTACTACCGGGCGTCGTATCTAGCTTTCGGGTTTAACTCCGGTCGACGCCGATGCGTTCCCCCGCGACCGTCCAGCGCTGGCAATCCCAGGACAACGCATCCCCTCCGTGAGTCGACTGTGATGGCATTCACATTAGGCAATGCTAACCTTGGTCCGACTCTTATGGTTAGGCTTGCCTAACCGTAACTGAGGAGGTGCCGTGACCACAGCCGTCGTTGATCCACTGATCGACGGAATGACCATTCGCCGCATGCTGCCCCTGCATGAATCCAGCAGCCGATTGCGCGGGCTGAGCCCGGATTCCCCGCGGGTGCACGGAGTGGCGGTCATGGCCGATGTGTCACGGCGGCGGTGGTGGGCCCTGGACGCGGTGACGACGACGGGCCGGCTGGCCGACATGTTCGAAGCCGCGGTCACCGAGCTGGGTGACCGGCGCGCCGTCGCCCAACAGCTGGCGGCCACCTTCACCCATGCCGTGCTGGGGCGGGCGCTCACGCTGTTCGTGCTCGAAGGCCGGGTCTGGGATACCGGGCCGGGCAATCTCTGGATGCACGTCGACTCGGAGGGAACGATCGACTGGGCCGCGGTGGTGGACCCGACCCTTAGGGTCCTGCCCGACGACCCTGCGATGACCGCCGTGGTCCGGCTACCCAACGAACTCGCGCTGGCGACGTGGACGGCACACCGCTGCCATCGCTCGCTGGAGCCGATTTTCGAGTGCCTGCACGAGCTCAGCCGCGGTTCGGTCACACCGGCGGCGATGTGGCAGATGGTCGGGTCGGCGGTGGTCATCACCGCCACCCAGGTCCCGTTGCTCACCGGCAGTGGCGAGGTCACGTGCATGCGCCGCGGACAGTTGGTGCTCGACGCCCTCAGTGGCTTCGGCCTTCCGGTGCGGGCACTGCGCCGGACGGGGTAGGTCTTGTAAGTAAGGCAAGCCTTGCCTATCGTGGTGACAACAACAACGACGAACGGACCGCGCCGGATGTCCTGAGGGCTGCAGAGACACCCCGGTCCGTGCTGAGGACGGGCCCCGCGTATTGCACGCGGGGCCCGTTCCTCATCTCGGCGACCTGCCTGGTGTAGACACAGATGCGTGCAATCAGAGCAGTCGCCGATCGAACAGATCTCTTTCTCCGCCCCGTTCGACAACGAGCTCGGCCTGGTGTTCACCGAGCTGACTCCGGACGGCGCCAAGGCACAGCTGGAAGTCCAGCCCAAGCTGCTTCAGCCGATGGGCATCGTTCACGGCGGGGTGTACTGCTCGATGATCGAGTCGATGGCCAGCACGTCGGCTTTCGTCTGGCTGGCCGCCAACGGCGGCGGCCACGTCGTCGGCGTCAACAACAACACCGACTTCCTCCGGGCGATCTCCGGGGGCACCGTCTACGGCGCCACCGAGCCGGTCCACCGCGGCCGGCGTCAGCAGCTGTGGCTGGTGACCATTCGCGACGACAAGGACCGGCTGATCGCCCGCGGCCAGGTGCGCCTGCAGAACCTGGAGCCCGATCCGCCGCAGGCATAGGGCTGCCCGCCGACCTGCTGATCGCGTCCTGCCATGGCAGGATCGCGCTCTATGCGACTCACACCGCATGAAACCGACCGGCTGCTGATCTCGTATGCCGCCGACCTCGCACGCCGCAGACAGGCACGCGGGCTGCGGCTCAACCATCCCGAGGCGGTCGCGCTCATCACCGACCACGTCCTCGAGGGCGCCCGCGACGGCCGCACGGTCGCCGAGCTGATGGTCAGCGGACGTGAGGTCCTGGCCCGCGACGACGTGATGGAAGGCGTACCCGAGATGCTGCACGACGTGCAGGTCGAGGCCACCTTCCCGGACGGCACCAAACTGGTCACCGTCCACCACCCCATCCCGTGAGTCTCTGGAGGACAAGTTGATTCCGGGCGAAGTCTTCCTCGGCGACGGCGATATCGAGATCAACGCCGGCGCCCCGCGCATCGAGCTGGAGATCGTCAACACCGGCGACCGGCCGGTGCAGGTCGGCAGCCACGTGCACCTGCCGCAG
The DNA here is from genome assembly GCA_023264735.1 of Mycobacterium sp. Taxonomy (GTDB): domain Bacteria; phylum Actinomycetota; class Actinomycetes; order Mycobacteriales; family Mycobacteriaceae; genus Mycobacterium. Next base: position 32,698 of record JAHFVD010000014.1, on the reverse strand, counting down.
GCTAACGCCGCGCTGTCGTTCGACCGCGTCGCGGCTCACGGGCACCGGTTCGACATTCCCGCGGGCACCGCGGTGCGCTTCGAACCCGGTGTGGCGCAATGTGTTCAGCTGGTGCCGCTGGCAGGTACACGTGAAGTGCATGGGCTGAGCCTGAACCCGCCCGGAAAGCTGGATCGCGCATGACGCAGCTGTCCCGAGCGCGCTACGCCGCGCTGTTCGGCCCGACCACCGGCGACCGGATCCGCCTCGCCGACACCGACCTGATCGTCGAGATCACCGAGGACCGCAGCGGCGGACCGGGTCTGGCCGGCGACGAGGCGGTGTTCGGCGGCGGCAAGGTCCTGCGCGAATCGATGGGCCAGAGCCGGGCCACCCGCGCCGACGGCGCACCAGACACCGTGATCACCGGGGCGGTGATCATCGACTACTGGGGAATCATCAAGGCGGACATCGGGATTCGCGACGGACGCGTTGTCGGCATCGGCAAGGCCGGCAATCCCGACATCATGTCGGGCGTGCACCCCGATCTGGTGGTCGGCCCGTCGACAGAGATCATCGCCGGCAACGGCCGCATCGTCACCGCCGGGGCCATCGACTGCCACGTACACCTGATCTGCCCGCAGATCATGGAGGAGGCCATCGGCGGCGGCATCACCACCATCATCGCCGGCGGCACCGGGCCCGCCGAAGGTTCCAAGGCCACCACCGTGACACCCGGCGCCTGGCATCTGGCGCGCATGCTGGAATCGATGGACCACTGGCCGCTCAACATCGCGCTGCTTGGCAAGGGCAACACCGTCAGCCACGAGGCGATGTGGGAGCAGTTGCGTTCGGGTGCAGCGGGTTTCAAGCTGCATGAGGACTGGGGGACCACCCCGGCGGCGATCGATGCCTGCCTGACGGTGGCCGAGGCGGCCGGCGTGCAGGTCAACATCCACACCGACACCCTCAACGAGGCCGGCTTCGTCGAAGACACCCTGGCCGCGATCAAGGGACGCAACATCCACGCCTATCACACCGAGGGGGCCGGCGGCGGGCACGCACCGGACATCATCACCGTCGCCGCCGAATCCTATGTGCTGCCCAGCTCGACCAACCCGACCCGGCCGCACACCATCAACACCCTCGACGAACACCTGGACATGCTGATGGTGTGCCATCACCTGAACTCCGCCGTGCCCGAGGATCTGGCGTTCGCCGAAAGCCGCATCCGGCCGTCCACCATCGCCGCCGAAGACCTGCTGCACGACATCGGTGCGATCTCGATGATCGGCAGCGACGCCCAAGCGATGGGCCGCATCGGCGAGGTGGTGTTGCGCACCTGGCAGACCGCGCACGTGATGAAGCGCCGCCGCGGTGCCCTGGAAGGTGACGGTGCGGCGGACAACAACCGGGTGCGGCGCTATGTCGCGAAGTACACGATCTGCCCGGCTGTCGCCCACGGCCTCGACCACGAGATCGGTTCGGTCGAGGTCGGCAAGCTGGCTGACCTGGTGCTGTGGGAGCCGGCGTTCTTCGGGGTGCGCCCGCACGCGGTGATCAAGGGCGGCATGATCGCCTGGGCCGCGATGGGCGACGCCAACGCCTCCATTCCGACCCCGCAGCCGGTGTTGCCGCGCCCGATGTTCGGGGCCGCACCCGCCGCAGCGGCGGCCACCTCTTTGCATTTCGTCGCCCCGCAGGCCATCGAGGACGGACTGGCCGACCGGCTCGCCGTCAGCCGCAGGCTGGCGGCGGTGGGCAATGTGCGCGCCATCGGGAAGGCGCAGATGCCGCTCAACGACGCCCAGCCCCGCATCGAGGTCGACCCCGATACCTTCACCGTGCGTATCGACGGCGAGGTCTGGGCCGAAGAACCCGCGACCGAACTGCCGATGGCTCAGCGTTATTTCCTGTTCTGATGTCTACACATTCCCCGTCGCTTCGCTCGCCCTCGTCCCTGAGCACGCTGCTGACCCTCGCCGACTCGCGGTTACCGACCGGGGGACACGTGCACTCCGGTGGCGCCGAGGAGGCGGTGACCAGCAAGCTCGTCGTCGACCTCACCACGCTGGAGGCCTACCTACGCCGGCGGATCCGCACCAGCGGTCTGGTGACGGCCTCTGTCGCGGCCGCCGTGCACCGCGGCGATCTGACGGTAGCCGCCGCCGATGCCGAAACCGATGCCCGCACACCGGCACCGGCGGCCCGGCAGGCGTCCCGCGCCCAGGGCCGTGGGCTGCTGCGGCTGGCCCGTCGGGTCTGGCCGGCCGAGAACTGGGATGCGCTCGGCCCGCGCCCGCATCTGGCCGTGACCGCAGGTCGCGTGGGCGCCGCCAGCGGGCTGGCGCCCGAGCAGACCGCGCTGTCGATCGTCTACACCACGATGACCGGCACCGCCACCGCCGCGCAGCGGCTGCTGGCGCTGGATCCCGCCGATGTCGCGGTGCTGACCTTCGAACTGGCGGCGCTGTGCGAACAGACCGCCGAGCATGCCGCCACCGCGCTCGCCGACCTGTCCGACCCGCTGCTCGACGAGCTGGCGCAGCGGCACGCGCAACGAGAACGTCCCCTATTCGTCTCCTGAAAGAGCCTGTATGCCTCCACATTTCATTGACGGTCAACCGCACGCGCACTCCGACCGGCCGAAGCGCACCCGCCAGCCGGGGGAGCCGCTGCGGATCGGGATCGGCGGCCCGGTCGGTTCAGGCAAGACCGCGCTGGTGGCCGCGCTGTGCCGCCAGCTGCGCGACGAGCTGTCCCTGGCGGTGCTGACCAACGACATCTACACCACCGAGGACGCCGATTTCCTGCGCCGCCATGCGGTATTGCCCGACGACCGGATCGCCGCCGTGCAGACGGGCGGCTGCCCGCACACCGCGATCCGCGACGACATCACCGCCAATCTCGACGCGATCGACGACCTGATCGCGGGTCACTCGCAGCTCGAACTGATCCTCGTCGAGTCCGGCGGCGACAACCTGACCGCGACGTTCTCCTCCGGCCTGGTGGACGTGCAGATCTTCGTCGTCGACGTGGCCGGCGGGGACAAGGTGCCACGCAAGGGCGGCCCCGGGGTGACGTTCTCAGATCTGTTGGTGGTCAACAAGACCGACCTGGCCCCGCTGGTCGGCGCCGACCTTGACGTCATGCGCCGCGACGCCGCCAAGGTACGCGAGGGCCGCCCGACGGTACTGATCTCACTGACCGAGGATCCGGCCGCGTCCGCGGTCCTGTCCTGGGTGCGCGAGCAGCTGCGCGTCCACCAACCGGTCTGAGGCGCAATGCGTTCCGATGTCCTCGTGGTGGCCCAGCCCGGGAGGCTGCCCCGCATCGAGTGCCACGGTGGCCTTGCGGCGCGGCACACCGAACCCGACACCGTGCACCTGGTGTCGGCGGCAGCGACGCCGCTGGGCGGGGACACCATCTCGATCCGACTGATCGTGGAACCCGGTGCGCGGCTGCGCCTTCGCAGCGCCGCGGCCACGTTGGCACTGCCCGGCGCGGCGACCGCCGAGTCGCGGGCGTGCTGGCACATCGAGAACGACGGTGAGCTCGACCTCGATCCGGAGCCGACGGTCGTGGCCGCCGATGCCCGCCACCTCAGTGCGCTGACGGTATGGGCGGCCGAGAAGTCCCGGCTGCGGATCCGGGAGCGGGTGCAGATCGGCAGAACCGGGGAGCACGAAGGCTTTTGGAGCGGCGCCATGCGCGCCGACGTGGCAGGCACACCGCTGCTGCGGCACCGAGTGGAGCTGGGGCCGGGCTCGGTGGCCGACGATGCGCTGGGCACTCCACTGGCGTGCGTGAGTGAACTGCGTTATCCAGAGCCGGCCGACGATGCCGCCGGCGTCACGTGCGCGTTGGCCGCGGGCGGCAGCATCTCAACCTGGCAGGGCGCCCGGCTCTAGTCGTGAGGACCGGCGAGGTCGAGCACCAGCCGGGCGCCGCCGAGCGGGCTGGCGCACAATGACGCTGTGCCGCCGTGCAATTCGGCCTGCTGGGCGACCAGGGCCAGGCCAAGGCCGGAGCCGGACCGCGATGCGGTCGAGCCGCGGGAGAACCGCTCGAACACCGCGGTGCGCTCCTCTTCGGGCACCCCGCTGCCGTTGTCGTCGATCGTGATCTGCACGCCGTCGGCGGAACTGGACACCGACAGCTGCACTTCGGTGGCGGCACCGTGCTTGACGGCGTTGGCGATCGCGTTGTCGATGACCAGTCGCAGCCCGACCGGTAGACCCACCATCAGCACCGCCGGCGAGGGCACCAGTGAGACCGTGAGGTCGCGGTAGATGCGTTCGGCGTCGTGCGCGGCCCGGTCGAGCAGTTCGCTGACATCGAAGGGCACAAAATCGTCGGCCGTGGTCAGCTCGCCCTGGGCCAGTCGTTCCAGGGCGGTCAGGGTGGCCTCGATGCGGCTCTGCGTGCGGATGACGTCGCCGATCACCTCGGTGCGTTGTTCGGGCCCGAGATCCAGGGTGGAAAGCACCTCGAGATTGGTGCGCATGGCGGTCAGGGGAGTCCGCAGCTCATGGGACGCGACGGCGGCGAAGTCGCGGGCAGATTCCAGGGCGGCCTTGGTGCGGGCCTGTTCGTCGCCGATGCGGGCCAACATGCCTTCGACGGCCTCGGCGATCTCCACTGCCTCCTTGACCCCGCGCACCTGCACCTCGTCAGGGTTGGACTGGGCGTTGATGGCGCGGGCCTGCTGGGCCAGCACCCGGAACGGGTTGATCATGATCAGCGAGATCAGCCAGCCGATCACCACCGTGCCTGTGATCACGCCCGCGCAGATCAGCAGCACCCGCAGGTGCAGTTCGGCGATCCGGCGCTGGGTCTCGGCCAGTGGCGCGCCCAGTGCGATCGTGGCCCCGCCGACCGAGAAGGTGCGCACCCGGTACTCGACCCCGTCGATGGTGGTGTTGGCGTACCCGTCGCCCAGTGCGGGCAGCACCACTTCGCTGGGTACCGACATCGCCATCGCCCCGACCCGGATGGTGCGCACCAGGTTCCCGTCGGGCGTCGGTGTGCCGACCCCGGCGGGGCCTGCGGTGCTCAGCAGCGAGCTGACGTCGCCCAGGCTGCTGACCGAATCGAGCCGCCGGTCGAGCTGGCTGTACTGGTCGTGGGTGACGCCCACCCACACCCAGGTGCCCAGCGTCAGCACCAGAATCACCACTGACAACGCCGAGATGATCACGATGGTGCGCAGCGACAGCATGCGGGTAGGCAGCCGTTGCAGCACTCGATAGACGATCTCGTCGGGCTTCACGACCACGCCGACAACCTTAGGGGGCGCCGCCGAAACGGCGCCGGGCCACGCCGAGAGCGGGTTAGACCACGCCGGGGGCCAGCGGGCGCTGGGGGAGACCGCAGCGGGCGCGGAAGTCGGTCGACGGCTGGCGGACGCCATCCAGTTCGGCACGGACCTGCGGGTTGGCGTTCAGGTACTGCTGGGTCTGGGTGCTGACCTGAGCCTTGGGCAGCCCCTGCAGACCGGTGAAGAACGCGTTGACGTCCGGGTGCGTGAACAGATAGTTCGACATCGCCGCCGATACGCCCGCCATGATTCCCGTCATGTCCGCCGTGGTGCAGTTGGGCGGCGGGTCGGCAGCGGCCGGGCCGGCCACGCTGAGCAACACCGCACCTGCGCCCAACGCTGCCGCAGCTGCGCGTCGCACGGAACGATTCGATGTCATCGGGCCCCCTCGTCATGGAACTGTCGTCGCTGATCATGCTAGGGCAGCCAGTGCACGAACACGGTGATTTCAGCGCCGCTCACGGGCAATTCCCAGCCAGCACCGGCTGGGTCAGCTGGCCGCTTTCTCTTCTTCGACCGTCGCCGCGATCTCCTCGAGTTGTTCAATTCTGGTGCGGGCGTAGGCCTGCTGCTCGGTGATCGTCAGCTGGCTGCGGCCGCGGCCGAGGAACGTCGTGGTCCACGACAGCATGGTCGCGATCTTGGTCTTGAACCCGACGAGATAGACCAGGTGCAGGAACAGCCACGCCAGCCACGCGAAGAATCCGGCGAATTCGACCTTGCCGATCTTGGCCACGGCGCTGAACCGCGACACCGTCGCCATCGAACCCTTGTCGAAGTAGCTGAACGGTTGGCGGGTCGCCGGGTCGGCGCCCTTGAGCTCCGATTTGACCAGGTTGGCGACGTACTTGGCGCCCTGGATGGCGCCCTGCGCCATACCGGGAACGCCGTCGACGAGCGCCATGTCGCCGACCACGAACACGTTCGGGTGCCCGGGAACCGACAGATCCGGCCCCACCTTGACCCGCCCGGCCCGGTCGATCTCCGCCTCGGACTGGTCGGCGATGATCTTGCCCAGCGGGCTGGCCGACACACCGGCCGACCACACCTTGGTGGCGGCCTCGATGCGGTCGATGCTTCCGTCGGGGCGCTTGACGGTGATCCCGTTGCGGTCGACGTCGGTGACCATCGCGTTGAGCTGGATTTCGACGCCCAGCTTCTCCAGCCGATCCTGCGCCTTCTTGCCGAGCTTCTCACCCATCGGCGGCAGCACCGCGGGCGCGGCGTCCAGCAGGATCACCCGCGCCCGGGTCGAATCGATGTGGCGGAACGCTCCGCGCAGCGTGTGATCGGCGAGTTCGGCGATCTGCCCGGCCATCTCGACACCGGTCGGGCCGGCGCCGACCACGACGAAGGTCAGCAGCTTCTCGCGGCGCACCGGGTCGCTGGACCGCTCGGCCTGCTCGAACGCGCCGAGGATGCGGCCACGCAGCTCGAGTGCGTCGTCGATGGTCTTCATGCCGGGTGCCCACTCGGCGAACTGGTCGTTGCCGAAGTACGACTGCCCGGCGCCTGCGGCGACGATCAAGGTGTCATACGGGGTCCGGTAGGTGTGGCCCAGCAGGATCGAGTCGACGGTCTTGCTCGCCAGGTCGATATTGGTGACCTCACCGAGCAGCACCTGGCAGTTGTCCTGGTTACGCAGGATGACGCGGGTGGGCGGGGCGATCTCGCCTTCGGAGATGATGCCCGTCGCCACCTGGTACAGCAGCGGCTGGAACAGGTGGTGGGTGGTCTTGGCGATCAGCTTGATGTCGACGTCGGCCCGCTTGAGCTTCTGCGCGGCATTAAGGCCGCCGAATCCCGAACCGATGATGACGACCTTGTGCTTATCCGATGGAGTTGCACCGGGGTGGGTCATGTCTGCTCCTCAAAACATGCACAGGATAGTTACACGGTAGTCGCCCGGGGATGAGACTTCGCGTCGGTCCCCGGGCAGATCAGGTGATGTATGCCACCTGTGGTGGTCAGGGCCGCAGGACCGCGCCGACTGCGGTCACCCGGCCCGGGTGATAGCCGGGGAGAGCTCGGACACACCGGTGCCGTACAAGAAGTTCGGGATCTGCAGGGCGAGGCGAATCGTCACGCTGGTGACGGTAGCGCTCGTCGGCGAACGTCAGATGAATGCTCGGTCAGCCGAAGTTGGCCAGCGCGCCCCGGCCGACGTGCACGGTCTGGCCGGTGATGTGCCGGGCGGCAGGCGTGGTCAGGAACAGTGAGAGCCGGGCGATCTCGGCGGCCACCGACGGCGGGGTGGTGGACAGCCCGTCGTAGGACGGCTCCGCGCTGCGGCCGCAGGCCACCGTGTTGACCGTGATGCCGCGGGTGCCGAAGTAATCCGCTTGTCCCGCAGTCCAATTCGCCACCGCAGCCTTGACCGCGGCGTCGGCGCCGCCGTCGCGCGGGTTGTCCGGAACCACCGTCACGATGGATCCGCCCGAGCGCAGGTGATCACCGATGTTCTGCACCAGCAGCACGGCTGAGAGCACGGTCGCATCGAGCGCGGTGCGCCACGCCTTGGCGGTGTCGGCCAGCGTGTAGGCCCGGGGGTCGCCGCCGACCCACGCCGGGGCGGGGACGTGGACGATGGTGTCCAGGTGATGGGGGAACAGGGTGCGGGCCTCGGCCAGGGCCACCGGATCGATGGTGTCGCACACGATCGCGTCCACATCGAGTTCCTTGGCGGCTACCTCGAGGTCATCGCGGCGCGCGCCGCTGATGACGACCTTGTGGCCGGCGTCGCGGAAACCCTCCGCGACCGTGCGCCCCAGTTCGGTGTCAGCACCAGTGACCAGCACGTCCATCATCTTTGACCTCCTCGTGCACGCCTTCGAGCGCGGTGGTGTCGATTCGTCAGAAATGTTACTGGACGGTAGCTAATTCGACTAATGGCGCACCGACACGATCAGGACACGACGTGGGAATCCGCCCCTAGGGTGTGACGAGTGAGGCGCAGCGGGGCACACCGTACGCAGCCACCGCTGCCGAGCTGGGTGTACGTCCCGGCGGTGCTCGGCGCGGTGTTCGTGGTGCTGCCGCTGGTGGCCATGGCGGTCAAGGTCGACTGGCCGAACTTCTGGTCGCTGATCACCAGTGATGCGTCGCAGGCGGCGCTGCTGTTGAGCCTGCGCACGGCCGCTGCCAGCACGGCGTTCTGCCTTGTCCTAGGTGTTCCGATGGCGCTGGTACTGGCCCGCAACGACGGCCGGATCGTGCGGACGCTGCGCCCGCTGATCCTGCTGCCTCTGGTGTTGCCGCCGGTGGTCGGCGGAATCGCGCTGCTGTACGCGTTCGGCCGGCTGGGCCTGCTCGGGAGCTATCTGGAGGCGGCCGGTATCCGCATCGCCTTCACCACGACCGCGGTGGTGCTGGCCCAGACGTTCGTCTCGCTGCCGTTCCTGGTGATCGCGCTGGAGGGTGCGGCCCGTACCGCCGGGGCCGACTACGACGTCGTCGCGGCGACGCTGGGGGCCAAACCGGCAACCGTGTGGTGGCGGGTGACGCTGCCGCTGCTGGCCCCCGGCCTGGTGTCGGGATCGGTGCTGGCCTTCGCCCGGTCGCTGGGGGAGTTCGGGGCGACGCTGACGTTCGCCGGGTCCCGTCAGGGCGTCACCAGGACGTTGCCGCTGGAGATCTATCTGCAACGCGAGAGCGACCCCGACGCGGCGGTGGCACTGTCGATCCTGTTGGTCGCCGTCGCCGCTGTCGTCGTCCTGGGGCTCGGGGTGCGGCGGTTGTCCGGCTGGACCAGTGATGCCTGAGCTGCAGTTCCACGCCGCGGTCGCCGAGCGTGGGTTTGAGGTGGCGTTCGACGTCGCCGCCGGCGAAGTGCTGGCGATCCTCGGCCCCAACGGCGCGGGGAAATCCACCACCCTGCATGTGATCGCCGGGCTGCTGGCCCCCGATACCGGCCGGGTGCGCCTCGGCGGACGTGCACTGACCGACACGTCGGCCGGCATCCAGGTGGCCACCCATGACCGGCGAGTCGGGCTGCTGCTGCAAGACCCGCTGCTGTTTCCGCACCTGAGCGTGCAGGCCAACGTCGAATTCGCGCCGCGCAGTCGCGGGGCGGGCCGCGCTGCCGCGCGGACCAGCGCCGCGACGTGGCTGGCCGAGGTCGGGCTGGCCGAGCTGGCCGGGCGCAAACCGGGCCAGCTGTCTGGCGGGCAGGCCCAGCGCGTCGCGATCGCGCGGGCGCTGGCCGCCGCGCCGGAGGTGCTGCTGCTCGACGAGCCGCTGGCCGGGCTTGACGTCGCGGTGGCGGCGTCGGTGCGGGCGCTGCTGCGCCGAGTGTCGTCAGCCGAGGGCCGCGCGACAGTGCTGATCACCCACGATCTGCTCGACGTCCTCACGCTGGCCGACCGCGTGCTGGTGCTCGAGGACGGCGGGGTGGCCGAGATCGGTGCAGTCGCTGACGTGCTCGCCGCGCCGCGCAGCATGTTCGGCGCCCGCATCGCGGGCGTGAACGTGGTGCGCGGTGTCCGTGGCGGCCTGGAGAGCCTGCGGGCCGCCGACGGCACGCTATGGCATGGCAGGCAGGCCACTGACGAGATCGCCGACGGCGATCTCGTCGCGGTGTTCTCCCCGGCGGCAGTCGCGGTGTACCGCGAGCTGCCGCACGGCAGCCCGCGCAACAGCGTCCAGATCCGCGTTGCGGAGCTGGACGCTGACGGCGCGCGCGTGCGGGTGCGCGCCGAGGAGCAATCCGACGGCGCGCCCGGGCTGGCCGCCGACATCACCGCGGAGTCGGCGGCCGGCCTTCGGCTGGCCGCCGGGGACGCGGTGTGGTTCACAGTCAAGGCACAGGAGGTCGCCTTGCACGCGGCAGCCCGCGCAACACCGTGAGCAGGCCACACTTGCGTCACGGCTGTAACACGGTAGGTTCACTGGAATGACGCAGTCGGACCCGATTTCGCGACGCCCGGGCCGGTGGACGGCGTTTGCGGTCACCGCAATGACCGCCGCCAGCGCCGTCACGATCGCGTTGCCTTCAACGTCAGCGCACGCGGATCCCGCGACGCCGACCCCCACGACGGCGGCCCCCGCCGTCCCGGCCGCTCCGCCGGCCACCGAAGTCCCACCGCCTCCGGTGGATCCCAACGCGCCGCCGCCACCGCCGGTGGACCCGAATGCGCCGCCGCCAGCGCCACTGGATCCCAACGCGCCGCTGGCCCCGCCGCCGTTGGAGCCGGGTCGCGTTCCGAACATCCCTGGCGGGTTCAGCTATCTGCTTCCCGCAGGCTGGACCGTCTCCGACGCGTCCCGCTTGAACTACGGCCAGGCGCTGCTGAGCAAGCAGACCGCCGCGCCCGAGAACGGCCAGCCCGCTGCGACCGCCAACGACACGAGCGTCATCCTCGGCAGGCTGGACCTGAAGCTGTTCGCCGGTGCGGAGCAGGACAACAGCAAGGCTGCGATCCGGCTGGGCTCGGACATGGGCGAGTTCTTCATGCCGTTCCCCGGTGTCCGGATCAACCAGCAGAGCGGTGCACTGCAAGCCGGTGACATGCCGGGCTACTTCTCCTCCTACGAGGTGAAGTTCACCGACACCACCAAGCCCAACGGTCAGATCTGGGCCGGTGTGGTCGGCACGGCGATCCCCAACGCGCCGCGCGATCAGCGCAACCAGCGCTGGTTCGTGGTCTGGCTGGGCACTGGGAAGGATCCGATCGATCCGGCGGCCGCCAAGGCGCTGGCCGAGTCGATCCGGCCCTACGCCCCGCCGCCTCCGCCGGAGCCACCGCCAGCCGATCCCAACGCGCCAGCGCCTGCGCCGCCGACGGCGGGTGGCCGGGTTCCGCTGGGTGTACCCGTCCCGGTGGAAACGCCAGTTCCTGGGATGACCCCGGGAACGTAGCGATCGTGGCCGTATCGACCGGCCAATCGTTATCTGCCATCGGTATACCAAAGGGATAGCGGCCAGCATCGGCGCTGGCCAGCGACACCGAGGAGACCGTCATGGACATGGTGGCTGCTACTGAATTCCTGGCCCGTTCATCGACGCTGACCAGCGTCGGCTGGATCGGCTACATCATCATCGGCGCCCTGGCCGGCTGGATCGCCGGCAAGATCGTCAAGGGCGGCGGCTCGGGCATTCTGATGAACATCGTCATCGGGGTGATCGGCGCCCTGGTCGGCGGGTTCCTGCTGAGCTTCTTCCTCGACACCGCGGCGGGCGGGTGGTGGTTCACCCTGTTCACCGCGGTCCTCGGGTCGGTGATCCTGCTCTGGATCGTCGGTATGGTCCGCAAGACCTAGTCGACCCGGCTGCGCCCCGGCCAGGCGCGTTGCACGATGGACGGATGACCACCATGCGCGCCTGGCGGGTACGCCGGCCCGGGCCGATGCGCAGTCAACCGTTGGAGTTGGACACCAGCGCCACGATTCCGCAGCCCGCGCCCGACGAACTTCTGGTGGCGGTGCTCGCCTGCGGCGTATGCCGCACCGATCTGCATGTCACCGAGGGTGACCTCGCGGTGCACCGCCCGAACGTGACTCCCGGCCACGAAGTCGTCGGCGAGGTCGTCGGAAAAGGATCGGACGCCGGCGACGAGTTCGCGGTGGGGGACCGGATCGGCGTCGCGTGGCTGCGCCACACTTGCGGGGTGTGCGACTACTGCCGCCGCGGCGCGGAGAACCTCTGCCCCAACTCGCTCTACACCGGCTGGGACGCCGACGGTGGATATGCCGACTTCACCACTGTCCCAGCCGCTTTCGCGCATCGGCTGCCCGACGGCTACACCGACAGCGAACTGGCACCGTTGTTGTGCGCCGGGATCATCGGCTACCGGTCGCTGCTGCGCGCCGAGCTGCCCGACGGGGGACGGTTGGGGTTGTACGGGTTCGGCGGCAGCGCCCACATCACCGCCCAGGTGGCGCTGGCTCAGGGCGCCGAGGTCCACGTCATGACCCGCGGTGCCGATGCCCGCGAGCTTGCGCTGGGGCTCGGCGCCGCGTCGGCCCAGGGCGCGGCCGACCCGCCACCGGTCAAACTCGACGCGGCGATCCTGTTCGCTCCGGTCGGCGACCTCGTGTTGCCGGGGCTGGAAGCACTCGATCGCGGTGGCACCCTGGCGATCGCAGGCATCCATCTCAGCGACATCCCGGCGCTGAACTATCAGCGACATCTGTTTCAGGAGCGCCAGGTTCGGTCGGTGACGTCGAACACCCGGACCGACGCGCGTGAGTTCCTGGCATTCGCCGGCCGTCATCGCATCGAGGTGACCACCCCGGAATATCCACTCGGGCAAGCCGATCAGGCACTGACCGACCTGGCCGAGGGGCGCATCGCGGGCGCCGCGGTGCTGCTGCCCTAAAGAGCGGCCAGCACCCCGCGAAGCTCGGCAGCGAGGCTGCCCCGCCCGTTGCGGTACAGCGGGCCGGTTCCATCGGCGAGCAGCAGCCGCAGCCGGGCCATGCCCCGGGCACGCACCGGGCGCGGCGAATGCAGCAGCAGTGTGATGTCGTCGATCACGCCGCGACAGCTGGCCAGTCGCTCCGGATGCACGGGGATCCGCGGCGAGAAGCCGCGACGGTCGCGACGCAGCTCGGCCAGCGCTTGCCGCAGCGTGCGGGCGAGGGCTTCGCGCTCATCGACGGACGTCAGCCGCGCGATGTGAACCGCCAGCGAGCTGCCCGGCAACGGGATGATGCCCACTTCGGCGTCGTGGTCGAGCCGGCCGGCGAAAAGGCGTGCCTTCAGCCGGGAACTGATTGCCGCGCGATCGAGAAGCTCAGCCGATTTGGGGGCGTCGAATTCGCCCGGCAGCCGGGTGTTACTGTCGCGGGAGTTGGCGTGGCGGATGTTATCGTGAAAATCGTTGGGCCCCATGGCCTTTTCCTGTTCCGAGATCGGCATCGTTGCCTTCTCTTATGACCATCCAAAACGTTACACCGGTCACGCATGACCAGTCAAGTTGATTTACCGGTCACTTGCTTCTACGCTGGTTGATATGACGCAGGCCCCAGCGGAGTGGCTCGGGGACACCGAGGGTAAACCGGCACCCGCGCCGCTGGCCCGAATACAAGCGCTGGTCAACACCGTCGATCTCGAATCCGGTGCCGACCGATTGGCGCTCGCCACCGACGCGCAGCCGTGGCTGCAGGCCCACGGACTCCTGCCGGCCGGCGACGTTCCCACCACTGATGACCTGCGCACCATCCGCGAACTGCGGGAAGCGCTGCGCGCCATGCTCGTGCACAACGCGGGCGGCCCAGCGCCGACCGACGACCAGCTGGGGCCGTTGAGCCAGATCGCAGATGCTGCGGGTGCCCGGGTTCACCTCGGCACAGACGGCACACTGTACGTCGGCGCCGAGAGCGATTCCCTGAACGGGCGGCTGCTCTCGCTGCTGTTGGTGGTCTCCGACGCCCAACGCGACGGAACCTGGACTCATCTCAAGGCCTGCGGCAACGAGGACTGCCGGTGGGCGTTCTACGACCGGTCCCGCAACCACGGCGGCACCTGGTGCGACATGGCCACGTGCGGCAACAAGTTGAAGAACCGGGAGTTCCGGGCGCGGCGCGGCCGCCGCGACTAACTCAGGACAGGTGCCACACCAGGGCGGCGGCCAGCGCACCGAGACCGTTGAGCGACCAGTGCAGCGCGATCGGCGCGATCAGGCTGCCGCTGCGCCGTCGCAGCCAGGTGAACACGAAGCCAGCGGCTCCCGTTGCCAGCACCGCCATCAGCACCCCGGCGAGCATGCCCAGCACGCCGCCGCCGAAGATCCGGGTGAAACCGACATTGCTGCTGGTCAGACCCAGCGACGTGGCGACGTGCCACAGGCCGAACAGCAGCGACCCGGCAGCCGCCACCCCACGAAAGCCCCAGGCGCGGTCCAGCGCGCCGTGCAGCACGCCGCGGAACGCGAGTTCCTCGGGAATCACGGTCTGCAACGGGATGATGATCATCGACGCCAGCAGCGCGCCCGACAGCGTGGCGTAGTGATTGTTCAGGAACATCGGGCGGGTCCACGGCAGCAGCGCGCCCACCGCGATGACGGTCAGCACCAACAGCACCGCGCCCAGCGCATACAGCGCGCCGGACTTCCAGTGCTCGCGGCCCAATCCCAGCTCGGTCCAGCCCAATCCGCGTGAGCGCACCAGCAACAGCAGGCCGAGAGCGGCGGCGGGTACCACGGCGACGTTGGCCCACGGCGTGGTGAAGTGCGCGAGCAGGTTGGTCAGCGCCAGCACGACGACGACGATGCCGATATCGGCGTAGATCCGGAAATGGTGCAGTGCGGCCAGCTGCGAAAGCGCGGGATGGGGATGCGGGGCCACCGCGCTCTGCTCGGACATAACGGGCCAAGTGTACCTGTGGCCGCAAAATGCCCAGTTCAGCCGCAACCAGCTAGGTTGCTATTCGTTGTCCCCGCCGGTAGCGGCCACCGCATCGACGGCCCCCGACGTCTGAGTCCCGCGCGCGTCCGGCCAAACCCAGTCGCGCACCTCGGGGAGGTCGTCGCCGTAGGCGCGGGTGTATTCGCGGGCGGCCAGACGCTTGTCGGCCATCTGCTGGCGCAGGGTGGCGCACGCGGATCCCAGGCCCGGCACCCGGTCGATGACATCGATGACGAGGTGGTAGCGGTCCAGGTCGTTGAGCATCACCATGTCGAACGGTGTCGTGGTGGTGCCCTCCTCCTTGTAGCCACGCACGTGGATGCGGCTGTCGTTGCTGCGGCGGTAGGTCAGCCGATGGATGAGCCATGGGTAGCCGTGGTAGGCGAAGATGACGGGCTTGTCCTCGGTGAAGATCCCGTCGAAGGCCCGGTTGGACAGCCCGTGTGGGTGTTCGGTGTCGTCCTGCAGACGCATGAGATCCACGACGTTCACGAAGCGCACCCGAAGCTCGGGCAAGTGCTGGCGCAGCAGGTCGACGGCGGCCAGCGCTTCCAGCGTCGGCACGTCGCCGGCGGCGGCGATCACCACGTCGGGTTCCTCGCCGACCGTCTCGTTGCCGGCCCATTCCCAGATACCCAGCCCGCGGGTGCAATGCGCGATGGCTTCGTCCATGGTGAGGAAGTTGGGGGCCGGCTGTTTCCCGGCGACGACGACGTTGACGTACTGGCGCGAGCGCAGGCAGTGGTCGTAGGTCGAGAGCAAGGTGTTGGCGTCCGGCGGCAGGTACACCCGCACGACCTCGGCGCGTTTGTTGACGACGTGGTCGATGAAACCCGGGTCCTGATGACTGAAGCCGTTGTGGTCCTGGCGCCAAACATGGCTGGACAGAAGGTAATTGAGGCTAGCGATCGGGCGGCGCCACGGGATGTGGTTGGTGACCTTAAGCCATTTGGCGTGCTGGTTGAACATCGAGTCGATGATGTGGATGAAGGCTTCGTAGCAGTTGAACAGCCCGTGCCTGCCGGTCAGCAGGTACCCCTCGAGCCAGCCCTGGCACTGGTGTTCGGAGAGCATCTCGATCACCCGGCCGGCTCGGGCCAGATGCTCGTCGACCTCGGGGCCGACGAACTCGGCATCCCATTGCTTGTCCGTCACCTCGAAGACTGACTGCAGGCGGTTGGATGCGGTCTCGTCGGGTCCGAAGATCCGGAAGTTGTCCGGGTTGAGCCGGATCACCTCGGTCAGCCACTGCCCGAGCACGCGGGTCGCCTCGGCGACGGTGGCACCGGGCGCAGGCACGTCCACGCCGAACGTCCGGAAGTCCGGCAGGCGCAGATCCTTGAGCAGCAATCCGCCATTGGTGTGCGGGTTTTCGCTCATCCGCAACTGGCCCGGCGGCGCGAGTGCGGCGATGTCGGGATCCAGCTTGCCGTCGGCGTCGAACAACTCCTCGGCCCGGTACGAGGCCAGCCACTGCGCCAGCACCTGAAGGTGTTCGGGGGTGTCGCGGGCGCTGGCCAGCGGGACCTGATGCGCGCGCCACGAGCCGGTGGTCTTCTTGCCGTCGATGGTGGCGGGTCCGGTCCACCCCTTCGGGGTGCGGAACACGATCATCGGCCAGGCCGGGCGCTCCGCATCGGGAGACGCCTTGATTTCGGTGATCCGATCCAGGATGTCGTCCAGCAGCGCGGCGAATCGGCGATGCGCGTCGGCGTGATCGGTCGACCCGTCGTCGGGCACTTCGAAGAAGTACGGCTGATGCCCCAATCCGACCATCAGACTGCGTAATTCGTCTTCAGGGATGCGCGCCAGCACGGTCGGGTTGGCGATCTTGTAGCCGTTGAGATGAAGGATCGGCAGCACCACGCCGTCATTGGCGGTGTTGAGGAACTTGTTGGAGTGCCAGCTGGTGGCCAGCGCACCGGTCTCGGCCTCGCCGTCGCCGACCACCGCGACCACCAGCAGGTCCGGGTTGTCGAAGGCTGCGCCATAGGCGTGCGACAGCGCATAGCCGAGTTCCCCGCCCTCGTGGATCGAACCGGGGGTTTCCGGGGCGACGTGCGACGGGATGCCGCCGGGGAAGGAGAACTGGCGGAACAACCGGCGCAGGCCTTCGGCGTCCTGGGTGATGTCGGGGTAGGTCTCGGTGTAGGTGCCGTCCAGGTAGGCGTTGGCCACCAGCCCGGGACCGCCGTGGCCGGGTCCGGTCACGTAGATGGTCGACTGCTCGCGCGCTTTGATGGCGCGGTTGAGATGCGCGTAGAGGAAGTTCAATCCCGGGGTCGTGCCCCAGTGCCCGAGCAGTCGGGGTTTGACGTCCTCGCGGGTCAGCGGCGTCCGTAGCAGCGGGTTGTCGAGTAGGTAGATCTGACCGACGGAGAGATAGTTGGCGGCGCGCCACCAGCCATCGAGTTGGGCGATGGTCTGTTCGCTTATCGACTCCATGTCCCCATCCAACTCCGATCGGCGCGACCGTGCCTGCGGGGCACCGTTTGTTCACGGACCGCTCTACTAGGCTGGTTCAGGTGTTGCTCTCCTCGGTGCGGGTTCTTGATTTGTGTGGGGAGACCGGCGACGGGGTCACCCGTCTGCTGGCCGACCTCGGCGCCGACGTCATCAAGATCGAGCCGCCCGGCGGCAGCCCCGCGCGCCATGCCCGGCCCACGCTGGACGGGGTCAGCGTCCCGTTCGCCCTGCACAACGCCAACAAGCGCGGCACCGTGCTCGATCCCTCCGACGATGCCGACCGCAGCACGTTTTTCGAATTGGCCGCCGGCGCCGACATCGTCATCGACAGTGGGACACCCGGACTGACGGCGGCCTTCGGTACCTCGTGCGCTGCGCTGGCCGACCAGTTCGCAGGGTTGGTCACCATGTCGGTCACCGATTTCGGGACGCAGGGTCCGCACGCGTCCTGGCAGGCCACCGACGCGGTGCTCTACGCGATGTCCTCGGCGTTGTCCCGCTCGGGCCCGGCAACCGGCACCCCGGTGCTGCCCCCGGACGGCATCGCGTCGGCTACCGCGGCGGTGCAGGCGGCGTGGGCGGTGCTGGTCGCCTACTTCAACCGATTGCGCTGCGGAACAGGCGATTACGTCGACTTCTCCCGCTTCGACGCGGTGGTCTTGACATTGGATCCGGCATTCGGCACGCAGGGTCAGGCCGCGACCGCACGCAACGCGGCCGAACGGTGGCGGGGCAGGCCGAGGAACCAGGACTCCTATCCGATCTTCGCCTGCCAGGACGGCTACGTCCGGCTCTGCGTTCTCGCGCCGCGGCAATGGCACGGCATGCGGGCGTGGCTGGGGGAGCCCGAGCAGTTCCAGGATCCCAGCTTCGACTCGATTGTGGCCCGCACCAAGGCATTCGGCGAGTTGAGCCAACTGATGGCGGCCTTGTTCGCGGACCGGACGATGAAGCAGCTGGTGGCCGAGGGCCAGGCGCACGGGGTGCCGATCGCGGCCGTCCTGACTCCGTCGCACGCATTGGGGTCCGAGCACCTTGCCGCGGTCGGGGCGCTGGTCGACACCGAGTTGGCGCCCGGTGTTGCCGCCCGCGTGCCGGTGGGTTACTGGGTGGTCGACGGCACCCATGCCGGCTATCGCACTCAGGCACCCGGGCTCGGGGGCGACGACAACCGCTGGGAGTCAACACCATTCGCCCCGAGTGCATCCCGTGGCGTGGGCGCCCGGCCGCTGGAGGGCATTCGAGTCCTGGATCTGGGCGTCATCGTGGCGGGCGGGGAACTCAGCCGGCTGTTCGCCGATCTCGGCGCCGAGGTGATCAAGGTCGAGAGCTCGAGCTATCCCGACGGGCTGCGCCAGAAGGGCCCGCATCAGCAGATCAGTGAGTCCTTCGCCAGGGCGCACCGCAACAACCTCGGCCTCGGCCTGGAGCTGCGCAGCCCGGCGGGCGCCGACGTCTTCAGTCGGCTGGTGTCCGCATCGGATGCCGTCTTCGCCAACTTCAAGCCGGGAACCCTGCCCGCACTGGGCTTTTCCCACGAGCGGCTGCACGAGCTCAATCCCGGTCTGGTGGTCGCCGAAAGCAGCGCGTTCGGCGACACCGGCCCCTGGAGCAAGCGCATGGGCTACGGCCCACTGGTGCGCGCCACCATCGGGGTGACCCGGTTGTGGACATCGGAGGAGCCGCCGGCGCCCACCGCACGGCACGCGTTCTACGACGCGACAACGATCTTCCCCGACCATGTCGTCGGGCGGATCAGCGCGATCGGCGCGCTGGCCGGGCTGATCCGGCGCGAGCGCGACGGTGTCGGTGCCCGCATCCACGTCTCCCAGGCCGAGGCGGTGATCAACCAACTCGACACGCTGTACGTGACATTGGCCGCGGCGGCGACCGGGGCCGAGCGGGTCGATCCGGATCCCACCACGCACCTGGTGCTGCCGTGCGCCGGTGACGACGAATGGTGTGTGGTGTCGGTGCGCTCCGACGCCGATTCGCAGGCGATCGCCGAGGTGACCGGGCACGGCGAGCTGGCAACCTGGGTGCTGGAGCGGTCGCCGATCCAGGTCGCCGCGCAGCTGCAGGCTGCTGGTGTTCCCGCTGGCCCGATGTACCGGGCAACCGACCTGCACGACGACCCACAGCTCCGGTCGCGAAATGTGTTCAGCGACATGGTCCATCCGCTGTTCGACGCGCCGCTGCCCACCGAAGCCGGGCCCGCGCCGTACCGCCATATCCCGCCAGCCCCGCAACGCCCGGCGCCGCTTCCCGGCGCCGACACCCGCCAGGTGTGCCGAGATGTGCTGGGCCTGGCCGACGATGACATCGAGCAATTGATCGCCGACGGGGTGCTGTTCGCAACCCCCGCCGCGGAGGCGGCAAGTCCGGATTCCGCGGACACCGAGACCACAGGAGTGAGCAGATGAGCACGGCGGCACAGATTTTCATCGACGGCCAATTTCAGGCCGCTGAGGCGGTGCAGCCGGTGATCGAGGCGGCCACCGGCGAGGCGCTCGGTGACGGTGCCAGCGCAACCGAGGCCGAGATCGACGCCGCGGTAGCCGCGGCCGGGGCGGCGTTGTCCGGGTGGCAGTCTGCGTCACCGGATCATCGTGCGGCGGTGCTGACCGCCTTCGCTGCCGCGCTGGACCAGCGTGCTCGCGGCACCGACGAATTGGTGACTCGGGAGAACGGCATGCCGATGTCGTTGTCCCGCGGGGCGAATGGCCGGTTCCCGGCCGCATTGGTGCGCTACTACGCCCAACTGATCACCGAGACCCCGATCGAGGAGATCCGCCCGAGCATGATCGGGCACACGGTCGTGCGCCGGGAGGCCGTCGGGGTGGTGGCCGCGATTGTGCCGTGGAATTACCCGCAGGCGCTGGCCGCGTTCAAGCTGGCGCCGGCACTCGCGGCCGGCTGCACGGTGGTGCTCAAGGCCGCCCCCGAAACAGCCTTGGACGCTTTGGTTTTCGCCGAGGCCGCCGCGGAAGCGGGGCTGCCGCCTGGTGTACTCAACGTGGTGCCCGGTGGCGCGGCCGCGGGCGCCCACCTGGTGGCCCACCCCGGCGTCGACAAGGTCACGTTCACCGGATCGACGGCAGCGGGTCGCCTCATCGGCGAGGTGTGCGGACGGCTGCTGCGGCCGGTCACCCTCGAGCTGGGCGGCAAGTCCGCGGCGATCATCCTCGATGACGCAGATCTGGACGCCACCATGAAAGGACTGCGGACGGCGTCGTTCGTCAACAACGGCCAGACCTGCCACCTCAGTTCGCGGATTCTGGCGCCCCGGTCGCGCTATGACGAGGTGCTGGGTGCGCTCGTCGATATGGTCGACGGCCTCACTGTCGGTGACCCGCTGGACAAGGCGACCGACATCGGCCCACTGGTCAGTGCCCGCCAGCGCGATCGGGTGCTCGGCTACATCGATGCTGGCAAGAACAGCGCGGCGAAACTCGTTGCGGGCGGCTCGGTTCCGGCCGATCAGAAACGTGGCTGGTTCGTCTCACCGACGGTATTCGCCGACGTGAACAACGCCGACCGCATCGCCCAGGAGGAGATCTTCGGTCCGGTGCTGGCGGTGATCCCGTACGACGGCGACGACGAGGCCATCACGCTGGCCAATGACAGCGAGTTCGGCCTGGCCGGGACGGTGTGGTCCACCGACGACGAGCGCGCCACCGAGGTGGCCAGGGCGGTGCACACCGGCACCGTGGGGATCAACGACTACCAGCTGGATTTCCGCGCGCCGTTCGGGGGAGTGAAGGCCAGCGGTATCGGCCGCGAACTCGGGCCCGAGGGACTGGACGCGTTCTTCTCACTCAAGTCGATCTACCGGGTCGGGCCCGCACAGACCTGAGTGGCCACTTGCGACACGCTGGGTCGGACCCGCGTCACAAGTGGCCACTGGCCTAGGTGGGTCTGGTTGGGCTAGCCGCCCGTCCCGATGCAACCCACGCCGTTGATGCAGCCACCGGCACCGCCGGGTCCGGCACCGCCCTGGACACCGGGGGCCGATCCGCTGACACCGCCCGGTCCGGCACCGCCCTGGACACCGGGGGCCGATCCGCTGACACCGCCCGGTCCGGCACCGCCCTCGACACCGGGAGCCGTGCCCGTCACGCCACCGGGCGCGGTGCCGGTGCCACCCGGAGCCATCGTGTCGGTCGGGCTGGTCGTCGTTGTCACCAGTGACGACGTGGTCGTCGGCGTTGTGGTCGTCGTCGACGTCGAACTCTTACCGGAGTCGCCGCTTCCACCACAGCCGACGGTCAACGTCAGTACTGCGGCTCCGCCAACCAACGCCATTGCGGCCCTGGACATCGTTCTCGATCCGAGAGGCATGCGGCCCTCACTTCCTTGTTGGGGGACTTCTCCGACCGCTTACCCGCCATGCCCCCAAACAAACCCCGGTGCGCCAGGGTTTAGCGCAGTGAGAACCAGAAATCGGCGAGTGCCTGCGCGCCTCGCGCGGGATCCTGCAGCATCCACCAGTGCCCGAGGCCGTCGAGCACCTCGGTGCGGGCTCCGGCCCGCGCGGCTGCGTCCCGCCGCAGGTCATCGCTACCGACATAGGTGTCTTCGGTGGCCGAGCGGTATAGCGCCAGAATGGCCCGGCCCATCTCAGGCCCTTGCGCGACGGCGAATTCGGTGGCGACGTCCTCGGGAATGCCGAGCAGCGTCAGCTGGGGGACCCGGTCCTCCACCGAGCCGCCGATCATCGCCTCGACCAGTTCTTCGCCGGCGTCCGGTGTCTGCCACACCTGCGCCATGTCATGCCAGACGTAGTCGGGGTGCAGGATGCCCAGCACGTCGCTGGCCCAGCTGCGCACCAGTTCCGGGCGGTGCATGACGAGGTTGATCACGTGGCCGCCGCCCCAATCGTGGCCGACCAGGTCGACGGGGGTATCGAAGCGTTCCAGCTCGCCTTCCAGCCAATCGCGGTAGGCCAGGTACGTCATCGAGAAATCCGCGGGCATCGGCGCCCCGAATCCCGGCGGCGACAACCGCACCACGTCGTCGCGACCGAGTTCTGCGACCAGCGGGCCCCAGATCGCGTCGGTCTCTGGATTACCGTGCACCAGAACCACCGTCATGGCGGCATCGTGGCATGGCCGCCGACACCGATCGTCTCTGCCCCCACCGGGCGGTGCTAGGTTTTGACGGCCGTCAAACACCGCCACGACTACGGAAGGGATCGTCGATGGATCCTCGGACGCCGGTACTCGTCGGGGCCGGACAGGTCAACCAACACGACGACGCCGACATCGAACCCGTCGACCTGATGGTCGCGGCTGCCAGGCAGGCAGCCGATCCGCGGGTGCTGCAGGCCGTCGACGCGATCCGGGTGGTCAACCTGCTGTCATGGCGTTACCGCGATCCCGGACTGCTGCTGGGCCAGCGGATCGGTGCGCCCGAGGCCGCCACGCGCTATACCGGGGTCGGCGGCAACACTCCGCAATCACTGGTGAACCAGGCCTGCCTGGACATCCAGAACGGCCGCAACGACGTCGTCCTGCTCGCCGGTGGGGAGACCTGGCGCACGCGGATGCGCTTGCGCGCCAAGGGAATCAAGCCGGACTGGACCCGCCAGGACGATACGGTGCCGGTGCCGCCAGGCGGCGAGGACGTGCCCATGTCGGGCCCGGCCGAAGATCGCATCAACCTGGACCGACCGTCGTTCGTCTATCCACTCTTCGAGCAGGCGCTGCGGATCGCCAACGGTGAGACCGTCGAGGAGCACCAGCACCGCATCGCCACGCTGTGGGCGCGGTTCAGCGACGTCGCGGCGGGCAATCCGCATGCGTGGAGCCGCGAGGCGCGCACTGCCGAGCAGATCGGGCAGGCCGGCCCGGACAACCGCATGATCAGCTGGCCGTACCCGAAGCTGATGAACTCCAACAACATGGTCAACCAGGCCGCCGTGGTCATCCTGTGCTCCGCGGAGAAGGCCACCTATCTGCAGATCCCGCGCGATCAGTGGGTCTTCCCGTACGCCGGCACCGACTCCCACGACACCTATGCGGTGGCCGAACGCGACGAGCTGCACCGCTCGCCGGCGATCCGGATCGGCGGCCGTCGCGCCCTCGAACTGGCCGGCGTCGGCGTCGACGACCTCGACCACGTCGACGTCTATTCGTGCTTCCCGTCGGCGGTGCAGGTGGCCGCCCAGGAGCTCGGGCTGCCCACCGATGACCCGCAGCGGCCGTTGACGGTCACCGGCGGGCTCACCTTCGCCGGCGGACCGTGGAACAACTACGTCATGCACTCGATCGCCACCATGGCCGGTCTGTTGCGTGCCAACCCGGCCGCACACGGCCTGATCACCGCCAACGGCGGCTACCTCACCAAGCACAGTTTCGGCGTCTACAGCGCCACCCCGCCATCGGCCGCCTTCCGCTGGGAGGACGTCCAGGCCGAGGTCGACCGCGAGCCCACCCGCCGAGCGCTGGTGGAGTGGGACGGCGAGGGCACGGTGGAGTCCTGGACCACGCCGTTCGACCGTGACGGGCGTCCGGAGAAAGCTTTCCTGACGGTGCGGACCAGCGACGACGCCAGGGCGATGGCGCTCATCGACGATCCCGAGGCGGCAGCGGTGACCGTGACCGACGACATCGCGGGCGCCAAGGTGCGGGTGCACGCCGACGGCCGGGCCAGCCTGGCCTGATCGCGCTGGGCAACTGCCCACCGGCCAAAGGTCGAAATTTTTCCCCCGGCCTGCCTATCCTCGTCTTTGCGCGGGGGAAGTGGGTTTTGGCATGCGGATTTTGCTCACGGAAGTCACCGGAGAGCTAGGTCGCGCCCTCGCCCAGAGCCTGCTGGCGGCCGGCCACGACGTCCACGGGATCGCCGAGCGACCCCATCGCGCCCTCGATCCCGGCGTCGATTTCGTCTGTGCCGCCCTAGCCCATCCAGTTCTGTACCGGCTGGCCGAGACCGCCGACGTCGTCGTCCACCTGCCGGCCGAGGGCGCCGCGACCCGCTCGGCTGACGTGGCCCGCATCTGCGACGCCGCCGCCCGCGGTGGCGCCCGGATCGTCTTCCCGTCGCTGTCCCTGCTTGCTCCTGGCACCTGGCAGCAGGCCGAGGAACTGGTCAGCACCGGCTGGGCGCCGAACCTTGTGGTGCGCATCGCCGCACCGCTGGGCCGCCAGGCCGACGCGCTGGTATGCCGGTCGGTGGCCGCACTGTTGGACACCGACGCCTCAGGGCCGCTGCACGTGCTGCACGTCGACGATCTGATCCGGTTTCTGGTGATCGCCGTCGGCGCCGACCGCACCGGCGTGGTGGACCTCGCCACCGTCGACACCACCACCGCGGCCTCGGCACATCGGATCCTCGGCGGCATCGATCCGCGACCCAGGGTGCGGGGCGTGCCGGGCTGGGCCGAATTGTTTCCGTCGCTGGATCTTTCCGCCCTGCACAGCGAGTGGGATTTCGAATGTGGTTGGGGCGCAACCGAGGCCGTCACCGATACCGTGCGCGGCCTGCAGGGGCGCAAGGTGGGGCCGAACGGCGCCGTCACGGCTCCCTGCCGAATCCCGATGCCCGTCGCCGGTATTCCACCCGCGCACGGAGCCGAATCACGCAGCGCCGCAACGGAAGGCGCCGACGGCGAGTTCGACGACCGCATCGACCCGTACTTCCCGCTGTTCGTCGCCAGCCCGCTGTACGAGACCACCGCCAGGCCGCTCACCCCGATGTCGCTGGATTTGCACCTGACCGGCCTGCGGACCGCTGGGCGCACGCTGGCCCAGCTGCTGGACCTGCGCGACCCGGTGGCCGGCGAATGGGAGAGCCGGCTGGTCGCGGTGTTCGGGCACCGGATCTATCTCGGGGCGTCGGCCCTCGCGGCAGCCGAACCTCGGCTGCCTGCCCGCGCTGCCGCGTTGTCACAGCGGCTGCGCGGCGCGGCTGATCGGCGGCCGGCGGGCACCGGGCGGCTGGCCTCGATCAGCGGCGCGATGTCGATGACTCGCCTGATCTCCTCGGCACGGATGTACAGCCGCCATCTGCGCGCCTACCGTGGAGCCGCCGACGCCGAGCGGCCCGACGCCGCCAAGCTGACGTTGTTGCGTAACGCTCAGCTTGAGGCGCGAATTCGTTTGCTGCGCAGTAGAGTTCATGAGGGCTGGGTGCTCACTGCGCTTGCGGTTTTGCTCGCCGAGGTCGCGCCGGCGCAGCTGGACGCCGCGGGGGCGACGGCCAGCATCCGGTCGGAGGTCGACTCCCTGGCACGGGTGCTGCGCGTACACCCCTACGCGCGGGCCGCACTGGAAGCCGGCGACGTGGCGGCCGCACGCACCGCGGCGCCCATGCTCGCAACGGCATTCGACTCCGCGCTAGCCCACGTGGGGCATCGCGGTCCCGGTGCCGCCGAACTGGCTGCCTCGGTGTTGTTCGACCGGCCCGACGCGCTGATCGCGGCAGCGGCGCGGGTCCCGAATTCACCGGCGCGCGATGACGAGCCGAGGCTGCCCGGCCCGCAGGCGTGCCGGGCGCTGGCCTACGACACCACCCTGCGGTTCACTCACCAACTGCGGCTGGCGGTACGGGAACTAGGTCGCCGGCTGGTTGCCGAGGACAAGGTCGCGGCGCCCGACGACGTCTTCTACCTGACCGTCGAGGAAGCTCTTGGCCCGCCGGCCGACTGCCGGTTGCGCATCAAACGCCGGATCGCCGAACGGGAGCGACTGCAGGGCGTGCGATTGCCCGCCGTGATCGACGCCGCGTGGACGCCTGTCGCGGCCCCCGATGCCGCGCAGGTCGCCGACGAGTTGCACGGAACCGGGGTGTTTCCCGGTGTCGTCGAGGGCACCGTCCGGGTGATCACCTCGGCCGCCGACGCCGACCTCCAGGTCGACGACATCGCCGTCATCGCCACCGCCGACATCGAATCCGTCACGCTGCTCGGCGCACCGGCCGCTGTGCTCACCGACGGCGGAGCGACGCTTGCCGACGCGGCGCGGGCCGCGACCGAACTGCGGGTGCCCTTCGTGGTCGGGGTCACCGATGGGACGACGCGGCTGTGCTCGGGCATGCGGGTCCGCGTCGATGGCTCGACCGGGCTGATCACCGTGCTCGCCCTGGACTGCGAAGTCGTTGGGGCGTGAGGTGAGGTATACCGTGTCCCGGTGATGTGGCGGACGATCGCGACCCTCTCAGCGGTGTGGTACCTACTGATCCTGGTGCCTGCCCTGATCGGCACCCGGATGCTCGACCACGTCGGTTCCGCGGCCGCCACCGGCCGGGTGCTCGCCGTCTGGCTCATCGGGTACGTCGCGCAGTTCGTTGTCTTCCTGATGATTTCGCGCCGATCACCGCGCCCGGTGTTGCTGGGCTGGTTCATTTCGGCGATGGTTCCGTGGGCCGCCGACTGGACCGCACCGCTGTCCCTGTGGTGGTTGGTGGGGTGGACCGTGCTGATCGCCGGTTATGCGGCGTGGCTGGTCGCTCGCGTGGCGGAAGTCGATCGGCTGCGCCGCGACGGCGTGCGCGGCACGGGTGTGGTCCTCGAGGTGATCAGGCCGGTTTTCAACGTCGTGGTCAACAAGGATGCCGGCCGTCGCGTGCTGCGGCTCAGCATCGAACGTTCCGATGGCACAGCCTCTTACGAGGCCCGCCTGACCGGGACGTTCATCCTCGGCGAGGTGCCGGAGTCGGAGGACCGGGTGGCGGTGCGCATCGACCCGGATCGGCCAGAGCGTATCGAGCTGATCGAAGACGAGCCGATCCTGCGGGCCGCACCGCAACCCACCGATCTCGAACCCGAGTTGGCCGACCGGTTGCACACGCTGAAGACCATGCGCGACCGTGGCGATCTGACCGACGCCGAATTCGACACGGCCCGAAAGCGACTCCTCGAGCAGGACTCATCCACCGAGTAGGTCGCGCAAGTCGTCGTCCAGCGAGACGCGCACCAATGCCGCGGCCAGCGGCGCGACCGTCCGTCCGGTGAGCGCGGCCAATCTGTCGGAGTCGTGGGGGAGTCCCAGCTCACGTGCGGTATCCAGTGCGCGTTTGTCGAAGTACGGCTTTACCCAAGGCCATACGTCCTGGACCTCGCGCAGGAAGATGTCGGCTCCGGTGTCACCGATTCCGTTGAACTGCTTGAGGAGGACCTTGGCGGCCCGCACGTCGGGCTTGCCGATCCGGGCCAGTATGCGGAGGTCACCGCGAAAGTCCTTGTCGACCCGGTCGGCGAGCTCGGTGAGCCGTGACGCGGAACTTTCGTCGTAGCGCACGTAGCGCGCCCGACTGAATGCCTCGAGCATCGTCGGCCGGTCGGCAGTCAGCACCGAGTTCGGCGTGCGCAGGCCGGCCCGGAACAGCTCCTTGGCGGCCTGCGTCGCGATGGCCGCGTCGATCGGCTTGCTGGCCAACACACACAGCACCAACAGCTGGAACAACGGCATCGGGGCGTCCCGCAGGGTGATCCCGGCTTCGGCGGCGTAGGTGGTGCCCGCGTGCTTGCGCTACCGCCTCACGAAATCGCGAGCCTCCCAATCGTCCATACCGCCAGGCGATACCCCTGCGGCAAATTAGTGAAACGGCGTCAGTTTTCGCCGTGGGGCCCGCGCATAATTGACGCCGCTGTGATCAGCGCTTCGCGTCGCGCCATGTGACCATCTTCTCCAGCGTGCTGAGGTCGTATTTGCCCTCGGAGGCGCGGATCTCGGTGTGAAACAACGTCGCTCCTGCTGTGAGGTAACTGTCCGCCGACTGCGGACCGGTCCAGAATGTCGACCGCTCGATATCACTGTCGACGCGCCCGAATCCAGCGGCCAGAATCGGGATCTTGCGCAGCGGTGCCGGTTGCAGAAGCTCGAACCGGTGCTCGATGCGCAGCAGTCCCTCATCGAACAGGTCGGCCCGGGATTTGACCGTCCCGAAGTCGAAACCGTAAGTGGTGTAATCCTTCTCGTACCACCCCGCACCGACGCCGAAGATGACGTCCGCCCCGATCGCCTCGGCATCGAGGACGGCCTGCCGCCAGGTGGCGTAGTCAGGGGTGTCGGCTGGCTGAATCTGAACGGCAACGCGTACGGGATAGGTCATTCACGCGACAAGGAGGACTCCTCGTGATTCATTCCAAGCTATTTCGGCGGCAGGGATTTCGCGTAATTCACGCCACGCGTCACCCAGCTCTGCAGCTGCCGCTTGGTGCGCATACCGGGATCTTCGACCCGAATCCAGCCACGGGTTTCACGGCCCGCCATGATCATCGGTTCGACATGGTCCCGGGCCACCAGGGCAGCGGTGTCCTCGGGGGGAACCCGCACCATCAGGCCGCCGCGCCCGCTGGCCGCCACGGCCATGTTGCCGTTGATCAGGAAGGCCAGGCCGCCGAACATCCGTTTCTCTTCGATGCCACGCTCGCTGGCAAGTAGCTCGCGTAGCCGGTTCACCAGATCTTCGTCGTAGGCCATGGGATTTTTCCTACCACGCCCAGCAGACACAAAATCGCACGAACCCTTGCGGATTCGTGCGATTCTGCGTCTTCTCGCGATCAGGCTGCGGTCGTGGCCGCCCCGGCCGCCGGCTCGAGGGCCTGAGCCACGATCTCGGCGACATCGGTCATCGGCATCACGGTCAGCGCCTCGAGCACCTCGGCTGGCACGTCGTCCAGGTCGGCCTCGTTGCGGTGCGGAATGAAAACCGTTGACAGCCCGGCACGCCCCGCCGCCAGCAGCTTCTGCTTGACGCCGCCGATGGGCAGCACCCGCCCGTTCAGCGTGACCTCGCCGGTCATCCCGACATCCGAGCGGACCTGCCGTCCGGTGGCCATGGACACCAGCGCGGTCACCATGGTCACACCGGCGGACGGACCATCCTTGGGCACCGCGCCGGCAGGCACGTGCACGTGGATCTTGCGGTTCAGCGCCGCGGGATCCACGCCCAGCTGCTCGGCGTGGCTGCGGACGTAGGACAGCGCGATCTGCGCGGACTCCTTCATCACGTCACCCAGCTGACCGGTGAGCTGCAGACTCGGCTCGCCTTCGGTGGACCCGGCTTCGATGTAGAGCACATCGCCGCCCAGTCCCGTCACGGCCAGACCGGTCGCCACGCCCGGCACCGCGGTGCGCTCGGCCGACTCCGGCATGAAGCGCGGCCGGCCCAGGTACTCGACCAGATCGGGCTCGTCGATGGTAATCGGAGCGTCGTTCGAGTCGAGCTTGGTGGTGACCTTTCGCATGGCCTTGGCCAGCAGCCGCTCGAACTGACGCACACCGGGTTCGCGGGTGTAGTCCGCGGCGATCTTGCGCAGTGCCGCGTCGGTGACCGTGACCTCCTCGGGGGTCAGCGCCGCGCGGTCCCGCTGCCGCGGCAGCAGATAGTCGCGGGCGATGGCCACCTTGTCGTCCTCGGTGTAGCCGTCGATCGACACCAGTTCCATGCGGTCCAGCAGCGCCGAGGGGATGTTCTCGATCACGTTGGCCGTGGCCAGGAACACCACGTCGGACAGGTCGAGATCCAGGTCCAGGTAGTGGTCGCGGAACGTGTGGTTCTGCGCCGGGTCCAGGACCTCCAGCAAGGCAGCCGACGGGTCGCCGCGGTAGTCCGAGCCGACCTTGTCGATCTCGTCGAGCAGCACGACGGGGTTCATCGAACCGGCCTCGCCGATGGCACGGACGATCCGGCCGGGCAGTGCGCCGACATAGGTCCGCCGGTGGCCGCGGATTTCGGCCTCGTCGCGCACACCGCCGAGTGCGACGCGCACGAACTTGCGGCCCAGCGCGCGGGCCACACTCTCACCCAGCGACGTCTTGCCGACCCCGGGCGGGCCGGCCAGCACCATCACCGCACCCGAGCCGCGTCCACCGACGACCTGCAGGCCGCGTTGGGCACGACGGGAGCGCACGGCCAGGTACTCGACGATGCGGTCCTTGACGTCGTCCAGCCCGTGGTGGTCGGCGTCGAGGATGTCGCGGGCCGCCTTCAGGTCGGTCGAATCCTCGGTCCGGGAGTTCCACGGCAGGTCCAGGACGGTGTCCAGCCAGGTGCGGATCCAGCCGCCTTCGGGGCTCTGCTCGCTGGAGCGTTCCAGTTTGCCGACCTCGCGCAACGCGGCCTCGCGGACCTTGTCGGGCAGCTCAGCAGCCTCGATCCGGGACCGGTAGTCATCAGAAGATCCTGTGCCGTCGTCCGTGTCCCCCAGCTCCTTGCGGATGGCGTTGAGCTGCTGGCGCAGCAAGAATTCCTTCTGCGTCTTCTCCATGCCGTCGCGGACGTCCTCGGCGATCTTGTCGTTGACCTCGACCTCGGCCAGCAGGTCACCGGTCCAGCCGATCAGCACACGCAGCCGTTCGGCCACATCCTCGGTCTCCAGCAGCTGGCGCTTCTGGACGTCGGACAGGTACGACGCGTAGCCGGCCGTGTCGGCCAGTGCCGCAGGATCGGCGATCTTGTTGACCACGTCGACGATCTGCCACGCCTCGCGGCGCTGCAGCATCGCCAGCAGTAGCTTCTTGTACTCCGCGGCGAGTGCCTTGGTGTCCTCGGTCGGTTCGGGCTCGGTCACGTCGGTGACCTCGACCCAGAGCGCCACACCCGGGCCGGTGGTTCCCGATCCGATGTGGGCGCGGCCTTCGCCGCGGACCACGGCCGCGGCGCCGCCCCCGGAAATACGGCCGACCTGCACGATCGACGCGATCACGCCGTATGTGGGGTAGCGATCGTCCAGGCGGGGGGCGATCAAGAGCTGGCCGGAGTCGGTCGCCTGAGCCGCGTCGACCGCAGCCCGGGCGGCGTCGTCGAGCGTGATCGGAACCACCATTCCGGGCAGCACGATCGGGTCGCTGACAAACAACACCGGCACAGATTTGGCTTCAGCCATCAATCCTCCAAAGTTCAGTCTGCTGCACTCAACCCTGATGGCTACGGCTTTGTTCCCACCGCCGGCGGGGGTCCCAGCACAAAGCAGCGAGCCTGCCGCCGGGGGGGGCGACAGGCTCGCTGTTGTTTTGGTGCGTTGGATCAGCCAGCGGACGGGGTGGCCCCCAGAACCCGCTGCATATCCGGGATCATCTGCTGCAGCTGCGATCCCCAGTAGCCCCAGCTGTGGGTGCCGTTCGCGGGGAAGTTGAACACGCCGTTGCGTCCACCAGCCGCGAGGTAGTTGTCCATGAAGGTCTTATTGGTGCGCAACGTGAAGCCTTCGAGGAACTGCGCGGCCATCAGGTTGCCGCCGCCGCCGGAGGTGTCCAGATCCGACGGCGTACCGGTGCCGCAGTAGATCCAGACCCGGGTGTTGTTGGCGACCAGCTGGTTGATGTTGACCATCGGGTCGTTGCGCCGCCATGCCGGGTCAGACGACGGACCCCACATGCTCTGCGCGTTGAAACCGCCCGCGTCGTTCATCGCCAGACCGATCAGCATCGGCCACCAGCCCTCGGAGGGGTTCAGGAAGCCTGACAGCGATGCGGCGTAGGTGTACTTCTGCGGGTAGTAGATCGAGTAGGTCAGCGACGCGCTACCGGCCATCGACAGACCGACGACGGCATTGCCGTTGGGGTCGACGCCATAGTTGGCAGCCAGGTAGGCCGGCAGTTCCTGGGTCATGAACGTTTCCCACTTATAGGTGTAGTTCTGACCATTGCCCTGCGACGGCTGGTACCAGTCGGTGTAGAAGCTCGACTGGCCACCGACCGGCATCACGGTCGATAGACCCGAGCCGTACAGCCACTCGAACGCCGGGGTGTTGATATCCCAGCCGTTGTAGTCGTCCTGGGCGCGCAGACCGTCAAGCAGGTAGACCGCGTGCGGGCCACCACCCTGGAACTGGATTCGGATATTGCGGCCCATTGCGGCCGACGGAACATCAAGGTACAGAACCGGCAATCCCGGCTTGGAGAAGGCGGCCGAGGTCGCCGACCCGCCGACAACGCCGATTAGGCCGGGCAGAGCGAGTGCGGCCACGAAGGCTGCGGCCACGCGGCGCAACCATGTGCCTCGCATCATTTCGACGATCTTCATGACGGAAACCATCACCTTTCGTACGCGTTTCACAACCGGGAGGATTGCTGTGTGCCGGTAGCTAATCACGCGCGCCCACGCCGACTCGGTACGCGCGGCGGTGCGCCAAGTCGCGGTTCGCTAACGATCAGGCGACGCGCCGGACTCGGGATCTGCCGCACCCCAACACCTTTGAATCAGTCGTCAATAACGGGACGATCACGCCCCGGCAACGATACGGTGGAGGGATGGATGACCCGTTCGACCTGCAACGCTTCGTCGAGGCCCAAGATCGCATGTACGACCGGGCGGTCGCCGAACTGCGAGCCGGCACCAAACACAGCCATTGGATCTGGTTCATTTTCCCCCAACTCGCTGAACTCGGAAGTAGTTCAACGGCAAGGCTTTACGGCATCAAATCACTGGACGAGGCGCAGGCCTACCTGGCCCATCCGGTGCTTGGGCCGCGGCTGCATGAGTGCGCCCTGCTGCTGTCAGCCATCGAGGGCGCCTCGATCAAGGAGATCTTCCCCTGGCCGGACAACCTGAAGGTGTGCTCGTCGATGACGCTGTTCGCCAGGGCCACCGCCGACAACGCTGATTTCCTGGGGGTGCTGGACAAGTTCTACGGCGGCG
>JAHFVD010000085.1 GCA_023264735.1 Mycobacterium sp. | reverse complement strand
GAGTGGGGTCGAATCCGTTGCACGGGTTGTTGATCTGCGGGCAGTTCGATACCAGCACCAGGGTGTCGGTGTCGGCGCGGACCGTCAGCGACTTGCCCGGCGCGGACAGGCCGTCGACGATACCGAGTGTGCCGTCGGCCTCGACGGGCACGTTCATGAAGAAGTTGATGTTGGAGACGATGTCGCGCTTGCTCATTCCCCATTTGGCGGCTTCGGCGAGGAAGTTCTCCGCGCAGGCGTGCTGATGCACGGTGTGGTGGCCGTAGCGCAGTGTGTTGGACTCCTTGGAGCAGGCGCCGGCGATGGTGTCGTGGTTGCCCACCTCGTCGGCGACGATCGTCACCAGTGCCCGGCCGTCCGCGGCACGCAACGCCGAGCCGGTGGTCAGGAAGATATTGCGCTGCGCGGCGATCGTCGCCTGTGCGCTGTACCGCCCGGTCGGGTCGACCCGGTCGCCATCCACCGCGTAGAACAGGGTGTCCACCGCCTGGTTGCCGTGCAGATCGATGATCTGCAGGGACTGGCCGGCACGCAGGATGGCGGACCACGGTGCGCGTGCCGCGACGATCTCATCGGAAATCATTGTGCTGCCGCCCAAGTAGATTCGGTGTTGAACAGGGCCCGGGAGTACTCCGGGTCGGAGTTGACCGGGATGGCCAGTTCGTCGTCAGCCCGCCAGGCGACGATGTCCAGCCCGGTCGTCTCGGGCTGCGGATCCAGGGGATGGGCGGTGTTGACCACCGCGACCACGACGGGCAGGTGGATCAACAGATCGACGGCCGCCCCCGGCCCCGCCGAGCCGGTGAACGTCAGCGCACCGGAATCCTCGACGTGGACTCCTTTGAACAGGGTCGCCGACGGTGCGATATCGCGAATGTCCATGCCGTGCTTGCCAACTGCCAGCAGCATCTTCTGTTGCCCGGCCGGCGGCAGACCGCACAGCAGGTCGTGGTGGCCGGAACTGTCGGCGACGATCGTCGCCAGCAGACGGCCCTGATCGGACAGCAGTGGGTGACCCACACCGAGGTAGGCCTGCCACGGCACCTTCATGGTGTCGGCGACATTGAGCCGCTCCCAGGACGCGTCGGCGCGGAATAGCAGCAGGTGTGCGCAGGCACCGCCGTCGGGGTCGGACAGCCGCAGGCGGGTGCCCCGTCCGAGTACCCGGGAGACATAGGACTCGGCCGGCACCGCCTCGGCCCAGACCAGCCCGGTGCTGTCCACGCCGTCGGGCAGGGCGGGCACCCGCATGCTGGCGGCACTCGCCTGGGAACGCGCGTGCGAGCGGGCCCCGTCGGTCGACGCGGTGGTCATCTCGTCACTCCTGTCCGGGCCGGCGCCCGATTAACTGTCAAGTGAAAGTTTTCCCAGGCGCCGTTCCCGGTGGGTGTCGCCGGTGTAACGACTGGGTTGACTGTATTTCTATCAAATGACAGGTAATTGATCGGTGCTTCAATGGCCTATGCGCAGCGCGGGCCACGAGGGGCGGGGCCGTCCCCGGCTCGAGCAATCCCGTCGGCCGGGAAACACCGCCCGCGAGGAGATCCTGGACGCGGCCGCCGAACTGTTCACCACGATCGGCTACGCCGGCACCTCGACCCGCCGGATCGCGGACGCCGTCGGCATGCGGCAGGCCTCGCTGTACCACCACTTCGCCACCAAGGACGACATCCTGGATGCGTTGTTGGCCGGCACCGTCGACGAGGCCCTGCAGTTGGCCGGCGAGCTGCTTGCGCAGGGTGGCTCGGCCGGTGAGCGGTTGCACGCCCTGGTGGTCGCGGACTGCTCGCAGCTGTGCGGTAGTCGCTGGAACCTGGGTGCGCTCTACCTGCTGCCGGAGCTGCGCGTCGAACGGTTCGCGCAGTTTCGCGCCAACCGCGAGGAGTTGCGCCGCCGCTACCGCCGGCTGGCCGCCCAGGTGATCGCGGAGTGCGGTGGGATCCCGGACGCTGACGACCTTCCGTTCCGCCTGGTGGAGTCGGTGATCAACCGGCGCTCCGACAACGAGGAGTGCAGTCCCGAGACGCCAACGGTAATAGCCGATGCCGCCCTCCGGATCCTGGGCTGGCATTGCTAACGTTCCGGCCGTGAGCGATTACCAGACTCTGTCCTTCGAGCAGGCCGGCCCGATCGCGCGGATCGTGCTCGACCGGCCCGACGCCGCCAACGGCATGAACGACGTCATGACCGCCGAGCTCGCCCAGGTCGCGGCGCGCTGCGACGTCGCGGATGTCAAGGCCGTCGTGCTCACGGGCGCGGGCCGGTTCTTCTGCGCCGGGGGCGACCTCAAGGCGATGGCGGCCTCGCCGCTGGGGCCGGGCCCGTTCGTCAAGGGTATCGCCGACGACCTGCACCGGGCCATCTCGATGCTGGCCCGGATGGACGCCGTGCTGATCACCGCGGTCAACGGCGTCGCCGCCGGCGCCGGTTTCAGCCTGGCTGTCGCGGGCGATCTGGTGCTGGCCGCCGACACCGCGTCATTCACGATGGCCTACACCAAGGCCGGGCTGAGCCCGGACGGCAGCTCGTCGTACTACCTGCCGCGGATCATCGGTGTGCACCGCACCCAGGAACTGATGCTGACCAACCGGACGCTGAAAGCCGCCGAGGCTGCCGACTGGGGATTGGTCAACGAGGTGGTGCCCGCCGCGGAGCTGGAGGCTCGCGCACAGGCGCTGGCCGAGCAGATCGCTTCTGCGGCAAAGGGTTCCAGCAGTGCGGTGAAGAAGCTCATGCTGGCCACGTTCGGCAGCGGGCTCGAGGAGCAGATGGAGCTGGAGGGTCGGCTGATCGCGGAGTGCGCCAACAGTGCCGACGGCCGCGAAGGTATCGACGCGTTCCTGAACAAGCGCGCGCCCAAGTTCAGCTGACTGCCCGCGGTATACAGACACAGTTGACGCGCCGCGTCAGCCTTCATGTGTCATTGACAAGGCCTATGCCGCTCTACAGGCTGACGCAATGGTCACGCTCATTGCGCAGGCGGTTCTCGGCCTGGCCGCCATCGGGTTCATCATCGTGTCGAATCGGCAAATCTTCCGACCCGCCCCAGGTGGTCCGCAGTTGTCGGGAATGGAGTGCGCCTACTACGTCATCGGCATCGCGTCGGTCGCACTGGCCTGGTACTTCAATATTCGTTACGTGAGCCAGTATTCGACGGGTTCGGAGAATCCGCTCTGGGCTCAGGGCGGGTGGACGCAGTACGCCAGATTGATGTTCGCGAATCCCGCCGCGAGCTCGGTGACCCAGGACTACCTCATCGCCAATCTGCTGCTGCTACCGCTGTTCACCATCGTTGACGGTGCTCGGCGCGGGGTGCGGCGCCCGTGGCTGTACTTCGTGTCCAGCTGGTTCCTGACTTTTGCGTTCGCGTGGGCGTTTTATCTAGCCACAATCGATCGGCAGCGGCGACTGGCTACTCGCCTCACCCGGATCTGACCCATCGCTCCATCCAGGCGCAGTGTGCCGATCGCTCGCGTGAACAGGCCGGTGACCGGCACAATATAGGGGCGCCCGCGTTCGTTCGCGAGCGCGAGAGGCTTGACAATTGTGCATACTCTGAGCCGCGATCGAAGGGTGTACAGACCGGGCGTCAAGCCCGGTAGCACCTACGGTTTGTGCGTCAACACAGCCGGCGACTACGTCGGCGACGAGCGTGCGCCCGACGTCCGGTGCCGGAGCGGCGAACCGCGGGACGGTGAGGGGTCGTGACGGAGACCCGTGGCTATGCCATGTTGGGTTACGCGGTGCGTTTCCCGGGGGCCGCCGACACCGATGAGTTCTGGCGGCTACTTCGGGATGGCCGCGACGCGACGTCCGTCGTGCCCGAGGATCGTTGGGTTGCCGACGAGTTCTTCGATCCCGATCCCGACGCGCCCGGAAAAATGGTGACCTGCCGGGCAGGATTCGTCGACGATGTCGCGGGTTTTGACGCGGCGTTCTTCGCGGTGTCGACGCGTGAAGCCCAGTTCATGGACCCCCAACACCGGCTCATGCTCGAGACGACCTGGTCGGCGGTGGAGCACGCGGGAATCGCGCCAGAGGCACTGGCGGGCACCCAAACCGGCGTCTTCATGGGACTGTCCACGCACGAATTCGGCGGCATGCTCATCCGGCTGTGCCAAGTAGAGGATATCGACTTCTATGCCGGCACGGGAGTTTCCGCCGCGGCCGGTGCGGGACGAGTCAGCTACCGGCTTGGCTTGCAGGGACCGGCTGTAATCGTCGACACCGCCTGCAGCTCGTCGTTGGTGGCACTGCATCAGGCATGTCAGGCGCTCGACGCCGGTGATTGCGACCTCGCGCTTGTCGGCGGAGTCAACGTGATCCTCACCCCGATCCCGATGATCAACTTCTCCCGCGCTCGAATGCTGGCTCCGGACGGGCGATGCAAGACATTCGATGCAGCCGCGGACGGGTACGTGCGCGGAGAGGGCTGCGGGGTGGTCGTACTCAAGCGCATTGACGATGCGATGCGCGATGGTGACCCTATCCGGGCCGTTGTTCGAAGCAGTGCGGTGAACCAGGACGGCGCATCCGGTGGCCTCACCGTGCCGAACGGCATTGCGCAACAGCGAGTTATCGCTGAAGCCTTGCGCCGAGCGGGTATAGACCCAGGAGAGGTCGACTATCTGGAGGCGCACGGGACCGGCACCTCGCTGGGCGATCCGATCGAGGTACAGGCTGCCGGCACGGCATTCGGGGAGGGTCGAGATCCGAGCCGGCCGTTGCTGATCGGCTCGGTGAAAACGAACATCGGACATCTGGAGGCTGCCGCCGGCATCGCCGGCCTGATCAAGGTCGCGCTCGCGCTCGAACATGAAGTGCTGCCTCAGCAGCTACATTTCTCACGGCCCTCGCCGCATATCCCGTGGGACAGGCTCCCGGTTCGGGTGCTGGATGAGGCGACACCGTGGCCGCGTAGCCGGCGGCGCCGGATCGCCGGAGTGAGTTCATTCGGATTCTCGGGAACCAACGCGCATGTGCTTGTCGAAGAGGCTCCCGCCGCGGAGAGCAAACGCACCGAGGAGGTGCGCCAGGCCGAGGGTGGGCATCGGATATTGCCACTGTCGGCACGTACTCCGGAAGCTTTGGCGCAATTGGCTTCTCGATACCGAGATTGGCTAGTGGCGAATCCCGACGCCGAGCTTGCCGATATCTGCGACACGGCCGGGGTCGGTCGCTCGCACTTCGAACACCGGGCGGCATTGGTGGTCGATTCGCCCGCCCGAGCACGACGGCTGCTGCGGGCACTTTCCGAGGACCGCCCGGCACCCGGTCTGGTGCGGGGCGTCTGCGGTGACCGGCCAAAAACTGCATGGCTGTTCCCGGGTCAAGGCAGTCAATACCCGGGAATGGCGAAGGCGTTGTTCGAAAGCGAACCGGTCTTCCGGGAGACCGTCGCGCGGTGCGCCGACGTGCTCGACGGAGTACTGACGCGGCCCTTACTGGATGTGATTTTAGATACTGGAGCAAGCGGCGAAAAGACGTTGTGCGATACCACGTTTGCCCAGCCCGCTTTGTTCGCGGTGGAGATGGGCCTGGCCCGATTGTGGCAGTCGTGGGGTATCGAACCGGAT
This sequence comes from Mycobacterium sp., assembly GCA_023264735.1. Classification (GTDB taxonomy): domain Bacteria; phylum Actinomycetota; class Actinomycetes; order Mycobacteriales; family Mycobacteriaceae; genus Mycobacterium. Next base: position 26,278 of record JAHFVD010000085.1, on the reverse strand, counting down.
GTGGTGCTGGGCCACAGCGTCGGTCAGTATGTGGCGGCATGTGTTGCCGGTGTCTTCGGCATCGACGATGGTGCCCGGCTGATCGCCGAACGCGGACGCCTTTTCGGCCAGTTGCCTACGGGTGGGCGCATGCTCGCCGTCTTCGCAGACTCCGACCGAGTTGAAGAATGGGCGGCTGCGTACCCCAGGTTGTCGGTGGCTGCCTACAACGGTGCCAGCACGGTGCTATCGGGACCGGTCGAAGACATCGAACAGGTGGCGGCCTCCTCGTCGGAGGCCGGAATCCGCTGCGAGTATCTGGATACCAGTCACGCGTTCCATTGCGCGCTGCTCGATCCCGTGCTCGGCAAGTTCGAGTTGTATGCAAGCCGCTTTGACTATGCACCGCCGCAATTGGCGCTCATATGCAATCGGACCGGCGAGGTGCTGACCCGCCGAACCCGCCTCGACGCGCAGTACTGGCGACGGCACGCCCGACAACCGGTCCGATTTGCCGAAAGCATAAGCACGCTCGTCAATCTGGGCTGCACGGTGCTGATGGAGATTGGCCCGCAGCCCACGCTGACCGCAGGCGCAATGCGGATCTGGCCCGACACAGCGCCTATCCCGCTGACGATCACGTCACTGCGCCGCGATGCCGACGCACAGCATTGTCTGACCGAGGCGCTGGCGGCTGTTTACGCCGCTGGGCACAAGCTGAACTTCGCGGGCCGGCGCGGGCGACCGCACCGGACGGTCGACCTGCCTACGTATCCGTTCCAGCACCAGACCCATTGGTTCCCAGCCTTCACCGCCCCAGACCTGGCCGACCGAGCCCGGGCCGGTACGTCGTGGACGGGACAGCCTCGGAGCGGCGGATCCTTGCCGGGTGACGCCTTGACCGATGCATCCCGGAGTGCGGAGATCCCGACCGGCGACTGGCTCACTGGCGTGCCGCCCGGCCAGGAGTTGGAGCGAATCGGCGAACTCATCGGCACACAGCTCGCCGAAGTTCTACACATGTCGGCACACGAGATCGATCCAGGCGCGGAATTCATGTCACTGGGCATGGACTCGCTGACCGCGATGGACCTGCGCCGTCGACTACAGGGGGCATTGGGTACCGACGTTCCCGCATCACTGTTCTTCGCCCACCCGACCCCCTCCGCATTGGCCGAGGGCCTGCTGACGATATGGCGGGACAGGTCATCCGACCAGGCACAGGTTGCCATTCCCCGGGTGCCTCGGGATCGCGAACTGCTCCTGTCGCACGCGGAGGAACAATTGTGGTTCCTGAACCAGCTATTGCCGTCGTCGAGTGCGTACAACGTGGCGGCCCGCGTGGATATCCGAGGCCCACTGGATCGCGATGTGCTGCAACGCAGCTTCGAGGCAGTGGTGGCCCGGCATGAGCTGCTCCGAACAACATTCCGCAGCGACCGTGGTGTTGCGCGGGCAGCGGTCGGGCCATCGCGGCCGTTCGAGCTGCCCTTTGAACAGCTGCCCGCCGAGGCAGATGTCGCCGCGGCCGCAGCGGCCGAAGCGGCAGTTCCGTTCGACATTGGCGTGGGGCCGCTTCTTCGGGCTCGGCTGTTCGGACTCGCCGAGCAACGGCACGTGTTGGTGCTGTCGATGCATCACATCATCACGGACGGCTGGTCGTTCCGAGTCTTGCTGCGTGATCTCGCCCTGATCTATCGAGCACTCGGTCGCGGGGAACCGATCCCGCTCGCCGAACTGCCCGTCCAGTATCGGGACTATGCGCATTGGCAGCGGGAACAATTGCGTGGACCGAGATTCGAAGCACATCGCACGTTCTGGAAAGCGGAGCTCGCAGGCGCACCTCCGTTGGAACTCGACACCGACCGACCTCGACCGAAGACTCCCACCTTCCGGGGCGCGCGGCTGCGGTTCGACCTTGGACCTGACCTCGCCCCTGCGCTGCGCGAGCTGTGCCGCGCTCAGAATGTAACGATATCCGTGCCGTTGCTTGCGGCATTCGCCACAGTACTGCAACGATTTTCGGGGCAGGATGACCTTGTGGTCGGGACTCTTACCGCCAGCCGCACCAGGATCGAAACCGAAGACCTGATCGGATTGTTCGTCAACGCATTGCCGGTTCGGATCCGACTGGACGGGGACCCCGACGTCGCCGAGTTGTTGGCTCGAATCCGAGAAAAGTTGGTCGACGTGCTGGCACACCAGGACATACCGTTCGATCTGATCGTCAATGCGAGCGCTCCGGACCGAGATGCCAACCGCAACCCACTGTTCGGCGTCCAGTTCGTCATGCAGCCGGCAGCCGGCGGCGCAGAACTTGACGGCCTCGGCGTGGAGGTCACCGAAATCGATACCCCCACGGCAAAGCGTGATCTCACCTTCACGTTCGTCGACGATGAGCTCCTGACCGGCCACGTGGAATACGCGAGTGAGCTGTTCGACGCTGTCCGCATCGAGCGGCTGATCGCTCATTTCCGGCTTGTCCTCGACGCAATGGTGGCGGATCGCGGGAAGCGATTGTCCGAACTTCCATCGTTGACCGAATCCGAACGAGCCCACTACTGCATCAACCCGCTACCCCCTATTTCGCCCGCCACCTCGATCCCGGAGCTGTTCGAGATGACCGTCGATCGCGTTCCTGCCGCGGTAGCCGTGACGGCAGGCGGCAGATCGCTCACGTACCGAGAACTCGACGCGGCCGCGAACAGGCTTGCTCGGCGGCTCCGGACTAGGGGAGTCGAAGCGGGGACCGCCGTGGGCTTGCGCGTACCCCGAACGGCCGGGATGGTGATCGGCATGCTCGCAATCCTCAAAGCGGGCTGCGTATACGTGCCGATCGATCCCTCGTATCCGAAGGATCGCATCGACATCATGCTCAACGACGCGGGTGTGACGCTGGTGCTGGGCGAGAATGATCTCGACAGTCTCGACGTCCGACAAGAATCGAGCGAACGCCTCGGCACTACCGTCGGGGCGGATGACCTCGCCTATGTGATGTACACATCCGGTTCGACCGGATCCCCGAAGGGGGTGGCCGTCACCCATCGCGGCGTGGTCGAGTACGTCGAAACCCTCGGCCATGACGTGCGGATTGCCGCTGACGACATCTACTTGGAAACCGCCTCGATCTCGTTCTCCTCATCGATCCGGCAGATGTTGATGCCGTTCGCGGTCGGCGCTCAGGTCGTGATCGCAACGACCGAGGAACGGGGCGACCCGGCGGCGCTCCTTGGTCGCATCGACGAATCCAATGTCACCGTGGCCGACCTCGTCCCCACGGTGGTCCGCGGCATGCTCGACGCGGTGGCAACTGCGGGTGAGTATCCGGGCGTTCCGTTGCCGAGCCGATTGCGGTTGTTACTCACCGCGAGCGAGCCGCTCCGGGCCGGCGTGGTTCGGGCCTGGCGCAACCGGATGGGCAGCGACACCACATGGTTCAACCTGTACGGCCAGACTGAGACCACCGGCATCGTCAGCCTGCACCGGGTGGGCGAGGTGCATGGGTCGGATCAGAGCATCGTGCCGATCGGGCGTCCGCGTCACAACGTGGGTATGTATGTGCTCGACCACCGGATGCAGCTCGTTCCGCCAGGCGTCTTCGGCGAATTATTCATCGCCGGAACCGCGTTGGCGCGTGAATACATTGGTGATGCGGTACTCACCAAGCGGAAGTTTGTCCCGGCACCATGGGATTCCGATGAACGCTTGTACGCCAGCGGCGACGTGGTGCGCCTGCGCTGGGACGGCACAATCGAGTTCCGTGGCCGCACCGATCGTCAGGTGAAGATCCGAGGTCTGCGCGTCGAGCCGGCCGAGATCGACCGGGTGTTGCTCGATCACCCCAGGGTGCGTGAGGCCGTCACCATCGCCCAGAACCCGAACGGCGCTCCAAGCGTGCTCGTCGCCTACCTGGTACCCGACGCGGCTGGAGTCTCGGTGGGTGAGCTGCGCGAGCATATGCGTCGCCAACTGCCCGAGCACATGGTCCCCTCGGCATTCGTCGTATTGGAGAGCTTGCCGCTGACGCCTAACGGCAAGCTCGATCAGGCGGCGCTGCCAGAGGTCACGGTCGGCCGCGATCAGGAAATCGACTACATCCCACCGCGTGCCGGCCTTGAAGAGTCACTGGCGAGCATCTGGCATGACATCTTGCAGATCGATCAGATCGGGGCGGCGGACAACTTCTTTGCCCTCGGTGGGCATTCATTGCTCGCAGCCCAGGTGCGTGCGCGGATACATCAACTGCTCGGAGTCCAGCTGCCGCTACCGGTGTTCTTTGAAGATCAGACACTGTCTGATCTCGCGCGCCGAGTCGAGCAGCACCGCGCAGTTGAGCGAGAGGCGACCGGCGACCCGCTACGGCCTGCGCCGCACCACGGGGCAGCACCCGCCTCCTACGCCCAAGAACTGATCTGGCGGGCCGAACTCGACAACCCCGGTTGCCCCGCGCACTGGATCGATGTGTCGATCCGCATCACGGGGCCGCTCGAGACGTCGTTGCTCGTGCGCGGCGTGCAGAACGTGGTGCAGCGACACGAACTGTTGCGCACGGTGTTCCGCCCCTCAGCCGGATCAGTGTCACAAGTGATCTTCGCCTCATATGTACCCGATGTGCCGATCATCGATGCCGCACACGACGCGGATTCGGCTCTCCGCGAAGCGGAGTGGCAAGACCTGGAGAGCCGACCGCCATTTCGTGCCGAGGTGACACGGGTCAGCGGCGAATGCCACATCCTGCGCTTGCGGGTACATCGCATTCTGGCCGACGGGCATTCGATGCGGCTGATGCTGAGTGAGATCGGCGGCTGCATCGCGAGTGAGTTGGGATTCAACGATTTTCCACTGCGTGAGAGCGAGCTGCAGTATGCCGACTATGCGATCTGGGAGCGGCGGTGGCTGACCGATGACGTGCTGACACGGCGGGTCGACCATTTCCGCAGCCGGTTCGCGGTCGGCGAGCTGCCCCCAGCTCTGCCCACCGATCACCCGCGTTCGCATCACCAGGTTCGACACGGCCGGCAGTTCGCATTCGAGTTCCCCCCGGCGGTCTCAGAAGCGGCACGGACCCTGGCTACTCGCGAGCAAGCCTCGTTATACGTGGTGTTGCTTGCGGCCTTCGCGGCGGCCATTGGGAGTTATGCAAACCAGCGTGCAGTGGCGATCGCCGTACCGGTGACCAGACGCAGCGAACCCGAGATGCAGCTGATCATCGGGCCGTTCATGAATACCGTGCCACTGCGTGTCGCTCTTGGGGCGGGAACCGATCTGCCGGCACTGATCCGGGACGTGAAAGCCAATGTGCTGGGGGCGTTGTCGAACCAGGATGCCCCGTGGCAACACGTCCTTGCAGCGCTTGAGGCTCAGCATGGCCTGGGTGCCCGGCGCGTCGGTGAGGTGGCATTCCTGATGGACGACCCCACGCCGCAGGAGTTGTCCGTGGGTGCATTCACTCTCACCAACGTTCCGCGCGAGCGCATTGTGGCGCGACGGGAGCTCACAGTCGCAATGAGCACGCGGGGCGGGCAGATCACCGGCATGGTGACCTATGACGGCGCGCTCTTCGAATCCCGATCAATCGAACGCATTGTCACCGATCTCATTGCCGTGCTGACGTTGTCGCGCGCCGACCGCGCCCACTGCGAGGGGGAGTAGATGAGCAGCATCACGGATGCGGACTTTGAACACACCGGCCCCGGCCGTCCTGCCGGCCACCTGCTGCGTCAACGCTGGCAACCGGTTCACGCCTCCGAGGACCTTGAACCCGGGCGCGCGATCCCGCTGAAGGTGCTGCACATCGAACTCACCCTCTACCGCGGCGAAGACGGCACCGCTCACATCATCGCCGGGCGCTGTGCGCATCGCGGTGTGCAGCTGTCGGTTGGCATCGTGGAGGGTGATTGTCTGCGGTGCCGATACCATGGGTGGCAGTACGACGAGACCGGCCAATGTATCGACCAGCCCGCCGAATCGAAGGGTTTTGCCGAGACGGTCCGGATCCCGAGCTACCCGGTCGAGGAGTACTTCGGGTTCATCTGGGTGTACCTCGGTGAGTCACCCGCTCCGGAGCTGCCCCGATGGCCTGAACTCGAACCATACGGCCGATTTCACATCATCGAACGCAGAAGTTGGAACTACTTCCACGATCTCGAGAACACCGTCGACGACGTCCACCAGTATTGGGTGCATAAGACCGGCGTCTACCATGATGATGGTATGGCTGGAGAGATCCCCCAAATAACCGTTGCAGCAGCAGAATTCGGTCTTCTTCAGACCAGCCGATTCACCAGCGGAGCGACCCGGCGGCTGGCATTGCTCATGCCCAACACGCTGTATTTCACTTCGGGTGCCGGTGTGCTGCGCGGGTTCAAGAGCTTCCTGTGGAATGTTCCGGTGGACGACGAGAGCCACATGATGTTCTTTCTTTTCATCGCCGCGCATCTGCCGCCCGAGGTCGGTGCCCGGGTGGCGGCGGGGGTGCGTGACGGCCGGAGGTATCTGGCCCAGTTGAGGCCGGTGGATGAGATCGTTCGCGCGGTGCTCAGTGGTCGTGAACGCTGGGAGGATATCGAAGACCGACCGGATCAGGTGCTGATCGAGGACGGTATCGTCCTGCTCGGCCAGGGCGTGCTGCCCGATCGGTCACTGAACCGGCTCGGCAGTTCCGACGCGGCAATCATCTTGCTGCGCAAGCTTTACGCCCAGGAACTCGCAACGATCGAGGCTGCTGGCCCGCTCACCAAGTTCCCGACACCCGACGCGGCGGCACTCGCGCGCCTCGACGATTGACCTCCGACTCGCAGAAAGGCGTAACCCCATGACGACCGTCGAAGATCTCATGCAGCGGGCATCGAAGATGATTGACGAGGACCCGGACCAGGCCCGCAAGTTCGGTGGAATCTACAAATTCGCGTTGGACGGCGCTGGCGGACGAACATTCCTGATCGACTTGTCTGATGAACCTCGCGTGATTGACGGTGAGGGGCCTGCGCAATGCACCATCAGGATGGCGGCATCCGACTTCATCGATGTGATCGAGGGGCGCACCGGTCCACGCACACTGTTCTTCAAGGGAAGACTCACCGTCAGCGGTGATTGGCGACTTGCCATGCGAATGCGCAAGCTCAACAGGATCATGGGCGGCGGGCATGACTGAAACTGCCGAGGCGCCCAGAGGATTCGCGATCGTCGGCTACGCGGCGCGGTTTCCTGGTGCCGCCGACGTCGACAAGTTCTGGGATGTGCTGCGCGAGGGGCGGGACACGGTATCGGAGATTCCCAGCGACCGTTGGGATGTCGAGGAGTTCTACGACCCCGATCCGGACGCGCGGGGAAAGATGGTGACCCGACGTGCCGGTTTCGTCGAGGACATATCGGGCTTTGATGCACCGTTTTTTGGGGTGTCCACCCGCGAGGCCGTCTTCATGGATCCGCAACATCGCCTGTTGCTGGAGACGGCGTGGCAGGCGGTGGAGCATTCTGGTACCGCGCCGTCGGCCCTGGCGGGCACCAACGCCGGTGTATTCGTGGGCCTGTCCACGCAGGACTACCTGACTCTCCTGACCAACGCGCTGAGCCTTGAGGACGTCGAGGCCTATCTTGCGATCGGAACGTCGCCCGCGGCGGCAGCAGGGCGGATCAGCTATCGACTGGGGTTGCTCGGTCCGGCAGTGTCTGTCGACACCGCATGCAGTTCGTCGTTGGTGGCGGTCCACCAGGCGTGCCAGGCGTTGCGCTACGCCGAGTGTGACCTCGCTCTGGCTGGTGGGGTGAACCTGCTGATCAGTCCCGCGACGATGATCAACTTCTCCCGGGCACGGATGCTTTCACCCGATGGCCGGTGCAAGACCTTCGACGCAGCCGCCGACGGCTATGTGCGTGGTGAGGGCTGCGGTGTTGTCGTCATAAAGCGCCTGGACGACGCGATTCGTGACGGCGACCGGATTCGGGCTGTGATCCGCGGCAGCGCGGTAAACCAGGACGGCGCATCCGGCGGTCTGACGGTTCCCAACGGCATTGCCCAACAACGGGTGATTGCCGACGCGCTTGCGCGTGCCGATGTCGCAGCGGCCGACGTCGACTACCTGGAGGCACACGGGACCGGGACATCGCTGGGCGATCCGATCGAAGCCCAAGCCGCCGGCGCGGTACTCGGCGTCGGGCGCGACGCCAGCCGGCCGCTGCTGATCGGATCGGTGAAGACGAATATCGGGCATCTGGAGGCGGCCGCCGGCATTGCCGGTCTGATCAAAGTCGTCCTGTCGCTCGAACACCAACAACTGCCGAAGCACCTACACTTCCGCAATCCGTCGCCGCACATTCCCTGGGACCGACTGCCAGTACGTGTCGTCGCGGAAGCCGTTCCCTGGGAACACAATGACCGGGCCCGCATCGCCGGCATCAGTTCGTTCGGATTCACCGGAACCAATGCGCACATCATCGTTGAAGAGGCCCCACCGGCCGCCGTGATCACCGGTGCGGCGACACCGGGTTCGGCCGGCCACGTCGACAACGGGCGCTTCAACGTGTTGCCCCTGTCGGCACGCACACCGGCCGCGCTGGTTCAGGCGGCTCACCGATATCGCGACTGGTTGACCGCGCACCCCGATGCCGACCTGGCGGACGTGTGCCTCACCGCAGGCGCGGCGCGGTCCCACTTCGAGCACCGGGCCGCGTTGGTGGTGAATTCGACGGCGTCCGCTTGTGATTTGCTCGATGCGCTCGCCGACGACCGTCCAGCACCAGGTTTGGTGCAGGGAGAATGTGGCGACCCGCCGAAGACAGCATGGCTTTTCCCGGGTCAGGGCAGCCAGTACGGCGGCATGGCCCGAGGGTTGTTCGACACCGAGCCGGTATTCCGGGACGTATTGGCCCGGTGTGCGGATGCAGCCGCCGGGATTCTCGAAAAACCGTTGCTCGACGTCCTTTTCGACGTTGACGACGACGAGACGCTGCGCCACACGTCCTACGCCCAGCCCGCGCTATTTGCGGTGGAAATGGGTCTGGCTCGGCTCTGGCAGTCGTGGGGCTTCGAACCGGATGTGGTACTCGGCCACAGCGTAGGCCAATACTCGGCGGCCTGTGTCGCGGGTGTGTTCAGCCTCGAGGACGGGGCGAAATTGATGGCCGAGCGCGGCCGACTGTTCGGCAGCCTGCCCGCGGGCGGTCGGATGGTGGCCGTGTTCACCGCCCCCGACCGGGCCGAACGCTGTACCGACGAGTTCCCGCGGCTGTCCGTGGCGGCCTACAACGGCGCCACTGTGGTGCTGTCCGGCCCGGTCGAGGATCTGGAGCGAGCGGTAGCCGACTTGGCGGCCGAGGACGTCCGATGTGACTGGCTCGATACCAGCCACGCCTTCCACTCCGCTCTGCTCGATCCGATCCTGGGTGAATTCGAGACGTACCTCAGCCGCTTCGCGTTCCGTTGGCCGGAGCGGACAATGGTGTGTAACCGCACCGGCGCGGCCGTCGGCAGGAACATGGAACTCGACGCCCAGTATTGGCGCCGCCATGCTCGGCAGCCTGTCGAATTCGCAAAGAGCGTGTGTACGCTCGCTGAGCTCGGCTGCTCGATGCTGCTGGAGGTCGGCCCGCAACCGGTGCTCACCGCGGCCGCACTGCGGGCGTGGCCCGACATCGAGAAAAGGCCGCTCGCGATCGCGTCCCTGCGCCGCACCGGCGGCGACAATCGTCAGATAGCCGAGGCGGTCGCTTCGGCGTTCGTCGCCGGCAACCGTCCTGACTTCAGGAACTACCAGCAGGGCAGGGGCTGCAAGGTCGACCTACCCACCTACCCGTTCCAGCATCGTCGGTATTGGTGTACCAAGAGCCAGGCCCACGTCACCCCTGCCGATCCCATGCGCACCGAGACGGTCCGACTTCTCGAGGATGGCCGGTACGAAGAACTAGCCCTGCTGGTCGGTGGCGCGGACGGAAAGGCAGACCCGACAAACACCGTCGCCATCCTGAAAGAAATTGCCGCTCAGCATAATCAGCAGCGCTTCACCCAGACCATCGCGGATTGCAGGTACGAGATCCGTTGGGAGAAGGCGACCGAGGGGATCTCGAATCTCGACATCAGCGAGGACGTCAGCTGGCTCCTCGTCGCCGACGATGCCGACACTATTGCGCCGCTTGTCGATGCATTGACGGCACAGGGGCTACCGCACCGAGTTGTGGGATTGCCGGCATCGGACGCGGACGAACGAGAACTCGAAGCCACGCTACGCGCCGCCGCGGAAATCAAGCCGGCGCTGCACATCCTGCACCTCGCCGCCCTCGAACCTGATGGCGCGATGTCGACACGGTCGCTGGAACGGCTGCGCCGCCGAATCCTCGGCGGCACGCAGCGGCTACTCCGGGCTGCGGTCGCGGCAGAGACCAAGGGGACCATTTGGTTGATCACCCGTGGTGCACAGCGCATCACGAGCGAAGACGTCATCTCACCCGTGCAGTCGTGCCTGTGGGGGTTCGCTCGTACGGTATCTTTTGCGCTTCCCGAACTGTGGGGTGGGGTAGCGGACCTGTCCCGAGGCGATCCGGATGAATGGTCGGGATTGATTAACCACATCCTGGCAGGTCCGGCGCCCGAAGATCAGATCGCCGTCCGGGAGCGCTCGATCTACCTTGCGCGGTTGGCCCGGCGCACCGAACCGCAGAAGGCGACGCAGCTCGAACTACGCAGTGACGCTTCATATCTGGTGACCGGTGGGTTGGGCTGGGTCGGGCTGGACGTCGCCGAGTATCTGGCTGCGCACGGCGCCGGGAACCTCGCGCTCGCCGGACGACGTGCTCCGAATGATACTGCGCAGCAGCGCATCGAAGCGATCCGCGAACAATACGGCTGCCAGATTCGGGTCCTCGCGGCAGACGTTGCCGATCCGGGTGAGGTTGCCCGCCTGATGGCCGACATCCAGCGCGAATTGCCGCCGCTGGCCGGTATCGTGCACGCCGCGGGTGAGTTCGCCTCGTCCACGCTGCTCGAAATGGATGAGGCTGACGTGGACCGCGTGTTCTCGGGAAAGGTTTGGGGTGGTTGGCATCTGAGTCAAGCCGCCTTGGACCTGCGGCTGGACTTCTTTCTCCTCACCTCATCCATCGCGGCAGTGTGGGGGAGCAGAGGTCAGATCGTGTACGCCACCGCGAACGCGTTCCTCGACGGGTTGGCCTGGTGGCTACGAGGCCGGGGCGTTCCGGCCACCAGCGTCAACTTCGGCCTCTGGCCGAATGGCATGGGCGGTCAGGAAACCCGGGAGGTGTTGGAGGCGCTAGGCGTCCGGACCATGGCGCCCGCCGAAGCGCTGGCCGGGATGGGTGAACTCATCGCCGCATCGGCCCCGCACGGGATCGTGGCCCGGATCGAATGGCGGCGTTTCCTGCAATTCCAACAATTGCAGCGTAAGCGGCCGTTGCTGGCGCAGATCGAGCATGAACTGCCCGAGGCCGCGGTAGTACCGACGTCGTCGGAGACCACACCGCTCGTCGACGAACTCAGGGCGGCTCCCGTCCAGCAGCGCAAGCGGCTGGTCCTGGAATACCTGCGCAATTCTGTTGCCGAGGTCACGCGGATAAATGCACCCGAGATCCGCTACGACATCGGGTTCTTCGATCTCGGCATGGATTCGCTGATGGCTGTCGAGCTGCACCGCCGCCTGGAGCGGGCGTTCGGCAGGCAGCTGCCGGTCACCCTGTCATTGGACCATCCAACGCTCGCCGACGCAGCCGAGTACCTGCTCGGTGAGGTGCTGGGGGTGAGTGCACAGGAGCCGGAAACGCGGGGTCCGGTGACGATGGTGCGTCCAGACGAGCCGATCGCGATCGTCGGAATGGCCTGCCGCTTCCCGGGCGCAGATGACCCGGAAGCATTCTGGGACGTGCTATCCGGCGGTGTGGACATGATCCGGGAGATCCCGGACGACCGGTACGACATCAACGAGTACTACGACCCAGATCCCGATGCAATGGGCAAGATCTACACCCGCTGCGGTGGATTTCTCGATGGGATTTCCGAGTTCGATCCGGAGTTCTTCGGGATTTCCCCGCGCGAGGCGTTGTGGATCGATCCACAACAGCGACTGGTGCTCGAAGCCGCCTGGGAGGGCCTGGAGCGTGCCGGATATTCGGCTGCGGCGTTACGCGGTAGTAGAAGCGGCGTTTACGTGGGTGTAGGCCTCAACGAGTACTCCCATGTGCTGTCTACCAGCTCCTTCGAGAGCATCGAAGCCCAATTCGGCACGGGCAATGCAACGAGCGTCATCGCGGGTCGGGTTGCCTTCGTGCTCGGACTGGAAGGCCCGGCGATAGCCGTCGATACCGCGTGCAGCTCGTCGCTGGTTGCCATCCATCAGGCGTGCCAGGCCCTTCACAGCGGTGACTGCGATTTGGCACTGGCCGGGGGAGTGAACGTTCTCCTCAGTCCGGTGAGCAGCATCGCGGCCTCGCGGGCACGGATGCTGTCCCCAGACGGGCGATGCAAAACCTTCGATGCCGCCGCCGACGGCTATGTGCGCAGTGAAGGATGCGGGATGTTGGTGCTCAAGCGGCTCTCCGATGCGGTGCGCGACGGCGATCTTATCCGGGCGGTCATCCGGGGCAGTGCGGTCAATCAGGACGGCGCCTCCGGTGGTTTGACGGTACCGAATGGCGGTGCGCAGCAACGGGTCATCGCGACCGCGTTGAGCCGTGCGGGTTTGGCCGGCCGCGACGTCGACTATCTCGAGGCGCACGGCACCGGGACATCGCTGGGTGACCCGATCGAGGTGCAGGCGGCCGCCGCCGTCTACGGCATCGAGCGGGATCGGAATCAGCCGTTGCTGGTCGGATCGGTGAAGACGAACGTCGGGCATCTCGAGTCGGCCGCGGGAGTCGCCGGCCTGATCAAGATCGTATTGTCGCTGGAGCACCAGATGCTTCCGCAAAGCCTGCACTTCAACAATCCGTCGCCACACATCCCGTGGGATCGCCTGCCGGTGCGTGTGGTCGACACAGCGATTCCGTGGCTGCGCGACGGCAGCCCGCGCCGGGCCGGGCTGAGCTCCTTCGGGTTCTCGGGAACGAACGCACATGTGGTGGTCGAGGAGGCGCCACCAGCACCGGAAGCAGCGCCTGTGGCGCGTGAGCCGAATCTTGTGCTGCCGCTGTCTGGGCGCTCACCGGAGGCACTGGCCGCACTGGTGCAGCGCTATCGGACTTGGTTGGTCACGCACGAAGACGCCGACCTCGCCGACGTATGCTTCACCGCCGGTGCCGGTCGTTCGCACTTCGAACATCGCGCCGCCGTCGTCGTGAACTCCGTCCAGGGTGCGCGCGAGCTACTCGCCGGCCTGGCCGAAAACAGGTTGGGGCCACATGCGCTACGCGGTATGTGCGGCGATCCGCCGAAGACCGCGTGGCTCTTCACCGGGCAGGGCAGCCAGTACCCCGGGATGGCGCGTGAGTTGTTCGACGCGGAACCGGTTTTCACCGACACCGTGACGCAATGCGCTGGAGTGCTCGATGAAATGCTGCCGCGTCCGTTGCTCGAGGTGCTCTTTGACATGGACGCCGGAGGAGGCGGGGAAGCATTGCGCCACACCTCTTTTGCCCAGCCGGCGCTGTTTGCCATCGAGATGGGACTGGCCCGGTTGTGGCAGTCCTGGGGCATCGAGCCCGACGTGGTGCTCGGGCACAGCGTGGGACAGTACACGGCCGCGTGCGTGGCCGGGGTGTTCAGCCTCGAGGACGGTGGGCGATTGGTGGCCGAACGCGGCCGCGTGTTCGGCGGCTTGCCCGAAGGCGGCCGAATGGTCGCGGTATTCGCCGACGCCGAGCAGGTGGAGGACGTCACCGACGAATTCCTGCAGGTGTCGGTAGCTGCCTACAATGGCACCAACACGGTATTGTCCGGCCCGGGCGCGGAATTGGAACAGATTGTTACCACGTTCGCCGGCAGCGGCATCCGTTGTGCTTGGCTCGACACCAGTCATGCGTTCCACTCCGAGCTGATCGATCCGGTTCTCGACGAATTCGAGTCATACGCCGCTCAGCTGAAGTTCGCGGTCCCGACCATGCCGCTGGTCTGCAACCGAACCGGTGCAGTGATCACCGCGGCGACCCCGATGAACGCACAATACTGGCGCCGGCATGCCAGGCAGCCGGTGCAATTCGTCGAGAGCGTGCGTACCCTGGCCCGGCTGGGATGCTCGGTGTTGATGGAGATCGGCCCGCAGCCGGTTCTGACCGCCGCCGCTCTGCAGGTCTGGCCGGACTCCTCGGCCGCACCGCGAGCCATCGCCTCGTCGCGCAAGGGCGCTGACGCCCGGGGTCAGATGGCCGAGGCGGTCGCTGCTGCGTATGTCGCCGGGCTTCGGCCCGACTTTGCAGCCCTGCACCGTAAGTCTCGTCGCAGACTCGAACTGCCCACCTACCCGTTCCAGTGCCGATCGATCTGGCCCAAAACCGGGGGCATCCGGTCCGGCGGCGTCGTCACATCCGGCATCCTCGGCGTTGCCCAGGACCTCGCGTCGGGGGACATCGTCTACACCAGCAGGATCGACATCAAGTCGCAGTCCTGGCTGGCCGATCACGTTATTTACGGCACCTGGGTAGTTCCCGGCGCCACTTATGTGGCGATGGTGCTGGCCGCAGTGCAGACTCCTGCGCAAGTCCGGGACGTGTTCTTCTATGAACCGATCCTATTGGCGGACAAAGAATGCCGGGAGGTTCAGCTGACGCTGCATCAGTCTGACGGCGGGCAGGGGTCCACGTTCCAGGTGCATAGCCGCCCGTATGGCGATCGTGACGCCGAGTGGTCGGTGAATGCGGAGGGCGTAGTTGTCGGCGGTATCGAGGATGCGCCGATGCCTATGGTTGCTCTGGATACGCTGCTGGAAAGGCTGATTCGAGTGCACCCCCAGCAGCTGTTCGATGCCTTCGCCGAAAACGAACTGTCCCTGGGTCCCGTCTGGTGCTCATCACTGAAGTCGCTGTGGGTCGGCGAAAGGGAGGCCATCGGCGACATCTCGGTCGGCAACGAGCTTGCCGAGTACGTCGGCCGTGAGCCGATCCATCCGGTGCTGCTCGATCTCTGCACCGGGATCGCCGGCGCCGCGCTGTTCGGAGACGCCGAACAGAGCGGCGCCGTCTCCGATCTGTTCTTGCCGTTGCATTACGGGCGGGTCTCATTGCGCGATCGCATGCCCCGGCGGTTCTACTGCCACGCGCGGTGGCGGACCGGCGATGTCGACAGCGAGACACAGGTCTTCGACCTCGAGTTCGTGGATCGGGATGGCCGCGTGCTGGGCGGAATCGACGAGTTTCGGGTGAAACGCGCACCGCGAGAAGCATTGTTGCGCAGTCTCGGTGGCGACGCGACCCGCCAGTTGTACAGCATAGGCTGGCGTGAGACCGCCCCTCCG
Source organism: Mycobacterium sp. (assembly GCA_023264735.1). GTDB lineage: Bacteria > Actinomycetota > Actinomycetes > Mycobacteriales > Mycobacteriaceae > Mycobacterium. Next base: position 10,907 of record JAHFVD010000085.1, on the reverse strand, counting down.
GTGCCCGGCGAAGGTACCGAACCCCCGAACCGCACCTGGCTGATTTCCGGACTCGACGAACTCACAGTCGAACTCCCGGGTTCCCTCAGCCTGGGGCGGACCTTGGATCCGCAGCACTGGGCGCAACTTCTCGCCCAGGCGAAAGAGGTTGGCGCACCCGTCTCGGGCATCGTCTGGAGTGTCAGTGGGCGGGGAAGCTCAGAAGAGTCGAGCGCTGATTTCACCGCCCGGCTCGAAACCGAGATCGGGAACCTGCTCGATGTTGTGCATACCCTGTTGGAGGTCCAGGGTGTGAACCTTCCCGGCGGGCTGTGGATCGTCACCGAACGAGCTGTGGCAACAGAAGCCTGCGAACCGGTTGACCCGGTACAGGCCGCACTGTGGGGGCTCGGGCGTACCGTCATCGCCGAGCACCCGATCCTGCGGTGCAAGCTTGTCGATCACGACGGGTCTCACGATGTCGTGCAGATGCTGGCTAGCCTGGTCGACACACTCGGCGGCGAGCCTGAACTCGCTCTGCGACAGGGCAAGTATCTGGTTCCGCGGGTGCTGCGGTGGGCGGCGAGCGGATATCTCGCGGTCCCCCGGGGAACCGGCTACGCCCTGGCACCGACCGAACGCGGGGCGATCGACAACCTCCGTCTTACCGAAGCACACGTACCGCCGCCGGGCCCGGGTGAGGTGCAGGTCGGGGTAGCGGCGGCCGGTCTCAATTTCCGCGATGTGCTCAATGTGCTCGGCCTCTATCCGGGCGATCCAGGTCCGGTCGGTGGCGACTTCGCCGGCATCGTCACGGATCTCGGTCCGCAGGTGACCGGCCTCCGAGTCGGGCAACGAGTCTGCGGCGTCATGATGGGATCGATGGCCAGCCGGGTCAACGTGCCGGTTCAACTGACTGCGGCGGTGCCCGCGGGGATCGCCCATACGACGGCCGCGAGCATGCCCACTGCGGTTCTCACCGCGCTACTCGCGTTCGACGCCGCCAAGCTCAAGTCGGGTGACCGGGTCCTCGTGCACGCGGCCAGCGGCGGTGTCGGCCTGGCCGCGGTCCAGTTGGCGCAACAGCGTGGTGCGACGGTGTTCGCTACCGCTAGTACCTACAAGCGTGCAATGTTGCGGAAGTCGGGGGTGAAATACGTCTACGACTCCCGCAGTACGGATTTCGCAGACCAGATCCTGGAAGATACCGGCGGCTTGGGTGTTGACGTGGTGCTCAACAGTCTGACGAACGAAGGTTTCGTCGCGGCCACCGTCCGGGCAACCGCGGCGAACGGCCGGTTCGTGGAGATTGCCAAGCGGGATATCTGGACTCCGGAGCAGATGGTCGGCGTTCGTCCGGATATCCATTACGAGTTCCTGGCGCTGGACATGTTGATGGTGCAGGATCCGGAACGGATCCACGGCCTCCTGGCACGACTCTCGGATGGCCTCGCCACCGGAGAGATAGCGCCGCTCCCGGCCGAAATCTATCCGCTGGCCGAGGCGAAGGCGGCGTTCCGCCGCATGCAGCAGGCACGCCACATCGGCAAGGTCGTGCTGCAGATGCCCACTCCGCTGCAGCCGCGCGACGACCGGAGCTATCTGATCACCGGCGGGCTTGGCGCACTGGGCCTACACACGGCAAGCTACTTGGCACAGCTCGGCGCCGGCCACATCGTGTTGACGAGTCGGCATACTCCCGATCCCGTCACCCAACAGGCAATCGCGGAGATTACGGAGCGCTACCACTGCCGGATCCACACGTTCGCGGCCGACGTTGGTGACGAGGTCGAGGTTCGCGACCTGCTGACCACGATTCGCAGGGACTTGCCGCCGCTGGCCGGAGTAGCGCACCTGGCCGGGGTGATCGACGACGCGTTGCTCGCCCAGCAGAGCCTGGAACGGTTCAGGAGAACCCTGGCGCCAAAGGCGCTCGGCGCCTGGCACTTACATCGTGAGACGCTGGATGAGAATCTCGGATTCTTCATCGTGTACTCGTCGGGTACCAGCGTGCTCGGCTCACCCGGCCAGGCCAACTACGCTGCTGCCAATGCGCTGCTTGACGGACTTGTTGCGTTCCGCAAGGCGCAAGGTTTGCCCGCGACAAGCGTCAACTGGGGTCCGTGGGCGGACGGCGGCATGGCCAGTTCGGTAGCCGCACGTTCCAATCTCAGTGCGCGCGGCCTGATTCCGCTAGAGCCCAACCTGGCGTTGAATGCGCTCGGCGAAATCGTCGCGCACGGAATCGGCCAGGTGATCGCAATCAAAGCAAATTGGCAACGGGTAGCGAAGCTGCTGGGCGGCGCCCGCCCACCGATTCTCGACAACGTGTTGCCCAGCGCCGGCTCGACGACGCCGGCCGACAGGGCGTTGCTGAGGCAGCTGTATGACTCACCCGAGGCTCAGCGCGGCCGTTTCGTCACCGAGCATCTGCAGCGCGAAGTACAGCAGATTCTGGGGCTCGCGCAACCGCCGCTCGCAACCAGCCGCTTCTTGGAGCTCGGCATGGATTCGCTGATGGCGGTGGAGCTCCGCAATCGGTTGCTAGGTCAGTTCGGCGGGGTGTTCGTCATCGACGCCACCGCGGTGTTCGACTATCCGACCATCGGCACCTTGGCCGAGTACCTGGCCGCGCAGACGCCTGAACACCTCGAGCTGGACGCCGACCTGCCCAGCACGGAAGTGCCGGGATCCGCTGCATGAGTGGCGAAGCGGGCGATCACCCCTTGCTGGAGCTGACGGATGTCTCGAAGACATACCGCATCGGTGGTCAAACGGTCCGTGCACTCGACGGCATCAGCCTGGCGCTGGCGGGCGGGAACTTCGTATCCGTCGTCGGTCCATCGGGCTCAGGTAAGAGCACCCTGCTGCACCTCGTGGGTGCACTGGACCGACCGGACTCCGGATCGATCCGATTCCGGGGTAAGGAGATCGGTGACCTCGACGACGACGCGCAGTCTGAATTCCGAAGGTGCAGTGTTGGATTCATCTTCCAATTCTTCAACCTCCTGCCGGCGATGGCGGCATGGGAGAACGTGGCGGTGCCGAAGTTGCTTGAAGGCGCCCGGATGTCGAAGCTCAAGTCCCGCGCGTTGGAGCTGCTCGCGTTGGTGGACCTCGTCGACCGAGCAGAGCACCGACCGTCGGAGTTGTCCGGAGGGCAGATGCAGCGGGTTGCCGTCGCCCGTGCATTGATGATGGATCCGCCGTTGATCCTTGCCGACGAGCCGACGGGCAATCTCGATACCAAGACCGGCGCCGCGATCATGGAGTTACTCAACGACATCGCCCATCAACAAGGCCGTTCGGTGGTGATGGTGACGCACAACCTCTCCGCCGCGTCGTTGACGGACCGGGTGATCACCCTGACGGATGGTCGGGTCGGCTCGGATGTCCTGGCTTGCAGGGATGATCCGTGATCGTCGATCGCATGCGCGCGATCAACGTGCGCGAGCTGCGCAGGCATCCCGGCCGGACATCGATGTTGCTTGTGGTGGTGGCGATCTCGTCCGCGTTGCTCGTCGCGGTCCTCGGTATCGCCGGGTCGATCACTGGTTCATCCAGTCGTCTCGTCGCCGGAATCGGCGGTAACGCCAGCCTTGAGGTCTCCGGCGTCACCGACTCCGGCTTCTCGGAATCGCTGCTGCCCGACATCGCGAAGGTCCCTGGGGTCGCGGCGGCAGTCCCGATGCTGCGGAAATCTGTCGGAAAGCCTTCTGAGCGAGTGGTGTTACTGGGAGTGGACGAGAATGTCAGGGCCATGCTGAGCGCTCTGCAACGCGCGGTCCAAGACAAGATCGGCCCCCTGGTCAAACAGCCCGGTCGGGTCGCGGTCGGCTCCGGGACGGGGCATAAAGAGGGCGACTCGTTCACATTGGGCAATGGGCAGGTCACCGTCGCCGCCGTCATCAGCGGTGTCGATGCCGACCGGGTCAACGGCGGCAACTTCATCGTCGGACCACTGCCATTGATACAACGCCTCACCGATCGGTCCGGGATGATCGATTCGGTTTTGATCATCACCTCGCCCGGTGCCGACGTCGGCCAGGTCCGGACGGGCCTCACCAACGTGGTGGGTGGACGGGCCGTCGTCGCAGAACCGATGTTCCGGTCCGCGCAATCCGGTGGGGCCGTTGCGATCATGCGCACGCTCATGCTGGGGACCGCGTTGACGGCGCTAGTTGTCGCCGGGTTCCTGGTCTTCAATGCGATGAGCATGGCGATCACGCAGCGTCGGCCGGTGATCTCGATGCTTCGCGCCATCGGCGCCAAGAAGCGGCAGATCGTTCTTGACCTGCTGCTCGAGGCCGCCCTGGTAGGGCTGTTCGGTGGGCTGCTGGGATCGGCACTGGGCGTAATCCTCGGGAGACAAGCAATCGGCGCCCTGCCCGCGGCGCTGCTGCAAGGGTACGAATCGCGAACCGAATACATCCTGCCGGCCTACGCGATCCCCATCGGGCTGGTCGCGTGCGTTGCCGTCAGCGTTGCGGCTGCGGCGCTGGCGGCCCGTCAGGTGTACAAGGTGCAGCCGGTAGAGGCACTGGCCCCGGTCGGCGCGTCCGTTGCCGATGCCGTCGGGCCTCGTTCGCGGGTGTTGGCGGGTGTCCTCGGTTTCGGTCTGGTCGCGGCGGCCGTAGTGGTCGGCAACCGCGACCTGGGACGTGTTTCGGTTGCGGCCATCGCCATTGTGGCGCTCGGTGAGATCGCGTTGTGTTTCGCCTTCGCGGGACCGATCGTCAATTGGATAGTGCGGGCCGCTCGGTGCTTCGGTGCACCGGGTGCGCTGGCCGCGGCGACGATCGAACGGTCCCCTCGCCGAGTGTGGGCAACATTCATGACGGTGCAGATCGCGCTGGCGATCACGGTGCAGACTACCGGCTCGAACTTCAACGCCATCGATTCGACGGACGCGAGCTTCTCCTCGCTTCGTAGCGCGGCATTCTTCGTCAGCTCATCGGGTCCTGGCGTGTTCCCGACAGCGCCGATCCTGCCGCAAGACACCGAATCGAAGATTGCCTCGATTCCAGGGGTGAGTGACGTCGTTCCGGGGCAGATGGCCTACGCAAACGTAGGCGGCAAACGTGTGCTGATTCAGGGGATCGTCCCAGGCACCGTCGCACCGCCGTCGACCGCGCTGAATGCGCAAGTACGACAAAAGGTTCTAGCTGGAGATGGCGTCGTGCTATCTCGCGATATCGCTCGCGCGCTGGGACTGCGGGCCGACGACGAATTGACGTTGGCCACCCCCACCGGCGAGCGCCGCGTCCGCGTCCTGGAGGTGGTGCCGTTCTTCTCGCTACTGGGCGGCGTGGTGTCGATGAGCTTGACGAATCTGCGTGATTGGTTCAACCGACCCGGGTCGACGATTCTTGCGGTGAACCTCGCGCCGGGCGCCGACCGTTCCGGTGTCGAGGCCGCGATCCGCGCCAAGCTGCCTGCCGACACCTATGTCTATTCGGGCAAGGAGGCGGCGAAGGCGGTCGGCGCGTCCCTGACCCAGGGCACGGCGCTGATCACGGCGATGGCGTGGATCGTCGTCTTCGTCGCGAGCGTTGCGCTGTTCAACACGCTGATGCTGTCGGTACTTGAGCGGCGGCGCGAGTTGGGCGTGTTGCGGGCGATGGGTTCGTCGCGGCGCTTTGCGCTGCGCACGATTCTCGCCGAGGCTGCGGGCGTGGGCATTGTCGGCGCCGTGATTGGAGTGGCGTTCGGTGCGGCGAACCAGTACTTGAGCGCGTCGGCACTGACCCATGTGCTGAGCATCGACGTGGTGTTCAAGCCGAGTCTGGTGGCGGTCCTCTTCGCTTGTGCCGCGTTAACGTTGACGCTGCTGGGCGCGATCCCACCGGCTGTTCGCGCCGCACGGCTCGATATCGTCGACGCCGTGGCGGTCGATTAGCGCCAGGAGGGATCCTGGCGTCGAGATCGACGAAATAGTGCGATCTACTCGCACTTTCGCGTCCGTTTGTCGGTTTGGGCGCAAATTAGAAGCTGTGCTCCTCGGCCGGGAACGCACCGGTCGCCACCTCTTCGGCGTATTGCGTTGCCGCGCGGCGTAATTCGCCGCCGACATCACCGAAACGCTTGACGAACTTGGCGGTCTTGCCGCTGGTGAGTCCGGCCATGTCCTGCCAGACCAGCACCTGCGCATCGCAATTGGGCCCGGCGCCGATGCCGACGGTCGGAATCGTGAGCTTGCCGGTGATCTGGGTGGCCAGCTCGGCGGGCACCATCTCCATCACCACGGCGATGGCGCCGGCCTCCTGGACCGCGATCGCGTCGTGGATGGTCTGCTCGGCGGCATCACCACGGCCCTGGACGCGGAAACCGCCAAGGCTGTTGACGCTCTGCGGGGTGAAGCCGATGTGGGCCACCACGGGGATGCCCGCGGCGCTCAGTGTGGCGATCTGCTCGGCGACGCGCTCGCCGCCTTCGAGCTTGACCGCGTGCGCGCCGGTTTCCTTCATGAACCGGGTCGCCGTTCGGAGGGCTTGCGTAGGCCCTTCTTCATAGCTGCCGAACGGGAGGTCGGCGACGACCAGCGCGTGCTCGGCGCCGCGGACCACACCGCGAACCAGGGGGATCAGTTCGTCGACCGAGATCGGCACGGTGGTGTCGTAGCCATAGACGACGTTGGCGGCGGAATCGCCGACCAGAAGAACGGGAATCCCGGCCTCATCGAAGGCCCGGGCGGTGGAGTAGTCGTAGACCGTGAGCATGGCCCACTTGTGGCCTTCGGACTTCCACTTCAGCAGGTGGTGGGTACGAACCTTGGTGCGAGAAACAGTCGGCGTGCTACAGCTTCCGTAGACAGTCTGTTCAGACATCTTTGTCCCTAGAGTTTGTCTCTTTCGATCCTCGAGGCCCATCCGGGTCCCCGGGTTCGTCTGACGTGTTCAAGTGTGCCACCGCGGGTGGCAAAGGTGAACGAACTCCTGAAGTGGACTTTCTCACACCTGTCACAAGCCTGCCGACATACCATCGGCGGCATGGTGCAACACCTGCAACGACTCAGTGGACTCGACGCCAGCTTCCTCTACCTCGAAACCCCTTCCCAGCCACTGCATGTGTGCTCGATCCTGGAGCTCGACGCGTCCACGATCCCCGGTGGCTACACCTTCGAGCGGCTGCGTGACGAACTGGCGTTGCGGGTCAAGGCGATACCGAGCTTCCGCGAGCGACTCGCCAACAGCTTCCTCAACCTCGACCATCCGGTGTGGGTGGAAGACGAGCATTTCGACATCGACCGCCACCTGCACCGCATCGGGTTGCCCTCCCCGGGCGGCCGTGCAGAGCTTGGCGAGATCTGCGGTCATCTGGCGTCGCTGCCCCTTGATCGCCGCCACCCGCTGTGGGAGACCTGGGTCATCGAGGGCGTCGGGGGTACCGACGCCCGCAACGGCGGACGGCTGGCCGTGCTCACCAAGGTTCACCACGCCGCCGTCGACGGGGTGACCGGCGCCAACCTGATGTCGCAGCTGTGCAGCACCGAACCCGACGCACCGCCACCGGACCCGGTCGAGGACGAATTCGGCGCCACCAACCAATTGCGCATCGCGCTGGGCGGGCTGGGCAACTTCGTCACCCGGCCCCTGCACCTGGCCACCAAGGTCATTCCCTCGACGGTCAGCACGGTCGTCGACACCGTTCAGCGCGCGGTCGGCGGGCGGGCGATGGCCGCCCCGTTCGCTGCGCCGCAGACCAAGTTCAACGCCAGCATCACCGCGCACCGCAATGTCGCGTTCGCCGAGCTGGACCTCGAGGACATCAAGACCGTCAAGAACCACTTCGGGGTCAAGGTCAACGACGTGGTGATGGCCCTGGTCGCCGGCGTGCTGCGGCAGTACCTGCTCGACCGCGACGAGCTGCCGGAGGCGTCGTTGGTGGCCATGGTTCCGGTCTCGGTGCACGACCGCTCCGACCGTCCCGGCCGCAACCAGGTATCCGGCATGTTCTCCAAGCTGGAGACCCAGATCGAGGATCCCGCCGAGCGGATCAAGGCCATTGCGGCGGCGAATACCACCGCCAAGGAGCACAGCGCGGCGATCGGGGCGACCCTGCTGCAGGACTGGAGTCAGTTCGCCGGCCCGGCCATCTTCGGCGTCGCCATGCGGGTCTACGCCCGGACCAAGCTGACCGAAGCTCGCCCGGTACACAACCTGGTGATCTCCAATGTGCCCGGCCCGCAGATCCCGCTCTACTTCCTGGGTGCCGAGGTGACCGCGATGTACCCGCTCGGGCCGATCTTCCACGGCTCGGGTCTGAACATCACGGTGATGTCACTGAACGGCAAACTCGACGTCGGTTTGATCGCCTGCCCGGAACTCTTGCCGGACCTGTGGGATCTGGCCGACGACTTCGCCGTGGGGATGAAGGAACTGGTCGACGCCACCAAATGATCCGCCCCGGCGGGTCGGCGTACCGGACACCACAGCCGCACATGGCAGCATGTTTGCCATGAGGCTCTACCACCGACCACGCGCTGTCCGCACCGCTCTGGTGCTCCCCGTCGTGGCCGCACTCGTCGCGAGCGCCGGCTGCAGCACCATCGTGGGGGGATCGGCCGTGATCGCCGGGCCGCAGATCGGGCAACCGGTGCAGTGGGGTCCGTGCCGGGTGGCCGGTGGCGGGGGCGGCAATTCGTTGCCGATTCCGGCCGGCGCACAGTGCGGCAAGATCGCCGTCCCGGTCGACTACGCCAAGCCGGACGGTGGCGTCGCCGTCCTCGCGCTGATTCGCTTCCCGGCCACCGGTCAGAAGATCGGTTCGCTGATCATCAACCCCGGCGGCCCCGGCGAGTCGGGCATCGAAGCCGCCGCCAGCATCGTGGAGAACCTGCCCGCCTCGGTGCGGCAGCGCTTCGACATGGTGGGCTTCGACCCGCGCGGAGTGGGCTCGTCCACCCCGGCACTGTGGTGCAACTCGGATGCCGACAACGATCGGCTGCGGGCCGACCCGCAGGTGGACTACAGCCCCGAGGGCGTCGCGCACATCGAAGGTGAGACCAAGGCCTTCGTCCAGCGGTGCGTTGACAAGATGGGCAAGGACTTCCTGGCCAATGTCGGCACCGCCAGCGTCGCCAAGGATTTGGACGCACTGCGCGCAGCGGTCGGTGACGACAAGCTGACCTACCTCGGCTACTCGTACGGCACCCGGATTGGTTCGGCCTACGCCGAGGCGTACCCGGACAAGGTGCGGGCGATGATCCTCGACGGCGCCGTCGACCCCAACGCCGACCCGATCCAGGCCGACATCGACCAGGCTGCGGCCTTCCAACAAGCCTTCAACGATTACGCCGCCGACTGCGCCAAGGATCCCAGCTGCCCGTTGGGCACCGACCCGGCCAAGGCCGTCGACGTCTACCGCGACCTGGTCGACCCGTTGGTCGACAAGCCGCTGCCGACCTCCGACCCGCGCGGCCTCGGCTACAGCGACTCGATCATCGGCACGATCATGGCGCTGTACTCACCGAACCTGTGGCGGCACCTGACGCAGGGCCTGACCGAGATGACCAACGGTCGGGGCGACACCATGCTGGCGCTGGCCGATATGTACATGCGCCGCGACGCGCAGGGCCGCTACACCAATGCCACCGATGCGCGCATCGCGGTCAACTGCGTCGACCAGCCGCCGATCACCGACCGTGACAAGGCGATCGCCGAAGACAAGAAGATGCGTGAGGTCGCGCCGTTCATGAGCTACGGCGACTTCACCGGACACGCCCCGCTCAGCACGTGCGCGTTCTGGCCGGTGCCGGCGACCAGCACGCCGCATTCGGTCAAGGCGCAGGGCCTGCCACCGGTGCTGGTGGTGTCCACGACCAACGACCCGGCGACGCCGTACCAGGCGGGTGTGGACCTGGCCAAGCAGCTCGGCGGAGCGTTGCTGACGTTCAACGGAACTCAGCACACCGTCGTCTTCCAGGGAAACACCTGTGTGGACAATTACGCTGCCGCCTACCTCGTCGATCTGAAGCTGCCGCCGGCCGGCGCCACCTGCTGACGCGAAACCCTCAGCACCACAACGGTTCTACGCCTGCGTCAAGAATCGTTACCCAGGCGGCGCGCATCTGAGATCGGAGTGTGACCGCCTCGCTGCCGCACCGATTGTGCAGCCGTGCGACCATGGCACCCATGGAACGCACGAGTCGAATCGGCTCGGTGCTCTTCTTCTGCATCGCGCTTGCTGTCGGTGTCACGGCCCCGCCGGCTGCTGCCACGCCGAACGCCGGGCCCGGTCAGGTGTCGGCGCCGCAGGTCACGTGGGGGAGCTGTCAGCGCTTCCTCGGTGACGCTGCCCGTGACATCCCCACCGCGCAGTGCACATCGGTGCCGGTACCGATCAGCGAGACGGATCCCACTGGGCCGCAAGCACAGTTGGCCGTCATCAAGATCCCGGCCACCGGGCAACGCATCGGCGCGCTCTTCGTCAATCCCGGCGGGCCCGGCGCCTCGGCGGTCGACTCCGCCGCCGGCATGAGCTACGCGCTGGCGGGCAGCCCGATGGCCGAACACTTCGACATCGTCGGGTTCGACCCGCGCGGAGTCGGCTACTCGACGCCCGCGGTCCGCTGCCGCACCGATGCCGAGTTCGACGCCTGGCGGCGCAACCCGATGGTGGACTACAGCCCCGCCGGGGTGGCCGCGATCGAGCAGATCAACCGCGGCTACGCCAAGGAATGCGCGGACAAGATGGGCGCGGAGTTCCTCGCTGGAGTCGGAACCGATTCGGCCGCAAAGGATATGGACACGGTCCGCCGGGTACTCGGCGACGACCAGATCAACTACCTTGGCTTCAGCTACGGCACGGAGCTGGGCACCGCGTATCTGGAGAAGTTCCCGGACCGGGTGCGCGCGATGGTGCTCGACGGGGCGATCGACCCCGCGCAGGACACCGTCGCGTCGATCCTTCAGCAGATGACCGGCTTC
>JAHFVD010000084.1 GCA_023264735.1 Mycobacterium sp. | reverse complement strand
GCGAGTAACTCGCACGATAACTACAGGCTCGCGGAGGAGCGAGGATCACGAAACTAGGCGCAACCGTTCGGATCAGCCTGATCGTTCGTGATGGCGGCGGCAGTGGCCGGCGATATCATCGCGCAGGTGAGCGTTACCGACGAATACCTGGCCAACAATGTCGAATACGCGAAGAATTTCTCAGGGCCGCTGCCGCTGCCACCAAGTAAGCATGTCGCCGTCGTCGCGTGCATGGATGCCCGGCTGGACGTCTACCGCATCTTGGGCCTCAAAGATGGTGAGGCACACGTCATTCGGAATGCCGGCGGGGTGATCACCGACGACGAGATTCGTTCGCTGGCAATCAGTCAGCGCCTGCTGGGCACCAAGGAAATCATCCTCATCCACCACACCGACTGCGGGATGCTGACTTTCACCGACGACGCATTCAAGCGCGAAATCCAGGATGAAACCGGGCTCAAGCCGGAGTGGGCAGCCGAGGCCTTCGGCGATCTCGAGGAGGATGTGCGCCAATCCTTGCGGCGCGTCGAGAACAGCCCGTTCGTCACCAAGCACGAGTCGCTGCGCGGCTTCGTCTTCGATGTGGCGACCGGAAAACTCAATGAGGTCGTCCTCTAGAACTGGTCAAATAGCCGCCTGACCTGTGGCGTCCCCTTCTGCGGTTAACTCTTGACTTCAGCAAGTTCGCTCGCTAGATTCCAGGTTAGCTTTGTAATTCTGGTCAATCCTACCAACTTTACGAGGAAACCCATGGCAAGTCCGGTGGTCGAAAGCCCCACGCCGGGGCAATACGAGCTGAGCCACCTACGGTCGCTCGAGGCCGAGGCAATCCACATCATTCGCGAGGTCGCCGCCGAGTTCGAACGGCCGGTGCTGTTGTTCTCCGGTGGCAAGGACTCGATCGTGATGCTGCACCTGGCGATCAAGGCCTTCGCCCCCGGGCGGCTGCCGTTCCCGGTGATGCACGTCGACACCGGCCACAACTTCGACGAGGTGATCTCCACCCGCGACGAACTGGTCGAGCGGTACGGGCTGCGACTGGTGGTCGCCAGTGTGGAAGAGGACATCGACGCCGGCCGGGTGGTGGACAATGGCCCGTCGCGCAACCCGCTGCAGACGGTCACGCTGCTGCGCGGGATCCGCGAGAACAAGTTCGACGCCGCCTTCGGCGGTGCTCGCCGCGACGAGGAGAAGGCCCGCGCCAAAGAGCGGGTGTTCAGCTTCCGCGACGAGTTCGGTCAATGGGACCCCAAGGCCCAGCGCCCCGAACTGTGGAACATCTACAACGGACGTCATCGCAAGGGCGAGCACATCCGCGTGTTTCCGTTGTCGAACTGGACCGAATACGACATCTGGGCTTACATCGGCGCCGAAGAGATCACTTTGCCGGCGATCTATTACGCGCACACCCGCCCGGTGTTCCAGCGGGACGGAATGCTGTTGGCCGTCCACGAATTCATGCAACCGGCTGCCGACGAGCCGGTGTTCGAGACCGCGGTGCGATTCCGCACCGTCGGCGACGTGACGTGCACCGGCTGCGTGGAGTCCACCGCCTCCACTGTCGAGCAGGTCATCGCCGAGACCGCGCTGTCGCGACTGACCGAACGCGGCGCCACTCGCGCCGACGACCGAATCTCCGAAGCTGGCATGGAAGACCGTAAGCGGGAGGGCTACTTCTGATGGCCACACTATTGCGCATTGCTACCGCGGGTTCGGTCGACGACGGCAAGTCGACCCTGATCGGCCGGCTGCTCTACGACTCCAAAGCCGTGATGGAAGATCAGCTGGCCGCCGTCGAGCGGACGTCCCGTGAACGCGGCAACGACTACACCGACCTCGCGCTGGTGACCGACGGGCTGCGCTCCGAGCGCGAACAGGGCATCACCATCGATGTCGCGTATCGCTACTTCGCCACGGCCAAACGGAAATTCATCATCGCCGACACCCCGGGCCACATCCAGTACACCCGCAACATGGTCACCGGGGCGTCGACCGCGCAACTGGTGATTGTGCTCGTCGACGCGCGCCACGGTCTGCTCGAGCAGTCCCGCAGGCACGCGTTCCTGGCCTCACTGCTGGGCGTGCAGCACATCGTGCTGGCCGTCAACAAGATGGACCTCATCGATTGGGACCGTGAGCGTTTCGAGTGGATCCGTGAGGAGTTCCACGCGTTCGCCGCCCGGCTGGACATCCATGACGTCACCACCATCCCGATGTCGGCGCTCAACGGCGACAACGTGGTGACCAAGTCGGACAAGGCGCCCTGGTACGACGGCCCGCCGCTGCTGAGCCACCTCGAGGACGTCTACATCGCCGGCGACCGCAACCTGGTCGACGTGCGCTTCCCGGTGCAGTACGTGATCCGACCGCAGACCGTCGAGCACGCCGACCATCGCAGCTATGCCGGCACGGTCGCCAGCGGTGTGATGCGGCCCGGCGACGAGGTCGTCGTGCTGCCCAGCGGAAAGACCAGTCGTATCACCACGATCGACGGTCCCACCGGCCCGGTCTCCGAAGCGTTCCCGCCGATGGCGGTGTCGATCAGCCTCGCCGACGACGTCGACATCTCGCGTGGTGACCTGTTGGCCCGCCCGCAGAACCAGCCAGTGCCGACGCAGGAATTCGACGCCATGGTGTGCTGGATGGCCGATGACAACGCGTTGGAGCCCGGCCGCGACTACATCGTCAAGCACACCACCCGCACCACGCGGGCTCGGGTGGGCGCTCTGGACTATCGCCTGGATGTCAACACCCTGCACCGGGACAAGAGCGCAACGGCGTTGAAGCTCAACGAACTCGGCCGCGTCACGCTGCGCACCCAGGTGCCGCTGCTGCTTGACGAATACTCACGCAACGCGGCCACCGGATCCTTCATTCTGATCGATCCCGATACCAACGTGACCGTCGCCGCGGGCATGGTGCGCGATACGGCGCCGACCGCCAGTCGCGCCGCGTCGCCGAACACGGTGCGCCATCAGTCGCTGGTGACCTCCGGTGACCGGCTGACCAAGGGGCGCACCCTGTGGTTCACCGGCCTGTCCGGCTCGGGCAAGTCGTCGGTGGCGGTGCTGGTGGAGCAGAAACTGCTCGAACATGGCTCTCCCGCCTACATTCTCGACGGTGACAACCTGCGCCACGGACTCAACGCCGACCTCGGGTTCTCGATGGCCGATCGCGCCGAGAACCTGCGCCGGCTGGCATACATCGCCACGCTGATGGCCGATGCCGGTCTGACGGTCCTGGTGCCGGTGATCAGTCCGCTCGAGGAACATCGGGACCTCGCCCGCAAGGTGCACGCCGACCAGGACGTGGAGTTCTTCGAGATCTTCGTCGACACCCCACTGGAAGACTGCGAGCGCCGCGACCCGAAGGGGCTCTACGCCAAGGCCCGTGCGGGGGAGATCACCCACTTCACCGGCATCGACAGCCCCTACCAAAGGCCGAAGAACCCCGACCTGCGGCTCACCCCGCAGCACAGCTGCGACGAGCTGGCCCAGCGGGTCGTGGATCTGTTGGAGGGCGAGCAGTGAGCGACCACGAACTGGCTGCCACGCTGGCCACCCAGGCGGGCAAGCTACTGCTCGATGTCCGTGCCGAACTGGCCGACGCGTCGGGTGCGGAGCGAAAGGCCGCCGGCGACAAGCGCTCTCACGATTTTCTGATGGAGGCGTTGGCCCAGGCGCGGCCCGATGACGCCGTGCTCTCCGAGGAGGGCGCCGACGATCCGATTCGGCTGCGCAGCAGGCGGGTGTGGATCGTCGATCCGCTCGACGGCACCCGCGAGTTCTCCGAGCTCGACCGCGAAGACTGGGCCGTGCACGTGGCGTTGTGGGAGGACGGCGAACTGATCGCCGGCGCGGTCGCGCTGCCGGCCCAGAACGTCACCCTGGCCACTCCGTCGGTGCCGGCACCGCCTCCAGCACCGACTGTTCCGCGGATCGTGGTATCCCGGACGCGGCCCCCCGAGGTCGCATTGCAGGTGCGCGACGCCCTGGGCGGCGTACTCGTCGAAATGGGCTCTGCCGGAGCGAAAGTCGCGTCTGTGGTGCAGGGCCTCGCGGATGTCTACGTGCATGCCGGCGGCCAGTACGAGTGGGATTCGGCCGCCCCGGTGGCCGTCGCCCGAGCCGCTGGATTGCACACCTCGCGCATCGACGGATCGCCGCTTCAGTACAACCGGCCCGACCCGAAGCTTCCCGACGTCGTGGTGTGCCGGCCTGAATACGCCGAGGCGGTGCTGGCCGCGACCGTCTGACGCGGGTGCGGCCCGCCCGGTGTCGATGCGTCAGCACCGCCGATCTCGCGCGCTCGCGCCTCGCGGCAACGCTGCAGGTGGCGAGCCTCGCGGCGCTGACCGATCTGTTCGCCGTCGTGGTCCCGGATTCAGCCTCGCTCCCAGACGGATCGCCCACTTCGGGCGAAAACTGAGAAAAGTCCGCTCGAAACCTGAGAAGCGCGGACCCCGGCCGTGCGTGGCAACGCGCCGAAACCGCCGGAAGTGTTGTCGATGGCGAACACTTCATGATTTGCCAGTAGGGGCTGGTATGGGCAGTTTTCCCATGTGAGAGTAGATATCTGAGTTCACTGAATGTTCACCTGGGAAAAATTTGGTCGGGTGGAAAAAAGAATTTCGGACAAAAACGTCAATATTCGTTTTTTCTCAGGTTCGTCTCAGGTATCTTCAGCTTTGTCAGTGTTGACCCCAGCCCGGGAGGGATTGAAATGCAAATCTCCATACGCTCACAGCTCATTGCGGGAACTGCCGCGATCGTCGGCGCCAGTGCCATTGCAATGACGCCCGTAACGCAGGCCAATCTCGCCCTGCCCGACCTGCAACTGCCGTCCGCCGCTCAGGTCTCTTTGGCGGGCTTCGACAGCCCGCTGTCGGAACTTCTCGGCACCGTCAGCGCCTTCAATCAGTGGATGCTGAGCTCCGATAACACGACCGCTGGCTACACGGACCTCGGCGGGCTCTTGGACGCCACCGGCGTCGCCATCGCGAAGGCGGGCTACCAATTCAGCTCGGTCGGTCTACTGCCGCGGGTGATCAACGATCACATGCCGATCCTCACTCAGGTCGGGTTGAACGGTGCGGAGTCGCTGGAGAGCACGCTGAATTCCCTGACGACCATCGGGTTGATCGCCAGCGAAGCGGTGTGGAACCTCCCCGGGGCTCTCGTCACGGCCACCCAGCAGGCGCTGTCTGGGGATATCCCCGGCGCCATCGCGACGTTACAAGGCGCGATCGTGACCCCGCTTGTCACCGCCGGCCAGGTCGCCCTGGCCAACGGCAACTTCCTGCTGGACAACGCGGTCGCCAGGGGCACGGCTCTGCTCTCGGCGGTTCCCACACTGGTCAACCTGGTCGTACAGAGCTCAATCGGACAAGCCACCGTGCTCGCCGGTGCATTCAGCACCGTCGTCCAGAACGTGATCACCGGCATAACGAACGGCAATGCGGAGGAGGCCTGGAACGCCGCTGTCGACGGATTCTTCGGCAAGAACGGGATCCCGGGAACAATACTCAACCTGACGGTCGGCGCCGGCGTGCAAACCGGGGCGGCCACGGTGGTGCCGAGCGTCCGCGGCGTGATTCAGGCCGCCGTTCACGGTGTCGCCGACGCGCTGTCGCAGACCGGATCGGCCCCGCCGGTTCCGCCGCCTGCCTCGGCGGTGCAGAGCCCGTCGGCATCGGCGCTGCGCGCCGCGGCCGTGCCGGAGTCGTCGGCCGCTGACGAGGGTGGAGCCGGCGCCAGCAACGGAAACTCCGGCGGTGGCAACGGCGCCTCCGCCAATGAGAACTCGGGTGGCACTCAGTCCAAGAGTGAGTCGACCAAGTCCGGCGCCAAGCACGGTGTCGCCGGTTCCAAGAGGGCGGCTGCCAAGGCTTCGGCCAGCAAGTCCGCTGACTAATTCGCTGCACTGAACAAGGTGCCCCTTCTTTGCGAAAAGAAGGGGCACCTTGCTTTTCGCTCGCGTTAAATTCGTCCAATTACATTCCCAGAATTGGGTCTCCTCTCTTAGCTTCCTCTCAGGTATTCTTAAGCCGGCAATAGGCCTGGAATTGCCAGGAGGTGGGCACACCGTGCGGCGGGGCATTGGGGCGATTTTCACCACGGGGGTGGCGCTTGTCGGCGCGACCGTCGTGGTTGCCAACCCCGTTTCGGCACCTCCGTCGGACGTTCGCATTCCCCCGGTGGAGCTCTCGGCCGACAGCACCACGTCCAACGCCGCCCTCGACCGAGCCCTGCTCGAGGTGCTCGCGCGGAATCCCGGCCAGTCGGGTCCGGCGAGCCTGTTCAAGAAGTCGGTCGCCGACGTCGTCACCAACGTCACCCTGTTCAGTGGGCGAGCGGTCGAGGAAGTGTCCCGGGTCCGGCCCGTCGTGGAGGGAACGCCGGCGCCTGCTGCGCCCCCGCCGCCGTCCGTGCCGCCCAAGGCGGTCGCCGATCTGCTCGCCGGCAAGCCGACGGATGTCTCTGCGGCCGATGTTCCCGCCACGGCCATCGACGACCCCGCCCTGCGGCACGCCGTGACATCGGTCGCCGACTACGTCGGTTATGTGAGTGTCAAAGCGGTCGAGGCCGCCGACGAGGCCGGACCGATTGCCGCAGCCTCACCCAGGCGCATCGCGGACACGATGGCGACCTTGACCCGCGGCGTCGACACCACCATCACCGCAGCGCTGCGGGCAGTCGCGGCGCCCCTCGGGCCGCCGTCCATGGTGGTCAAGGCCATCCGCACCGAGGTCCGCAAGCAGCTGACCGAGCTGGCCGATCGGCTTCGGCGGTCCGTGCCTGCCCCGCCGCGGGTTGTGCCGGTCACGAGGCAGGCGCCCGTCCAGCACACGACATCGCTGCGAGCCACGTTGGGTCACCGACGCGGAGCCGCGGTCACCACCAAGCCGGCGCCCGCCACCGACCAGGCCGACTCGGACCTGACGAAGGCGACGACCGTCAACGGCGCCACCGATCTGCGCGACGGCAATAAAGCCGTCCCGCGCGCGAAGGCCCCGCAATCCCAGTTGCGGCAGCCCGTCCAGACATCGCTGAACCAGGCGCGCGACTCGCTGCAGCGCCTCGGCGATGCCTTGCGAAAGGCCTTGCCGCCGCCCCCGAAACTGCCGAAGCCACCCCGGCTGCATCGGTCGCATCAGCCCTAGCTGAGGCGGCTGCCGAGTGGGCAGTGGCAGAATTCGCAGCATGCGGATGTCAGCGAAGGCCGAGTATGCCGTCCGCGCGATGACCCAGCTCGCATCCGTCGACACCGGTGCGCTGGTCAAGACCGAGGATCTGGCCAAGGCCCAGGGCATCCCGGCACAGTTCCTGGTCGACATCCTGTCCGATCTGCGCACCGACCGGCTGGTTCGCAGCCACCGCGGCCGCGACGGCGGTTACGAGCTGGGCCGGCCCGCCGCCGAAATCAGCATTGCCGACGTGTTGCGCTGCATCGACGGGCCGTTGGCGAGTGTGCGTGACATCGGCCTTGGCGACTTGCCGTACAGCGGGCCGACGGCCGCCCTGACCGATGTGTGGCGGGCACTGCGGGCCAGCATGCGTTCCGTACTCGAGGAAACCAGCCTGGCTGATGTGGCCAGCGGCCAACTGCCCGACCATGTCGCCCGGTTTGCCCACGACTACCTGGGCCAGGAGGACCGGCGCGGCCACAGCGGGTGACGGGTCTCAGCCGGCCCCGGAGCCGTAGGGCCTGGTGATGATCTCCAGGAAGTGGCCGCCCGGATCGCGGAAGTAGACGCCGCGGCCGCCGTAGTTCCGGTTGATCTCACCGGGCCGGGCTGCGCGCGGGTCGGCCCAGTGCGGCAGTTTGCGATCGGTGATCTTCGCGTAGATCGCGTCGAAGTCGTCTTCTCCAGACCAGGAAGGCGTAGTGCTGAGGGCGAATCGGTTCGTCGGCCGCCACATCGGCGTAGTCGAGGCTGAGTCCGTGATCGAGGGTGACGGCCAGGAAATGGCCCATCGGGACCGCAACCGGCAGCCCGAACAGCTCGGTCAAGAACCGGGCGGACTCGTGTTTATCGCGCGCCGCGACAATGGTGTGATTCAACGCGATGGCCATTACCGTTACCAGTCAAGCACTTTCAGCTATACCGTGCAATGAACGACGGCCTCCCCGATTCTGGTCGGCGTATGCCGTACCGTCTCTGGCTTATGGCAACAGCGCGTAGCCGGGTCGAAGTGCTCGGCAGCATCGGACCCAACTGGTTCGCGTCGGTTATGGGCACCGGGATCGTGGCGACCGCCGGTGCGACGTTGCCGATCCACGTGTGGGGTTTGCGCGGCTTCGCCGAGGTGGTCTGGGTGATCGCCGCGCTGCTGTTGGTCATCCTGCTGGCGCTGGTGGGCGTGCACTGGTTGCGGCACCCGACGGTCGCGCGCAGCCATGCCCGAAATCCGCAGATGGCGCACTTCTACGGGGCGGCGCCGATGGCTCTGATGACCGTCGGCGGCGGTGCGGTGCTGGTCGGCCGTGACCTCATCGGCGAACGCCTCGCCGTCGACTTGGACTGGGTGCTGTGGACCGCGGGTACCGTCGGGGGCCTGTTCACCGCGGTGAGCATTCCGTTCCTGATGTTCACCCAGCACAACGTCGAGCCCGACGCGGCGTTCGGCGGCTGGCTGATGCCGATCGTGCCCCCGATGGTGTCGGCGGCCAATGGCGCGTTGCTCATCTCGCACATGGCACCGGGTACCGGGCGCACCACCATGCTCTACGGCTGCTACGCGATGTTCGGGTTGTCGTTGGTGGCCGCGCTCATCATCATCACGTTGATCTGGAGCAGGCTTGCGCTTTACGGAACGTCGGGCACCGCGAGGGTGCCCACGCTGTGGATCGTGCTTGGTCCGATCGGCCAATCCATCACCGCTGCAGGACTTCTCGGCCTCAACGCGGCGCGGGCCGTCCCGCCGGAACTGGCCGAAGACCTGAACGCCTTCGCGATCATCTACGGCGTCCCGATGTGGGGCTTCGCCGTGCTCTGGATCGCGCTGGCCACGTCGTTGACGGTCCGCACCCTGCGCCGCGGCATGCCGTTCGCGTTGACTTGGTGGAGCCTGACCTTCCCGGTCGGCACCTTCGTCACCGGCACCACGCAGCTGGCCGTGCACACCCAGCTGCCCGCGTTCACGGTTGCCGCAGTGATCGCCTATGTCGGGCTGCTGAGCACCTGGCTGCTGGTGGCGGTGCGCACCACCCGAGGCAGTCTGCGCGGCAATCTGCTGAACCCGCCGCCGGCTGCCGGGCCGATCAAGGCCCACAAGGACCCCGCGCCCTAACTCCCCGAGCGCCCAAACCGACGTTTCGCCGCGAAAGTTCAAGTGGGACTCGGCAAAACGTCGATTTCGGGCGCGGTTCGGTGCGTTAGTCGCGGGGGTCGAGCGGGTTGACGCGGTTGACGATCAGCGGATCAGCCTTCGTGAAGGGGAAATTCGGCAGGTCGTCGATGTGCACGTTGAACGTCGCGGCGAGCACCTCGCGTGAGTACGCACTCGCTGACGCCCGGTAGCCGATATCGCCCGGGGTCGGCTGGTCGAAGAAAATCGCGAAATGCAGGTCGGGGGCGTCGAATACCTCGATGTGATGCGGATACGCACGCGGGATGAAGTACATGTCACCCTGCTCGAGGTACCAGGTGTCCAATGTCCCATCGGGATTCATGACCGTCATCCGCGAACTCCCGGACGCCACATAGCCCATCTCCGCGGTGATCGGATGCCAATGCGGTTCACGCATCCCGTCCTCGCGTATCCGCAGGGAGTACATCGACATATCCTTGAGCGCGGGCCAGAACCCGACCCGGGCCAAGTGGGCCGACCCGACGGCACTGCCGACCGGTGGGCTTTGGGCCTCGACCGCGAACTTGTGCGGATCGTTGAAGTGCGCGGTACTCGGAACCGAGGGATCACCGACACGCACAGCGAGTCGCCGATCGGTGGTGTCGCGGCGGATCTTGGCGAAATCCGACGCCGGCAGGTCGTAGGTGTTTCCCAACACCGCATCGGTCATCGCGCCGAACGCGGCGCCCAGCCCGAAATCCTCGGGCCGTTCGCTGCGAAACGCGAGGATGAACTCCGCGGGCTCGTCACCGATGTTCTCGATGTGATGCAACGAACCCGAGTCGACATGGAACATCTCGCCGGGGCCGATCGTGAACGACGAGAACTGACTGCCACTGTCGAGCACAGACACCAGGGACGTTCCCGAGACGCAGTACGCCAGTTCGTTGGCGTTCGCATGCCAGTGCGGCGTGCGCATCGCGCCAGGATTGATCACGAGCCGTTTGATCGACAGTCCGGAGAGGATGGGCAGATTGTCGGCAGTGACCCGGCGGATGGAACCGAGATCGGATTCCTCGACGATCTCCCCGTCGAGCAATGACACCGAATGTTCGCTGCGCTCAAGCTTTGTCATCTATTTAGATCCTCTCATTGGACGAATGGTGCAGCAGGTCAAGCTCATTGGGAGTACGCGGACCAACCGGACATGTCGTATCCAGGGTTGTCCCGCCAGTGGGTGAATGCGGTCGAGTCGGTGCGGAGCGTCGCAGGCACCGCCAGATCCGTGCGACGCCCGGCGATGAGCCGCTGCTGATCCATCCACCAATCCGGCTGCCCGCGAGTGGTGATATCCACACTGACCGCGCCGGTGTCGTCGACCGCGGCGACAACCGGCGCCTCGGCGTCGACCGGATTCATGGTGAACACACCGCTGGAGCCCTGGCAGCCGTCGCCTACGGAGTTGGCGACCACGGTGTAGGCCTGGCTGGTCTTGGCCACCGCGTACCAGAGGCACATCGTGTTGGCGGCAAACCCATGTGCGAACAGCCCTTTGGGCTCTTGCAGCGGACCGCCGTAGTCGCCCCGCCACCGGGTGGGGACCGCGATCACGTCGGCCCGGCGCACCGCCAGTACGCCACTGGCTTCCGGGAAGCGCACGTCTTCGCAGAGCAGCATGCCGATTCGGCCGATAGCGGTGTCGAAAACCGGAAGGTCGTCGCCGGCGCTGGCCCAGGAATAGGCGGGGTCGAGATGCGTTTGCCGGTAGCTGCCGCTCACGGTCCCGTCCGGGCCGATGAGAACCGCGGTGTGGAAGAGTGCGCCGCCGTCGTGCTCGACGTGGCTTCCCACGACGAACCGCTGCAGCCTGACCGCGAAATCGCTGAGCACCTGAACGGTCCGTCCCATGCCCGTCTCGGCGATCGCGGTTGCCGCATCGGCGTCGCCGGCGCCCCGGTGAGCGTGAACGCGGGAAACACCACGATGCCGTCTCCGGCACCGCCGGCTTGCAGCGTGAGCACCTGCTCGTTGGCCCGGCCCAAGTTTCCGTCGGAGTCGCCGGCGACGACGGCGTACTGCACGGCGGTGACCGTGATGGCGTGCGACTGGGTCGCCGCCTTGGTGTCGGTCGGCGCCCGGTAGAAGGCGAGGTCACCGTAGAGCTCGGGCCGCCGCCGCTGCAACGTTGCCTTCTGGTCGTTGACGTACAACGCGGGGTCGATCTCGCCGTACAGGATCGCGCCGGGGTTGGCGAGCGTGAGGTTCTGCTCGGTCGCGGGCAGATGACCCGTGCGCCGGCCGTCGGCCTGCCAGATCGAGGCTGAACCCCCATATATCACCGACAGTCCGGTGGTCGGATTGGTCTCGACGTTGTTGCGGTCGGCGGCCACCATCGCCAGCCCGTTCCATGCGCAAAGTTGTTGCACCGCAGCGATCGTCGAATGGTTTCCGTTGGACTCGGCGCCCAGCTGGGTGAGCACCCGATCACTGGAGCAGATGTAGGCGATCAGGTCGGCGCCTTTGATCGCGGCCAGCCGCGCGGGCTCCCAATAGGTGTCGTCGTAGCAGATGATCATGCAGATCGTGCCCAGCTCGGTGTCGAAGACCGGATAGCCGGTGTTCCCGGGGGTGAACCACATGATGTCGCTGGGGTTCAGCCCGTTCTTGCGGTACTTGCCGATGTAGCCGCGCGGGCCGACGAGTGCGCCGGTGTTGTACGTCAGATCCGTCGCGGGGTCGATCTCGGCGATGCCGATGGCGACGTAGCAGTCATGCTTTGCGCAAATCGCCGCAATGGCTTCCGTGCCTTTGCCGGGCACCGTATCCATATAGGGCAGGAACTGGGCGCGATCGGCGTAGATGTACCCGGACAGGGCCGCTTCGGGCAGGACGATCAGGCGCGCCCCGTTAGCGGCAGCCTCCTCGGTGACCGCGCAGGCACGCTCGATGTTGCGTTCGAACTCGAACAGTTCGGGATTGAACTCGACGGCGGCGACTTTAAACGGGCCGGACATGTTCCACTGCCATTCGCCCGCCGACCGATGCAGCCATTGTCCTCCCCGGCAAACCCGGACAAAACCGTAACAGCTGCCGGAACGGCGTCGCAAGGTATCCGGCCAACCTGTGAACCAGCCGAAT
Organism: Mycobacterium sp.; assembly: GCA_023264735.1. Classification (GTDB taxonomy): domain Bacteria; phylum Actinomycetota; class Actinomycetes; order Mycobacteriales; family Mycobacteriaceae; genus Mycobacterium. The sequence continues at coordinate 19,807 of JAHFVD010000084.1, read as the reverse complement.
TTCGTGGTTCATGTCATCTCAAATAGGCTGGCCGCCAACTTTTCTGGCGCGCAAGTTGCTATTTGCGGGCGGTCAGTTCCAGGGCGATGTTGTCGGGATCGCGGAATTCCAGGACGTGAGCCACCCCGATGTCCTTGATCGGCTCATGGTCGATGCCCTGTCAGTAGCCGAGACAGGCACGGGCGGCACCCGTACCAGCCATGTCAGAATCCGATCGTGCAGATTGGAATGACCCTGCCGGTGATGGAACCGGACGTCGACGCAAAGATCCTCAAGCAGTGGGCCCAGACAATCGACGAGGGCCCGTTCTCGTCGCTGTGCTGGGGTGAGCGGATCGCCTTCGCCAACCCGGATTCGCTGACGCTGTTGGGTGCGCTGTCCGGCTGGACCGAGCGGGTGCCGCTGGTGGCCACCGTGATCGTTCCCCAGTTGCACAATCCGGTGATGCTGGCCAAGGCGCTGGCGACCGGCGACCTGCTCAGTGGCGGACGACTGACCGTCGGCATCGGCGTAGGCGGTCGACACGAGGACTACCGCGCCGCCGGCGCCGACCCGACGACCCAGACCATGCGGGAGATGGCCGAGCGGGTGGCGGTCATGAAGCGGGTCTGGGCGGGGGAGAAGGTCACCGAATCGGTGCTGCCGGTCGGACCTGCGCCGGCTCGCGACGGTGGCCCGCGGCTGCTGGTCGGCACCACCGGGCCCAAGACTCTGCGCAGTGCGGCGCAATGGGCCGACGGCATCACCGGGATCTCGCTGGACCTCGATCTGGACAAGCAGAGTGAGCTGTTCGACGTCGCCCGTGACGCGTGGGCGGCCGCGGGCAAGCCCAAACCCCATCTCGCGACCTCGTTTTGGTTCGCCATCGGTGACGGCGACGGCCCGCGCGCGCAGGTGGCCCAACACCTGCTGCACTACATGAACTGGATTCCCCGGGAGTACGTCGAGGCGATGGCGCCGACCACCGGCTGGGCCGGCACCGACGACGAACTCGTCGCGGTGCTGCGCGGGTTCGCCGCGATCGGGACCGACGAGCTGCACCTGATCCCGACCAGTACGGACATCGGTCAGCTGCGCCGCGTCGCGGATCTTGTTGGTGAGATCTCCGCCCAAACCGACATTTCGGCGTAGAAAGTCGAGTAGAAGTCGCCACAACGTCGATCTCGCGCCGGAAGGACGAGGCATGACCCAGCCGTACGGGAATTACCAGCTCGAGATCTACTTCCAGGGCCTCACCGGCGTATTGCCCAGCCTGCCGATGTCGTTCGCGGAACTGGAAGCCCGCGCCGCCCAAGCTCTTTCGCCGTCAATTTGGTCATATGTCGCCGGTGGTGCGGGCGATGAGCGCACGCAGCGCGCGAATGTCACCGCCTTTGAGCAGTGGGGCCTGATACCGCGGATGCTGGTCGGCGCCACCGAGCGGGACCTCTCCGTCGAACTGTGGGGACGACGCTGGCCGGCGCCGGTGTTCATGGCGCCGATCGGGGTGATCGGGTTGTGCACGATCGACCGGCACGGTGACCTGGCTGCCGCGCGTGCCGCGGCAGCGACCGGCGTGCCGATGTGCGTCTCCACCCTGACGATGGATCCGCTGGAGGACGTCGCAGACCAATTCGGCGACACCCCAGGTCTTTTCCAGCTCTACACCCCGGTCGATCGTGAGATGGCCGAAAGCTTCGTCCACCGGGCAGAAGCTGCGGGATACGCCGGAATCGTGGTGACGTTGGACACCTGGGTGCCCGGCTGGCGGCCGCGCGACCTGTCGACCTCGAACTTTCCGCAGCTGCGCGGAATGTGCCTGTCCAACTACATCAGCGACCCGGTGTTCCGCGCCAAGGTCGACGGTGACATCGACGCCGACCCGCGCAATGCCGTGCTGCCCTGGGTCAGCAATTTCGGAAACTCGTTGACCTGGAACGACTTACCGTGGCTGCGGTCGCTGACGAAACTGCCGTTGATCCTCAAGGGAATCTGCCATCCCGACGATGCCCGTCGCGCGATCGACGCCGGCGTCGACGGCATCTACTGCTCCAACCACGGTGGGCGCCAGGCCAACGGCGGGCTTCCCGCGCTCGACTGCCTGCCCGACGTGGTGGCCGCCGCCGGTGACGTGCCGGTGCTGTTCGACTCCGGTGTCCGGTCCGGCGCCGACATTGTCAAAGCCCTCGCGATGGGAGCCAAGGCGGTCGGCATCGGCCGGCCCTACGCGTACGGTGCTGCCCTGGCCGGCACCGACGGAATTGTGCACGTGCTGCGCTCGATGCTGGCCGAGGCCGACCTGATCATGGCCATCGACGGCTACCCGACGCTGGGTGATCTGACCCCCGGTTCGCTGCGGCCCGTGCGACAGTAGGGCCATGTCGCAACCAACCACGACCGTCAGCCGCCTGCCGGAGAAGCAGAACACCACTCGCGCCCGGCTCGACGAGCTGCTGGACGCGACACCTCTGGCGACCATCGCGTTGATCCGCGACGGCCACCCGGTGATCTTCCCGATCGGCTTCGCCCGGATCGAGGACGAACTGGTCATCCACGGTTCGACGGGCTCACCGTGGATGCGTCAGCTGGCCGGTGGTGCGGCCGCCGCAGTCTCCGTCACCGCACTCGATGGAGTTTTGGTGGCGCGCAGTGGATTCGAATCCTCCTTCCAGTTCCGCAGCGCGGTGCTGTTCGGAACTTTCGAGCCGATTCCGGATGCCGATAAGGTGTCCTACCTCGAGACGCTGACCGACACGTTCATCCCCGGCCGGGTGGCCGAACTGCGGGCCAGCTCCCGCAAGGAGCTCGCCGCGACCATGGTGCTGCGGATGCCCATTGCGGGCGACAATTGGTCGCTCAAGATCGGCGACGGGTGGCCCGAGGACGACGATGACGACGTCGCGGCCGGGGCCTGGGCCGGCGTGGTTCCGCTGACCACGGTCTACGGCGTGCCGCAACGCGCACCGGACTGCGATCCCGCCACCCCGGTGCCGCCTTCGGTCAATGCGATGGTTGGTGAGCTGTCGAACCGCCGGGGGAGACAGCGTCGCTGACAAGCGGTTTGGGTCGCAGGACGAAGCTGAACACCAGTGCGATGACACCGATGGCGACACAGGTCCAAAACGCGTGCTGGAATGTGGAATCCGTGCCTGAGCCGACGATGGGGCCGGCCCACGCGAATCCCAACGAGAAGCCGATGCCATAACTGGCGTTGGCTAGCCCAGGCAGCGCCCCGGGCGCTTCGTCGGATGCCTGCAACACGCCCAAAGACATCAGCGGCGTGTGTATGACTGCGGAGCAGGTGATTCCGTAGACCACCATGAGTGCCACGATCGCCCATTTGTTGTCGGCGAAGACGGCCATCAGCGCGACCACCACGATCGTGGAGAGGATCCCGGCGCGCAGGACCGTGACGAAGCCGATGCGGACGGCAAGCCTGCCCACGAATGGTGAGGTGCATATCTGCACGACCGCGGCAGGGGTCAAGAACAGCAACGCGGTCATCGTCGCGTTGAGCCCGAAGCCGGAATCCGGGTCCTCGGCCATGCTGGGAATGACGAACGCCTGCACCACCATGAACGACCCGACGACCAGGACCGTGACGACGATCAGCGGCCACGCCTCCCGGGACCGAATGTATTTGAGCCCGACGACGGGATGCTCGACGCGGTTGTTCGACACGATCAGCGCCACGAAGGCACCGCCGGTCACGACCAGCCAGACCAGTGCGGGCATCGACGTCCATCCACCGTGGCCGCCCTCGGACATGAACATCGTGAGCCCACCGACGCTCAGCGCGATGAAGACCGCACCGATCCAGTCCATCCGGCCTTCGGAGCGAGCGCCTGGTTCGCCTGATTTGTCTGAGGGAACCCACTTCCAGGCGAAGACCACGGCGATCAGGCCGACCACCGAGGTGAGCATGAAGATCGAGCGGTAGCCGAAGGCATCGGTCATGATGCCGGCCAGGAACGCGTCCCCGCCGGCCACGCCGCCGTTGATCGACGCCATCAGCCCGCAGCACACGCCGAAGGTCGCACCGCTGACCCGGGCCCGCAGAATCATGAAGCCCAGACCGTAGGTGATATTCGAGGCCCCCTGCAGGAATCGGCCCACCATCACAATCGGCAGCGAGCTGCTCAGGCACAGCACCGTGCCGAGAACACACACGACGAGGATGCCGATCAGGACACGCTTGCGTCCGATGTAGTCACTCCACCGGATCAGCACGACGTTGGCGATCGCCCCGGCGATGAAGAACGGTGTCGACATGGCGGCGAACGCCCCGGGGCCCAGCGTCTCGTTGATATCGCGGACGGCGGGCGACAACATGGTGGCGTTCAGTGAGAAGGACATCACCGAGAAGACCAGGGCCGTCACCAGCAGGACGATCTGTCGGCGGGACAGCGAATCGGTCTCCGGGGCAGGTGGCTGGCTCAGAAGATCACTCCTCGGGCGAGTGGCGCGGCGAGAGCATCGTATGTGACCAGCCCGGGCGACGCGTGCTGTCAGCGACGTCCCCACGGGCCAAGCAGCGTGCGCCAGAACTTCCGGAACGATTCGGGAAAGACGACATCCTCGGTGCTGGGCTGCGACGGCCGGCTTTCCGCCGGCATGTCGCGGCGGTCTTGGTCTCCGGCGTCGGGATGCTCAGCCACGGTGTTCGCCCTCGACTAGCGGCGGCCAGGCCCGATGGGGCCGGGGCCGATGGGGCCTGGTCCGACAGGGCCGGGGCCGACGGGACCCGGGCCCAATGGGCCGACTCCGGCGGGGCCGACATAGCAGCACGGGTTGATGTACACGTTCACGTCGTCGTAGTACTCGCACTGGTTGGTTTCCCAGTTGAAGTACATCCCGGCACCGCAACCGTCATCAGCTGAACTTGTTGGCGCCCACGATATTCCGGCGAAGGGGAGCGATGCCGCCGCCAAGGCACTGGCGATGAAACGCCGGATTGGATTCTGCATGTGGCCCCCACTTTCGCCGATCGGTGTCTCACCGTATCGGACAACGAAGGTGGCGTCAGGAAAACCCGGCGAGCGAGCTAACCGAGGATCCGGTCGGCTTCGCGTTGACCGCTCAGGTAGGCGCCGTGGACGGTGCCGAACCACTCCGGATTGGTGGCTTCCCCGGCGAACAGCAGGCGCTCGCCGACCGGCTCGCCGAGTGCGTGCATATCGTCCGGACTCGACCCGACGGCGATGAAACTGTACGAGCCGCGGGCGTATTGATCTGTGCCCCAACGCGTCACGATCGACCCGGTGGGCGTGGGCGCATCGATGGCGGCGGTCAATTCGGCCACCGCATCCTGATCGGACAGCGATTCGCGCGACCACGCGGCCTGGCCGCCGCGTAGCCCCACCAGCACCGGTTTCCCGGCGAAGACCAGCCCGTTGACCAGATCGGTGACCGGCTGGTTGTTGCCGACCAGTCCGATCATCGGCGTGGACTCCGGCCAGAACGGTCTGTCGAAGGCGAGGACCACCTTGTTCAGCAGTCCGAACCCGAGCTTGTCGATGGCGTGGCGCTTGGCCTCGGGAAGTGGGGGGTCGAACGTGATGGTTCCCGCCTTGAGCACGCCCAGCGGGACGGTGACGATCACGCGGTCGGCGGTGATGGTCCCCCGCGAGGTGTCGAGGCGTACCTGCTCGCCACCGTGCGAGATCCGGGTGACCTCGGTGCTCTGCTTAACGTCCAGACCTTTGGCGAGGTGCTGCGATAGCTGGGTGTAGCCCCCGGGGAGGATGACGTCGGGCCCCTTGAACTGTTCCTCGCTGCCCAGCCAGCGCAACGACATCTGATCGGGGTCTGCTGCGTATTCACCGGCGATGCGGGAGGTCACATTCCACGCGACCAGCGGATCGTCGAGGTTCGCGACGCCGACCAGGCCGTCGGCGACCGATTCGCCGGAACGGGCGTCGTCGCTGAGCTCATCGAGCTTCTCGATGATCCGGTGCCAGTCATCGACCGACGCCGCGGCGGCCTTGTGGTCGACGATCTGGTGATTCTCGACCAGGATGAAATCTTCGAAATCGGTTGGCACGGTTTTGGCCCCGACATCTTGGGCGAGCTTGGTGAGCGGATTGTTCTCGGTGCCGTGGATCCATGAGGCGCCGATGTCGATCGGCACACCCAGTGAGGTGTCGGTCCGCGTCCGGCCACCGATCCGATCCCTGGCTTCCAGAACGGTGACGCGCACACCGGCGTCGGCCAGCCGCCGCGCCGCCGCCAATCCCGAGAAGCCGGCACCCACAATGACGACGTGATCGCCACTCTTCTTTTCTTCTGCGCTGCCGCACGCGGGGAGCAGTGGCGCGGCCGCCAGCGCGCCAAAGCCCAACATGAACCCGCGCCGCCCGACCGAACGCATGGCGCTGACGCTATCGGCTAGCCAGGGAGATCACAGCGGAACCACAGATGTGCCCGCGGTTCACCGGGTGAAAGGCGCCGACCTTTGCTATGCACTAACCGTGCAACCCACGCCGCGCGACCCGGCTGTCGAACCGCCAACGCCCAAAGCCGTGCCTGCCGTCGTCGAACGCTGCCGGCACCTGATCACCAATCCGGTGTTCGAGACGGCGATCGTGATCGTCATTGTGATCAACGCCACAATGCTCGGACTGGAGACCTTCGACTCGGTCGCGGCCGGCTACCACGGCGTCTTCGATGTGCTCTACAACGTCATCCTTGCGGTCTATGTCATCGAGTTGCTGATCCGGTTCACCGCGGCCGGTTGGGATGTCCGGGAGTTCGCGAAGAGCCACTGGAACGTCTTCGACTTCATCGTCATCTCCGCCTCCTTCCTGCCAGGCTTGCGAGCCACCGCGATGCTGCTCCGCCTGGTGCGGCTGGCACGGATCGTGCGCATCATCCGGTTCCTGCCGGATCTGCGCGTGGTGATCGGCGCGATCGCCAGAAGCATCCCCGGGGTGGCGTCGCTGGCCGCGGCGACGGGGCTGCTGATCTACATCTACGGGATGCTCGGCTGGGTCCTGTTCGCCAACCATGACCCCGACCACTACGGGAACATCGGCCGCGCGATGCTGACGATGTACATCATGCTGACGTTGGAGAACCTGCCCGACAACGTCGAAATGGGGCTGCAGGTCTCACCCTGGTCGGTGCTGTTCTTCATCAGCTACACCGTCATCTTGAGCTTCCTGGTCTTCAACCTGTTCATCGGCATCGTGCTGAACTCGATGGAGGAGGCGCGTGCGGTCGATCGGGCCAAGCACGAGACCGACGACCTGCTGCACCGATTGCGGGCGGCGCGCGAAGCGCTCGAGGACGCCGAACGGGAACTCCAGCGCTCACACCGCGACGACCAGGGGTCAGCTACAGGCCGAGTGGCCGGTCCCGGGTAACAGGGTTTTGTATCACGGCGCCACGATGCGGCCCGGCACTTAGATAGGTCGGCGAAGCTCTCAGATTGGCGGCCGTAACGGCACAGGTGAGCGGTGAGCGGCGGGTTGAACCTGAGCGTTGCATATATAAGGAAAGCGTTTCGTTCACAGCGTGCCAGCGCTGTGCTTGACTAGCCCCCCGCTACGGCAATATGCGGTTCTGGCAAACGAAGGGGCACCTGTCCATGAAATCAGCACGGTGCCTACGAACTGTGGTCATGATCGGCGGCTTGTCGGCGGCGATCTCCTTGTCGTTCGCGATCCCCGCGTCGGCCGACCCGGTCACAGAGGCGCTGGCTAACACGTCCTGTAGCTACGCGCAGGTGACGGCGGCCTTGAACGCGCAGGCTCCGGCTCTGGCTGGACAGCTCAATGCGCGGCCCGATATGCAGGCCAATATTCAGCAGTTCCTGGCCATGCCGGTGGCCCAACGCCAGCAGCAGTTGGCACAGCAGCAAGCAGTCAACCCACAGTTGCAAGCGATGATCTATGCCCAGATCGGTCCGCAGATCACGCAGGTCGCGAACACCTGCATGAATTACTGACTCCGCGTTTGGCGGGATTTCTGGTTGCAGGGTACGGCCCGATCCACGGAGGCAACCGCACACCGTAGACGCGGTTATGGTATTTGTTCCGACCTTTGGCTCGAACGGTGGTTCGTGCCCGTCCCGGGCGAAACCGCCCAGGATCGGATTTGCTGCAGGGCCACCAGAGGCTTCGGCGGAAGTGACTGAAAAACGACCGCCTGAGTGTCATTTCGGCAACGGTCGTGACGGGCGTCAGCGTAAGATCCTCACAGAGTTACCGCCGGGTAGGTCGCCAGCGGCATGGACGTGTTCTAAAACCGGGATTTGTCGCGCGCGTAAAGCTAGAGTCCTCCCTCATGCAAGCCACCTTGGCTAACTCTCATCCGATGAATGGCGCCTATGTAGCGCTGCTTGATCGACCCGACGTCGGTGAGGCGCTGGCAGCAATCCGCAGGCCGGTTGCCGTCGTTAACTCGCCCCAAGGGCCGCGTGCCGTGCTCCTCGACGGCGTCGGGCAACTTACGCCTGAGATCCTGAGCCAGGACCTGCTCGCCGTGCTGCCGGCGATTTACCCCGAATGGCTCGGCGAGCGCAGTTTCACCGCGACACATGGCGTGCGATTCCCTTACGTCGTCGGCGAGATGGCCCGTGGGATCGCGACTCCGCAGATGACCGTCGAGGGTGTGCGCGCCGGAGTGATGGCGTTCTATGGCAGCGCCGGGCTGGACCTCGCGACTGTCGAAGCCGGAGTGCTGGAAATTCAGGCTGCCCTCGGACGGGACTCCAGCGGCTGGGGCGCCAACCTGATCCACAACATCCAGAGTGACGGCGTCGAATTGGCGACGGTCGACCTGTTCCATCGTCTCGGTGTCCGCTACGTGTCGGCCTCGGCGTTCATGCGTCTCACGCCCGCGATCGTCCTGTACGCCGCGAAAGGTCTGCGTCGTGACGCGCACGGACGCGTCGTGCGGGCCGGGCACATCTTCGCGAAGGTCTCCCGCGACGAGGTCGCCCGTCACTTCCTGTCGCCCGCACCGGAGGCGATGCTGAGCGCACTGGTCGCCGAGGGTCGCATCACTACCGAGGAAGCCGCTCTCGCCAGCCAAATCCCGATCGCGGAAGACATCACCGCCGAAGCGGATTCGGGCGGCCATACCGATAACCGCGCATTGACCGTGCTGCTCCCACGACTGCTCAGCCTGCGCGACGAGGTCGCGGCCACCTATGGCTACCAAGTCCTGCCCCGGGTCGGGGCGGCCGGCGGACTGGGTACCCCCGCCGCCGTCGCCGCCGCGTTTGCCGCAGGCGCGGCGTACGTGCTGACGGGTTCGGTGAACCAGTCGGCGGTGGAGAGCGGGTTATCACCCGATGCCCGAACCCTGCTGGGGCTGGCCGAATCCACCGATGTGGCGATGGCACCCGCTGCCGACATGTTCGAAATGGGCGTGACCGTACAGGTTCTCAAGCGCGGCACGATGTTCGCCCAACGCGGGCACCGCCTGGCTGATTTCTATCGCCGCTACTCCTCGCTCGAAGAGGCTCCACCGGAGGAGTTGGCGAGCCTCGAAAACACGGTCCTCGGACGCAGTGTCGCCGATATCTGGGCGGATACCGAGGCCTTCTTCGCCAAGAGTGACCCACACCAAGTGGAGCGCGCCGCGGCGGACCCGAGACATCGCATGGCCCTGGTATTCCGCTGGTACCTGTTTACGGGTTCGCAGTGGGCGCGTGACGGTAACATCGAACGCCGCGCTGACTACCAGATCTGGTGTGGTCCAGCGATGGGGGCCTTCAACCAATGGGTGCGGGGAAGTTTCCTCGAGCCGGTGGAGGCACGCACGGTTCGCCAGATCGCGCTCAACCTCCTTGAGGGCGCTGCGACCGTGACACGAGCCGGGCAGCTTCGCGCTTCGGGCGTCGCGATGCCGCCTTCCGCCTTTGATTTCCGTCCACGTCCACTCGGATAAGGGTTACCTTGACTCACAACACGCACCAGCCCACTGCCACTCCGATCGCGGTGGTCGCCATGTCGGCGATCTACCCGGGCGAGTCGGGGCTCACCGGCTTCTGGCGCACCATCACCGCTGGCCGTGACGCCATCAGCGAGGTACCGCCCTCGCACTGGCTGATCGAGGACTACTACGACGCCGACCCCAAGGCGCCGGACAAGACCTACTGTAAGCGGGGCGGCTTCATCGACCCGGTGAACTTCGACCCGGTCAAATTCGGGTTGCCGCCCAACGCATTACCGTCCACGGACACCGGACAGATCCTCGCGTTGATCGCGGCCAAGCAGCTCCTTGACGAAGTTCAGCGCGACGGTAAGGAAGTCGACCTGGACCGCGTGGACGTGGTGATCGGGGTTGCCTCGACCACTGAGCTCGTTGTGCAGATGGGTTCGCGAATGCAACGGCCGATCTGGCGTAAAGCGATGCTGGAAAATGGTTTGGCGGAGGGCGAAGCAGACGAGATCTGCCAGGACATCGCGGATCACTATGTGCCATGGCAGGAAAGCACATTTCCCGGTCTCCTCGGTAACGTTATCGCCGGTCGCGTCGCCAACCGCCTCAATCTCGGCGGGGCCAACTTCGTCACCGATGCCGCCTGCGGCAGTTCACTTGCTGCGCTGCAGTCGGCATTGCACAGGCTGTATCTTCGCGAGTCGGATGTGGTGCTGACCGGCGGCGTCGACGCTCTGAACGACGTGATGATGTACATGTGCTTCTCCAAGACGCCGGCATTCTCGCCGACCGGTGACTGCCGGCCGTTCTCCGATGGCGCTGACGGCACGATCATCGGTGAAGGCGTCGGCATGGTCGCCCTCAAGCGCCTCGCCGATGCCGAGCGTGACGGGGACCAGATCCACGCGGTCATTCGTGGCCTGGGCTCCTCCTCCGACGGGCGCGCGTCCAGTGTCTACGCGCCGCGGTCCGAAGGGCAGGCCAAGGCGCTGCGCCGCGCCTACGAGCGGGCCGGGTACGACCCGTCGACGGTCGAACTCATCGAGGCGCACGGCACCGCGACCAAGGCGGGCGATGTTGCTGAATTCGCCGGGCTGAAGTCGGTATTCACCGATAGCTCGGCGCGAATCGCACTCGGCTCGGTGAAGTCTCAGATCGGCCATACCAAGGCGGCGGCAGGCGCTGCCGGACTCATCAAAGCCGTTCTTGCACTGCAGCATTCGACACTGCCCGGTACTCTCAAGGTCGATCGCCCCAACCCCGCGATGGGGATGGAGGAGACGCCGTTCTACGTCAATGCGCAGACTCGGCCCTGGGTGCGCAAGAGCGACCAGCCGCGTCGCGCGTCGGTTAGCTCATTCGGCTTCGGCGGCAGCAACTTCCACGTGACGCTGGAGGAGTACCAGGGCGAGCACCGCGCCAAGCGGCTGCGAGCACTGCCCAGTGAACTCGTGGTGCTCAGTGCGCCGTCCGAGGCTGATCTGCAGAAGCGGGCCGCGGGCATCGCCGCCGCCGCGCGTTCCGGAGAGAGCCTGGCCCGCATTGCTTTCGAGGCTGCCGAAGAGTTCGACGCCTCGCAGCCCGCGCGCGCTGCTCTGGTGGCCACGGATGCGGAATCGCTTGGAGCAGTTGCCGAACGGCTGCGCACTGCGCTGGCCGACGGCAAGACCGCCGAGCTCAAGGACGCCAATATCACCGTCGGCTTCGGGCCGGCCCGAGAAGGCAAGACGGCATTCCTGTTCCCCGGCCAGGGCAGCCAGTACGTCGGGATGGGTGGCGACCTCGCACTCAGCTTCCCCGAAGCGCTCGCGGTGTGGGACGGGCTCGAGGGTGATCTGACCGATCTGCCCGGCGTGGTTTTCCCGGAGCCGGTCTTCGACGCGTCCGCGGCGGATGCGCAGAAGAAAGAGCTCACCGCGATGGCCAACGCTCAGCCGGCCATCGCCGCGACCAGCCTCGCGCAGCTTGCGCTGCTCGACGTCCTCGGCGTGAGCGCGACGGCGGCCGCCGGTCACAGCTTCGGTGAGGTGACCGCGCTGGCGGCCGCCGGAGTGCTGCCGACCGAGCGTCTCGTCGAGACGGCTCGCACCCGCGGCACGCTGATGAACGAAGCGGGCCAGGGCAAGGATGGCGCGATGCTGGCGGTCTCGGCGACCGCCGCCGATGTGCGGGCGCTGCTGGATACCGACGAGGCGGGATCGCTGGTCATCGCCAACGACAATGCCCCCACCCAGGTGGTGCTGGCTGGTTATGACTCCGATATCGCGTGGGCGCAGACCGCGGCAAAAGCGAAGGGCTGGACAGCGGTTCGCCTGCCTGTCGCCTCCGCATTCCACTCGGAGATCGTGGCCGCGAGTAGCGCGCCGCTGACGGCGTACCTGAAGACGCTGAAGATCGGGCAGCCGAACTTCCCGGTCTACGCGAATGCCACGGCGCAGCAGTACACCGAGGATGTCGCCGTGCAACTGGGCGATCAGGTTCAGCAGGTGGTGCGGTTCCGCGAAATGATCGAGGCGATGGCCCGCGACGGGGTGACGCGCTTCATCGAGGTCGGTCCTGGCCGGGTGCTGACCGGACTGGTCGGAAAGATCCTGGACTCGTCGGCGCATGTCGCGGTGGCCCTCGATGACCCGAAGGCTGACGGGCTCCGCGGTTGGCATCGCGGGCTGGCCGCGTTGGCGGCCGACGGTGTGGCATTGGATCTCGTTGCTCTCTTCGATCATTACGAAGAGCCGGAGAAGTTCGTCGTAGCGCCGAAACACGCAGTCAAGGTCGGGGGAGCCAACCTCGGCAAGCCTTACCCGCCCGTGGACGGTAAGGCGACGATCACGCCGAAGCGCACCCGGGTGAGTGTGCAGAGCGCGCCGTCGGCTGTGGCAGCCGCACCTGCACCGGCTCCGGCCGTTCAGCGGATGGAGGCGCCCGCCGTTCACGCACCCGCGCCGGTGGCGCAGGTGCAGGCGCCGGTAGTCCAACAGCAGGCGCAGGTGGTTCACCAGCAGGCGCCGGTGGTACACCAGCAGCAGGCGGAGGTACAGGCCGAGGTTGTTGAGGCGCCGCTGTCCGGCGATGTCTGGAGCATCATCGACAGCATCCAGAAGGAGACCGCCGAGCAGCATCAGCGCTATATGGACGTGGTGACGCAGAGCCACCAGGCGTTCCTGGATATGTCCACGCAGATGATGGCGCAGATCGTCGGCGACCCGGCGGCCGTTGCGCAGGCACCACGGGCGTTGGCGAGTGTTGCGCCACAACAGGTTCTGGCTCCGGTCGCCGCACCGCCGGTCATCGCACCGCCGGTGGCTGTCGCCCCGGTCGCGCCCGCCCCCGTTGTCGCGCCAGTCCCGGTCGCCGCGCCGATCGCTCCGGTGTCAGTGGTCGCACCTGCGGCTGTTGCCCCGGCGCCCGCCGCCGCGCCCGCCGCCCCGTCGGTGTCTGCGGGTGATGTTGTGTTGTCGATTGTTTCGGAGAAGACGGGTTATCCGGTTGACATGCTCGGGTTGGGCATGGAGATGGAGGCCGAGCTGGGGATTGATTCGATCAAGCAGGTCGAGATCTTGGCGGCGTTGCAGGCGAAGTTCCCTGGTGCACCCGAGATCCCGGCCTCAGAGCTGGCCAACCTGCGCACCCTGCAGGACGTCGTCGACACCGTCTCCGGCTTCGCCGCCGGCGGTCGCACCGAGCAGGCTGCCGCAGTGCAGCAGTCGGCTCCGGCGGCGCTGGTCGGCCTGTCCTGCACCGAGGCCGAGCTTCGGGCCGCGCCGCCCAGCGGGTTGGCGATGGCAGGCCTGCGCGACGGTGTCGTCTTCATCACCCGTGAAGACCCGGCCTTCGCCGACGCCCTCGAGCGTGCGTTGACTGCCCGTGGGCTCCAGGCACAGGCTGTGGACGAGGCGCCCGCCGAAGCGGGTGCTGTCATCAGCCTGGCCGCGCTGGCGCCGGCCCGCACACCCGAAGACTGTGTCGCGGTGCATGTGCGCGCATTCCACGCCGCGCGCAGCGTCGCCAAGAGCACTGCGCGAACACGGCTTTTCGTCACCGTGCAGTCGACGGGTGCCCGGTTCGTCGCTGCGGACGTACCGGTCGGAGTCGCGAGCCTGGTCAAAACCGCCGGCTGGGAATGGGCAGGCGCCTCGGTGCGGGCCGTCGATATGGAAACCCTCGACGCCGAACGGCTGACGGCTGAGCTGCTGGAAGGCGGCAGCGGTATCGAGGTCGCCCTGCGCGCTGACGGCACCCGGCTGGTTGCCGTCGACGACATCGAATCCTCGGTCGGGGAGGGTGAGACGATCAGCGTTGCCCCGGGCGGCGTGGTCGTGGTCACCGGTGGTGCGCGCGGTGTGACGGCGGAGTCGGCGCTGGCGCTGGCCAAGCAGCACGGTCTGCGGCTGGCGCTTCTCGGCCGCACGCCGCTGCGTGAGGTCACTGCAGACGAGCCGTCGGGCGTCACCGCCGCCGAGATCGCCACCGCGCTGGCGGCGTCGGCGCGGGCTCGTGGCGAGCAGCTGAGTCTGCCGCAGGCTCGGGCACAAGCCGAAAGCCTGCTGGCTTCGCGGGAAGTCCGCACGACGCTGGCGTCTGCCGAGAATCAGGGAACCCCGGCGCGCTACTTCGCCGCGAGCATCACCGACGAAGCCGCCCTGCGCGGTGTGCTGGACGAGGTTCGGCAGAACTTCGGGCCGATCGTCGGTGTGGTCCATGGTGCCGGCGTGCTGGCGGACAAGCGACTGGAAGACCTCGACGACGATGGGTTCGTCAAGGTGTTCACCACCAAACTGATTGGTGCAGAAGCACTGCTGGATGCGACGTCGACCGACGAACTGCGCTTCATTTCGCTGTTCTCCTCGATCGCGGCGCGGGCCGGGAATCCCGGGCAGGCCGCGTACGCATCGGCCAACGCGGCACTGGAGGCCATCGCGGCCCGTGAGTCCGCACGCCGCAACGGCGAGTGCGTGGTTCGCGCCTTCGGGTGGGGACCGTGGGACGGCGGGATGGTCGACGCGACTCTGAAGAGCCGGTTCCTCGCCGGTGGCGTCGGTGTCATCCCGATCGCCGAGGGTGCACAGTTCTTCGCCGAGCACGCGTTGTGCCGTTCGTCGGCAAGCGCGGTCGTGGTGGCCGCACCCGCCGAGCCGCGGCTTCGCGCGACGCGCCTGGACTGGGATGTGTCGACCGAAAACCTACCGGTGCTGACCGATCACCAGGTCCGCGGCCGGGTAGTGGTGCCGGTGGTGATCGCGCTGGACGCGATCCTGCGCGCGGCGCGTGGGCTGGTCGCTGATGCGTGCCCGGTGGTCCGTGACTTCCAGGTGCTGTCGGGTGTCACCTTCGCCGAAGGTGAACGGCAATCTCTCACCATCGATTTCGAACCGGCCGGCACGTCGTACGCCGTCTCGATCAGTGATGCCGATGGGCGGGCGCGTTACCGCGCCACGGTGGACACCGCGGCCGTTACCTCGCCGGAACAGTCGGTTCCGCAGGTCTCGGGATCGGCTTGGCCGCTGGGTATCGACGAGGCCTACGCAGGCGCACTGTTCCACGGGCCGCAGTTTGCCGTCATCGAGCAACTCGAGACCTTCGGAACTGCCGGTGGCACAGCGACTCTCAAGAGCCTGGACGAACTCGACTGGCCGCAGAACGGCTGGGCGATCGATGCCGCCAGCATCGACGGTGGGCTGCAGCTCGGCATCGTGTGGGCGAGCGCCCAGGGACGTCCCCTGGTGCTGCCGATACGGATCGGCCGTGTTGTGCTGCACCGCGCGTTCGGTGACGGAATTATCGGGCGCTGCCGGCTGGCCGCGCACCCGGTGAACGACAAGCGGGTCGACTTCGATATCGCGTACGAGACCTCCGACGGTGCGCTCGTCGCAACGCTCGAGGGTGTGGAGTTCTACGCTGCGGGCAACGCCGCGGATACGTCGGCGTGAGCGGGTTCGACCCCGTCGCGATCGTCGGACGCAGTTGTCTACTGCCGGGTGTCACCACGCCCGAGGAGCTGTTCGACGCCTCCCTGGGCGGACGCTGCCTGCTGACGCCCACCCCGCGCGATCGGTGGCGCGGGGTGGATCCCGGTAAGTTGTCGGCCAGCGACAAGCAAGGGCTGCGGGTTTCATCTGCCACCGGTGGCTACGTCGAGACGTCCTTCGACCTGACCCAATTCGCCTCGCGGATCCCCGATCTCGACCAGCTGGATCCGATCGTTGCCTGGCTGGCCCAGTGCGCGCAGCAGGCGCTGGGCGGGCCGGTCGCCGCACCTCGGACCGGCCTGATCGTCGGCAATCTGTCGTATCCGAGCACGATGGGCACCGCGTTCGTCGAGGCGGTGTGGACGGGCGAAGGCAACGACGATCCACGCAACCGCTTCTCGTCCGGGCTGCCGGTGCACCTGGTTGCCGGAGCGATGGAGATGAACGGCCCGGTCTACGCGCTCGACGCGGCGTGCGCATCATCGCTCTACGCCATCAAACTGGCGTGCGACGCACTGCACGACGGCGATGCCGACCTGATGCTCGCGGGCGGTGTCAACGGCTCGGACGACCTGTTCCTGCATCTGGGTTTCACCTCGCTGCAGGCACTTAGCCCCACGGGCCAGTCCCGTCCATTCCATGCGGATGCCGATGGCCTGGTTCCCGCGCAGGGTGCGGCCCTGGTCGCGCTGAAACGTCTCGATGACGCCGAACGGGCCGGTGACCACATCCTCGGCGTGATCTTGGGCGTTGGGCTCTCGAACGACGGCCGCCAGAGCGGCTTCTTGGCGCCCGCGGTCGGTGGTCAGACTCGCGCCATGAGCTCGGCACTCGAGCAGGCCGGGCTGACGCCTGCCGATATCGACTATGTGGACTGCCACGCGACCGGCACGCCACTGGGCGACGCCACCGAACTGCAGAGCATTGCGGCCGCCTACGGCGACGTCCCGCTGAAGTTGGGTGCACTGAAAGGCAATCTGGGCCACACCATCACGGTGTCCGGCGCGGCAAGCCTGGTGAATGTGCTCTCCGCCATGCAGGCCTCGACCATTCCGCCGACATTGTGCGAGAAGCCGACCGACAAGATTGGCGGTACGCCGTTCACGTTGGTCACCACACCAACGCCGTGGGACGGCCCGGTCAAGCGCGCCGCGGTCAGCAACTTCGGCTTCGGCGGTAACAACGCGCACCTGATCGTCGAGAATTACCGGGGCCCAAACGGTTCGGTCACCCGGAAACAGCCGCCCACTGACGAGATCGTGATTTGCGGAATCGGTGTGGTCACCGGCGACGCACGCGATGCCGACGCGTTCCGCCGCCGGGTGTTCGGACCAGAAGCGCAACCCATCCCGCTCGATGTCGTCGCGCTTGAGCTTGCCGGACTTGGCTTTCCGCCCAACGAGCTCGCCGGGAGCCTCAGCCAGCAGACCGTGATGCTGGCCGCGGCGGGCCAGGCGCTGCACAACGTGACCACCGATCCGGAGCGCACCGGTGTCTTCGTGGGCATGGGCTGCGATGCCACCATCGCCCGGCAACGGTTGCGGGTGCTGAACACCGACAACGACCGGTGGCTGGAGGCCAACAACGAGGCGGCCCCGAAACTGACCGCCGACGGCGTGATCGGAACCATGCCGAACATTCCCGCCAACCGCATCCATGCGCAGCGCGACTTCCGCGGGTTCGGCTTCACCGTCTCCACCGAGGAGTTGTCGGCGGTCACCGCGCTGCAGATCGGCATCCGGGCGTTGCGGCATCGCGAACTCGACACCGTTGTCGCCGGTGCTGTCGATATGTGTTGTGAGCCAGCGCATTCGCGAGCAGCAGACGCACTCGACGCCGATACCAGCGTGGCGCACGGCGATGCCGCCGTGGCCTTCGTCCTCAAGCGGCGTGCCGATGCCGAAGCGGCGGGCGACGAGATCATCGCCGTCATCGACAGCGACGATGAGCCGATCGCAACGGATCCGAACTTCGCGGCCGAGCGGATCGGCCGCACTCACGCGGCCAGTGCCGCGGTGGAGATCGCGGCGCGCGCGGAGGCGGTGCGAGCGCGGGTTCGGGTGGACAAGGCCGGTGCTCAGCCCGCCCCGGGTGGCACAACTGCTGCGGTATGGATCGAGGCACTGGGCGGACATGCCGACGGGATAACCGTGTCCGCGGCGGGTTTCGCACCGAAGCCGCTGGCTGTCGGCGTTGTTCCGGTATCGGAACGCTACGCCGGTGGTGACCGAGCCGATCTGCTGAGCCGGATGCAACGCGGCGAACCGGGTGGCAGCGGACCGGTGCGGTGCTCGTTGGTGGGGGACAACCAGTCGACTGTGGACACGCTTCGGCAGCAGGCCGTGCAACGCCTGGAACGTGGCGAGACACCGGTCATCCCGGGCATCGCGTTCGCCGACGCCCCGATTACCGGCGAACTGGCATTCACATTCACCGGTGCGGCGGCGGCCTACCCGGGTGCCGGACGTGATCTGTTGTTCGCGTGGCCCGAGATCGGTGACGCGCTCACCGAACGCTTCTCCGGTGTCGGCGACCTGGCCCGTGCTCTGCATGGGGCTGGGATCACCACGCTTGACCCGCGCACCCAGCTGACCGGTTGCGCTCTGGTCTGCCAGTCGCAGGCGGAGTTCTCCCGGACCGTACTGGGCCTCAAACCCACTGCTGCGATTGGTCTTTCGTCGGGCGAGACGAACTCGCTGATGGCCTTCGGGGTGTGGAGCGATCTGGAACCGATGCTCGATGAGATCGAGGCGTCGGGGATGTACGGCGACGAGCTGACCGGAGAATGCCGGGTGGCGGCGGCCGACTGGGGACTGGGTGACCACCCGGCCCCGTGGGAGTGCTGGCGCATCACCGCACCCCGGCCCTTGGTCGACGCGGCGCTGGCCATCGAGCCGCGCGCATACATGACCATCGTTCAAGCACCGGATGATTGCGTGATCGGCGGGGATCCCGCGGCGTGCCGACGGGTGATCGACGCCGTCCCGGGTGCGACCGCGATTCCCCTTGGTCTGGACATGGTCATCCACTGCGAAGCGATGGCGCCCTTCGCCGATACCTGGCGCAAGATCCACACCCGGGAGACGCACGAGGTGCCGGACATCCGGTTCTACACCAACGCCGTCAACCGTGCCTATGTGCCGACCCGGGAAGCAGCTGCGG
This sequence comes from Mycobacterium sp., assembly GCA_023264735.1. Taxonomy (GTDB): domain Bacteria; phylum Actinomycetota; class Actinomycetes; order Mycobacteriales; family Mycobacteriaceae; genus Mycobacterium. The sequence continues at coordinate 809 of JAHFVD010000084.1, read as the reverse complement.
AGTCGCTGACGCGGCAAGCCCTCGAGCCGATCGACTTCCCCGCGACGGTGCTGCAAGCGTGGGAGGACGGCGTCCGCGTCTTCGTCGAGCACGGGCCCCGCGCCATCCTGACCGGAGCGGTCTCGAAAATCCTTGGCGATCGCCCACATCTGGCCGTCGCCCTGGACCCCCAGGAACGCCGCGGGCTGCGTGCGCTGGCCGAAAGTGTTGGCAAGCTATGGGCGCACGGGCTTTCGGTCGATATCGCCGCATTCGACGCGCGCATTCAGCAACTGCGTGAACAGGGTCAGGCGGCGCCGTCGGAGAACACCCGCACGCTGACACTGGCCGCCCATTGGCCGGATATCGTCTCGACCCCCGAGGCGGCCAAGAACGTTTCGACGCCGGAGGCGTCCCGGATCGAGAGTGCTCCCATGCCGATGCCAGAAGTGGACCACGGAAGTGTTCAAGTCATGCCGCCCGCGCCGGTCCATCCCGCACCGCTGGTCGTCGCCCAGGAGGTCGTCGTCCATACCGTCCCGGACACCAGAACTGCCGTCGCCAGGCCGGGCGCCCCTGCAGCCGCAGCGGTCAGCGATCAGACGGCCGCAGCGCTGAATCTGGTTGCCGCGGTGAGCGATGCGCATTCGGCGTTCCTCGAGCGGCAGGCCCAGGCTCACACGTCGTTCCTGAAATCGCGCGGTGATCTGCTCGCCCTGGTCTCGGGACGGCGGGGATCAGCGCCTGTGTCCGCGGCCAGTGCGCCGGCGCTGTACGCACCTGCGCCGGTGACGAGCACGCCCGCGCCCGCACCGGCACCCGCGCCGCCG
>JAHFVD010000083.1:28341-32395 GCA_023264735.1 Mycobacterium sp. | reverse complement strand
TGCGCTGTTCTTCATGACGCTGTACCTGCAGGACCTGCAGGGTTGGAGCCCGGTGGAAACCGGCGTCCGGACCCTGCCGCTGAGCGCAGCGATGATGGTCATGGCGCCGTTGTCGGGTGTCATCACCGAGCGGTTCGGTCCGCGACCGGCGATGGTGACCGGCCTGCTCGGCGTCGCGGGCGGCCTGGCGCTGCTCAGCCAACTGCAGGCCGATTCCAGCTACGGCGCGATCTGGCCGGCCTTCGCACTGCTGGGCACCGGCGTCGGCCTGGTGTTGACCGCGAGCTCGGATGCCATCGTCGGCAACGCGCCGGTTGACGACGCCGGGGTCGCCGGCGGCATCCAGAGCACGTCCGTTCAGCTGGGCGCCGTACTGTGCACCACGATCCTGGGCTCGACGCTGTCCAGCAAGGCCGGCTCGACCCTGGTCGACAAACTCGCTGCCGCGGGCACCCCGGCCCCGGTCGCTGAAAAGTTGTCACCGGCAAAGGAATTGGTGTCCAAGGGGTTGGCTCCGTCGATCCCCGGCGCGCCGCCACAGCTGACCGCCGCGATCGCCGGCGGAAGCCACGAGGCGTTCATGGCCGGCCTGCAGCTGTCGATGTGGGTCGGGGCCGCCGCCGCGGCTGTCGGCGCGGCGCTCGCGCTGTTCGTCCGACGCGGCCAGACCTAGCCGGATGAGTCGACTTGTTGCGGTCCCGCTGGGTGAAGTTCCGCACCAGGTCGACGCCTGCGCCCGTGGCAGACTCGATCGCGTTCTGGAGTCTGGGCATGCAGAGGAGCACCAATGGGCAGCGACGTCAGCTTCGACCTTTCGTCGGTGTTCCGTACCGTCGCGCAGACCCTGCCCGATCGCGAGGCACTGATCTGGCGGGATCAGCGCTGGACGTACGCACAGCTGGATGCCCGCATCGACGGCGTCGCGCACTACCTCGTCAGCCAGGGGCTGGGCTGCCACGTCGAGCGCGATCAGCTCGCCCCGCACGAGTCCGGCCAGGATCACCTCGGGCTGTATCTGCGCAACGGCAACCAGTACCTGGAGGCGATGGTCGCCGGCTACCGGGCCCGCGTCGCGCCATTCAACGTCAACTACCGCTACGTCGAGGAAGAACTCCTCTACCTGCTCACCAATTCGGCGGCCAAGGCCCTCGTCTACGGCGCCGAGTTCGCCCCGTTCGTCGCCTCCATCCGCGACCGGCTGCCCGAGCTGCGGGTGCTGATCCAGGTCGCCGACGCTAGCGGCAACGAATTGCTGCCTGGTGCAGTCGATTACGAGTCGATCGTCGCCACGCCCGCGCCGGCCGGCGGTATGCCCAGCCCGAGCGGTGACGACCTGTACATCCTCTACACCGGCGGCACCACCGGTATGCCGAAGGGCGTGCTGTGGCGTCAGCACGACATCTTCATGTCCGCGATGGGCGGGCGTCCGTTCGGCTCCGACACGTCGCTGGCATCGTACGAAGAACTCGCCGAGCAGGCCCGCGCAGGAGCCGGCGTCCGCTCGATCCTGATGATCCCGCCGCTGATGCACGGCGCGGCGCAGTGGGCGGCCTTCAACATGTTCAGCACCGGCGGCTGGATGGTGCTGCCCGACGATGTCGACCGGCTCAACGCCCCCGCAGTGATGCGGCTGGTCGAACGCGAACGGGTACTGAGCATTCCGGTGGTCGGCGACGCGATCGCCCGGCCGCTGCTCGACGAGATCGAGACGGGCAAGTACGACCTGTCCGGCCTGGTGACCGTCACCAACGGCGGGGCACCGCTATCGCCGACGGTGCGCGAGCGGTTGCTAGCCGCGATGCCCAACCTGATGGTGCTCGACGCCGTCGGTGCGTCCGAGACCGGCATGCAGATGACCACCGTGGCGGCCAAGGGCGTCGAGCAGCAGGCCGCGACCTTCACTCCGCAGCACGACACCGCCATCATCTCGGCGGACTTCAGCACCGTGTTGGAGGCCGGCGACGGCGAGGGCTGGCTGGCCCGGCGGGCCTATGTGCCGCTGGGCTACCTGGGTGACGCCGAGAAGTCGGCGCGCACCTTCCCGACCATCAACGGGGTCCGCTGGTCGGTGCCAGGGGATCGGGCCCGCTTCCTGGAGGACGGCCAAATCGAGCTGCTGGGCCGCGATTCGGTGACCATCAACTCCGGTGGGGAGAAGATCTTCGCCGAAGAGGTCGAGCGCGCGGTCGCCAGTCATCCGGCGGTGTACGACGTCGTCGTGGCCGGGCGCCCCTCCGAACGGTGGGGCAGCGAGGTGGTGGCCATCGTGCAGTTCGCCGAGGGCCGTAGCGCCACCGACGACGAGCTCGCCGACGCCTGTCGCGCCCACATCGCGCAGTACAAGCTGCCGAAGGCCTTCATCCGGACCGAGAAGGTGCTGCGTTCACCCGCAGGCAAGGCCGATTACCGCTGGGCCAAGGATCTGGCCGTCGAAAGCCTTGGTGCGCAGGGCTAATTCGGGGTGTTCTGACTCCACGAACGTAACGTCACGGCGGAAAATCGGGCTCCCGCCCTGACGTTACGTCCGGCGAGGGATCAGACCTTCATGTAGCCCTTGTCGGCTGGGATCTGGGCGGCGGTCAACAACGCCGAGGCATCGCTGGCCAGGAACAGCACCACCTCGCTGACCTGATTCGGCGCGATCAGCGACTCGGTGGGCAGCGCACCCGGCGAGAAGCTGTAGACGTAGTGCGGGTGCTTCTCGAACATCGAGTACATCGACAGGTCGTTACCCAGTGCGGTGTCGACACCGTAGGTGTGCACCGAGTTGACCCGGATCCCGAATTCGCCCAACTCCAGGGCCAACGAATTCGCCAGTCCCACAACACCGAACTTGCTCGCGCAGTAGTGGCCCGCACCGGGAACCGCTTTGATGCCCGCCGAGGAACTGATCGCGATGATCGAGCCGCCGTTGCCGGCTTCGATCATCGCCGGGACGGTCGCCTGCACGGTGTTGAAGAACCCGGTCAGGTTGACGTCGATGATCTCCTGCCACATCTCGGTGGGGATCTCCCAGGCTCGTCCCCAGCTCATCACGCCGGCGTTGGCGACGACGACGTCGAGGCGGCCGAATTGTTCGATAGCGCTGGCGATTACCCGCTTCTGCCCGTCGTGGTCGCGTACGTCGACCCGCTCGGCGGTGACCTTGACGCCCTCGTCCTCGACCAGCCGGACGGTCTCGGCGAGGTCCTCGGGCGTTGCCGGTTCGTAGCCGATGTGGTTGCCCACCGGCCCGCAGGCGTCGATGGTGACGATGTCCGCGCCGGCGCGGGCCAGGCGGACACAGTGTGCGCGGCCCTGCCCCCGGGCCCCGCCGGTCACATAGGCGACTTTGCCCTCCAAGGGGCGATCGTTGGTCACGGCCTCACCATACGTTCGCCTGCTTCGTGGATGGTCAGGAATTCGATAACTTGTCAGGCCGGACCGAACCGGGCACCACCGTCGGCGTGGTACCAGCCGGACGCGGCCTGCGTTCCGCCATCGACATGCAACGTCTGACCGGTGATGTAGCGCGACATGTCTGATGCGAGAAAGACTGCAGCCGAAGCGATTTCGTCAACATCACCGAGACGGCCCAGCGGGACGGCCTGACTGAGCTCTGGGCGGATCCCGTCCGGAGACAGCGCGAGCAGGCCGTCGGTGACGGTGATATCGGGTGCGATCGCGTTGACCCTGATGTTGTGCGGCGCCAGCTCGAAGGCCGCCGTCCTGGTGTAGTTGATCACCCCGGCCTTCGCCGCGGAGTAGGCCGCATAGCCGGGTGCGGCACGCACGCCCTCGATCGACGTCACCGAGATGACGCTGCCGCCGCGCCCGTCGGCGACCAGCTGGCGGGCGACCCGCTGCGTGCACAACAGCACATGGCGAAGGTTGGCCTTGTACAAGGCATCCCACCCGTTCTCGGTGGTATCCAGCAGCGGTGAGGCGAACACCCCGCCGGCATTGTTGACCAGGATATCCACCGGTCCGAGTTCGTCGCGGGTTCGGTCCAGCGCGGCGTCGACCTGCTCGCCGTCGCGGACGTCGGTGACGATCCCGAGCACGCCCAGGTCGG
>JAHFVD010000083.1:0-28241 GCA_023264735.1 Mycobacterium sp. | reverse complement strand
CGGTCACGACCGCCACCCGGTCGGTCAGCAGAATGTCCGACGGCGCGATCGTCACCGCGCTAACCCGTCCGCGTCGGCGTCAGAATGTCGTCGGCGAAACGGGCGATGCCGTCGAGGGCTTCGCGGGTGCGCCGCCACGGCATGACGATCATCCGGTCGATGCCGGCGTCCGCGGCCCGCTGGATGTCCTCGGGCGAATCCGCCGCCGCCGACGTGGTGACCTCGGGCTTGCCGGCGCGGCCGTGCTCGGCCCACAACGCCGAGAGCTTCTGCACGGACCCCGGAATCTGGTCCAGGGTGTGGTTCATTGGGATCCAACCGGATCCGAACCGCGCCACCCGCCGCAGGGCGGGCAGGCCGTCGCCCCCGACATGGATCGGCGGCCCGCCCGGCTGGACGGGTTTGGGCTCGAACGCGACGGCATCGAAGTCGAAGAAGCGGCCGTGATGGGAGATGGTCGGCTCGGTCCACAATGCCCGGCACACTTCCAGCGCCTCATCGACGCGGGCACCGCGGGTGCTGAAGTCCAGTCCGGCGGCGTCCCACTCCTCCCGCAGCCAGCTCGCGCCGATCCCGAAGTCGAACCGGCCGTTCGAGACGATGTCCAGCGTGGTGGCGGCGCGCGCGCTGACGAACGGATGCCGCAACCCGATGTTGTAGACGTAGGTGCCCATCCGGATCGTGCTGGTCTGGCCGGCCAGGTACGACAGGTAGGCGATCGCGTCGTACATCGGAGTCTGCGACGGAATCGGCGGGTGGCTGTCGCCGTGATGCGGGCTGCCCGACATCTCGGCAGGCAGTACCAGGTGCTCGGGCAACCAGACCGACTCGTAGCCCAGTTCCTCGGCCCGCACGGTCAGATCACGCCACAAACCGGGGTGAACGCCACCCAGCGGAATCCCGAACTTCACAGCGCGGATGTTACGCAGGCCCGCTGGTCTTCGGAAGTGTAACTCTTGATTTCCGAGAGCGTGATTCTGCAAGGTCGTCCCAGTAGCGTTTGGGCCTATGACGACGGCGAGCAGGTGGAAAGTCCGCTACGCCTCCGCACTCGTCCTGGCCCAAATCCTGGCGGCCGTCGAGTTGACCGCGCTGGTGTTGCCGCTGCGCCACGATCTGGTCGACGCCGCCGACACCGTGTTCGGGGCCGACACCCTGGTCGCCTCCCTCATCCTGTCGGTCCTTGGTTTCGCCAGCACCATCGTCTATGCCGTCGTGGTCGTCGACCGCAAGCTGCGCTGGTTCACCGCCGGCGAGCAGCCCGACGCCGTCGACCTCCTGTTCGTCCGCCGGTTTCTGCGCAACCAGTCCGCGTTTCTGGCGACCATCTGGGCGGTCAGCGGCGCGGCACTGTTCGTCATCAACCGCGACGGCGGAGCGGTGGCCGCCTGGGTGATCGGGATGTCGGTGCTGTTGGGCGTCACCACGTCGACCGGCGCGGCGCTGCTGTTCATCCAGCGGCCCATGCGCCCGATCACCGCCGCCGCAACCGTCAACCTCACCGGCCGCGACACCGCACCGGGGGTGCTGTCGCGACTGCTGCTGATGTGGCTGATGAGCAGCGCGCTGCCGACCGTCGGCATCGCCGTCGTGGTCATCATGCGGTCCAACGGCTGGATCATCCAGAAGACCGCATCGCTCGAGATCCCGGTGATCGCGCTCGCGGTGGTCTCGACTTTCGTCGGGCTGCGCGGCATGGCGATCGTCGCGGTGTCCATCTCCGATCCGGTGCATGATCTCGTCGCCGCCATGGCCGAGGTCGAACGCGGCAACATGACGACGAGGGTCGGCGTCTACGAGCGTTCCGAGATCGGCCGGCTGCAAAGCGGTTTCAACCGAATGGTCGCCGGGCTGGCTGAACGTGACCGGCTGCGCGATTTGTTCGGCCGCCATGTCGGGACGGACGTGGCCATCCGCGCGGTCAGCGACGCCGACGCGCTCACCGGCGAGGTACGTGAGGCCGCCGTCCTGTTCGTCGATCTCGTCGGCTCGACCCAGCTGGCCCAGAGCAGGTCGCCGGCCGAAGTGGCCGAGGTGCTCAACCACTTCTTCCAGATCGTCGTGGCCGCGGTCGACGAGCGCCACGGGCTGATCAACAAGTTCCAGGGTGATGCGGTGCTGGCCGTCTTCGGTGCGCCGCTGCCCGGCGCACAACCTGCCGCCGACGCGCTGGCGACGGCGCGCGCTTTGACGGCCGCACTGCGCCGGCTGCCCGTGGTGGACTTCGGCATCGGGGTGTCCGCGGGGCCGGTGTTCGCCGGGAACATCGGCGCCGAGCACCGCTACGAGTACACCGTGATCGGGGATGCGGTCAACGAGGCTGCACGCCTTGCTGATCGGGCCAAGGACTTCGACGCGCGCGCCCTGTGCTCGGACGTCGCACTGATGAAAGCCGATGCGGCCGAACGCGCGCACTGGACCGAATGCGCCTCAGAGGTGCTGCGCGGCCGGAACGAGCCCACCCGAATGTCGGCGCCCACCGCCTAAATTCCCCCTTGTGCGCCTGCCGCGATTGGGTGAATTGTTGTCGCTGTACCCAATCTGCGCGCCTACGCGCGCGGGGGAAGGTCTGTCATGGCTGACAAGACGAACTCTTCAGTGGCTGCCCGATCGGCTCCGGCCGCGGACAGTCCGGCCGCCGTCCGCAACGTCGTGCTCGTCGGCCCGTCCGGTGCCGGCAAGACCACCCTCGTCGAGGGGCTGCTGGTCACCTCCGGTGTGCTGTCGCGACCCGGCTCGGTGGTCGACGGCACCACGGTGTGCGATTTCGATGACGCCGCGATCCGCCAACAACGCTCGGTGGGGCTCGCGCTGGCACCCATCCCGCACGACGGCATCAAGGTCAATCTGATCGACACCCCCGGGTACGCCGACTTCGTCGGCGAACTGCGGGCCGGCCTGCGGGCCGCCGAATGCGCGCTGTTCGTCATCGCCGCCAACGAGGGCATCGACGAAGCCACCCGTGCGCTGTGGCATGAATGCGACGACGTCGGCATGCCCCGCGCGGTGGCGATCACCAAGCTCGACCACGCGCGGGCCAACTACGACACGGCGCTGCGCGCCACCCAGGAAGCCTTCGGGGACAAGGTGTTGCCGCTCTACCTGCCGACCGACAACGGTTTGGTCGGGCTGCTCTCGGGCAGCCAGTACGACTACCGCGACGGCACCCGGGCGGTGCATCCGCCCGACGAGGCGTATGCCGACACGATCGCGGAACATCGCGGCGCCCTGATCGAAGGGATCATCGAGGAGTCCGAGGACGAATCGCTGATGGAGCGCTACCTCAGCGGTGAGGTGATCGACGAGGCCGTCCTGATCGACGATCTCGAAAAGGCCGTCGCCCGCGGCTCCTTCTTCCCGGTCATCCCGGTGTGCAGCGCCAGCGGGGTGGGCACCTACGAACTGCTGGAGGTCGCCACCCGCGGCTTCCCGTCCCCGCCCGAACACGTTCTGCCCGAGGTCTTCAACCCGCACGGCGTGGCACGCTCGGGATTGTCCTGCGATCCGGACGGACCGCTGCTCGCCGAGGTGGTCAAGACGACGTCGGACCCCTATGTCGGCAGGGTCAGCCTGGTGCGGGTGTTCTCCGGCACCATCAGGCCCGACACGACGGTTCATGTGTCGGGCCATTTTTCGGCCTTTTTCGAGGCGAACACCCACGCCGAGCACGACGAGGACGAGCGCATCGGCACGCTGTCCTTCCCGCTGGGCAAGCAGCAGCGGCCGGCCACCGCGGTGGTGGCCGGCGATATCTGCGCGATCGGCCGGCTGACCCGCGCCGAGACCGGAGACACGTTGTCCGACAAGGCCGATCCGCTGTTGCTCAAGCCGTGGACCATGCCCGAGCCGTTGCTTCCGGTAGCGATCCAGGCCCGTGCCAAGACTGACGAGGACAAACTGTCGGTCGGCTTGCAGCGACTGGCCGCCGAGGACCCGACACTGCGCATCGAGCAGAACCCGGAGACCCATCAGATCGTGCTGTGGTGCATGGGTGAGGCGCACTCCGGCGTTGTGCTCGACGCGCTGGCGAACCGCTACGGCGTCAACGTCGACACCATCGACGTACGAATCCCGTTGCGCGAGACGTTCGGTGGCCCGGCAAAGGGCCATGGCCGTCACGTCAAACAGTCCGGCGGGCACGGTCAGTACGCGGTGTGCGATATCGAGGTGGAACCGCTACCGGAAGGCGCAGGCTTCGAATTCGTCGACAAGGTCGTCGGCGGCGCGGTGCCCCGCCAGTTCATCCCGAGCGTCGAGAAAGGGGTGCGCGCCCAGATGGACAGGGGCGTGCACGCCGGCTATCCCGTCGTCAACATCCGGGTCACCCTCGTCGACGGCAAGGCGCACAGCGTCGACTCCTCCGATATGGCGTTCCAGATGGCGGGCGCGGCGGCGTTGCGTGAGGCTGCGGCCGGCACCCGGATCAATCTGCTCGAGCCCGTCGACGAGGTCACCATCGAGGTGCCCGACGATCTCGTCGGCGCGGTGATGGGCGACCTGTCCGGGCGCCGCGGCCGGGTGCTCGGCACCGAGCAGGCCAGAGAAAACCACACCGTGGTCCGGGCGGAGGTGCCGCAGGTTGAGCTGACCCGGTATGTCATCGATCTGCGCAGCCTGACCCATGGCGCAGCGTCGTTCACCCGGTCCTTCGCCCGCTACGAGGCGATGCCGGAGTCCGCGGCCGCGAAGGTGCAGGACTGATCGTCGGCCGCGGCGCGGTAACGTCATTCTCATGACCGCACCGCGCTCGCTTCGGGAGTTGTTCGACCAGCTCGGCCTGCACGCCGTGGAGTCCGAGGACGGCACGTTCGTCATGGAGATGCCGGTGGACGAACGCACCACCAACACCGCAGGCGGGCTACAGGGCGGGCTGATCGCCACCATGGCCGACGTGGCCGCGGGACAGCTTGCCTCCCAAGCCACCCCGTTCGGGTTCGGCATCGCCACCACCGACTTGTTCGTCCGCTATCTGCGCCCGATCAAGGTCGGCCCGGCCCGCGCGGTGGCCAAGATCCTGCGCACCGGTAGGCGCTCGGTGGTGGTCCAGGTGGACATCCACCGCGGCGAGGACAACGAGCTGGCCGCCACCGCCACGATCAACTTCGCCGCGGTCTGAGAATCGAGTCTGCGCTCAGCGCATTCAGTCTGCGCTGAGCGCGCCCATTCACCTCTCAAACCCGCACTGTGCGCAGACTCGACGGCGCACTCTGGCGCCCGGCAATTATGTATGGTTGCATACATAGTCATGACGAGTCCGCGCGACCGGATGGTCGCTTCTGCCGCGCTGTTGATCCGCGAACGCGGAGCGCAGTCGACGGCGATCGCGGATGTCCTTGCGCACAGCGGAGCACCGCGCGGCTCGGCCTATCACTACTTTCCCGGCGGTCGCACCCAGCTGCTCTGTGAGGCCGTCGATTACGTGGCCGACTTCGTCGCAGCCCAAATGGCCAAGGCAGGCAGTGGCATTGAGGCGCTCGACGGCCTCGTCCGCTTCTACCGCAAGAACCTGATCGAGACCGACTACCGTGCCGGCTGCCCGATATTGGCCGTCGCCGTGGAAGCCGGCGAGCCGGGCAAGGACAACCCGGTGCTCGACCGGGCCGCCGCGACGTTCACCCGCTGGAACGACCTGATCGCCCAGCGGCTGGTCGCAGACGGCGTCGCCAAGGACCGCGCCGACGACCTCGCGGTGTCGATGACCGCCGGACTGGAAGGGGCCATCGTGCTCGCCCGCGCCGTCCGCGATATCAAGCCGCTCGACGTCGTCCACCGGCAATTACGCGATCTGCTCGAGGCCGAATAGCCCGACGAGAGGAAGTCCCATGTCCGCTGACTGGCAACCCACCGCCTGCATCCTCTGCGAATGCAACTGCGGCATCGTGGTGCAGACCGAGGGCCGCACGCTGGCCCGCATCCGCGGGGACAAGGACAACCCGGCCTCGCAGGGCTACACCTGCAACAAGGCGCTGCGCCTCGACCACTATCAGAACAACCGCGCCCGGCTGACCTCGCCGATGCGCCGCCGCGACGACGGCAGCTATGAGGAGATCGACTGGGACACCGCGATCACCGAGATCGCGGCGGGGTTCCGGCGGATCGCGGACACCCACGGTGGCGAGAAGATCTTCTACTACGGCGGCGGCGGTCAGGGTAACCACCTCGGCGGCGCGTACAGCAGCTCTTTCCTCAAGCTGCTCGGGTCACGTTACCGATCCAATGCGCTGGCCCAGGAGAAGACCGGCGAGAACTGGGTGGACGTCCAGCTATACGGCGGCCACACCCGTGGCGAGTTCGAGCACGCCGAGGTGTCGGTGTTCGTCGGCAAGAACCCATGGATGTCGCAGAGCTTTCCGCGGGCCCGCACGGTGCTCAACGATATCGCCAAGGATCCCGCCCGCTCGATGGTGGTCATCGACCCGGTGGTCACCGACACCGCCAAGCTGGCGGACTTCCATCTGCGGGTGAAACCCGGCACTGATGCGTGGTGCCTGGCGGCGCTGGCCGCGGTGCTGGTGCAGGAAAACCTGTGCAACGAAGCCTTTCTCACCGAGCACGTGCACGGCGCCGACGAGGTCCGCGAAGTACTGCGGGCCGTCCCGGTCGGCGAGTACGCGCAGCGCAGCGGTGTCGACGAGGAGTTGTTGCGCGCGGCCGCGCGCCGCATCGGCGCCGCCGATTCGGTCGCGGTCTTCGAGGACCTCGGCGTGCAGCAGGCCCCGAATAGCACCCTGTGCTCCTATCTCAACAAGCTGTTGTGGATCCTGACCGGTAGCTTCGCCAAACGCGGTGGGCAGCATCTACATTCGTCGTTCGCACCGTTGTTCAGCCTCAGCGGTGTCGGGCGCTCCCCGGTAACCGGGGCGCCGATCATCGCCGGCCTGGTGCCGTCCAACGTTGTGCCCCAGGAGATCTTGACCGACCACCCGGACCGGTTCCGGGCCATGCTCGTCGAGAGTGCCAATCCGGCCCACTCCATCGCCGATTCCGGGAACTGCCGCGCCGCGTTCGAGACACTAGAACTGCTCGTCGTGGTCGATGTCGCGATGACGGAGACGGCCCGCCTGGCCCATTACGTGCTGCCCGCGGCCAGCCAGTTCGAGAAGCCCGAAGCCACGTTCTTCAATTTCGAGTTCCCGCACAACGAGTTCCACCTTCGGCACCCCCTGTTCGAACCGGTGCCCGGCACGCTGGCCGAGCCTGAGATCTGGGCGCGGCTGGTGCGCGCGCTGGGCGTGATCAGCGAGGACGACCTGCGCCCGCTGCGCGAGGCTGCCAAGCAGGGGCGGGACGCCTACACGAGTGCGTTCTTCACCGAGCTCGCCGCCAATCCGGCGCTGGGCAAAGTGCTGCCGTATGTCCTCTACGAAACCCTGGGCCCAACCCTCCCCGACGGGTTGGCCGGCGCGGCGGCCCTGTGGGGACTGGCCCAGAAGGCCGCCGTCGCCTACCCCGACGCGGTGCGTCGGGCCGGGCACGCCGACGGCAATGCCCTATTCGACGCGATCCTGACCGGCAAGTCGGGCGTGACATTCAGCGTGCACGAGTACGCCGACGACTGGGCGCTGATGAGCCACGCCGACCGCAAGATCAAATTGGTGATCCCGGAGATGCTCAACGATATTCGCGCGCTGACCAATGACACTCCGGAGCTGACCAGCGCGGAGTTCCCGATCGTGCTGTCCGCCGGCGAGCGGCGGGCGTTCACCGCCAACGACATCCTGCGGGATCCGTCCTGGCGCAAGCGCGACGCCGATGGCGCGCTGCGGGTCAGCGTCGAGGATGCACAAGCCCTCGGGCTGGTCGACGGCGCCCGCGCGCGGATCACCACCGCCGCGGGCAGCGCCGAAGCCGTCGTCGAGGTGAGCGAGACCATGCTGCCCGGGCATGCCTCCCTGCCCAACGGTTTCGGCCTGGACTTCGTCGACGCCGACGGTAAGACCCGCGTACCGGGTGTCGCCCCGAACGCGCTGACCTCCAGCGACTGGCGCGACCCCTACGCCGGGACACCGTGGCACAAGCACGTCCCGGCCCGCATCGAGGCGGTGTCGCCCAGTCTCGTCGCAGCCGGGTAAGGGCTGGCCCGCCGAGTGGGCAATCAAATAAATCGATTGATTTACTCTCGTAGGTGGCTGAATCCCGTTATGTTGCGGGCAGCATCACCACCTTGACGATGGGAGCATGGCCGCGATGAAACACGACTACGAGGAGATGAAGAAGGAAGCCGAGCCCTTCATCAAGTTCGAAAAGGATGTCGTGAATCGGATCGCTTACATCACCTTCGACCGACCCGCCGAGCTGAACTCCACCACCATGGGGATGCGGCAGAACTTCGCCGACATGATCCACAAGTGCAACGTCGACGACGACGTCAAGGTCGTGGTGATCCGGGGTGAAGGCAACGATTTCGGCAGTGGCGGCGATCTGCCCGAGCAGCGCGAGATGCTGGAGAACCCGGGAACTCCTCTGCTACACGAGCTTTCGATCAACGATGACAGCGTGAGGTACCCGCCCGGTGATTCCTACCGCTACCTCTACACCCTGACCGATCACTACGCGAAGGCCCGCGCCGGAAACCGCCCACTGCAGGAGTGCAAGAAAGTCACGATCGTGGAGGCCAAGGGATATTGCTACGGCTGGCACTTCTACCAAGCCGGTGACGCGGATCTCGTGGTGTCCTCCGACGACGCGCTGTTCGGTCACCCGGCCTTCCGGTATGTCGGTTGGGGCCCACGACTGTGGTGGTGGGCCGAAACCATGGGCCTGCGCAAATTCTCCGAAATGCTGTTCACCGGGCGGCCGTTCACCGCCACGGAGATGTACGAGTGCGGGTTCATCAATAGCGTGGTCCCCCGCGAAGAGCTCGAAGCCGAGACCCTCAAGTACGCGATGGCCTGCTCCAAGTCACGCCCGACCGACACGGTGGTGGTCCAGAAGACGTTCCTCGAGCTCTACAAACAACACAAGGGTGAGTACTTCGGCAGCCTGCTGACGGGCGTGGTCGAAGGCATGCTGCCGATGATGACCAACGACCGCGACAACTACCCGGACCTGACCGAGGGCACGTTCGAGAAGGGCCTCAACAACGTCGTCAAGGACAACGACCTCAACTTCCCGCCGGAATGGCGGCTGAGCCATTCCGGGCGGAAGAAGCCCTGACCGGAACGCCGCGCGGTGCGCCATCGAGGCGAGCAACGGGCGCTTCCCACAGCCCCACCAGTGCGGTGACCAGTTCCTCGGCAACCAGCGACCAGCTCGAGCTTGCTGAGGGCCGACCGTTGGCACGCTCGCCTTCGATCTCAGCGCAGGTGTGCATCAACAGATTCCGCGCCATCATCCACCGGCCTGCCCGTACCCTCTTCGATTGTTCGGGCAGGCTCCGGTTGATCCCGCGGACCGTTTTCAGCATGAGCTCGGACGTCATCGCATCGGATCCCACTAATTCCCGACAAGCGGGGTCGGCCATCACCTGGGCCGCGAAACGCGCATAAGACGTGGTTGTTCCGAGCGCCTCGAGATGTTCGGTCAACGGATAGACCAGTACGCCAATCCAATCCCGCAACTGGGGGTTCGACGGAATGCTGTCCAGCTTGCGCTGCCTGATCTCGTCAATGGCGGCTCGATGCCGTGCCTCGATCGCACGCAGGAGATCTGCCCGGGAACCGAAGTGGTAACAGGCGGCCGCATTGTTGCCCTGCCCGGCTGCCTCGCTGATCTGCCGGTTCGACACCCCATGCATGCCATTCTCGGCGAAGAGCGACTCAGCAGCAGCCAGCAACGCGTCCCGGGTGACTGCCGACCGATCAGTTCGCTGGTCTTTGGCTGCGCTCACCGTTCATAGTGGACACCACAGGCCAAAGTAAATCAAGAAATTTAGGTCCCGCTCACCTGAACCGGGATGTTGTTCCAGCCCCACTGGAAGCTGGACGGCGGCCGGTGGGCCTCCTCGCCGAGGATGCGATAGTCAGGGACGCGGCGCAGCCATTCCTGCAACATCACCGCGATCTCCAGGCGTGCCATGTGATAGCCCAGGCAGAAGTGCTGACCGCGACCGAAGGCCAGTGATCGCTGGATCGGCCGGTTCCAGATGAACGTCTCCGGGTCGGGAAACTCCCGCTCGTCGCGGTTGGCCGAGGCCACCAAGATGATGATCCGCTGACCCGGCTGGATCGTGGTGTTGTGAATGGTGAAGGGCCGCCGGACTGTTCGGGCGAACCATTGCGCCGGGGCGCAGTAGCGGATGATCTCTTCGCGGGCCACCGGAACATTGGCCTCGGGATCGGCCCGCACCGCCGCCAGCTGGTCGGGGTTGCGGCTGAGCTCCCATAATCCGTGCGCGACGATCTTCGGCACCGTCTCGGTACCGCCGATGAACACCCCGAGCATCTGGACGGCGGCTTCACTGTCGGTCAGCGCCGAGCCGTCGGGCAGCCGGTAGGCCAGCAGATTCTCCACGATCGGCAGCGGCCGGCCGAAGTCACCGGCCCTGACCTGCTGCACGATCGGGATCAGGTACTCCAGGTAGCCCGGCCTGGCGTTGGCCACCTCGACACCGCTGCCCGGCTCCGCCAGGCTGCCTGCGTTGACCGTGGCCAATACATCTGCTGCGGAATCGGTTGACAGACCGACCAGTTCGCACACGACCGAGGCGGCGACGATACCGCCGTACTCCTGGGTGAGGTCGAACGTGCCTTGGGGTAACAGTTCGTCGAGGCGCTGGTTGGCCAGCTCGCGGATCCGATCCTGCCACTGCGCGACGGACTTCGGCCGGAACTGGCTGGCGGTGCAGCGGCGGACATCGTCGTAGAGCGGGGCATCGAAGTTCGCGTGAAACGGCAAGGGATGCAACGGCGGATCCGCGACCGGACCGTCGTTGCGGTGAGCCAGCACCGCCGCGGCGGGCAGTGATCCCTCCGACGCGACGAAGGTGCCGTCGTTGATCGTGAGCACGTCCCACACATCGTTGAACCGCGACAACGCGAAGGTATCGAGCTCGTCGACGTAGTACAGCGGATGGTGGTCACGCAGCGTCCGGTAGAACGGCCGCGGATCGGCCATCACGGCCGCATCGAACGGACTGTACGAGAAGTCTCGCATCACAGCCATTTTCGGAGCGGGGACGGCGGTAGGGCCTGCAGAATGGAGTCCTCCCAGCCGTCCCGCAGCGCGGGCGCGACGCTCATCCACGTCACGATCTCGGCAGGCGGGGTGTCCTTCCAGGACGGATAGTGATTCTCGAAGCAATCCCAGTCACCGTCGAGCGCCCAGTAGTGGATCACCTCGTTGAAACGGAACGTGGTGATGAACGACCCGAGCCAGCGTTTACCGGTGCTCTCCGACCACGGCACGTACAGGCGCTCCAGCTCGCGGATGTAGTCATCCTGCTTGCCGGGCTTGGTGTGCATGATCTCCTGGATCACCAGTCCGGCACCGAAGTTCGCGTCCTGCAGCTCGGCCAGCGTGCGGTTGCTGCGACCGGCGTACATGATCCGGCCCTCCCCCGAAGCGCCGACACTGGCGAGGTAATCCGACCACGCCGCCGCCGCTTCACGCTGGCTGCCGCCGGGCGCCTGCTCGCGACCGATGCGGGCGTAATCGACGAACGCGTCGATCTCCCAGATGATCGTCACCTGCGGCCAGTGGCCGTTGTAGGGCGTGGTCTCCCAGATGGAGAACAGCCGCGCCCCAAGCGTTTCCATCATGGGCTGGTAGACGCTGGTGAACTGCTCGGTGAAGCGATCGCTGCGCTCCGAGCCCAGCGCGATCGTCTCATGCAGGTACATCAGGGTGTGGCTGAAGAACTTCTTCACCGATCAGTCCTCGACCAAGCTCAGCGCCGCGGCCGGGCATTGG
This sequence comes from Mycobacterium sp., assembly GCA_023264735.1. Classification (GTDB taxonomy): domain Bacteria; phylum Actinomycetota; class Actinomycetes; order Mycobacteriales; family Mycobacteriaceae; genus Mycobacterium. Next base: position 16,391 of record JAHFVD010000083.1, on the reverse strand, counting down.
GTGACGGCCTGCTGCATCCGCACCCGGTCCGATTCCGCACGGTGGTCGCCGTGGATGCGGACGCTGCCGTCGTCGTCGACCTCGAACACATCCTCGGCGATCGTCTCGCAGATGCCGTGGCCCGTGCACTTGCCGAGATCCACTTCGATACGCATACCCTGCCCCACAGTCACCGGACGAACGCCGGGAGGCGCTTGATCCCGTGCACGAAACTACTCAGGAGATAGTCTGGCTCACCCAACTCGACGTCGACCCGGAACAGCAACTCCCGGAACAGGTTCCGGATCTCGGTTCGGGCGAGCTGATTGCCGAGGCAGAAGTGCGGGCCACCGCCGCCGAAGCCGAGGTGCGGGTTGGGCGAGCGCGCCACGTTGAACGCCTGCGGCTGGTCGAAGGCGGCTTCGTCGCGGTTCGCCGAGCAGTAGAACAGCCCCACCTTGTCCCCGGCCACCAGGTGCTGGCCGGCCAGTTCGGTGTCCTCGGTGACGAACCGGGCGAATTGCAACACCGGTGTGGCCCATCGGATGAACTCCTCGACCGCCGGCCCGATCCTGGCGTCGAAGTCCGCCATCAGCCAGGCGCGCTGGTCGGGGTTGGCCGCGAGCGCCAGCATCGCGTGCGATGTCGTCTGCTTGGTGGTGTCGTTGCCCGCCGAGGCGAGTAGCACCAGGAACGCGCCGATCTCCTCGTCGGTGAGCCGATGCCCGTCGATCTCGGCGTTGACGATGCTGGTCATCAGATCGTCAGCGGGGTGGCGGCGGCGGAACTTAGCGAGCTCGATGCCGGTGCCGGCGAGCAGGAACATCTCGTTGACGGTCGCCTCGGCCCGCTCCTCGATGGTGGCGTACTCGTCGTCGCTCATGCTGAACAGCTTCTCGGCGGCCTTGGCCACCGCCTCCCGATCGGAGTTGGGCACGCCCAGCATCTCGGAGATCGTCATCATCGGCAGCCGCGCCGAACAGGCGGCGACGAAGTCCACCTCGCCGACGCCGACGAGTTCGTCGACCACGGTGGCGGCGTTCTTGCGGACCTGCTCGTCGATCTGGGCGACGTTGCGCGGGGTGAACGCCGAGCTGATCAGCCGGCGGTACGTCGTGTGCTGCGGCGGATCCATCATCAGGAAGAACGTCGCGATCCGCTGAATCTCAGCGGGCATCGGATCCAGCGCGATGCCCTGCGCCGAGCTGAACAGCTCCGGGTGGAGGCTGGCGTAGGCGATGTCGGCCCGGCGGGTCAGCGCCCAGTACCCCGGCTCCTCCATCGGGAACAGCGAAGGAAACGGCTCATGCCAGGTGAGCCCCTCGGTTGCCCGCAGCTCGGCGAAGGTCTGCTCACGGACGGCGAAGGGCTGGCCCCAGAATCGCCGCGAGGTGATGTCGTGATGGCTGTAGTCACGTTGGTCCCCGGACACGTGCCCAGCGTGACACTTTGCCCAGTATTTGTAAAGACAGTGTTTTCGGTCTCGGATGTGTGAACGGGCGTGACACAAGGCCCTCGACCTGTAATCCTGTACACGTGAGCCAGGCGCCGGCAGCAAGCACCGCGATACCCGACGAGGACGAGTCGTCCTCGCGGAGGCGCATCCTCAACGCCACCGCCGAGGTGCTGGCACGCAGCGGTCAGACCAAGCTCAGCCTGTCCGAGGTCGCCCTGCAGGCCGGGGTCTCCCGGCCCACGCTGTACCGGTGGTTCGCCTCCAAAACTGAGTTGCTCGACGCGTTCGGCGTCTACGAGCGGGAGATGTTCGACACCGGTATCAGCCGCGCCACCGCCGGGCTACGCGGGACCGACAAGCTGGACGCGGCGCTGCAGTTCATCGTCGCCTACCAGCAGACGTACTCCGGGGTGCGGCTCATCGACGTCGAACCCGAAGTGGTGGTCCTCCAACTGTCCCGGATCCTTCCGGTCATGCGGGCCCGGCTGCAGCGGCTGCTGAGCGGGCCGAACGCCGGGCTCAAGGCGGCCACCGCGATTCGTATCGCGGTCTCGCACTACGTGGTCCGCAGCGACGACGCCGATCAATTCCTGGCCCAGCTGCGCCACGCCGTCGGCATCAAGCAGTGACCACTGCCCTCGACATCGGGATCTACATCCCGCAGATGGGCTTCAGCTTCGCCGACGTACTGCACCGCGCGCACCGCTGCGAGGAACTCGGCATCGGATCGTTGTGGCTCTACGACCACATGTACGGCCCTGGTGTGCCCGAGATCGATTCGCTGGAGGCATGGACCCTGGCCACCGCGCTGCTGAGCCGTACCGAGCGCCTGCGCGTCGGACATATGGTGCTGTGCAATCAATTTCGTCATCCCGCCGTGCTGGCCAAGATGGCCACCACCCTGGATCAGATTTGCGGCGGCCGCCTGGAACTGGGCATCGGCAGTGGCTCCATCGAGGACGAGCACCACCGGCTCGGCCTGCAGTGGGGTTCGTTCGCGGAACGTTCCGAGCGGCTGCGGGAAACACTGGAGATCCTCACCCAGGCGTTCGCCGAACAGCGGATCGATTTCACCGGAACGCATTACACGGTTCGCGATATGCCGATCAAACCCGGGCCCGTCCAGGCCCCTCGCCCGCCCCTCGTGGTCGGCGGCTCCGGGGAGAAGTACACCCTGCCGTTGGTGGCTCGCTACGCCGACGTCTGGAATGTGCCCACCTACGCACTCGGCGAGATGGAGCACAAGCTGGCCGTGCTGCGCGGGCTGTGCGACGACATCGGTCGTGATCCGGCGACGATCGTGATGTCGGTGGAGGCCGTGCTGGCCATCGCCCCGGACGATGCGGCGCTGGACGAAGTCAAGCGAATCGCCGAAAAACGGTTCGGTGGACCAGGATTCGGGCTGCACGACGGCGGGTTGATCGGTACGCCGCAGGCGATCGTCGACCGTCTGGGTCAGCTGCGTGAGATGGGCTTCGGCCAGGTGGTGTTGTTCACCCACGACCGGGCATCAGATGCCACGCTTGAACTGCTTGCCGGCGAGGTGCTGCCGCGACTCTAGAGTCGCCGTTGAGTGAGGAATCTCGCAGAGGTCTACTCGCACATCTTCTGCGTGAGTCCTCACTCAACGTTGCTATGACAGCCTAGCGTGACCGTCATGAGCCAGCCCCTGCAAGGACGCCGCGATGATCGACACCGCAGTGGCGGCGATGGGCGGGCTGGACGTCCTGGTCAACGCGGCCGGCCTCTGGCAGCAGGGCGTCCCGGGCAGCATCAGCGCCGACGATATCGACTTTCTGCTCGCCACCAACATCAAGGCGACGATCCTGACCAACCAGGCCGCGCACGCGGTGATGCGCAAGTCCGGTGGCCGCATCATCAACTTCGGTTCGGCCGAGGCGGTGATCGGCAGTCCGATCTCCGCGGTGTACGCCGCGACGAAGGGCGCGGTGCACGCCTGGACCCGCTCGGCGGCCAAGGCGTGGGCGTCCGACAACGTGACCGTCAACGCGCTGGCCCCGGCTATGCAGACCCGGGGGGCGGACCGGCTGCGCGAATTCCTCGGGCCCGACGCCGCGCCGTTCATCGACCAGCAGATCAAGGCCACCATCCCGCTCGGCGGCGCGCTCGGCGACCCCGACCGCGACCTCAGGCCGGTCTTGGTGTTCCTGGCCGGCGAGGGTTCGCACTTCATCACCGGTCAGCTGCTGCCCGTCGACGGCGGGCTGATCATGCTCGGCGGTTAGCGATTTCGACGCGGTTTCGTTCGCTCAGCGGCGGTTAGCGCGCCGAAGTCCCGCTAACGCCACCGCACCGGGCCGTACCATCGCCGCATGGGCACAATGACTCGGCGGTGGGGTGGCGACCGGGCGCTGCTCGACGACGGCGAGGCCCGGCAGCGCCTGCTCGAGTCGGCGAGCCGCTGCATCGTGCGCCGCGGCAACACCCAGATCCGGATGGCTGAGGTCGCCGAAGAGGCCGCGGTGGTCCGCTCCACGGTGTACCGCTACTTCGCGTCGCGCGACGATCTTCTGCTGGCACTGCTGTTGCTGCGGATCGACAATGCGTTGGCCGACCATGTCGGCGCGCTGCGGCATCCCGAAGACGCCGTGGGCTCGATTCAAGAATTGATGCTTGCGCCCGTGCAGTCAGTGGTCGGCGACCCACTGAACGAAGCGCTAATGTCCGGGGAGAGCACGGCATTGACGACCGCGCTCGAGATCGGCTCGGAGCAGATCGTGGATGTGATCCTGCGGCACTACGGCCCGCTGTTCGAGCGGTGGCAGGCCGATGGGCAACTGCACGGCGACCTCGATTGGCGTGAGACCGCCCGGTGGCTGCACACCGCATCGTTGTTCCTGGTCGCCCCGGCCTGGCGGCACCGGCCGGCGGACGCCAAACGCCGATTCGTCGAGCAGTACCTGCTGCGCGCTCTGGTACCGCAGTTCGGCAAATAGTCCTGCAGCGCAGTGCTTTTTAGCGCCGGGCGAAGTCGGGCGCGTGCTCGGGCCGCACGCCGACCCCGACGAGGTAGGCCGGGATCACTGACAGCCACGGCAGCCGCTGGATCAACGCCACCGCCGCCGCCGGTGGGTCACCGACCTGCCCGCGCAAGATCGGCTCGACCAACTGCTTGTGCAGCACCCGCTGCACCGCTTGGGTGACCGCGGCAGGCGGCAACCGGCGCCTGCGCACCGCCGCCAACTCCCGGTCGGTGACGACACCGCGGCGCAGCGGGCCGGCCAGCAGTCTCGCGGCACCGACCGCGTCCTGCACGGCGACGTTGATGCCCACCCCGCCGACCGGCGACATCGCGTGCGCGGCGTCACCGATACACAGCACCCCGCCGGTGTGCCAGCGTTTCAGCATGTTCAGCTTCACGTCGAGGAACTTGACGTCGTCGAATGACGTCAAGCTATCGACATCACCTTCCGGAATCAGTTCGGCGAGTTCGGCTTTGAGGGCATCCAGGCCACGCGCCCGAAGCTGGCCGTCGACGCCTTTCGGGATCAAGTAGGCGATCTGGAAGTAGCCCTCGCGCGGAATCATGATCAACATCCGGCCGGCGGCGATTCGTGGAATCAGGGTGTATTGTCCGCCCGCCTCCCGAGGGAGCCGAAACCACCACACGTCGAACGGCACCGGAAATTCCTTCGCGATCAGGCCGGCGCTCTGCCGCACGATCGACCCGCGTCCGTCGCAGGCCACCGTCAGGTCGGCCCGCAACTCGCCGTCCCCGTCCGGCGAGGTGTAGGTGACCCCGGTCGTCCGCCCGCCACTGCGCATCAACCCGGTCACCTCGTGGCGCATCCGCAGCGTGTAGGTCGGCTCGGCCTGACCCGCCTCAGCCAGCAGATTCAGCAGATCCCACTGGGGCACCATCGCGACATACGGATGCGGTTGACGCAGCCGGCGGAAGTCCACCATGGTCAGCGACTTCCCGTCGACTGTCAGTTCGGCGTGGTCGACTTTGCTTTGCGGCAGCGCCGAAAACCGCGCACCCAGACCAAGTTCGTCGAGCAGCCGCAAGGTCGTGGGATGCACTGTGTCGCCGCGGAAGTCGCGCAGGAAGTCGGCGTGCTTCTCCAGCACCGTGACCTCGATACCCGCCCTGGCCAACAGCAACCCGAGCACCATGCCGGCGGGACCGCCGCCGACGATCGCAACTGTGGTGGAGTCGGTCATGGGCCAACCGTAGCTCGGGCGGGACAGCTAGACCTGGATTCGGGAGCCGATCAGCACCGTCTGATCACCCGGCAACCCGAAATACCCGACCGCATCCGCGGCCATGAACGACGTCGCGATGAAGATCCTCTTGCGCCAGGGCGCCATCGTCGGCTGGTCCCCCGGCACCAACTCGATCTTGGACAGGAAGTACGACACTGTTTCGCAGTCGATCGGACCGCCGATCAGCGCGGGGTCCACCATCCGCAGTGCCGCGGGAACGTCCACCCGCTCCATGTAGCCGAACTGGGCTGCCACATACCAGATTCCGTCATCGGGGATGCCGAGGTCGTCGACGGTGATGCGCTCCTCGTCGGACACCCGGGGTACCGGCGGCACCACGATCGACAGGATGATCACCCGTTCGTGCACGACGTGGTTGTGGTCGACGTTGGCCCGCATCGACAGCGGTGCCGTCTCGTCCTCGCGGTTGAGGAACACCGCTGTGCCAGGAACCCGGGGAAGCGGCGGTTTGTGCCCGGCGATCTCCTCGATGAACGGCTGCAGCGGGCCTTCGGCCTTTTCCCGGGCACGAGCGACGACGTCGCTACCGCGCTGCCAGGTGATCAGCACGGTGAAGGCCACCAACCCGATCAGCAACGGCAACCACGCCCCGTGGACCAGCTTGGTCAGGTTGGCGGCCAAGAACATCAGGTCCACAGTCAGCAGCGCACCGCCGCCGATGATCACCGCCCACAACGGCCATCGCCAGCGGGTGTGTGCGATGTAGAGGAACAGCAGAGTGGTGATGGTGATCGTTCCGGTGACCGCCATCCCGTAGGCGTAGCCCAGAGCCGCCGAGCTGCGGAAGGCGAACACCAGGATCAGCACCGCGACCATCAGCATTCCGTTGATCCACGGGACGTAGATCTGGCCGATCGACGATGCCGAGGTGTGCGCGATCCGCAGCCGCGGCAGGTATCCGAGCTGGGCTGCCTGCGAGGCCACCGAGTAGGCACCGGTGATCACCGCCTGGGAGGCGATCACCGTCGCCGCGGTGGCCAGGATCGCCATCGGCAGCTCCCAGCCGCTGGGGACCAGCAGGAAGAACGGGGCGTTCACCACGCTCTCGTTGCCCAACAGCAGTGCGCCCTGGCCGAGGTAGTTGAGCACCAGTGAAGGCAACACCAGGCCCAGCCAGCCCCAGGTGATGGCCTTGCGGCCGAAGTGCCCCATATCGGCGTAGAGCGCCTCGGCACCGGTGACCGACAGGACGACGGCGGCGAGCGCGAAGAACGCGATGTGGAAGTGGCCGAAGATGAACTCGAGCGCGTACGTCGGCGATAACGCCTTGAGGATCTGCGGATGGCCGGCAATGCCGCGCACACCACACGCGGCGATCACGATGAACCAGACGATCATCACCGGGCCGAAGAACTTGCCCACCGCGGCGGTGCCGCGGCGTTGGACGGCGAACAAGCCGACGATGATGACGGCGGTGATCGGCACCACCAACTCCGACAGCGACGGATCGACGAGCTTCAGGCCTTCCACGGCCGAGAGCACGGAGATCGCCGGTGTGATCATGCTGTCGCCGAAAAATAGTGCTGCGCCGAGGATCCCGAGCGCAGACAGTGCGCTGATGACCCGCGGGCTGGACCTGCTCCCCAGCCTGCGCACCAGCGTGATGAGGGCCATCACGCCGCCTTCACCCTCGTTGTCGGCGCGCATGACCAGCGTGACGTAGGTCAGGGTGACGATGATCATCACCGACCAGAAGATCAGCGACACCACCCCGTAGACGTTGGCGCGGCTGATCGGCACGGGGTGCGGATCCCCGGGATTGAACAGTGTCTGAACGGTGTAGATCGGGCTGGTACCGATGTCACCGAACACCACGCCGAGCGCACCCACGATGATCCCGGTCCGGGCCTTGTTGGCGACCGTATGCACCGGCACCGCAGCGTCTGTGCTCACCGGTCAACCCCCTTGTCGTCCGCCCGGCGTCGGTCCCCGGCGACGTGGTGTGAATGGTAGCTGTCAGAACCCGGTGCCGACGTACGGTGGAGCGGATGCGTATAGCCCTGTTCGCGACCTGTCTGGCCGACGCGATGTTCCCTGCGGCCGCGATCGCGACTGTCGAGTTGCTCGAGCGGCTGGGGCACGAGGTGGTCTTTCCGAACGGCCAGACCTGCTGCGGCCAGATGCACGTCAACACCGGCTATCTCGGGCAGGCCACCGACTTGGTGCGCCATCACGTCGAGGTGTTCGAGCGCAGCGGCTGCGGCGCCGTGGTGGCGCCGTCCGGTTCGTGTGTCGGCTCCGTTCGGCACCAGCACGCCATGGTGGCCCGCCGCGCCGGTGACGAGGCGCTGGCGCTGCGGGCCGAAACGCTCGCGGCGCGAACCTATGAGCTGTCCGAATTCTTGGTCGACGTCCTCGGCCTGACCGATGTGGGGGCGTACTACCCGCATCGGGTCACGTATCACCCCACCTGCCATTCGCTGCGGCTGCTGCGCGTCGGCGACAAGCCTCTGCAACTACTGCGCCACGTGCGGGGCCTGACCTTGGTGGAGTTGGTCGAGGCGGAAACCTGCTGCGGGTTCGGTGGCACCTTCGCGATCAAGAACGCCGACACCTCCACCGCGATGCTGGCGGACAAGATGTCGGCGGTCATCGCCTCGCGCGCCGAAGTGTGCACCTCCGGTGACAGTTCATGCCTGATGCATATCGGTGGCGGACTGAGCCGCCTGCGCTCGGCGGTGCGCACCGTGCATCTCGCCGAGATCCTCGCCTCGACGGACGCCAGCTGATGACTCCGGATCCATCCCCGGGTCGCTTCGCTCCTGCCCGCCGCACCTTCCTCGGCGTGCCCGGAACCGGCAATCTTCGTGGCACCCAACCGTTTCCGGAAGCCGCACGGCGCGAGCTGGCCAACACCCAGATGCGGCGCAACGTCGGGCACGCCACCCACACGATCCGCACCAAACGCCTTGCGGCGGTGGCGGAATGCGCGGACTGGGAAGAATTGCGCGCCGCGGGCAGTGCGCTCAAGGCCGACGTCATGGCCCGGCTGCCCGAGTTACTCGAAGAGCTGGAACGCAATGTGGTGGCCCGCGGCGGAGTGGTGCACTGGGCGCGCGACGCAGGAGAAGCCAACCGGATCGTGGCCGGCTTGATCCGGGACACCGGTGCCGACGAAGTCGTCAAGGTCAAGTCGATGGCCACCCAGGAGATCGGCCTCAACGAACACCTGGAGGCCGAGGGCATCGCGGCGATCGAAACCGACCTGGCCGAGCTGATCATCCAACTCGGACACGACAAACCCAGCCATATTCTGGTTCCGGCGATCCACCGCAACCGCGCCGAGATCCGTGAGATCTTCTTACGCGAGATGCCGGATGCCGGCGAGCTGACCGACGAGCCGCGGGTGCTTGCGATGGCGGCCCGGGCGCATCTGCGCCGAAAGTTCTTGTCCGCCAGGGTTGCTGTCAGTGGTGCCAACTTCGGTATCGCCGAGACGGGAACGCTCGCCGTTGTCGAATCCGAGGGCAACGGCCGGATGTGTGTGACGCTGCCGCCGACACTGATCACGGTGATGGGCATCGAGAAGGTGGTGCCGCGGTTCACCGATCTCGAGGTGTTCATGCAACTGCTGCCGCGCTCGTCAACCGCCGAACGGATGAACCCCTACACCTCGATGTGGACCGGCGTGCATCCCGGCGACGGACCGCAGGAATTCCATCTGGTGCTGCTGGACAACGGCCGCACCGCGGTGCTCGGCGATCCGGTCGGCCGCGCCGCGCTGCACTGCATCCGCTGCAGCGCCTGCCTGAACGTCTGCCCGGTCTACGAGCGCACCGGTGGGCATGCGTACGGCTCGGTCTATCCCGGTCCGATCGGTGCGATCCTGAGTCCCCAGCTGACCGGAACGCGTGGGCATGACGACCCCAACGCCTCTCTGCCGTATGCCTCGTCACTGTGCGGCGCATGCTTTGACGCCTGCCCGGTCCGCATCGATATCCCGTCGATCCTGGTGCACCTTCGTGCCGCCCAGGTCGACGATCACCGGGCTCCAGGACAGGACCTGGCGATGCGGGCTGCGGCGTGGGCGATGGCATCGCCGAAAAGGTTCGCCGCCGCCGAGAAACTTCTGGCGGCCGGTCGGGTGGTGGCCGGTCGCGATCACCGGATCACCGCGCTGCCCTGGCCCGCCTCGCGGTGGACCGCCAGCCGCGACATTCCTGCCCCGCCCGTGGAGACGTTTCGGCAGTGGTGGGCCCGCACCCACGACGAGGCATCCCGATGAATGAGACTCGCCGCGTCGTCCTCGACCGGATCCGCGGCGCGCTGGCGGCCGCCCCGCCCGAACCCGTGCAGGTGCCCCGTGATTACGACCGGCAACCCGCCCGCGGGCCCGGTGACCCCGACCGCTTCGCGGAGATGGTGGCCGAATATCGCGCGCAGGTGCTGCGTGTCGATGCCGTCGCGATTGCCGGCACCATCGCCGGCCTGCTCGGGCCGGACGCCCGGGTGGCGATTCCGTCCGGCCTGCCCGCCGAATGGGTAATGAGAATCCGCACCGTCGCCGACGATCCCGAAAATCCTTTGGCGGTAACCGAACTCGACCAGGCCGACGCCGTCGTCACCGGTTGCGCACTGGGTATCGCCGCCACCGGCACGATCGTCCTCGATGCCGGGCCGACGCAGGGCCGGCGCGCGCTGACCCTGATACCCGACCACCACATCTGCGTGGTCTTCGCCGACCAGATCGTCGACACCGTCCCCCAGGCCTTCGCCGCCCTCGACCCGCGCCGCCCACTGACGTTCATCTCCGGACCCAGCGCCACCAGCGACATCGAACTCAACCGCGTCGAGGGCGTGCACGGCCCGCGCACCCTCGACGTGCTCCTGGTCGCCCGGTGACATTGCAGATTCCGCTCGATTCAGGTGACCACACCGCTTAGATTTTTGGGCGGACCAACCGTGAAAGTTGGAGAAGGGAGCCCGCCCATGCGGATGTTGGCGATCGGCGTTGCGCTCACGGCGGCGGCGGTGACTTTGGCCCCGCCCGCGTCCGCGGAGCTGTGGCCGGGCAACTACAACTTCATCATCCCGGACCGGCGCGACTTCCATACCTGGGCCTGGGCGGCCAACCCCTGCCCGGGCGAGATCGTGTTCTCACCGACCTGCGTTCGCGTCTCGGCCAACCCGATGCCGATCGCCAAGGCCTATCCCTGGTACGGCATCGCGACGCTGAACAACGGGCAGTACACCATGACCGTCGACAACCCCGACGGACTGCGCTGCGGCGACATCTACTACGGCCCGGTCATCCCCACCCGCGACGTCTTCACCTGGGATGCCAAGACCCTGTCGGGCACGATGCAGTCGTCATTCGACGCCGGTTGCGATGGCGCACCGGGCGGCACCTTCACCTACCCGTTCTGGCTGACCCGGCTCTAGCGTTCCGGGCCCACGGCTCGGCGATCACGCGGCACACCTCAGCGGCGAAACAGCCGCCGCTTGCGTTCGGCCTTGAGCATTGTGCGTGCAGTCAGACGGCCCGGCCAGCCATTGGTTCCCGACATCGGGTGCGTGCCGTGCCCGGAGCGCCAAAGACCCTCGATGTCCGGGGTGTCATAACCGCTCAGCGATGGACTCGGACGCCACGGGCCGATCTGACTCGGGATCAGGTCCACCGCGCGCGACGAGCCCTTGTAGACCCAATCGTTGTTGAGGTCGTCAGGGCTCTCGATCTCGTAACCGACGATCGAATCGCGGAAGCCCGGCGAGTAGGTCTCCAGCTTGTCCAGAATGTGGTCGAACCGCTGCTGCTTGACGTCTTGCCAGTCCGAGCCGTCCGAGAGTTTGAGCGGAACGGCTCCGGCGTACATCCAGACGCTTTCGCCTTCGCTGCCCTCGGGCACCAGCGAGCGGTCGAGCACCGAGGGCACCCCGATGTAGAACGGCTGTTCCTCTCCCAGTCGGCCGGCTTTGATGTTGTCCATCATCCGGTTCACATAGTCGACGCTGGGGGCAAAACTGAGCCCGGCCAGCATGTCTGGCGTGATGTCGTGGTTGGGGAACGTTGGCCGCCTGTTGATGGCGATGTTGCCGATCATGTGGCTGACGTTGCTCGACAACACCCGCATTCGGCTGACCTCTTCGCGCAGCGAGGCTGACAGCGCCGACTGGTCGATCATCTTGGTGAACAACGAAGTCGGATCCATCGCGGCGACGACCTGCTTCGCGCGGATCTCCTCCCCGCTGTGCAGAACCACGCCGGTCACTTTCCCATGTGCCACTTCGACTTTCGCCACTGGTGCCGATGTGCGGACCTGGCCGCCGTTGCTGCGGATGCTTGCGATCAAGCCGTCGATGAAAGCACCGGCTCCGCCGACCACGCGGCGGATCGGGTATTTATGGTTGAGCGCGAAGTACACCATGATCGAGACGTTGGCGATCTCGTCGAGTGGGCGGAAGCTCCCCGTGGCGACGTTCATCGCCAGCCAGGTGCGCATCTCGTCGCTCTCGAACTCATCGATGATCTCGATAGGCGACTGCAGCAGGATCCGCGCTGCCGGCATCAGCGTCTTGCGATGGCGGGCGACGTGGCCGAGCATTTCGGTCACCGTCGCAGCACTCGGCCGCGTCGGGTGATCGGATAAGTACGGCAGACCGATGTCCAGCAAGCTCATCAGCATGGTCATCAGGCTGCGCCAGGCCTTGGCGTCATTCTTGGACAACTTGCCGATCGAGTCGCACGTCCGGTCCAGCGAGAAGTAGTTGGAGAACGTCCGCCCGCTAATCCCGACCATGGTGTTGTTCGGGTCCGGTGTCGTCCATGTGACCCCGAATCGGTCCAGCCCCAGCTCGGCGTAGACGGACGGTTTGATCTCCGCGAATGGGAATTCGATGGCGTAGGTGTTCACCAGGTATCCGGGCGCCCCTGGGACCTCCTGGGTCACACAGAATCCGCCCGGGTGCGGGTTCGCTTCGAGCACCGTTACCCGGTTACCGGCCTGCGCCAGGTAGGCGGCGCAGGTCAGACCGTTGATCCCCGCACCGATGACGATGACATCGTCCACATGACACCTCTCTGATCGCCTCTGATCGACGCGGCTGGTTCGTGCCGACGCCGCGCACACGTCGATGACAGTAAGGGATCATCGCACCTTGTACAAGGCATCACTGTTCCCTTACGGTGACTGGGTGACAAGATGTCGTCATGACCAGCAAGTCATCGAAGCCCGGGCGTCAAACACGGCGCAGCCCGGCCGAATTGCGGGAATTGCTGCTGGATGCCGCGAAGGCCGAGTTCGGAAGCAAGGGGTATGCGAATACGTCCACCCGGGACGTGGCCAAGCGGGCCGGGGTGGCCTTATCTGTGATGTATCGGCACTTCGAGACGAAAGCCGATCTGTTCTCCGAGGCAGTGCTCGACCCGTTCGTCCGTGGGTTCGAGCAACTCGGCGCCGACTGGCTCAGCCAGCTCGAAGAACCCCTGTCCGATCAGGCGATGATGGCGATCTTTATCCGAGATATCTACGGCAGCGTGGCCACCAATCAGCGCGCGTTGGACCAGATGCTTTCCGGCCGTGCGGAATTGCCCGAGGCGATGGTCGAACGTATCCGGGCTGCCTTCGAAAAACTGATCGGCCAGTTGCGCCTGATGACCGAGCTGGAAGCCCGCCGCCGCGGCTGGACCTCCACCTTGGGGCCCGATATGACGGTCCGGATAGTCCTCGCGATGCTGATGGGAATGTCTGCCTACAGCTGGCTGCTGGAGCCGGACACCGGAGCCGACGAGATACCCACGGGCATGGTCAAACTCGCCCTGTGGGGCGCTTCCAGCGACGGGGAAAGCCTCGCCGGAATGTAGTCCCGTCAGCGAGCGGTACCGGCGAGGCGTCTGCTGTACGCAGTTCGACGAGGCGCAGTAGGTCATGAGCAAAACCGTGGAACGCGCGATGGCGTGGAGTGGGCTTGTAGTGATCGTGCTGACGTTGAGCGGCTTCATCCTGGCGGGCCTGCTGCCGGTACCGCCGGGCGCCGATCTCGATCCAGGGCAGATCGCACAGTTCTACAGTGCCCATCCGACCTCGACTCGACTCGGATTCCTCTTGACCACAGTGGGATTGGGGTTCCTGGCGCCGTTGACGGCTGCGATCGCCGTCGCGATGCTGCGCATCAAGGACGCACCGCCCGTTTTGGCCGTACTGCAGATCATCGGCGGCGTTGGCGTCGTCACGATGACCGTGATCCCGACCATCCTGATGAACGTCGCAGCCTTCCGGCCAGATCGCAATCCCATGGTCACCCAAGCCATCAACGACATCGCCTGGTTGCTCTTCGTCACCCCGATCGTGCTGTTCTTCTTCCAGGAAGTCCCGGTCGCGGTGGCAATCCTCATGGATCGCTCGCGTAAGCCCGTCTTCCCCAGATGGGTCGCCTACGCCAATCTGTGGATCCCGCTGACATTCCTGCCCGCACTACTGCCCTACTTCTTCAAATCCGGGCCGTTGGCCTGGCAGGGTCTCCTGGTGTTCTACCTGGGTCTGGTCACATTCGGCGCCTGGGTCGCAATCATGATGTGGGCGTTGCTGAATGCCAACCGCAACACGCCGATCTCTAACGGTGGCCGTCGACCACAGCGGGACCTCAGCCGGTAATCAACGCCCCGTACTGGCCGATCAACTCGGCTGTGTGCCAGTAGATCAGCGCCGCGAACACCGCCAGTACGGCCGCACAAACCCCGCCCTGCACCAGATTGCGGTGGCGTTCGCGGGGGGTATAGACGAAAAGCGCAGCGATCAGTGCCCCGGTGACCAGGCCACCGATATGACCCTGCCAGCTAATCGTCGGCACGCTGAAAGTCAGGACCAGGTTGGCCACGATGATCGCGATCAGCCACTTCATGTCGAGATTGAGCCGCTTGGCGAGGACGAAGGTAGCGCCGAACAAGCCGAAGATCGCCCCCGAGGCGCCCGCTGTGGCGGCGCCGATCGGGGCCAGCAGATACACCAGCACCGACCCGCCGAGCGCGCTGAGCCCGTAGAGCGCACCGAATCGCAACCGGCCCAGCCAGGCCTCCAGCGGCGGGCCGATGACGTACAGCGCCCACATGTTGAACAGCAGATGCAGCACGCCGTAGTGCATGAACGCCGAGGTGATCAGCCGGTAGTACTCGCCGCCGGCCACCCCGGGGGCCCACAGCACAAGTTCGCGTTCCAGATTCTTTGAGGTCATCTGCAGCACGAGCATCACCACGTTGACGACGATCAGTGCGTAGGTGACCACCGGCTGGCCGGTGCGCAACACCCCGCCGGCCGCGGTTCGCGCCTGCGGCACCGCCTTCGCGCCTTCGGACACACAGTCGACGCACTGATGGCCGACCGCGGCGCTGCGCATGCAGTCGGGGCAGACGGGTCGCTGACAGCGCGCGCACGACACGTAGGTCGGGCGATCGGGATGGCGGTAGCAGGTCGGTATGCCCGCCGGCGTTTGCGGTGTGTACGGGATGCTCATGGTCTTGCCACCGAAGATACTGTGCCGCGCAAGCGGCACCGCGCTCAGCGCACGCCGCGCAGCACTTTGCCCGGCCGAGCTCCGGTGTCCGCGCCACCCCGGCGGGTGACGACACCGCTGACGACGGTGGCGTCGTAGCCGCTGGCGCCCTGGATCAGCCGCTTCCCGCCGGCCGGCAGGTCGTAGGCCATCAACGGAACGCTCAGCTTCAACGCGTCGAGGTCGATGACGTTGACGTCGGCCTTCTTGCCGACCTTCAGCACTCCCCTGTCGGTCAGGCCGAACAGGGTGGCGGTGTCCAGGGTCTGCTTGCGCACCACGTACTCCAGCGGGAAGCGCGGACCACGCCTGCGGTCACGAGCCCAGTGCGTCAGCATGAACGTCGGATACGACGCGTCACAGATCAGGCCGCAGTGTGCGCCGCCATCGGACAGCCCGGACACCGCCGCGCGGTGCGTCATCATCTCGTGGATGGCGTCGTGATTGCCCTCGACGTAGTTGAAGAACGGCATCATCAGCATTGCCGTGCCGTTGGACTCCAGCATCAGGTCGTACATCGTGGCCAGCGGGTCCTCGCCGCGGGCACGCGCGATGGCGCCGACGGTCTGATCCGGGGTCGGCTCGTAATCCGGCGGGTCACCGATCGCGTAGATGCTGTCGGCGCTGTGCTGGATCATCGCGTATAGCGCGTCGAACAACGGCAACGGCTGCGGCGGCAGATCGGTGTCGGCCAGGATCGCGGCCCGTACCGCCGGATCGGCCAGGCGGGTGCCCAGCTCCTGCGGACTCAGCTCGGCCTTCAACTTTCGGAACGTCGGCCGGTGGGTGAAGGCGTGATAGCCGGCAAAACCGAACAGCATGCCGAACGGGCGGGCGGCGAACTGGGGGTGGACGCGGATTCCGTCGTCCAGGGCTTGGCCCGCGATGTCGAGCTGCTTTTTCCACAGATCCGGCGCGGACTGGGTCTGCACCATCGCAAAGGACAGTGGCCGGTCAATCTCGGCCGCCAGGCGCACCATCCAGTCGAGTTCGCGCATTGGTCCGTCGAGGCTCTCGCCCGCGGTCCCGGCCGGGGCTACCTCGAAGACAGCCTGCCCGCCGCGGGCCATCGCCCGGCCGAGTGCGAACAGTTCGTCCTCGGCGGCGTATGTGCCGGGCACCGGTTCGCCGTCGATCGCGCGGTGCGCCTCGGTTCGGGAGGTCGAAAAGCCCAGTGCCCCGGCCTCGATGGCCTCCTGGACGATGCGCGCCATGGCGGCGA
>JAHFVD010000174.1 GCA_023264735.1 Mycobacterium sp. | reverse complement strand
ATGATCGTCGACGAGCCCGGCTGGTAGCGCACCAGACCTTCGTAAGCCGACTCCATCACCTGCACGCCCTCACCCTCGTACATGATGTCGGGGTCGGGCACCTGCATGTCGGCCAGGAATGGCATGCGTAGCGTCAACGTGTCGCCGTTACTCGACGCGCCGGGCCCGCCGCACGCGGCCAGCCACGACGCCAATCCCAGGCCGCCGACCGTGAGACCACCGGCCTTGAGGAAGGTGCGCCGGTCCCAGTTGGGGCCGGCCATTCGGGCTGCGGGTGCTGTGTTGTTCATGAATGCCTCCTGCTCGGTCAGTTCTTCGACCAGATCGCACGGCATCCCTTGGCGTGCTGGTTGCGACGAGTTAAACGTGGATGGATGACACCACCGCGTCGCGGTAGTGCACCGCGTATTACGCCGGTGTCAATCGCCTAGAATTCGAGAAGGTTCTCCCGGAAGGTGCGGTGGCTATAGCCATCTCGGATCAGTCCGCGCTTGCGCAGGGCCGGCGCGAGGCCGTCGGCGATCTCGGCGATGTTGCGCCGGGTCACCACCGGTGAGAGCAGGAAGCCGTCACCGCCCACCTCAGCCATCGCCTCCCCCATCTTGGCGGCGACGGTGTCGGGCGAGCCGACGAATGCCAGTCCGGCGTGGGTGTCGACGGTGGCGATCGCCTCCCGCAGGGTCTTTCCGCGCGCCCCCTCGATGAAGGC
This sequence comes from Mycobacterium sp., assembly GCA_023264735.1. Classification (GTDB taxonomy): domain Bacteria; phylum Actinomycetota; class Actinomycetes; order Mycobacteriales; family Mycobacteriaceae; genus Mycobacterium. The sequence goes on along the minus strand of JAHFVD010000174.1, from coordinate 2,928 downwards.
GCGCAGTGTGCTGGTCTCTCCGTTGCCCCAGACGTCGGGCACTTCTTTGTCGAGATCGAAAGTGGAGAAGTCGAATTCGCCGCCGGAGGTGTAGCTGAGTCCCCACAACGCCTTTTCGATGGCATGCTCGCTCCAGCGGGCCGCCTTCATGTCCTCCTCGCGGGCCTGGGCGACGCGGTCGGTGTCGCCCAGGATCGGGTCGATCAGGAACAGGATCTTCAGGGTGCTGGGGTCACGGCCGTATTCCCTCATCCGCCGGTGCATATCCAGCCGGAACTCCTTCATCGATTCGATGCTGGTTCCGTGGGCCAGCATCGACTCGGCGTACTTGGCGGCAAGGTCCCTGCCGGCCGGCGATGCGCCTGCCTGCACTATCACCGGCCTGCGTTGCGGGCCGGGAATGGTGTTGAGCGGCCCCCTCGTTCGGAAGTACTTGCCGTCGAAGTCCACGGTGTGCACCTTGGTGTGATCGGCATAGCGCGGCGTCTCCTGATCGACGATCACACTCCCCGGCTCCCATGAGTCCCACAGCGCACCAACGGCTTCCATCCATTCCTTCGCCATTTCGTAACGTTCGCTGTGCAGCATCAGATCGTCATAGCCATACTGCTGGGCAGCACGGGCCGAACTCCCGGTGACGACGTTGAGTCCTACTCTGCCCTCGGTGAGGTGATCCAGGGTTGTCATCGTCCTGGCCGCCATGAACGGGTGATAGAAGCTCGTCGACAATGTGACGGCGATGCCGATGTGTTTGGTGCGCTGGGTCAGCAGCGGGATCAACGGAACGGGGTCGCATTTGGGCGCCAGCATCCCGTACTTCAACGTGGTTTCCATCGATCGGCCATAGGCGTCCTCGACCATGCTGGTGTCCTCGACCAGTAGGTAGTCGAAACACGCCCGCTCCAGCGACGCGGCCAGATCGACGAACAGGTCGCCCTGCATCCAGTCACGACCGGTGCTGCCCGCCCAGGGGTCGAGCGCCCAGGTCTGCACGCTGAACCCGCTGCCCATAAACCAACCCAGATGAAACATCCCAAACCTCCTTGGCGCTCAATGTGACTGGCCGATGTTTCGGCGGGTGAGCACGTTGGGTTCCACGCGCATTACGCCGTATCGGGCACCGCGATGCGGGCCACGAACACCGCAGGTGGCGTAATACGGATTTTCACGGCGGGCCACAGTCCGGAAATCGCCCGCGGGTGAAGTCACTGTCATGCCGAAGAAGATGCATCTCGGGTGGTTCATGAATTACGCTCCGCCGCAATGGCTGAACCCGTTCGATCGGGTGAACTCATCGTGGGCTAATGCCGACTTCCACATCGAGATGGCCAAGATGCTGGAGGGCGCCTGCTTCGACTACCTGATGATCGAGGACACGCTGATGGTGTCCGACGCGTTCGGCAAGTCCAGCGAAGCCGCGCTGAAACATGCGCTGCAGGTGCCGAAGCTGGATGCCACCGTGCTGGCTGGAGCGGTCGCCAAGGCGACGACCAAGCTCGGCATCATCGCCACGGCCTCGATCCTGTCCTATCCACCGTTCACCCTGGCCAGGATGATCGCCAGCCTCGACCATCTCTCCGACGGGCGGTTCGGCTGGAACATCGTCACCTCGGGAGAAGAACAGGCCGCCCACAACGTCGGACTCGACACGCTGCCGCCGCGCCAGCAGCGCTATGACATGGCCGACGAGTTCGTCGAGGTGGTCACCAAGCTGCTGGCCTCCTGGGACGAGGACGCGGTGGTGATGGACCGCGAGAGCGGCACGTTCGTCGACCACACCAAGGTTCACGAGGTCAACTTCGTCGGCAAGTTCTACAAGTCGCGCGGCCCGCTCAACGTTCCGCGAACCCCGCAGGGCCGCCCGGTGTACCTGCAGGCCGGCGGCTCCCCGCGGGGACGTCAGTTCGCGGCCGAAACAGCGGACTCGATCGTCGCGATCGCCGAGGGGATCGACGGCATGATCGAATACCGCGCCGACATCCGGGGGCGTGCGCAGGCCGCGGGCCGCAACCCCGACGACATCAAGGTGATGTTCTTGGTGACGCCCGTGCTGGGCGACACCGCCGAGGACGCGGAAGCCAAGCGCTACAAGATGGTCAACACCGATGCGTTCATCACCAGCCAGCTGGGCATGATCTCCACCGTCACCGACATCGACTTCTCACAGTTCCCTCTCGACGAGGTGCTGCCACCGCTGACAACCAACGGTGAGCAGGGGTCATTGAACAAGTTCATGCAAGCCGGCAGCGGCAAGACTGTACGCGAACTCGCCACCACGGCAACGGGATTCGCCAGCTGCCTGCCGCTGGTCGGCACACCCGCCGACGTGGCCGCGAAGATGACCGATGCGATGGAGGCGGTGGGCGGGGACGGCTTCTTGCTCACTACTCCCCTGCAGCACCTGAGCCGTCGCTACGTCACCGACATCACCGAGGGCCTGGTTCCGGCACTGCGGGACCTGGGCGTCGTGCGGGAGTCCTACGAATACGACACGCTGCGCGAGAACCTGTTGGCGTTCTAGAGCTCCGCGTCGAGAGCTAATCCTTTTCGTCGCCTCTTGGCAGTAGGCGTTCGGGGTGGTGGTAGGTGTTGACGCCGCCTTTGAGCATCGGCAGTCCGGGTGGTGGGATCCATTGGGTTTGGCCGCCTGCGAGTTTGCGGGTGTCCCAGCCGCCGGTTTCGACGAGTTCGTTGTCGGGCGGGCAGGCCAGGGTGAGGTCCTGAACGTCGGTGTTGCCGCCGTTCTTCCAGTCTTGAGCGGCGTGGTGGACAACGCTGTGATAGCCGGGCGCATCACAACCAGGACGCGTGCCAATGCCATTAAGTTTGCCGTTGTTGCAGTTCAGGGCTGTGTGCTGATCAATAGCGTTGCAACGTAACATGTTCCAGTAGTCAAAGTTCGGTGATCCGGCGAGGGTGATTTGGTGG
>JAHFVD010000082.1:22616-32546 GCA_023264735.1 Mycobacterium sp. | reverse complement strand
TGTCGCGGTGGCGCCGACGCTGGACGCCAAGTCCCAACTGTCGCCGTCGTATCGGATGGATTCGGTCTGGCTCATGGTGGTGCTACTTCCGGATTGCGGTGACGGACACGGAGTTCCGCAGTGATTCGGTCAAATTGGTCTCGGGGAACGGCCGTCCGTAGGCCGCGAACAGGTCAGCGCGTGCTTGAGCGCCGACGTCCCAGCCCTGCGCCTCGAGATACCCGATGACGGGGTTGCGTTCTCCGGCGTAGAACAGGTCGGCCATGTTGAGCTCCAGCCCCCGCTCTTGCCACTGCTCGCTGATCGCCTTGGATCGGGCGGCCAGACCGGCGCCGCCGTCCGGGTGATACTCGGTGGCAATCCGGCTTCCCGGCGCCGACAGGGCGGTGATGTTGTCGAACAGCCGGTCCTGGGCTTCCGGCGGCAGGTAGACCAGCAGGCCTTCGGCACTCCACGCGGTCGGCTTCGTATCGTCAAAACCATTGGCCCGCAGGGCTGCCGGCCAGTCCTCGCGCAAGTCGATAGTGACCGAGCGGAGCTCGGCGGTGGGGGAGGCGCCCAGTGCAGAGAGTGTGTCGGTCTTGAATTCGATGACCTTGGGCAGGTCGATCTCGTAGACGACGGTGCCGGCCGGCCAGTCCAGTCGATACGACCGGGAGTCCAGACCGGAGGCCAGAATGACGGCCTGACGTACACCCGCGGCGGCGGCATCAAGGAAGAAGTCGTCGAAAAAGCGGGTCCGCACGGCCATCACGTCGGTCATCACCCGGGCGGTGTCCGCGCCGTCGACGTCGGCGAGGCTGATGTCGCCGTCGACCATCTGGGTGAAGACATCGATGCCGACGGCACGCACCAGTGGCGCGGCGAACGGGTCGTCGATGAGTGCGTTCTCTTCGCGGCTGGCGACCGCGCGGGCGGCGGCCACCATGGTGGCAGTGGTCCCGACGCTGCTGGCAAGGTCCCAGCTGTCAGAGTCGCTGCGACTCATCAGGCACCGCCGAAGATGGCGCTGAGGTAGTACATCTTGACCATCGGCTCGTCCTCGTCGAAGGTGTCGCGCCGGCCGGCGGCTAGCAGGTCGTTGACGAGGGAGCTGCTGACGTTCCAGCCGTGGCCGGCGAGGTAGTCGCGGGCCTCGTTGCGCTCACCCAGGTACACCAGGCTGCCGAAATCGAGGTCGAAGCCGTTCTCGCGCCAGTGCGCCGAGATGGTCTCCATCTTTTGGCGCGACTCTTCGCTTTCCTCCGGATTGGACGGGGGTGCGGTGTCGATGGCGATCCGGCTGCCCGGTGCGGACAGGTCGGTGACGGTGTCGAGGAGGCGGTCCTGCGCCTCGGGTGGGAGATAGCCCAGCAGGCCTTCTGCGCTCCACGCCGTGGGCTCCGAGGGGTCGAACCCGGCTTCGCGCAGTGCGCTGGCCCAGTCGTTACGCAGATCCATGGCCACGGTGCGGCGGTCGCAGGTCGGTGCCGCGCCCTGTTCGGCCAGGGTCTGCGTCTTGAACGCGATGACCTCAGGCTGGTCGATCTCGAAGACGACCATGCCGGCCGGCCAGTCCAGCCGGTAGGCGCGGGAGTCCAGCCCGGAGGCCAGGATGACCACCTGCCGGACCCCGTCGGCCGCAGCACTAAGGAAGAACTCGTCGAAGAACTTCGTCCGCACCGCCATGTTGTCGGTCATCCGGGTCACGCCCATGGCCGCCTGGTCGTTGAGGGCAGGGAGATCGCCCAGGGCCATCTTGGTGAAGAAGTCGATGCCGACTGCCCGCACCAGAGGTTCGGCGAAGGGATCGTCGATCAGGGGTTCGGTCTCCCGGCTCGCCGCGGCGCGGGCGGCGGCGACCAAGGTCGCGGTGGCTCCCACGCTTGACGCCAGATCCCAGGTGTCGTTGTCGGTACGCGTCATCCTTTGGCCCTTACTCCCCGCAACTGATACTTAGCCAATATAACCACTAGCGACTGTACGTGATTCCCGCTGTGGGTCGTCTGCGAGCGCGCGGAGGCCGGCTCGGAGCGATCCGCGGATTCCCGCCCTGCCTGGGCCAACTGTTACTCTCGTAGACTGATTTGAGCGCGCGATGCTGCAGGCGAAAAACCTGGTGGCGATCGGTGCAAGGCAGGATTACCCGAACGCTGGCCAGACCAGCCCCATTGGCACGCTGAGACTCTCGTCCGGCTGCCCAGGAGGAAGAGTGCTCTCGGCTTTCATCTCTTCGCTCAGGACGGCAGACCTGAGGCGAAAGATCCTGTTCACCCTGGGTGTTGTGATCCTCTACCGGGTCGGCGCATCGCTGCCGTCCCCCGGGGTCAACTACAAGAACATCCACCAGTGCATCGAGCAGGTCTCCGGTGGCAGCGGGGGGCAGATCTATTCGCTGATCAACCTGTTTTCCGGCGGCGCGCTGCTGCAGTTGACGGTGTTCGCGGTGGGCGTCATGCCCTACATCACCGCCAGCATCATCGTGCAGCTGCTGACGGTTGTGATCCCACGCTTCGAACAGCTGCGTAAAGAAGGTCAGGCCGGCCAGGCCAAGATGACGCAGTACACCCGCTACCTGGCGATCGCGCTGGCAATCCTGCAGGCCACCAGCATCGTGGCCCTGGCCGCCAACGGCGGCCTGCTGCAGGGCTGCTCGCTGGACATCCTTCAGAGCACCAGCATCTTCGCCCTGGTGATCATCGTGCTGGTGATGACCGCGGGCGCCGCCCTGGTCATGTGGATGGGCGAGCTGGTCACCGAGCGTGGCGTCGGCAACGGCATGTCGCTGATGATCTTCGCCGGTATCGCCGCCCGTATCCCCGCCGAAGGCAAGAGCATCCTGGACAGCCGCGGTGGCCTGATCTTCACCGCCGTCTGCGTGGCCGCGCTGGTGATCATCGTCGGCGTCGTCTTCGTCGAGCAGGGCCAGCGCCGTATCCCGGTCCAGTACGCCAAGCGCATGGTCGGCCGGAAGATGTACGGCGGCACGTCGACGTATCTGCCGCTGAAGGTCAACCAGGCCGGCGTTATCCCGGTGATCTTCGCCTCGTCGCTGATCTACATCCCGCACCTGATCACCCAGTTGATCCAGAGCGGCCGGACGACCCCAAGTAACGGCTGGTGGGACCGCTTCGTCGCCAACTATCTGACGAACCCCGCCGATCCTGTGTACGTCGGCATCTACTTCGGCCTGATCATCTTCTTCACCTACTTCTATGTGTCGATCACGTTCAACCCCGACGAGCGTGCCGATGAGATGAAGAAGTTCGGTGGGTTCATCCCGGGTATCCGGCCGGGCAAGCCCACCGCCGACTACCTGCGTTACGTGTTGAACCGGATCACCCTTCCCGGCTCGATCTACCTGGGTGTGATCGCCGTCCTGCCGAACGTGTTCCTGCAGATGGGGAGCGGCGGCGGCGTCCAGAACTTGCCGTTCGGTGGAACCGCGGTTTTGATCATGATTGGCGTCGGTTTGGATACGGTCAAGCAGATCGAGAGCCAGCTGATGCAGCGCAACTACGAAGGGTTCCTGAAGTGAGAATCGTTTTGCTTGGTCCGCCTGGCGCGGGCAAGGGAACCCAGGCCGCTGATCTGGCCAAGAAGCTCGGTATCCCGCACATCTCCACCGGTGACCTGTTCCGGCACAACATCAGCACGGGCACCGAGCTGGGGTTGGAAGCAAAGAAGTATCTCGACGCCGGCGACCTGGTCCCGGCCACCTTGACCAACGCGCTGGTCGACGACCGGCTCGACGAGGCGGATGCCGCGGGCGGCTTCATCCTGGACGGGTTCCCCCGGTCGGTGGAGCAGGCCGAGGCGCTCAAGCAAATGCTCAGCCGCCGCAGCCTCAAGCTGGACGCCGTGCTCGAGTTCCGGGTGCCCGAGGACGAGCTGGTCGCCCGGCTGATGAGCCGCGGCCGGGAAGACGACAAAGAGGACGTCATCCGCAACCGGTTCAAGGTCTACCGTGACGAGACCGCACCGCTGCTGGACTACTACAGCGGCGAGCTCAAGACCGTCGACGCCGTCGGCAGCACTGACGAGGTGTTCGCCCGGGCGTTGCAGGCACTCGGCCACTGACGCTCGATGGTCTCGCTGCCCGGTCTGCGCAATCGCAAAACGGTTCCTGCCCGCACGCCGGGTGAATTGGATGCGATGGCCGCTGCCGGGGCAGTGGTGGCCGCCGCCCTGCGCGCTGTCCAGGCGGCAGCCGCACCCGGGGTGTCCACGAAGGATCTCGACGACGTCGCCGAGTCGGTGATCCGGGAGGCCAACGGCATCCCGTCGTTCCTGGGCTACCACGGTTATCCCGCCAGCATCTGCTCGTCGGTCAACGACCGTGTGGTGCATGGCATTCCGACGCCCGAGGAGACGCTCGCGGCTGGCGACCTGGTGTCGATCGACTGCGGTGCGATCATCGAGGGCTGGCACGGCGACGCCGCCGTCACCTTCGGCATCGGCACGCTGATCGCCATGGACGAGGCCTTGTCGGCGGCGACGAAGCAGTCCATGGAAGCCGGTATTGCGGCCATGGTCCCCGGTAACCGGCTCACCGACGTCTCGCATGCGATCGAGAACGGCACCCGCGCCGCCGAGCGGACGTACGGCAGGCGGTTCGGCATCGTCGCCGGCTACGGCGGGCACGGCATCGGACGCCAGATGCACATGGACCCCTTCCTGCCCAACGAGGGCGAGCCCGGCCGCGGACCGCTGTTGGTCGCCGGATCGGTACTGGCGATCGAGCCGATGCTGACCCTGGGCACCACCAAGACGCGGATCCTGGCCGACGAATGGACCGTCGTCACCACCGACGGGTCCCGGGCGGCGCACTGGGAACACACCGTCGCGGTCACCGACGACGGCCCGCGAATCCTCACGGCCTAGTCTTTCGCGCCGGATCCGGCGCACACTTTGAACCAGACACTCACCGGTTACGTGTCTCAGCCGGGAGGTTGAGTGATGGATGACCCCGAGGCGGCTTTGGTGCGGGTGCTCTACGAGGAGCACGCGGCCGCGTTGTGGCGCTATGCGCTGCGGCTCACCGGGGACCCGGCGCGCGCGGAGGACGTAGTGCAGGAGACGCTGCTGCGGGCCTGGCAGCACCCCGAGGTGGCCGGCGATGCCGAGCGGTCGGCGCGGGCCTGGTTGTTCACGGTCGCCCGCAACATGATCATCGACGAACGCCGCAGCGCCCGGTTCCGCAGGGAGACCGACTCGCTGGACACCGAGGGGGCACCGGAACCCGCTGGGCCCGACGAGGTCAACACGGCACTGGACCGATTGTTGATCGGCGACGCGCTGGCACAACTGTCGCCCGACCACCGCGCGGTGGTCCGGCGTTCCTACTATCTTGGCTGGACCACAGCGCAGATCGCGGCCGACCTCCAGATTGCCGAGGGAACGGTGAAGTCGAGGCTTCACTACGCGGTGCGTGCGCTTCGCTTGACGCTGCAGGAGATGGGGGTGACCCGCTGATGGACGCGCACGATCCATATGAGACTTGGGACGCTTCCTATGTGCTGGGGTCCCTGTCGAGCACGGAACGTCGTGAATACGAAACGCACCTGAGTGGATGCGTGCCGTGCCGGACGGCTGTCGGTGAGCTCAGCGGTATGCCCGCTCTGCTGGCCATGATCAGCCCCGACGAGATGGCCGCGATCGACACCGGCGGCATCGAACCGCCGCCGCTGCGCCCCCAGCTGCTCGACGGTGTGCTCTTCGAGGTGCGGCGCCGACGCCGTCGCGGGCGGTGGGTCACTTGGACGGTGGCTGCCGCCGCCGCCGCGGTTCTGGCTGTCGGGATTCTCGTCGCGGTCAAGCCTGCGCCGTTCGGGACCACCGACCCCGCTCCGCAGGTGTCTGCCATGTCGGTCAGCATGACGCCGGTGACACCGTCCTCGTTCGACGCGACGGTGCAGGTGACCCCTATGGGTTGGGGCACCCACGTCGAGATGACGTGCACGTACCACGAGGAGATCGGCCAGGACGCCACCGAAGGCGGGGACAAGCTGGCGATGTACGCGGTCGGCCGCGACGGTAGCCGTGTCCAGCTGGCAACGTGGATGGCCCGCGAAGGCGAGTCGGCCTCGCCGACCGGCAGCACGTCGATGCCGATGGAGAAGATCGCCTCTGTTCAGGTCGTCAAGGCCGACACCGGAGACGTTCTGCTGGAGCGCAGCCTGTAGTCCGCACTGATCTAACGATCAGTCAAAAGCGTTCTCCTAAAACAGTTCTCATTGGTTCGCAATGAACCGAACCGCGTCACTCCTCGTGTCACTGACAGGGTTGGGGAGGACAGGTGATCCAGATGGACAGGCAACAACGCGTGGTCGACCACATCGTCGACCAACTTGCGGCCATCGGCGTCGACTACATGTTCGGTGTCGACGGTGCCAATATCGAGGATCTTTACGATGCTGCGTATTTTCACGAGGGCGTCAACGCTGTCCTGGCAAAGCATGAGTTCTCCGCGGCGACGATGGCCGACGGCTACAGCCGGGCGGGGTGCGGACTCGGCGTGGTCATGGCGACCTCCGGCGGCGGCTCGCTTAATCTGGTTCCTGGGCTCGGCGAATCGCTGGCCAGCCGGGTCCCGGTGCTGGCGTTGATCGGCCAGCCGCCGACCGCGATGGACGGTCGTGGCAGTTTTCAGGACACCAGCGGCCGAAACGGTTCGCTCGATGCCGAGGCCCTGTTCTCGGCGGTATCGGTGTACTGCAGGCGCATCACGTCCGCCGAGGAGATCGTGACCGCGCTGCCGGAGGCGATCGCAGCGGCGTGGCAGGGTGGACCATCAGTTCTGTTGCTGCCCAAGGATATTCAACAGGATTTGGTTCCGGTGCGCAGCCGCCTCGCGTCAGCGCCGGAGCCGCCAGTGGTGGGCGACCCGTGGCCGATCGCCCGTGCGCTGCGCCGCGCGCATGGGCCCGTGACGATCATCGCCGGCGAGCAGGTGGCGCGTGACGACGCCCGCGTCGAACTGGAGCGGCTACGCGCCCTGCTACGGGCCCGGGTCGCGACCGTGCCTGACGCCAAGGATGTCAGCGGCTCGCCGGGATTGGGCTCGTCGTCGTCTCTTGGTGTCACCGGCGTGATGGGGCACCCAGGCATCGCCGATGCGGTCCGGGACAGCGCGCTCTGCCTGCTGATCGGAACCCGACTGAACGTGACCGCACGCGCTGGGTTGGATGATGCGCTGGGCAGTGTTTCGGCGATGTCCATCGGGTCCGCCGCGCCGTATCTACCCTGTACTCACATCCGCACCGACGATCTGCGGGCGTCACTGGGGCAGCTGGCGATGATGCTCTCCGGATGTGGGCAGCGGCCCAACGGGTTGCGGGTTCCTGAGACCATCGGGCACCAGGAGCTGATCCCGCCGCGCTACGACGGTGACGGAATCCGGTACCGGGACGCGGTTTCCGCGCTCGACGCCGTTCTGCCCGACGATGTCGACATCGTCGTCGACGCGGGCAACACCGGCGCGGCCGCGATCCACAACCTTCCGGTGCGCAGATCGGGACGGTTCATGGTCGCACTCGGCATGGGTGGCATGGGCTACAGCTTCGGTGCGGCCATCGGCATGGCCTTCGGGCGGGGGCGCCGGGTTGTGGTGGTGGCCGGGGACGGCTCGTTCTTCATGCACGGCATGGAGATGCACACCGCAGTGCAATACCGACTGCCGATCACATTCGTGCTGTTCAACAACAACGCACACGCCATGTGCGTGACGCGTGAGCGGTTGTACTACCGAGATATGTACAGCTACAACCGATTCCGGCCCAGCAATCTGGGTGCCGGGCTGGCGGCGATGTTCCCCGGACTGCGTTCGGTCGACGTCGGCGAGCTCGGCCAGCTGCGCACCGCGCTGGGATCAGCCCTGGCCGACGACGGTCCGTCCGTCGTCAGCATCGAGTGTTCTGCCGATGAAATCCCGCCCTTCGCACCATTCCTGGCTGCGCTACGGCACACCACCCCGACCACAGAGGAGAGCAGACCCCATGTCGCTGCCCGCGCTTGACGATATAGTCGCCCACACCGGATCCGCCGCCCCCATCGACGGGGTCACGCGCATCGAAACCTCCCCGCGGGAGAAGGCCACCCCCGTCATCATGGAGATGATGCGGTCGGTGTACCCGCACGAGCAGGTCTTCGGCCGATATTGCACGGTCAACGAGTACATCGACTGTCCGCCCGACGAACTCTACGAGTACCTGTCCGACACCAGATCCCTGGAGGAATGGACCTACAGCCTGCGGGGGTTCGAGGCCACCGACGAGCCGGGGCTGTGGCTGGCCTATGACCGATTGGGTTCGCAGACTTTGATCTACACGCGCACCGAGGCCAACCCGCAGGCGCGTACCGTCGACTACCACTGCGCGTGGGACCAGGGCAAGCACCTGTGGATGATCTACCTGATGCGGGTGATCGACGCGCAGATTGTGCTCGACAAGCCCGGTTCGGTTGTGCTGTGGACGAATTGCCATCACCCGTTCTATGACGAGAACCCCTATCCGGAAACCGCGCCGCCGGAGCGCCCGGTGTGGGTCGGTGACTTCTGGGACATGTTCGGTGCCGGCCACGAACTGGAGATGAAGAACCTCAAAGCCATTGCCGAATACCGCCACCGCAACGGACTGCCGGTGACCCCCCGATGGATGAAATGAGCACTGCCATGAGCCAACCCAGCGTCAGCCTGATCGACGTCTCGAGCTACCTGCCCGGCGACCCGGTCCCCGCCGACTACTACGCCCAGTTCGCCGACTCCGACGAACTGCGCGACAACCTGATGTTCCGGGCGCCGAAGTTCCGCCACCACATCGCCCCCGACGAAACCGCCACCGACATGATCGAGCGGGCCGCCGCCGGGCTGATCGAACGCCACGGCGAAGACGTCATCGCCGGCGCCGACATCCTGATCACCCACACGCAGATGCCGGACATGCCGTTCTACGGCGGCGGCGGGGCAATCGCGCATCGCCTTGGTATGCGGCCGAATTGGGTGCTGGATCTGCACAACGGCGGCTGCGCGGCGTTCGTGCTGGGGCTTCAGGTGGCCCGCCAGTTGTTGTCCTCGGGTGCGGGGCACACCGCGTTGGTGGCGATCGCGCAGAACGCGGCCGGTCAGGTTTTCGACCAGCCGACCGTGCGGCGCAAGGCCCAGGCGGCGGTGCCCGGTGACGGTGCGGCCGTCGGCCTTGTCACCCTGTCGGACCAGTCGCCGATCCTCGACATCGAAACCCGCACCTACGGTGAGTTCGCCGGCGATATGACGATCGCATTCGATCCGCCGCGCAAGTGGTGGCAGCCCGGCTCCGCCGAGGGATACATCGGCTTCACCGAATCCAAGATCACCAAGGTGCTCGCCCGCGGCAACCGCCAGGTGCCGGAAGTCGCACTGACCGTGTGCCATCGACTCGGGCTGAAGTCGAAGGACGTCGATCTGTTCGTCACCAACCAACCCAACCGGGTGTTCCTGCGCAACTGGCGCGAAGCACTCGAGCTGCCGGCCGAACGGCACGTCGACACATTCGACCAGTGCGGCAACCTCTTCGGTGCTGGCATCCCGATCAACCTCGACCGGGCGATCAGCGACGGGCGGGTCTCGGCCGGCGACACCGTCCTGATGGCGGCCTTCGCCCATGCCGGTGACTTCGCCGGCGCGGCCGCGGTGCGGTGGGGCGGCAGGGCCGCCTGATGCAGCCTTTGACGCGGATCGCCGACGACGCCGTCGCCGCCCTGCCCGATGCAACCGATCCACTGGCGTTGTCGCTCAACGAGAATCCGTTCTCACCGCTTCCCGCGGTGCGGTCAGCCCTGATCGCCGCGATCGATTCCGCTAACCGGTATCCGGAGTTCCTGCCGGAGCGGCTGCGGCGGCTGATCGCTTCCCGGATCGGTCTGGCCGAGGAGCAGGTGGTGCTGGGCCAGGGCGCCACCGGCGTCGCGATGCAG
>JAHFVD010000082.1:0-22516 GCA_023264735.1 Mycobacterium sp. | reverse complement strand
CAGCTGCAGCGCCGCATTCGGGTGATCGCCGCCGAGCGGCGCTACCTGCGGATGCGGCTGCGTGCGATGGGCGTCTACGTCACCGAGGGGCACGCTAACTTCGTGTACCTGCCGCCGGCGGGCAAGCCCTGGCAAGAGGTGTTCGGCCCGGCCGGTCTGCGGGTCCGGCACTACAGCGACGGCGGGGTGCGAATCACGGTAGGGGAGCGGTGGTCGACGCGCGCGGTGCTGGCCGCCGTGGCGGACCGGCGGTAGTGCCCTACGGCGGTGGCCGGATGCGGTATGAATGGGCGGATGGCTGCCGATTCAATCCCGTCCGAGAAGCCGGACCCGATCGCCACGGCGCGGCGGAACTGGGAGCGCTCCGGGTGGGGTGATGTCGCCGAGGGCATGGTGGCGGTGACTTCCGTGATGCGGGCTCACCAGATCCTGCTGGCCCGGGTGGAGACCGCGCTGCGGCCCTACGATCTGAGCTTTTCGCGCTTTGAGCTGCTGCGGCTGCTGGCGTTCAGCCGCACTGGCGCGCTGCCGATCACCAAGGCATCCGACCGGCTGCAGGTGCATGTCACCAGCGTCACGCATGCCATTCGCCGGCTGGAGGCCGACGGACTGGTCAAGCGGGTGCCGCATCCCACCGACGGGCGCACCACGCTGGTGGAGATCACCGAGATCGGGCGCTCGACTGTGGAGGACGCCACCGCGACGCTCAACGAGCAGGTGTTCGCCGATGTCGGAGTGTCCGCACAGGAGGCACGTGCGCTGGTGGCGTCGATCGAGACGCTGCGCCACCACGCGGGCGACTTCTAGCGCAGGGTCTCGATGACCGCGCTGAAATCCAGGTCGGCGTGCCCTTCTGCGAACTTGGCGTAGATCTCGGCGGCATGGGTGCCTAACGGGGCCGTTGCACCGGTCGACGACACCGCGGCCATCGCTAGGCCCAGGTCCTTGTTCATCAGCGCTGTCGCGAACCCCGGCTGGAAGTTGTTGTTGGCCGGCGAGGTCGGAACCGGTCCGGGCACAGGGCAGTTGGTGTGCACCGACCAGCAGTTGCCCGTGGCGCCGGTGATCACGTCGAACAACGACTGCGCCGACAGGCCGAGCTTCTCGGCCAACACGAACGCCTCACCCACGGCGATCTGTTGTACGGCGAGCACCATATTGTTGCACAGCTTGGCAGCCTGACCGGCACCCGACGAACCGCAGTGAATCACCTTGCTGGCCATGGGGTCCAGCACCGCACGGGCCTTCTCCAACGCGTCGGCTTCGCCGCCGACCATGAAGGCCAGCGTGCCTGCGGTCGCGCCCTTGATCCCACCGGAGACCGGGGCGTCGAGCTGGGCCATCCCGGCCGCCGTGGCCTGGGCGTTGACCTCACGGGCGTCGTCGACGGAGATGGTGGAGGTGTCGATGAACAGGGTTCCGGGCTTGGCGGCCGGAAGCGCTTCGGCGTAGCAGGCTTTCACGATCGCACCATTGGGCAGCGAGGTGATGACGACGTCAGCCTCAGCCACCGCGGCGGCGCCGGCGTCGAACACCGTCGCGCCCTTCTCCTCGGCAGTCGCGCGCAATGCGGGCACCGGGTCGAAGCCGCGCACGGTGTAGCCGGCGTTGACCAGGTTGGCCGCCATCGGCCCACCCATGTGGCCCAGTCCCAGGAACGCGATCGTCGTCATGTGCAGGCTCCTTTGCCTCATGCCGATGCGCGGGCCCGGGCGGCCTCGGCCCGCCCGATGACCACGCGCATGATTTCGTTGGTGCCCTCGAGGATTCGGTGCACGCGAAGATCGCGGACGATCTTCTCGACGCCGTACTCCCGCAGGTAGCCGTAGCCGCCGTGCAACTGCAGCGCCTGGTCGGCCACGTCGTAACAGGAGTCGGTGACATAGCGTTTGGCCATCGCGCACAGCTCGACCTTGTGCGGTTCGTCGTTGTCCAGTGCAATGGCTGCGCGCCACAGCATCAGTCGCGACGTTTCCAAGGCGGTGGCCATATCGGCGAGCGTGAATCGGATGGTGGGCTCGTCGAGCAGCGCTCCGCCGAAGGCCTGCCGGTCGGCCAGATAACTCACGGCCTTGTCGTAGGCCGCCTGCGCGCCGCCCAGCGAGCAGGCCGCGATGTTGAGCCGGCCGCCGTTGAGGCCGCTCATCGCGATCCCGAAGCCGGTGCCCTCGCCCTCGGGGCCGCCGAGCATCGCCGATGCCGGCACCCGCACACCTTCGAGGATCACCTGGGCGGTGGGCTGAACGTTCCAGCCCATCTTCTCCTCTTGGGCGCCGAAACTGAGCCCTGGCGTGTCCTTTTCGACGATGAAGGCGGAAATTCCACGGTGGCCCGACTCGTCCTCTTTGAAGCCGGTGCGGGCCATCACGACGTACACATCCGAGGTGCCTGCCCCGGAGATGAACTGCTTGACGCCGTCGAGCACGTACTCGTCGCCATCGCGGACAGCTTTGGCGCGCAACGCCGCCGCGTCGGATCCGGCGCCGGGCTCGGTGAGGCAGTAGCTGGCGATCGTCTCCATCGAGGCGAGCTTCGGGATCCACGACTTGCGCTGTTCGTCGGTGCCGAAGGTATCGATCATCCACGCGCACATGTTGTGGATCGAAATGAATGCCGCCAGTGCGGGATCGGCGCCCGAGAGTTGCTCGAAGATCCGCACCGCGTCCAGGCGCCGCAGCCCGCTGCCGCCGACGTCCTCGGCGCAGTAGATTGCGGCCATCCCCAATTCGGCGGCGTCGCGCAGCACGTCGACGGGAAACTCCTTGGAGTGATCCCACCCCAAGGCGTACGGCGCCAGGCGTTTGGCGGCGAATGCGGCAGCCGTTTCGGCGATGACGCGTTCGTCGTCTTCGAGCGTCAGGAAGGTCATTTCATTGTCGGGATGACGAACTCGGCGCCGTCCTTGATGCCCGAGGGCCACCGCTCCGTGACGGTCTTGGTCTTGGTGTAGAACAGGATCGAGTGCGGCCCGTGCTGGTTGAGGTCGCCGAAGCCGGAGCGCTTCCAGCCGCCAAAGGTGTGGTAGGACACCGGAACCGGGATCGGCACGTTGACGCCGACCATGCCGACCTGCACTCGGGACACGAAGTCGCGGGCGGTGTCACCGTCGCGGGTGAAAACTGCGACGCCGTTGCCGTATTCATGCTCGCTCGGCAGGCGCAGGGCTTCTTCGTAGTCGTGGGCGCGCACGATGCACAGCACGGGGCCGAAGATCTCGTCGGTGTAGATCGACATGTCGGTGGTGACGTGGTCGAACAGGGTGGGGCCGATGAAGAAGCCGCCCTCCAGGCTGGAGTCGGCGAAAGTCAGCTCATCGCTGGCCTTCTCGCGACCGTCGACCACGATCTCGGCTCCGGCGGCCACGCCGGCGTCGATGTAGTCGCGGACGCGCTTGAGTGCGGCGCCGGTGACCAGTGGGCCGTAGTCGGCCTTGGGGTCCAGGCTGTGGCCGACGCGCAGGCCGCTGATCCGCTCGACGAGCCTGGCGCGCAACCGGTTTGCGGTCTCTTCACCGACGGGCACCGCGACGCTGATGGCCATGCACCGCTCGCCTGCGCTGCCGTAGCCGGCGCCGATGAGGGCGTCGACGGCCTGGTCCAGGTCGGCGTCGGGCATGACGATCATGTGGTTCTTGGCGCCGCCGAAGCACTGCGAGCGCTTACCGTTCGCGGCCGCGGTGGAGTAGATGTACTGCGCGATATCGGAGCTGCCGACGAAGCCGACGGCCTTGATGTCGGGGTGGTGAAGGATGGCGTCGACGGCTTCCTTGTCGCCCTGGACCACCTGGAACACACCGGCGGGCAGGCCGGCTTCCAGGAACAGTTCGGCCAGGCGCACCGGCACCGAGGGGTCGCGCTCGGAGGGCTTGAGGATGAAGGCGTTGCCGCAAGCAAGGGCGGGCCCAGCCTTCCACAGCGGGATCATCGCGGGGAAGTTGAACGGGGTGATGCCGGCGACCACGCCGAGCGGCTGGCGGATCGAGTACACGTCGATGCCACCGCCGGCGCCTTCGGTGAACTCACCCTTGAGCAGGTGAGGGATGCCGATGGCGAACTCGATGACCTCGATGCCGCGCTGGATGTCACCGCGGGAGTCGGCGACGGTCTTGCCGTGCTCGATCGACAGCAGCTCGGCGAGCTCGTCGGTGGCGGCGTTGACCAGCTCGACGAACTTCATCATCACGCGGGCCCGGCGCTGGGGGTTCCAGGCGGCCCATTCCTTCTGCGCCTCGACGGCCGAGGCCACCGCGGTGTCGACGTCGGCGGTCGACGCCAGGAGCACCTGGGCCTGTACCTCGCCGGTGCTGGGGTTGAGGACGTCGGCAGTGCGCGTGCTGGACAGGCTGCTTCGCTTGCCGTCGATGAAGTGCGGAATGGTTGTGCTCATGACTGCCCCTTGGCTGACCTGGCGGCTGAATACTAGGACATCCTAGTAAATCGCTGACCGGCTCCGCAAGGGGGTATGACGTCGGCAGTCGCCCATCGATTCAGAAAACAGATCGTTTCTTGTCGCCGAATCGCGATCTGTGTTCTGACTCGATGCGCCTCAGCGCCACTGATAGCGCGTACTGGGCCGGCCCGTCTTGCCGTACTCGGTGATGCGGGTGACGGTGCCGTCGTCGGCCAGCCGTTCCAGATAGCGCCAGGCTGTCACCCGGGATACCCCAACCAGCTTGGCGGCCTCGTCGGCGGTCAACCCATCGGCGCGGTCGCGGACCGCGCGGGCGATCTCCTCGGTGGTGGCCGGAGCCGCACCCTTAGGGGCCACCGACCTGTCCGTGCTGATCCGCAATTCGCCGAGTGCCCGGTCGACTTCGGCCTGACTGGCGGCGTCGGTTCCGGCGGGTAGCGCGTCGCGATAGCGGCGGTAGCGCTCGAGGCGATCGCGGAAGGCCGCGAACGTGAACGGCTTGAGCAGGTAGGCCAGCGCGCCGTGCGCGACGGCGGCGCGCACCATCTCCAGATCACGCTCGGAGGTGATCGCGATGATGTCGGGTGCGGGCCGCAACCCGGACAGCGCCGAGGCCAGCGCGATACCACTGGCGTCGGGCAGGCCGAGATCGAGCAGTACCAGGTCCACGGGAGACTCGGCCTCGGAGGCGATGCGCATCGCGTCACGCGCGGTATGAGCCAGCCCGACGACGGTAAACCCTTGCAGCCGAGTCAGATACGTGCGGTGCGCCTCGGCGATCAGCGGCTCGTCCTCGACGATCAGGACGGTGATCATGCGATCGTCACCGTCACCACCGAGCCGTAGGTGAGGTCCGCGCTCAGGGTGCCGCCGTGGCGGTTGACGATCTGAGCGACCAGCGCCAGGCCCAGGCCCTGGTGGCCGGCGTCGGTGCCGGATTTCGTCGAGTAGCCGCGCTGCATGGCGCGCTGGAAGGTTTCGGGGTCCATCCCCGGGCCGCTGTCGGCGACCTGGATCTGCAGCTGGCCGTTCTGATTGACGGTGACCTCGACCCACGGATCGTCACGGTCGCAGGCGTCCATGGCGTTGTCGATGAGATTGCCCAGCACGGTGACCATCTCCTGCGAACTCAGCAGTGCCTCGGCGGGCAGATGGGTTTCCTCGGTGATGGTCAGCTCGATACCGCGTTCGTCGGCCTCCGCCGTCTTGCCGAGCAGCAGGGCGACCAGCGCAGGTTCAGCGACGGCGTCGGAGACTCGGTCGACGAGCTGCTGGGACAACGCCAGCTCCTGGGTGGCGAATTTGACCGCTTCCTCGGGGCGGCCCATCTCGACCAGCGTGATGACGGTGTGCAGCTTGTTGGCCGACTCATGAGCCTGCGCCCGCAGCGAATCGGTGAACCCCTGCAGAGAGCTCAATTCGCCGAGGGCGCCTTGCAATTCGGTGCGATCGCGGATCGTGACCACTTCGGAGTCCGAAGCGCTCACCTGGGAGCGGTTGACCACCAGCACCCGGTCATCGGTGAGGCGGACCTCGTCGCGGACGCCGGGGTCGTTGCCGCGCAAGAACTCCGGTAGGTCCGCGCGGGTGATGGGACCGGCCGGCAGGGCGAGCAGACGGCGGGCTTCGTCATTGGCGACGGCTACCCCGGTGCGGTCGAGGACGATGAGCCCTTCGGAGACCGAGTGCAGGATCGCGTCGTGGTGGTCGTACATCACCCGTAGCTCGTCGGGCGCCAGCCCGTGGGTTTGGCTCAGGACTCGCCGGCGGATCGCCCAGATGCCGACGAACGACAGGGCCAGTGCCCCAACGCCGACCCCGACGACCAATGGCCACTGCGCACGCCACCGCGCGGCCAGGCTCTCGGTGGTGATGCCGGCCGCGACCAGGCCGATGATCTGGCCGTTTGCGCCGCGCACCGGCGCGACAGTGCGGATCGACGGGCCTAGGGTGCCGGTATAGACCTCGGTATAGATCTCGCCGCGCAGCGGTGCGTCGATGTTGCCGAGGTACTTCTGGCCGATCTGGTCGGGATTGGTGTGGGTGAACCGGGTCCGGTCAGGCCGCATGATCGTGATGAACGCGATCCCGGTGCTCTTGCGGACAGCCTCGGTGACCGGCTGCAGAACCTGTGCGGCGTTACCGCTTTCGATGGCGGTCGCGGTCGAGGGTGAGTCGGCCAGTGCGACGGCGATGGCCGTGACCTGTTGGCGTGCGGCGTCGTCCTCGTGGCGTTTGACGTCGAGGAGGGCCAGCGCGCTGCCGGCCAGGACCACCAGCACGATGACCGCGGCCTGCAGCGCGAAGGCCTGCCCGGCCAGCGAGCGGGGGAGTACGGCCACTGCTCACCTCTGAACGTAATGAACTAAAGCGTGACCTGGGTCACGTCCGGGTAAACCATCCTTGCAGACCCATTGCTGCATTACCGGAAGGAAACCGCTCATGACCACGGTTGTGGATCGTCCTGGCGGCGACGACAAGCCCGCGCCGCCCAAGCGCAAAGATCGCACGCACTGGCTGTACCTGGCTGTCATCGCTGCGGTCGTCGGCGGCGTCATCGTCGGCTTGGTCGCTCCGGCGGTCGGCAAGGAGGTCGGCGTTCTGGGGACGATGTTCGTCAGCCTGATCAAGATGATGATCGTCCCGGTCATCTTCTGCACGATCGTGCTGGGCATCGGATCGGTACGCAAAGCCGCCACTGTCGGCAAGGTCGGTGGCCTGGCGTTCGGCTACTTCCTGGTGATGTCGACGATCGCGCTCGGCATCGGCCTGTTGGTCGGCAACCTGCTGCATCCCGGTAGCAGCCTCAAGCTGTCGGAGTCGGCGGCGGGCAAGGGTGCGGAATTGGCCGAGAAGGCGCATGAGTCCGGCGGTTTGATGGACTTCATCCAGCACATCATTCCGACGTCGCTGTTCTCGTCGCTGACGGACGGCAATGTGCTGCAGGGGTTGTTCGTGGCGCTGCTGGTCGGGTTCGCGATCCAGGCGATGGGCACCAAGGGCGAGCCGATCCTGCGCGGGGTGGAGCATCTGCAGCGGCTGGTGTTCAAGATCCTGTCAATGATCCTGTGGCTGGCGCCAATTGGTGCGTTCGGGGCGATGGCCAATGTGGTCGGCCAGACCGGGTGGAGCGCGGTGACCAACCTGCTGGTGCTGATGTTCGGTTTTTATCTGACGTGCGTGGTGTTCGTGTTCGGGGTGCTCGGGACGCTGCTGCGGATGGTGGCCGGGGTGTCGATCTTCAAGCTGGTGCGCTACCTGGCACGGGAGTACCTGCTGATCTTCGCGACGTCGTCGTCGGAGTCGGCGCTGCCGCGGCTGATCGCGAAGATGGAACACCTGGGCGTGCAGCAGAGCACTGTGGGTGTGGTTGTGCCGACCGGATATTCGTTCAACCTGGATGGGACGGCGATCTATCTGACGATGGCCTCGCTGTTCATCGCCGACGCGTTGGGTGACCCGCTGTCGGTGGGTGAGCAGATCGGTCTGCTGGTGTTCATGATCGTGGCGTCCAAGGGCGCGGCCGGGGTGAGCGGGGCCGGGTTGGCGACGCTGGCCGGCGGTCTGCAGGCGCATCGGCCGGAGCTGCTCGACGGGGTGGGGCTGATCGTCGGGATCGACCGGTTCATGTCCGAGGCGCGAGCGGTGACGAACTTCTCGGGCAACGCGGTGGCCACCCTGCTGGTCGGCTCGTGGACCAAGACGGTGGACTCCGACAAGGTCAACGAGGTGCTGAGCGGTCGCGATCCGTTCGATGAGGTGACGATGCTCGACGACGGTCACAAGCCTGCGGAGAAGGAGGCGGTCGCCGCCTGATTACACAGCTCACGACACCCCGGGTGGCCCCTTCCCCCGGGGTGTCGTGCTGTGGGTACGGTGCTTGCACCGGGTTTTGCCCCGGTGCGCCCCCATAGCCCAATCGGCAGAGGCAGCGGACTTAAAATCCGCCAAGTGTGAGTTCGAATCTCACTGGGGGCACCCATATTGTTGCAGGTAAAGGGTGTTTTTTGGTTCGAACGCTTGAGCGTCTGGCCGGTGTTGAAGAGTTCGCGTCAGCACCGCGTCAGCCGTAACTTGACTTAGGTATTAACGGCACGGGGAAGCTTCCCAAATTTGTCGGCCAGGTATGGCACCATCCACGGCGTGGATCCCGTATCAATCATCGTCACCGCGGTCGCGCTCGGCGCCCAAGAGGGTGTTCGCAGTACCGTCGCCAGCGCAGTCAAAGATCTGTACGCAGGGCTGAAGCACCTCATTACAGATCGATACAAGGGCGTCGACCCAACTCCGGTCGAGAACAAGCCCGATTCGGACGCCAAGCGGGCCTCGCTCGAAGAAGACCTGAAAGATGCGGGCGCGGAATCGGATGCAGAGTTGCTGGCCGCAGCCAAGGCGCTGATAGAGGCTATCAATGCCGATAACCCGCGCGCGGGCGAGCCAATCGGCGTGAATCTTGAGGAGATCGAGGCCGAAGCGGTTCGTATCCAGAATGTGTGGTCGAGCGGCGGCGGTGTGAATGTTCGTGGAGCGAAAGTTTCCGGGAGCATCGATATCAGCAATGTGACCTCTGGTCAGAAGGGGCCGTCCTCCACCCCTTAACGGGCGCGGCAGCACAGAGTGGTTCAGCTGTCGCGCCGGGGGTGCAGTTCATCGACACCACGGTGGGCGGTGGTGTCAGTATTACTTTCGGCGATCCTTCGATCTACGAAGCCCAGGGGAGAGACGAGTTCTTATCGAGGGCTTTGGCCGCTTCAGACTCGCGGATCGAGCGGCGACGGATCGGCGCGGGTCTCGATGATGTCCAAGCTGCACGGATTCGAAACCTATTGCCGCAGGTCCCTTACAAGCTGAGGACCTTGCCGAGCGGTCAGTTCGTAATTCTCACAGGCGCGTTGGGCGCCGGCAAATCGGACATCGCCGAAGGTTGGTTCCGAATTGCCACGGAAGTAGCGCAAAGCAATCTCGATGCGCCGCTGCCAGTTTGGGTTTCGATTGACGAACTAGAGTCTTCTCTCGCGGTCCACGTCCAGAAGGAAGTCGGTTTACACGCCCTCGAGACGCTGGGTGCAGATATCGTCATCGACGGCTTAGACCAACGTGCGGATCGCGCAGACAGGACCGTCGCATACGCAGATGCGCTGACGCGTCGTTGGCCACGCTCGCGCGTTCTGCTGACATCACGTAGCACGCACCGAGTCGGTGATAGCCGCATCGTCCGGGTCGATCCCCTGTCAAAGTCCTATGGCCGCAAGCTTGTTGGTCTAGTAGCTGGCAAGACACAACTCGGTGACCTGCGGCCTGAGATCGAAGAAGCACTCGAACGCCCGCTCTTTGCCCTACTGATCGGACAGCTCGCAGGATCGCAAGAGCTCACCACTATGACGGAAGTAATCGACGGCGTGATCCGCCGGATTGTCACCAGGGAAAACAGCGATCTCTATTCTCAGTTAAGGCACTTGGCTGTTCAAACGGTGACCACCGCAGGTCCAGTCGATCCCGAGAGCTTTACCGACTTCAACACCGCGGCCCAACTCCGAGATTCGCCCTTCCTTACCGCGACCGCCCAAGGGCTCTCGTTTTCGCTGGCAACGTTTGAGCAATGGTTCGCTTCACGCGCAGTACTTGAAGGGGCCGTTCCGTTGGATGACATCCTGACCGGCCTGCCTTCCTTCGACCGATGGAAATACGTACTATCCATGGTCCTCGCGTCAGGTGCGCCCAGCCGAGTAGACCCGGCGATGGCCACTATCGCACGGTGGAATCCTGGTGCAATCGCGTGGATTATCAACGATACCGAGAGCGCAGGGCTAAACCGCTACAGGGAGAATCAACCTATCGATTCTCAACAGCAGATGGGCTATCGACTGCGTTTCGCTCTTGAAGCAATGATCGACGGCCTCGGTCCACTTTCCGCCGCCTTCACACCGTTTGCGGTCTCAGGCCTTCGTTCCCTGGATGACTTCTCCCTTGGGCTGGAATACGGCGGAGATCGGGTCGATATCAGATGGCTTATATCCAAGCAGATTCCGGATGACCTGCTGCCGCCGGTGATCGATTCATCGGTCCAAATATCTATGGACCGATCGTTTTTCATCGAAACGGCTGCGATGCCAGCTTCGCGTAACTGGGTGTGGGCTACCGCGCGCAACATTTTGGCGAACGACCTCAGTGAACGGCTGACCGCAGTTGCGATTCGCGCGGCTAGCCAACATGACGGGATTGTGCGGCGCGAAATACAGGACCTTCTAACAAGATCCGTTCAGTACCCAAGCGATCTCGAAGACGTTGGACGGGGCTTGTATGGCAGCATCTACCCGTTGCCCGATGTTTCCCCCGGGCGAAATGGCTGGCCGGGATTCTCGGTAGAGTCCATGGCGAGGAGAGTCCGCGCAGTCGTCGAAGCAGCAATCCAGTGTTATGTCGAAATCTGTGAGAGCGTGGCCCCGAATTTCGGAGATGCATTGGCGCACAGGGGGATGATGCCTTTCGAGTACTACGGGGCGATGTCCTTTGGAGGGGCGACCAGCGGCGGCCCATTCTCACTGGGCCCTGCTGAGCCCGGAATCCGATGGCTTCTACGTCCTGTGGGAGTGCCGCTTCCGAATGGCGAACGACGTGGGCAGAACTCCGTCAATATCACTGTCAATGATGAGTCTCGGTCAGAAGAGATTCGCGATGACCGAGAGGCGTTTGGCGATGCCTATTTCCAATACATCGCGAACACTCCTGGCTTGAAGCCTTTCTCGGATTCGTTCTCGATGTCCTCGGGGCGGTTCGATCTCATCGACAAGAAGCCCGCGACTCATATTGCAGTTGGGTGGCTTTGGGACGACCTCAAGAACCTCAAATGGGTGTCTGGCCTGCAGTCGCGAGACACAACTGAATAGGGCTCCAAGACGGCGTTTGTTAGATCGCCGGACGTCGGCCCAGAGGCAGGTACGATGCGATCCGACGAAGCATCGCTCTTGGGTGTGCCGTAGGTCCAGACTCGGTTCTTGCGCCCACCAGCAGCACCCAGCCGAAACATCGCTACCGGGCAACGTGGTCAGTCTTATTCGGAGGCAAGCGAATTAGGCTTGCGCGACCGCCAGGAATTTCTCAAGTGGATACGCCTGTTCGACGAGTTCGAGAGCTTTTGCAATCGCAAGATCCGCCTCTCCACGAGTGGGCGAGGTGCCACCGTGGGCGGCGTCGTTTCGCGGCTCGCTGAGTTCTTGTTGCAGACGTTCGGGGACGGTTCCGGCACCTAGCTTCTTGAGGAGTTGTGACCGCCCATTGAGAGTCTGATATTTGTCGTAGAGGGCCTTCTTAAGTGCCTCATCCGCATTCCCCAACTTTCGATCGAGCAGTGTTGTCATCGCGAGTTCGGCTGCGGTTCCGGCATCGATCACGGCCCGACGATACTGCTCATCCTTCACAAGCGCCCTCGCATCGCGGATGAACAACCACTCATCCGGTGGGCGAACGAACAGGCTGCATAGCCTCATGCAAGCCGCGATGGTTCGATGGTCCGCGGGCTCCACGTTTCCCTTGCTCTTGAAGCCATACGTCGTGACTCGTGAAGCACGAAGCCGCAGACCAGATTCAGGCCGTTCCCACATCCATATTTCGCCTGCCTTAATACCTTGGCGGGGTTTGTTGAGTTCAGCCAGATCCTGACGCGTGAACACCTCCAGCCACGAGCTGAAGAGATGCCACCAGCTCTCCATTTCTTCGGATAATGCTGAGCGGGCGTGGTGGTAGTCGTTCACCTCATCTGCGACGAAGATTGCGGCAGCGAAGCGCCAGCGCGTCACATCGACCGAACGTGGGGTTTGCGTACCGTCCGCCGCATTCCACCAACCGAGCACGTTCCCCCATTTTGCACTTCCGACCTGTTCTTGGTCATTCTCCGCTGTCTTCGCGATGGTCGACCACTGCGGCGAATCAACCGCACCACGCTGCCAGTCAGCGCCGAGGATGGGGAACGTGATCTCCAACTCCCGCTTGGACGTGCGCGTGAGGTATGTCCGGCCCATACACTCGACACCCACGAGAATCCCTGGTCCGCAT
Source organism: Mycobacterium sp. (assembly GCA_023264735.1). GTDB lineage: Bacteria > Actinomycetota > Actinomycetes > Mycobacteriales > Mycobacteriaceae > Mycobacterium. The sequence continues at coordinate 10,054 of JAHFVD010000082.1, read as the reverse complement.
TGGAAGTGGCCTTCAATAGAGCATGAACGCCCATCCGCGGTTGCCGGGCCTGTCACCTGTGTTCCACGAAGGAGAAGGTTGCATCGCAGAACACGTCCGAGGTGTTGACGATATCGCCGCTCTGCATCTTTATACGGATCAAGTCGCCAAGCGCCTTATCTTGGATTCGCTCGCACGAGCGCAGTATGTACTGGCGATCGGAGCCCTCTGGATCATTCAATGGCACATTGAGCCACTTCCACAGTTCGTCGCCTCGCACCATCCGCGACTCGCGGCCCGGTGGGCGATCCCCGGGTTGGGCAAGTCGGTCGACAAGCTCCCAAGGCCTAGATTTTTTGCTGAACGGTTCGCCGTTTGGCGCGTGTGCGTGGACGATGATGATGCGCGACGACTCGTGCTCTTCGAGGTGATCTACTGTCGCGTGGACGGCGGTATTAGGTCCGACTGGTGCGACGATCCGGTCGCCTTTCCGCAGACACCGGATGGCAGTTTTCCGCGACGGCCAAATTTGCGTGCCATCGGTAGCGGTAAGTGGTTCCAAAGCGGTCCCCTCTGTTTCGTGTGCGTCAGTTTAGGGCTGGGTACCGACAGCCTTCGGCGTGTCGGCCACCGTGTCCGGCCCACCCTGTCTAACGTGCTGCACCCCCGCGACCAGGGCAGTTTGGACCGGGACCGTAGAGGGTGTAGGGGACCGGAGCGGATCCGCAGATGGCCGCCAAGAAAATTTCCTCGTAGATGCGTTCATCGAGGGCAGCTGGCCGGGACAAGATCCCGGCGGGTGTGGTGGCACGACAGGGGTTTCCGGGTATCGACTGCTGCGTGGGCACAGGTGTTTGATGGAGCCATGCAGCAGTCGGACGCAGTGCGGGACTACGTGTTCCCAATATTCGAGGCGGAAGCACACGGACACAGTCGAAACGTCAAGGCATTCCGCGGTACTGGATTCTTCATAGGAAGCCGGGGTTATGCGTTGACTGCTGCGCATGTGGTCACAGATCCTCCGCCGGATCTCCCACTAAGCGCCGTGCTCACCAACGGTGGGCAATGGTTGGGATTCGACGTTTCTGGGCACGAGCTGCACCCCAAGGAAGACGTAGCAATCCTGCGAATCTCACCGCCCGGCGGTCCACAACAGGCTTGGCGCTCCATTCTGCAGGCCGATCCAACTCAGCATCAATCAAGCGCTCACTACTTTATGTGGGGCTTTCCAGAGGACACTGTCTTCGAACTCGTAGACGAGGCATCAGGTACGGCCCATCCGCTGCCTGAACTTGTGTACACCGAAGGACATGTGAGGCGGCGAGTCGCCAACGACACTTTGCCAAATCTCAGAGGGTCCCAATTCTTCGAGTTGAGCGAAGCTGCCGGTGATGGTTGTTCGGGTGGTCCGCTGCTGTTGAACACGCCTCGCCCGCGTACTGGCCCTTGGCATCTAATCGGCGTGTACCTAGGAGAACGTGTCATGTCAGCCGACAAGCAACTGCGCCAGGTATTTCCTGCCGCCGCGAAGATTCGTGGATACGCCGTTCGCTTGGACGTGATGCTCGACTGGAGGCCGGAGATTCTTGCAGGCCGAACTCTCCTTGATGAACTACAAGACCTGCCCGAGCTCAACGCTTCTGATTGACGACGAACAGACGCCCGGCGTACGAGGACTTTGCTGCTATCCGCGATGCGGCCCGACGGACGCCTATGCCTCAGGCGCGGTCACGGTCGCGACGCCCCGCCACGCCGCCTCGACAATGACCTGCACTGTTTCCTCGTCGATGATGGTGTCCTCGAGGTAGAGCGCGTAGGCGTGTAGCGGCGCGAGCATCAACTGCATCGCGATGTGGCCGTTGACATCCGGGCGGATTTCACCACGCTGCTCGGCGCGGTCGAACATCTCCTGCACCCGCTGAAACCGGACCTGCCAGAACTCGTTCCGAGTTTCGCCGGCGCCCCAATCTCGGTCGTCGACCACCAGCAGCCGCATCAGCAGCCGGCCGTTGCCGGTACTGAGGAACCGCGCGACCGAATGGGCAAGGGCCGCCATGTCGTCACGCAGGCAGCCGGTATCGGGCAACGGAATGGAGTCCTCGTAGTGCGCGGTCAGGGAGCGGACCGCCAATTCCTCTTTGTCGCCGCACAGTTCGCTGAGGGCGAGTATGTCGCGTCCGGTGAGTTCGGCTACGTCGTCGAGCGTGAAGGCGTCGATGCCTCGTCGGCGGATCGCTTCCAACGTGGCCGCCGTAACGTCGGTGGGCAACGCCTCTTGGTGAGCCGACGTCTGGGCCGACTTCTCCATGCGCCAACCAGGCATACGTGCACGCTCCTCGTGATGCGCGTCCCGGATACAGCAGAACGCCGTGATGCTACCTAGGACAAACCTGTGAAGCTGGGCAATCGGCGCCCGGCCGCAGGTGATTAGACTGCCCCACAGCGACAGTGGTGGCCGAGGGGCCCGCTGGACGGGAGCGACATGGAGGATTCGGCGGCGCCGTCCGGCGCCGACAGTGCGGGCAAGCGGGGTCGTCCACGCAGCGAACCGTCGCACCTTGCTGTCCTTCGAGCTACCGCTGAGCTGCTTCAGGAAGGCGGTCTGCGGTCGGTCACGACCGACCAGATCGCGGCTCGCAGTGGAGTCAGCAAGAAGACGATCTACAAGTGGTGGCCCAACAAGTTCGCCGTCGCTCTCGAGGCGTGCCTCTCCGATATGATCGTCGATCTTCGGGACCCCGACACCGGCTCGGCAGCAACGGATCTGCGGATCGTGCTCCGCGAACTGACCGCCTTTCATGCCGGGGCCGACGGGCGAGTGCTCGCCCAGCTGATCGGCGAGGCCCAGTTCGACCAGTCGATGCGGACCGACCTTCACAAGCATTTGATGCTGGCGCACCGTGACACGGTGCGCAGGGTGTGGGCCCGCGGGGTCGCCGAGGGCCAGTTCCGCTCCGATATCGATCCTGACGCCGCGGTCGATGTCCTGATCGCGCCGCTGCTGTACCGCCACCTCGTCGGTCACCCGCACCTGGACAGCACCGCGACCGACGAGCTTGTCGAGATCACGATGCGTGGCTTATCCGCGCAGGCCTGACGGGGTTACCTTCCGCGCGGGCATCGGACTTATTGGGGATAGCCCAGACTCCAGCCCCGGTAAGTCCAGCCAGACCCCACGTGGGGAGTCGGCAGGATCTGGATGTTGTGCCCGTTGCCGTACCCGAGCTTGAGTCCTTGAACGCCGCCGGAGATGTATGTCCCATCACCGCGCGCAATGTCGATGTGCGCGCCGTATGGGCTCTTGCTGAAGACAAGTGCTCCCCGCGGGGGATCCATGTCGGTGTGCATCTGACCTTGCCGAAGGAGAGTTTGGTACATGGTTTCGGCAGCGCCGTCCCAGCCGTACTGAGCCTGCGGCACGCTGTAGGCGTAAGCCACGAAAGCTTCGCACCCGTAGGGGCCGAATAGGTCTGACCCGAGCGCGTTTTCGGCCTTGGCGATGGCGGCTTCTGCTCCGGGAATCGTGTCTGCGGAAGCACCTGGTGCGAACAGGAGCGCCGTGGCAAGCAGAGTGGCACAAGCCAACAGACAGATTCGGGCGTTCAACTCGTGGCTCCGTTCTCGACGCAAATGTTCCTCAGGTATTCAACGTGCCGTAGTTGAAACTGCTGCGCAACCGGAGTTGTGCCCACCGATCAGCGCTTGTTCAGCAGCCCGGCATCGACGGGCACGACGGTGCCGGTCACGTGGCGCGCGTCATCAGGAGCCAACCGGTGCGACGCGCGCCACAAGATTTTTTGGCCGCTCAGCAAACGCTCGGATGCACGCGTGTCGACCGCGAGGGATGCCCGGGGCCAAGGCGGATCGCAGGCGTGCCCCCGGTTCCGGACCGCCGCAGCGGCCGCTCCAGCCGCCGCTGCGCGGGTCACCAACCGCGCAAACAGTCTGAGATTTACATAAGCCTGGTTATGGTACCGAAAGGTAACTTAGGTGACAGTTTCAGCAAACTGTTTACCTTACCCGTCGGTAAGATAACGAATCGGAAACGGTAGCTGATCGTCCCTGGCTGCTCAGCGACTCGTAACCTTGTGACGGCCAAAATAGTGACCTGAACAGTGCGTACGCCGTGCACATCCAGAATCTAGCCCAGCTATCTGGGTTGCTTTCGACGCGCAAGAAAGTTTCCGGAACCACTTCTTACTGATGAGTAAGGTGCGGTACGTTTTGACATCCAGGGGGCAATTGTCAGTCAAAGGAGAGTCATGAACGCTGCTGTTCGTCCGTACACCACCGCTGGTGTGGCGCTCTTGGGAGCGAGTGTCATCGCGATTTCGCCGGTGACACCTTCGATGCCCGACGTCCAGGCCATGCAGCGAACGGTGTCGTCGGTCGGTGTCGAGCTCAGCGCCGCGGTCAACCCGATCGAGAACTGGGTACAGGTCTTCCAGAAGTCCGCAGCAAATCTCGGCGCGATCGGCCAGCAGATCGCCGACAGTCCCGCCCCGATCCTCAGCCAGATCGTCGCCAACCAGATCGCCGCCTTCGAGGACCTGAAGACGCGCTTCGACAACAACGCGGGAACCATCAAGCTGATCCTCGACGGGGCCCCGGGTGCGATCGCTACCGCTCGCGGCCAGCTCCAAAGCGGTGACATCGTGGGTGCCTTCGACACCTTCAACAACCAGATCGTGATCCCGCTCGCGTTGGCGGGCGTCCAGGCCGTGTCCGATTTGACGCGCCCCTTGGTCAGCACGGTGAACAACTTTGCCAAGGCGTTCGCCACACTGCCCGACGCGGTGTTCCAGGTAATCCTGCCCATGACGTTCCCGCTGGTGTCGACGATCAACGCCGCCGTGCAGGCTACGCAGGATGTGTACGACGGAGTGGTCGCCCGCGACCCGGGTGCCGTCATCAACACTCTGGTGAATCTCCCCGCAGATCTGGTCGACGGCTTCCTCAACGGTTCGGGCACGATCCTCGGATTCCTGCCTGCCCCGGGCCTCCTGACGCCCTACGACCCCAACTTCGGGTTCCTGGCCAGCGGACCGATCGCCAGCCTGATTGCACTGCGGGACGTCATCGCCCAAGCCATCGGAGCCGCTCCGCCGACCGCCGCGGCGGCCGCCAGTGCCGCGGCGACGGTCCCCGGCGCCGCCAAGACGGTCACCCTGTCGATCGCCGCCCCGAAGGCTCGTGGCACGGCCGGGTCGGCCCGTGACGCCATCAAGGCGGCGTCGCAGAGCGCGACTGAGTCCACCGCGGCCGATACCACCGCGGCGCCTGCCGCGGCCGAATCATCCACTGGCAGAAATGGTTCCACGGCGACCAGCGCCAAGACCACCGGAAGTCACGATTCGACGGCCAGCGCAGGCAAGAAGGGCTCGGGCAAATCCGCCAGGTCCGCGAAGGTCGGAAAGTAGTTTGACCCCCTAGTGCCAGTCGGTCCCTGATGAGGGAGGGGCCGGCTGGCGCTGCCCCAAACTTGAGCGATCGCCCAACTGAGACCAAATCGCACTCACGAACGCCTGAGCTGCCTACCATCAGCCGATGCGCGGATCCAAGATCTTGATCACCGGAGCAAGCGGCCAGGTTGCCGTCCCGATCGCCTTAGCCCTGGCTGCCGACAACGAAGTGTGGGGCATCGCCCGCTTCACCGATGCCGCAGCGCGCGAACGCCTCGAGAAGGCCGGCGTCCGGTGCGAGGCCGTCAACATGGCTGCCGGCGACTTCACCGGACTTCCGCAAGACTTCGACTACGTCCTCAACTTGGGCGTGGCCAAGAGCGGTCGGTGGGACAAGGACATGGCGGCCAACGCCGAATCGGCAGGCCTTCTCATGGCGCACTGCCGCGAGGCGAAGGCGTTCCTGCACTGTTCATCCGGTGCCGTCTACGATCCGCCAGGCGACGAATACCGCACTGAACGCACCGTTCTCGGCGACAACCACAAGCCGATGCTTCCCACCTACTCCATCACCAAGATCGCCGGGGAAGTCGTCGTCGCCACGATGGCACGTGCTCTCGGTGTCCCGGCCACCATCGCGCGCCTCAACGTCCCGTACGGCAACAACGGTGGGTGGCCGCTCTTCCACCTGGACATGATGCTCGGCGATATGCCCATCCCAGTCCCGCCCGGCGGACCCGCCGTCTACAACCCGATCCACGAGGACGACATCATCGCGATGATCCCGAAACTGCTTGAGGTGGCATCAGTTCCGGTCACCACCGTCAACTGGGGCGGCGACCAATTCGTCAGCCTCCAGGAGTGGTGCACCCACCTCGGCTCGCTCGTCGGCAAGGAACCGGTGTTCGAAGAGACCGATCAGACGTTGCGCGGAAATCCGTTGGACGTCACCAAGATGCACGAGCTCATCGGAACCACGACCGTCGACTGGCGCGATGGCATGCGCCGGATGGCGGCCACGTTCCACCCGGAGCTGGTCAGCCAGTAGTTGCCCCAGCAGTGTCTGCTTCGTGCGCCCCAGGGAGATCCGGCATCTCGTGCCGACCACCTGCGGAACGGCGCCGAATTAACCACACCAGCGCGCCGGCCGACAACACTGCCCCGACGATGATCGTGGGCCACATCAGCACTTGAGCCAGCCACACTCGTCGCTGAATTTTCACGATGCGATGCTCGGCGTGCCGGAGTCGCGGCAGGGTATCCATGCGTTGCTAATGCCCGCGATCGGTCGCCGGGAAACCGCTGACGAGCGCTAGCGATGAATGCCGGTCGTCCGAAATCGGCTCCGGTACGTACTCGGTGAGACGCCCAGCGCCCGAGGGAAAGTGCGCCGCATGGGTGGCGATCGGCGCGGCCTGTCGGCGCTGTCATCGTCGATACGACGGAGGTCGGCTTTGGTATCGGCGTGACGGCCGAAACGATCGATCGGCGGCCGCCTACCGCGTAGGGTGCGGACCAAACACCCCCTACGGCGGGAGGGCTACATGCCCGACAAACGACCCACCTCGAAGATGCGTCCCCACTTTGAGGACATCCAGGCCCATTACGACCTGTCCGACGACTTCTTCGGCCTGTTTCAGGATCCGAGCCGGACGTACAGTTGCGCCTACTTCGACCCCGCGGACCTCTCGCTGGAAGAAGCGCAGATCGCCAAGATCGATCTGAACCTGGACAAGCTTGACCTCAAGCCGGGAATGACGTTGCTCGACATCGGCTGCGGCTGGGGCGCCACCATGAAACGCGCGATGGAGAAGTACGACGTCAACGTCATCGGGCTCACGCTGTCGAAAAACCAGCACGCGCACACCACGAAGCTTCTCGACCAGGTCGATTCCGAGCGCACGCATGACGTCCAGCTGCATGGCTGGGAGGAGTTCAGCGAACCCGTCGACCGCATCGTGTCGATCGAGGCCTTTGAACATTTCGGCTTCGAGCGTTACGACGACTACTTCAAGAACTGCTTCAACGTCCTGCCCGACGACGGACGGATGACGATCCAGAGCACCACCAGCTATCACCCCTACGATATGGCTGAACGCGGCAAGAAGATCACGTTCGAAGCCCTGCGGTTCGTCAAATTCATCATCACCGAGATCTTCCCCGGCGGCCGGATCCCGACGGCGGTCATGATGCAGGAACGCGGCGAAGCGGCCGGATTCATTGTCCCCGAGGTGCTGTCCCTGCGACCGCACTACATCAAGACGCTCGGCATCTGGGGTGATGCGCTGGAAGCCAACCGGGACAAGGCAATCGAGATCCAATCCGAAGAGGTCTACGACCGCTATATGCGGTACCTCCGAGGCTGCCGTGGCATGTTCGCCGACGAGTACTGCGATGTCAACCTCGTCACCTATCTCAAACCTGCGGCGTGATGAAGAACGTCGTCGCGATTGGGATCGTCGTGGTCGGCGGATGGTTGGGGGCGCCGCCGGCAGCCGCCGACGATGGACCCTGTGTGCCGGGCAACCCGTGCAACTTCGTGTCGCCCTCGGGCAACATCGCCTGCTCGCTCATGGAGGCGGCCCCTGCGGGCACCCAAGGCTCCGCCGCACAGGCATACTGCCAAACCAATTCGCCGCCGCAGGCGGTGGTGCTCGACCAATATGGTGCCCCCACCCTCGTCGGCTGCGTCCAGGACAGTTGCACCTCCCAGTCGGGGCAGGGTTATCCGACGCTGGGCTACGGCCAGACGGCCCGGCACAGCGTGTTCACCTGCGTGTCGGAAAGTGCCGGGGTCACGTGTACGGCGCCGTCGGGCGGTGGCTTCACCATCTCCCGATCGGGCATCTCCAAAGTCGGATGACCGCGGACCCCGGATAATGACCAACGGCGCACGACAGGCGATCGTGGTGGGCGCGGCAATCGCGGCATTGGTCGCGGCCGGGGGCTGTGGGCGTGATCGGGGCGAAGGGGCGCAGGCGGACAACGCCACCCAGTACGCCAAGGATCTCCAGTCGAAGATCACGCTGGATGCCACGATGACGCATCTTCAGAAGCTCCAGGACATCGCCGACGCCAACAAGGGCACTCGCGTCGCCGGTTCCCCTGGTTATGACGCCAGTGTCGAGTATGTGGCCAAAGCTCTGCGCGACAAGGGGTTCGATGTCACGACACCCGAGTTCACCATGGGAATATTTACCGTCGACAAGGAGTCGCTGAGCGTCAACGGCCAACCCGTGGAGGCACACGCCATCGGGTTCAGCGGAGCCAGCCCCGCAGACGGTGCTACTGGCCGGTTCGTCGTGGCCTCGGGCGACGCGCACCTGGGATGTACGGCCAGGGATTACAGCGGTTTCGACGTCACCGGTGCCGTGGTGATGGTGGACAGGGGTGAGTGCCTTCTGGCCGAGAAGTCCACATTGGCAACCGAACACGGGGCCGTCGCACTCGTCGTCGCCAACAACGTCGACGAGAAAGAGCTCACCGCGACCATGGAGGAGAGCGATCAGATCAAGATTCCGGTGCTGACCGTCACCAAGGCCGACGGCGCCAAACTCCGGGCGGAAACCGGAACGGCGACGGTCATCACCGATGCGCACGTCGAACAGGTGAAGACGCGCAACGTGATTGCCCAGACGAAGACCGGCGCCGCGAACAACGTCGTGATGGTCGGCGCACACCTCGACAGCGTCAAGCAGGGCCCGGGTATCAACGACAACGGCACAGGAGTCGCGACGATACTCGAGACGGCGCTGCAGATGGGTCCGTCACCACAGGTCGCGAACGCGGTGCGGTTCGGCTTCTGGGGAGGCGAGGAAGAGGGGCTGTTCGGCTCGAACGACTACGTCAGATCGCTGGACGTCGAAGCGCTGAAAGACATTGCGCTGTACCTGAACTTCGACATGATGGCCTCACCCAATACCTGCTACTTCACCTCCGACGCCGACCAGTCCCTGCCCCCGGACCCCAAAGCCGATGCCGACCAACTGATTCCCGAAGGCTCACCCGGCATCGAGCGCACCCTGGTCGACGCCCTCCAGACCGCAGGCAAAACGCCGCAAGACCTGCCCTTCGACGGCCGCAGCGACTATGACGGCTTCACCCGCGCAGGCATCCCGTCGGGCAACCTCGACACCGGCGCCGACAACATCAAGACGCCCGAGCAGGTGAAGCTGTGGGGCGGTACCGCCGATCAGGCGTGTGATCCCAACTACCACACCGCCAATGACACGATCAACAACGTCAACCGGGATGCGCTGGCGCTCAATGGCGGTGTCATCGGGTACGTGGTGGGCCTGTACGCGCAGGATCAGAGTGGGCATAACGGTGTTCCGGCGCGCGACGACCGCACCCGCCATCCGTTGCCGAACGAGGAGTAGTCGACTACCCCTGGCCCGGGTACAGCAGGGCATCGGTGACACTGCCGCCGTTCACCGTCCCGCCGAGCAACACCGTCGAGGTGTTCGCCGCGGGGTCGTAGTCGAGCAGTGCCTCACCGGGGTTGCAGGACGGGAACGCCCGCACGATGAGATCGTCGTCGCTGACACCGACGACCTCGATGCTGCGCTCGGGTTTGGTGCCGGGCACCGAAACCCGTGATGACGTGCCGTCGGCATTAAGCTTTTCGAGGAGAACCTCGCCGCATTGGGATTCGGTCCCGACAAATGTCCCCG
>JAHFVD010000081.1:28359-32884 GCA_023264735.1 Mycobacterium sp. | reverse complement strand
CGCCGTCGTCGGATTGGCAGGAAGCTACTTCTTCGTCGTCTACCTCCAGCACGTGACCCCGGGGGCGTTCGTCGCCGGGATGACGCTGCTGACCGGGCTGCCACAGGTGCTCGTCTCCCTGGGCAAGGCCTTCCTGTTCGGCCTGTCCGCGGGTCTGATCGCCTGCTACAAGGGACTGTCGGTCGGTGGCGGTCCGACCGCTGTCGGCAACGCCGTGAACGAAACCGTGGTGTTCGCGTTCATGGCGCTGTTCCTGATCAACATCCTGGCGACCGCCTTCGGCGTGAAGGTGGCGCCGTGACGGAGGGCAACCGCGTCGTCGACGCCACCCGCAGGCTGGGCGAGCAGACCGCGTTCTACGGCAACGCACTGGCCGCCACCGGCGACGCTGTCCGGCGCTACCCCGCCGAGGTGCTGCGGCTGATCGCGGTGATGGGGATGGGAACCGGCGCGCTGGCCGTCATCGGCGGCACCGTGGTGATCGTCGGCTTCCTCACCCTGTCCACCGGTGCGCTGATCGCCGTCCAGGGCTACAACACGCTGTCCAACGTCGGGATCGAGGCCCTCACCGGATTCCTCGGCGCCTTCCTCAACGTCCGATTCATCGCGCCGGCCACCGCAGGGGTGGCGCTGGCCGCGACCATCGGCGCCGGCGCCACCGCGCAACTGGGTGCGATGCGGATCAACGAGGAGATCGACGCGCTGGAGGTGATGGGCATCCGTGCCGTCACCTATCTGGCGTCCACCCGCATCGTGGCAGGCATCATCGCCGTCATCCCGATTTACACCGTCGCCGTGCTGATGTCGTTTCTGGCCACCAGGTTCGGAACGACGATCATCTACGGCCAGTCCCGCGGGGTCTATGACCACTACTTCACGACGTTCCTGCACCCGGCCGACCTGTTGTGGTCGTTCGTGGAGGCGCTGGCGATGGCCGCCGCGGTCATGGCCGTGCACACCTACTACGGCTACACCGCCACTGGCGGACCGGCCGGGGTGGGCGAGGCCGTCGGCCGTGCGGTCCGGACATCCATCACCGCAGGCGTTTTCATCCTGCTGACCATCACGCTGTCCGTCTACGGGCAGTCCGGCAATTTCCACCTGTCGGGGTAGCGGTGGCGAATTCATCTGGGCGGGGCAAGATCGACCCGATCTGGTGGGCACCCGTGCTGATCCTGGTGATCGCGGCGCTGACCACGCTGACGGCGCTGCTGTTCACCGGCGCACTGCGGAAAACCGTTCCGCTGACTGTGATTTCCGATCGGGTCGGACTCGTCATGGAGGACGGCGCGAAGGTCAAGTTGCGCGGTGTGCAGATCGGTGAGGTGTCGTCGGTCGGCACGCAGCGCGACGCGGGCGGAGTCAACCTCTCCACGCTCAACCTCAAGATCGATCCGGGGCCGTTCCACTACCTGCCGAGCAATGTCGAGGCGGAGATCAAGTCCAGCACCGCCTTCGGCGCCAAATACGTCGACCTCATCGTCCCGGCCGACGAAACCGGGAGCCTCAAGCCCGGGTCAGTCGTGCGCTCCCGCAACGTGACCGTCGAGGTCAACACCGTCTTCGAAAACCTGCAGTCCGTGGTGCACTCCGTCGATCCGGCCAAGCTGAACTCCGTTCTGTCGGCGGTGGCCGAATCCGTTCGCGGCAAGGGCGATCGGATCGGCCAAGCCATCGCCGACGCCAACAATGTGCTCCTGGCGGTCAACCCGAGAATGCCCACCGTGCAACGGGACTGGCAGCTGTTCGGGAAAACCAGCCAGGCGTATTCGGATGCGGCACAGGACATCCTGGCGATTCTGGACAACTTCACCACCACGAGCGCCATGATCACAACCAATGCCGGCGCGCTCGACAGCCTGCTGCTGTCCGCGGTCGGCTTCTCGCAGTCGGGCATCAACACGATCGGCACCAACCAGCCCAACCTGGTGCGGGCGATGAACGTCCTCGACCCGACCACCGCGCTGTTCATGAAGTACTCGCCGACCTACACCTGCCTGTTTCAGGGCGCCCAATGGTTCCTGGAGAACGGCGGACGAGACGCGTTGGGCGGCAACGGAAAATCGGTGATCATGGATGCGGCGTTGCTGGCCGGTGACGACCCCTACCGCTACCCCGACAACCTGCCGATTGTCAACGCCACGGGCGGCCCCGGCGGCAAGCCGAGCTGCGGCTCGCTGCCCGACGCCAGCAAGAACTTCCCGATCAAGTATCTGGTCACCGACACCGGCTTCGGTACCGGACTGGACGTGCGGCCCAACCCCGGTATCGGCTTCCCCGGCTTCGCCAACTACTTCCCGGTCACCAAGGGCATCCCCGAAGACCCGAAGATCCGGTATCCGGGCGGTCCGGCGCCGGGCCCATGGCCGGCCTACCCCGGGCAACCGGCATACGGCGCACCCGAATTCGCGCCGGACGGCACACCGCTGAACCCGCCGCCCGGGGGGCAGCCATGAGATCCCGGACCATCGGCTCGGTCGTCCGCGTGGCGCTATTCACCGCGATGTTCCTGCTGTTCACGTTCATCCTCGTCACGGTGTTCGGGCAGTTCCGCTTCGACTCCCGCGCCGGCTACAGCGCGGTGTTCACCAACGTGTCAGGCCTCAAGGGCGGCAACTTCGTTCGCATCGCCGGCGTCGAGGTCGGCAAGGTCTCCGATATGACCCTGCACAAAGACGGCACGGTCACCGTGGACTTCACCATCGACAAGGGCCTGCAACTCACCGAGGGCACCCGCGCGGTGGTGCGCTACGAGAACCTGATCGGCGACCGCTACCTGTCCCTGGAAGAGGGAGCGGGATCGGTGCGCAAACTCCAACCGGGCCAGACCATTCCGCTCGCCCGCACCTCGCCGGCCCTCGACGTCGACGCGCTGATCGGCGGGTTCCGGCCGCTGTTCCGCGCGCTGGACCCCGACCAGGTCAACGCGCTCTCGGGTGAACTGCTGCGGGTGTTCCAAGGCCAGGGCGGCACGATCTCGTCGGTGCTCGCCCAGACCTCGGCGCTGACCACAACACTGGCGGGACGTGACCAGCTGATCGGCCAGGTCATCACCAACCTCAACGCCGTGCTGGGAACCTTCGCCACCCGCGACGACCAGTTCTCCACCGGACTGGACAAGCTGTCCCAACTCGTCCAAGGACTGGCCGAGCGCCGCACCGATATCGGCAACGGCGTGGCCTACATCAACGCCGCGGCGGGATCGGTCGCCGACCTGCTGACCGCGGCGCGGCAACCGATCAAGGACACCGTGGTGCAGACCGATCGGTTCGCCGGCCAGGTGATGGCCGACCACGACTACGTCGACGATCTGATCAAGACGCTGCCCGACGCGTACCAGGTGCTGGCCCGTAACGGTCTGTACGGCGATTACTTCGGCTTCTACCTCTGCGACGCCATCCTCAAGGTCAACGGCAAGGGCGGCCAACCCGTCTACGTCAAACTCGCGGTCCAGGACACGGGACGGTGCACACCCAAATGAACATCAAGCCGCTGGCCGAACGTAACCGGTTCACGGTGGGCATCGTCGGTGTCCTCGTCCTCACCGCGCTGGTGGTCGCGGTCTTCTCCTACGACAATATCCCGTTCATCAAGGGAACCAGCGACTACTCCGCGTACTTCGCCGAAGCGGGCGGCATCAAGACCGGCAGTGACGTGCGGGTGTCAGGCTTGGGAGTGGGCCGGGTCTCCGACATCAAGCTGCAGGGCACCAAGGTGCTGGTGGACTTCACCGTGCGCGACGGCGTCGAACTCGGTGACCGCACCGAGGCCGCGATCAAGACCGAAACCGTGCTGGGCACCAAGTATCTGGAGCTGACACCGCGCGGCGACGGATCGCTGGCCGGGACCATCCCGTTGGAACGCACCACGTCTCCCTACGATCTCACCGACGCGCTGGGAGATCTGACCACCACCATCAGCGGCCTGGATACCACGCAATTGTCTTCCGCGCTCACCACATTGGCGGACACCTTCTCCGACACCCCACCCGATCTGAAGCTCGCGCTGGAGGGCGTGGCCCGTTTCTCCGACACGCTCAATGCCCGCGACGCCAAGCTGCGCGACCTGCTGGCAGGAGCCAACAAAGTCACCGCGGTACTGGCCAAGCGCAGCGATCAGATCGCCCAGCTGGTGGCCAACGCCAATGCACTGCTGGCCGAGTTGCTTTCGCAGCGCCAGTCCGTCGACGCGTTGATGGGCAACCTGAGCGCGGTGTCGGCACAGATCTCCGGACTGGTCGGCGACAACCGGACCCAGCTCAAACCCGCGGTCGACAAGCTCAACGGCGTCCTCGGCATCCTGGACAACCGCAAGCAGGAATTGCAGCGCACCCTGTATCTGCTGCGCCGCTATGCGATGTCGTTCGGTGAGGTGCTCGGCTCGGGCCCGTTCTTCAAAGCCTCTCTGGTCAACCTGGCGCCGGGCCAGTTCTCCCAACCCTTCATCGACGCGGCGTTCTCCGACCTCGGGCTGGACCCGAATACGTTGCTGCCGTCGCAATTGGTCGACCCCGGTGTCGGCCAGC
>JAHFVD010000081.1:1901-28259 GCA_023264735.1 Mycobacterium sp. | reverse complement strand
CTGGTCAACCTGGCGCCGGGCCAGTTCTCCCAACCCTTCATCGACGCGGCGTTCTCCGACCTCGGGCTGGACCCGAATACGTTGCTGCCGTCGCAATTGGTCGACCCCGGTGTCGGCCAGCCGGGAACTCCGCCGCTGCCGGTGCCGTTCCCGCGGACCGGCCAGGGCGGCGAGCCGAATCTGACGCTGCCCGATGCGATCACCGGCAATCAGGATCCCAACCTGCCCGCCCAATTCCCGGGCCGCTACCCCTACCGCGAGCCGCTGCCCGCGCCGCCTCCGGGCGGGCCGCCGCCCGGGCCACCGGCATTGGGATCCGCGCCCGGTGAACTGCCGCCGCCGTCCATCCCGCCGGTGCCCCCGGCCGCCGGAGGGAACTGACGATGCTGAACCGACATCGCCGGCTCACTCAGATCCTCACCGCGATCAGCCTGGTGGTCACCCTCGCGGTGGCGATCGGCGTCGTCGTGAACCCCTGGGGACGCCACGTCGCGCGCAACACCTATGTCGCCTATTTCTCCAACACCAACGGCCTGTACACCGGCGACGAGATCCGCATCCTCGGTGTCGCTGTCGGGACCGTGGACAAGATTGAACCGCAGCCGAATTCGGCGAAGGTCACGTTCTCCGTCGACAGCCAGTACCAGGTGCCCGCCGACGCCAAGGCGGCGATCCTGTCGCCGTCGCTGGTCTCGGCGCGCGCGATCCAACTGATTCCGGCCTACTCCGGCGGGCCGACACTGGCCGTCGGGGCGAGCATCCCGATCGAGCGCACCGCCGTCCCGATCGAATGGGACGACCTGCGCGGGCAGCTGGAAAAGCTCACCGACACACTGCAACCCACTACCCCCGGTGGCGTCAGCTCGCTGGGTGAATTCATCAACACAACCGCCGACAACCTCCGCGGGCAGGGCGACACCGCCCGCGACACCGTCATCAAGCTCTCGCAAGCGGCCTCCGCGCTCGGCGACCACGCAGGAGACATCTTCAGCACCGTGCGCAACCTCCAGTTGTTGGTGTCGGCGCTGTCGTCCAGCAGCGATCTGCTCGCCTCGTTCAACACCAACCTCGCCGACGTCACCACCGTGCTGTCCAACTCTCCCAACGAAATCGCCAACGCCACCCACGGCCTCGACGGCGCGGTCAACGACCTACGCGGTTTCGTCGGCGAGAACCGAGAAGGCCTCGGGGTGACCTTCGATCACCTCAACGCGATCACCACCGCACTCAACGACAGCCGAGGCGACATCAAACAGGCCCTGCACATCGCACCGACGGTGTTCTCCAACTTCACCAACATCTATCAACCGGCCCAGAGCGCCATCACCGGCATCCTGGCCCCGGTGAATTTCGCCGACACCGTCCAATTCATCTGCAGCTCAATCCAGTCCGCAGCCCGCGAAGGCGCCGAGCAGTCCGCGAAACTGTGCACGCAGTACCTGGCGCCGATCATCAAGAACCGGCAGTACAACTACCCGGCGCTCGGAATCAACCCGTTCGTCGGCACGGCCGCGCGACCCAACGAGATCACCTACAGCGAAGACCGGCTCAACCCGCACCTGCCGCCGGCCGCGCCGCCCGCCGCCACCCCAACCGATCCCGGCCAGGGGCTGGCCGGCTTGATGGTGCCGGGCGGCCCACCATGAGGCGGCTGGTGGCCTTCGTGCTCGGGGTGGTGTGCCTGTCGGCGATCTCCGGATGCGAATGGCGCGGACTGAATTCGCTGAGCCTGCCGGGCGCCACCGGCACCGGGCCGGGCTCCTACACCATCCAGGCGCAGCTGCCCGATGTGGTGACCATCCAGCAGAACACCCGGGTGCGGGTCGCCGACGTCAACGTCGGCAATGTCACCAAGATCGAGGTCCAGGACTGGCATGCGCTGGTGACGATGCGCATCGACGGGGACGTCCACCTGCCGGCCAACAGCACTGCGAAGGTCGGGCAGACCAGCCTGCTCGGCTCCATGCACATCGAATTGGCCCCGCCGACCGACGAGGCGCCGCAGGGGCAGCTCACGGACGGCTCGCTGATTTCGTTGGACCGGGCCAGCACCTATCCGACCACCGAGCAGACGCTGGCCTCGGTGTCGGTGCTGCTCAACGGTGGCGGGCTGGGCCAGCTCCAGGAGATCAACCAGGCCTTCGCCACCGCGTTGTCCGGCCGTGAGAACGATATGAAAAGCCTGCTGACCCAGCTGGATACGTTCATCGACCAGCTCAACGCCCAGACCGACGACATCATCACCGCCACCGAACGGCTCAACAACCTGGCCGGGCAGGTCGCCGCCAAGGATGCCGTCGTGGACAAGGCGCTCACGACGATCCCGCAAGCGCTTGCGGTGCTTGCCGATTCGCGCACCAAGCTGGCCAATGCGATCGACGCACTGGGCAAGTTCGGCGCCATCGCGGCCGACACCGTGCACCAGACCAAGCAATCACTGATGGACAACCTGCGCAATATCGCCCCCGTCCTGCGCGAACTGGCCAACGCCGGGCCCGCGCTGACCAGGGGACTGGACTTCCTGTCCACCTATCCCTGGGTGAAAAGCACCATCCCCAACTGGTTTCGGGGTGACTTCGCGAACATCACCCTGGTCATCGATCTCACTCTGAGCCGCATCGACAGCAGCCTGTTCACCGGCACCCGGTGGGAGGGCAACCTGACCGAACTCGAAATGCAGTGGGGCCGCACGATCGGCCAGATGCCGAGCCCGTACACCGCGGTCAATCCCTTGATCGCGCCCTATCACTGGGGCGGGTACTGACATGCTGCGGCTCTCCCGACAGGTCTGGACCCAGCTGGCCATTCTGGGTGCGGTCACCCTGATCTCCGTCGGTGTGATGGCTTTCGGGTTCATCCACCTGCCCGCGTTGTTCGGGATCGGGCGCTACAACGTCATCGTGGAACTGCCGGCCTCGGGCGGGCTGTACCCGACGTCGGTGGTGACCTATCGCGGCACCGAGGTCGGGCGGGTCGAATCGATCGACGTCACCCGCACCGGGGTTCGCGCGGTACTGAAACTGGATTCGGGCCAACCGATTCCAGGGCCGGTCACGGCGGCCGTACACAGCCGTTCGGCGGTGGGTGAACAGTTCCTGGAACTCACCCCGCAACCCGGCGCGAGCGCGAAACTGCGCGACGGCGATGTCATCCCCGCCGCCGAAGTCCAGACCCCGCCCGACATCGGTCGGCTGCTCGACGCGACAAACATTGCGCTGCAGGCGATTCCGCAGGACAACCTGCGCACCGTCGTCGACGAGGCGGCCACCGCGGTCGGCGGCCTCGGACCCGAACTGTCCCGCATCGTCGACGGATCGACCGCGCTGGCCATCGAGGGCGGTAAGACCGTCGGGCCGCTGACCCAGCTGATCGACCAGTCGCCGCCGGTGCTGAATTCCCAGGTGCAGACGTCTGATTCGATCGCCGCGTGGGCCGCGCACATGAACTCGATCACCGGGCAGTTCAAGGCCCAGGACCGCGCGTTCGCCGACCTCCTCAACAAGGGCGGGCCGGCCCTGCAGGAGGGTCGGGCTCTGTTCGACCGGGTGCAGCCGACATTGCCGGTGCTCCTGGCCAACCTGGTCAGCCTGGGCGATATCGCGGTCACCTACCGCAACGACATCGAACAGCTGCTCGTGCTCTTCCCGCAGGGCACCTCCGTGATGCAGGCCATCGCGGTGGCCGACTCCGGGGTCAAGCAGCCCTACCGCGGCATCTATCTCGACTTCAATCTCAACCTCAACCTGCCGCCGCCATGCAACACCGGCTTCCTGCCGGTCGCCCAACAACGGTCACCGTCCGACGTTGACTACCCGGAGCGCCCGGCAGGCGACCTGTACTGCCGGATCCCACAGGAGTCCGAAATGAATGTCCGGGGCGTGCGCAACATTCCGTGTGAGAACAATCCGGCCAAGCGCGCCCCGACCATCGAGATGTGCGAAAGCAACGAGAACTATGTGCCGCTCAACGACGGCTTCAACTGGAAGGGCGACCCCAACGCGACGTTCTCGGGGCAAGGGGTACCGCAATATCCGCCGGGCGCCGACCCACGGCTGCCACCGCCGCAGGGCACCGGTACCGCGATACCGCCGCTCGTCATCGGCCAGCACGATCCGGGCAACAAGACCTGGCAGTCGATGCTGGTGCCGCCGGGGTCGTAGAACCCGCGAATAGACGGTCCGCGCCGAGATATGGTCACGCCATGGCAACTAGAGATTCCCGCGAGGTCGTGATCGAGGCCAGCTCCGAGGAGATCCTCGCTGTGATCACGGATGTCGAGTCGACGCCGACGTGGTCGCCGCAGTATCAGAGTGCGGAGGTCTTGGAGGCCTACGACGACGGCAGACCGCACAAGGTCAAGATGAAGATCAAGGCGGCCGGCCTGACCGACGAGCAGATCGTCGAATACACCTACGGTGACAACGTCGTGAGCTGGACACTGGTCAAGGCCGGCCAATTGCGGGCACAGGACGCCAAATACACGCTGACCCCCGACGGCGACAAGACCAAGCTGCGCTTCGACCTGTCCATCGATCTGGCGGTGCCGCTGCCCGGTTTCGTCGTCAAGCGCACCATCAAGGGCGCGATGGAAACCGCCACCGACGGACTGCGCCAACAGGTGCTGAAGGTTAAAAAAGGCGGCTGAGTTACCTTACGGCGGTGACGAATACCGGACCCCTGGCCGGGGTGAGAGTGATCGAGCTAGGCGGGATCGGGCCCGGGCCACACGCCGGCATGATCCTGGCCGACCTCGGCGCCGACGTCGTCAGAGTGCGTCGCCCCGGCGGGCTGACGATGCCGGCCGAGAATGTCGACCTCATGCATCGTGGCAAGCGAGTCATCGACCTCGACGTCAAATCCGAACCTGGTGCGCTGCTGGACCTGGCGGCGAAAGCCGATGTCCTGCTGGACTGTTTTCGTCCCGGCACCTGTGAGCGCCTCGGGATCGGACCCGACGACTGCGCGGCGGTCAACCCCCGGCTGATCTTCGCCCGCATCACCGGCTGGGGGCAAGACGGCCCGCTGGCGTCGACCGCCGGCCACGACATCAACTACCTGTCGCAGACCGGCGCGCTGAGCGCGATCGGGTACCGCGACCGCCCGCCGGTCGCGCCGCTGAACCTCGTCGCCGATTTCGGGGGCGGCTCGATGCTGGTGCTGCTCGGTATCGTCGCCGCCCTCTACGAGCGGGAGACATCCGGCCAAGGCCAGGTGATCGACGCCGCGATGGTCGACGGCGTCAGCATCCTGTCGCAGACGATGTGGACCATGAAGGCGACCGGCTCGCTCAAGGACCAGCGCGAGTCGTTCCTGCTCGACGGTGGCGCGCCGTATTACCGGACGTACGAGACCGCCGATGGCGGATACATGGCCGTGGGTGCGATCGAACCGCAGTTCTTCGCCCAGTTGCTGGCAGGCCTGGGTCTTGCGGTCGACAAGGTGCCCAACCAGTTCGACGTCGCCCGCTACCCCGAGATGCGGGAGCTATTCACTTGCGCGTTCGCCGGAAAGACCCGCGACGAGTGGACGGCGATCTTCGCCGGGACCGACGCGTGCGTCACGCCCGTGCTCAGCTGGACCGAGGCCGCCTCGAACGAACACCTTTTGGCGCGCCGAACGGTGATCGACGTCGACGGCACCGAGCAGGCGGCGCCCGCGCCGCGGTTCTCCCGCAGCGTTACCGGCCCCGTCGGGCCGCCACCGCAGGAAACGACCCCGCTGACCGAGATCGGCTGGTAACCGGCGAACTGAGCCAAAGCCGACACAACGCGACGTTTCGGTGGTTATGTTTGCTGGTGTGGCGGTTCGGGCATCACGCGAGATCGTGATCGACGCCCCGCCGGAGGCCGTTCTCGACGCGCTCGCCGATGTCGAGGCGGTGCCGACGTGGTCGTCGATTCACAAGCATGCCCATATCGTCGATCGGTACGCCGACGGCCGGCCACGGCTGGTCAAGGTGACCGTCCGGCTGCTCGGGTTGGTCGATCACGAGATCCTCGAGTACCACTGGGGCCGCGACTGGGTGGTCTGGGACGCCGACCGGACCGCACAACAACATGCCCAGCACGGCGAGTACACCCTGCAACGGGAAGGCGACGCGACCCGGGTCCGGTTCGACCTCACCCTGGAACCGTCCACGCCGCTGCCGCTCTTCCTGGTAAAGCGCGCCAAGAAGGCGGTGCTCGCGGCGGCGACCGAAGGGCTGCGCCGCTTCGTGCTGGCCGGCAAGGGTTCACTTCAGCCCGATTAGTAACCGATCTGGTGCTGAGCCCGCTGCGGTCGCAGGACGTGTCGCCGCGGCCGCTATGGGAGGTCGCGGCCGCCCTGTAGCGCTCCCAGCCGGCGGATGGCCTCGTCGAGGGTGTCGTCGCGTTTGCAGAAAGCGAAGCGCACCAAGTGATTCCACGCTCCGATATGCGGGGATGCCGGATCGCAGAACGCCGACATCGGGATGGCCGCCACCCCGGCCCGTTCCGGTAGCTCCGCGCAGAACGTGGTGCTGTCGGAGTAGCCGAGCGGGCGCGGGTCGGCACACAGGAAGTAGGTGCCCGCACTGTCGTGCACGCCGAACCCCAGCTCGGTCAGCGCCGCGGCCAGCCGATCGCGCTTGGCCTGCAACGAATCCCGCAGCGCGCCCACCCACGCTTCCTCGAAATTCAGCGCGTACGCCACCGCGGGCTGGAACGGGGCACCACCCACATAACTGAGGTATTGCTTGGCCGCCCGCACCCCGGCGATCAGATCCGGAGCGCCACAGGCCCAGCCGATCTTCCAGCCCGTGCAGTTGAACATCTTCGCCGCACTCGAGATCGTCACCGTCCGCCCCGCCATCCCGGGGTAGGCCGCCAGCGGCAGATGCCGCTTGCCGTCAAAGACCAGGTGCTCGTAGACCTCGTCGGTGATCACCAACAGGTCCGCCTCGACGGCGAGGGTCGCCAGGGCCCGCAGGTCGTGATCGGAGAGCACCATGCCGGTGGGGTTGTGCGGGGAGTTGACGATCAGCGCCCGAGTCCGCGGCGTCACCGCGGCCCGAAGAGCGTCGACGTCGAGGGCGAAACCACGACCGTCAGGGACCAGCGGCACCGGCACCCGCTGGCAGCCCGCCATCGCGATCACGGGGGAGTAGGAGTCGTAGAACGGCTCGATCAGCAGCACCTCCGAGCCCGGCTCGACCAGACCGATCACGGCCGCCGCGATCGCCTCGGTGGCGCCGACAGTGACCAGCACCTCGGACTCCGGGTCGTACTCCACGCCGTACTGCCGCTTGCGCTGGGCGGCGATGGCCTCACGCAGCGGGGCGATGCCCAGCCCCGGCGGATACTGGTTGACCCCCTCGGCGATCGCCTTCTGCGCCGCCTCGAGCATGCCGACCGGGCCGTCCTCGTCGGGGAAGCCCTGGCCCAGGTTCACCGCGCCGATGCGCGCGGCGAGTGCCGACATCTCCGCGAAAATCGTCACCGCATAGGGCTGCAGCCGCTGGACCGTCATAGCGGCCGAGCGTAGTCGGGTGATGATCGGGCAGATTATCTGCAGGTCGGTCAATTACGATCGGCCGATGGTCGGATCACTAGTGCGTTCGGGCGTCGTCGCGCTCGTCGCTGCGCTGACAATCGGGCTGGGGCATGGCGTCGCGTCGGCCGATCCCTCGGGTTCGCAAAGCGGCGTGTACGGCGACCCCGCGGCAGCGGCGCCGTACTGGCAGGCGCAGTCCTTGGAGGACAACTGTGGGGCCATGTCGGTGGCCGATATCGTCGGCCAGCTCACCGGCAACCGGCCGAGCGAGGCGCAGATCCTCATGGTGGCCGAGCAGACGCCGTCCGAGATGAACCCGGGCACCAAGATCTACAAGCCCGACACCGGCGGTATCTCGGCCGGTGATCTACCGGTCCTGTTCAAGCACTACGGCATCACATCGGTGAACAGCGATACCTCGGGACCCGACGCGACCGGCCTGAACGCCCTCGAGCAGTACCTCGGCGCCGGCCGCAAGGTCATCGCCTTCGTCAACTACGCGATCATCGAGGACTCCAGCGACCAGCGGACCGCCGCCGATCACTTCGTCGTGGTCACCGGCGTCGACACCAACAAGAACGTCGTGCACCTCAACGATCCCGCCGCCGACGAGGCGAACACGAAGATCGCCATCCCCGCGTTCATGAAGGCCTGGGACACCTCGAACGATTCGATCGTCGTCACCGCCGCAGCCTGACGCCCGGAAGCCACCCAACCATCTGGTTGGGCGGGCTTGGTAGGCTTCGCGTTCAGAGGATGACCGTCACACGACCGTCACGCCCAAATCCGAATAGGACCTGGAGAGAACACACATGTCCGAAGAAGCCTTCATCTACGAGGCCATCCGCACCCCGCGCGGCAAGCAGCGCGGTGGCGCATTGAACGAGGTCAAGCCGATCAACCTCGTCGTCGGCCTGATCGACGAACTCCGCAGCAGGCACCCCGACCTCGACGAGAGCCTGATCAGCGACGTCATCCTCGGCGTCGTCTCGCCCGTCGGTGACCAGGGCGGCGATATCGCCCGCACCGCCGTGCTGGCCGCGGGCCTGCCCGACACCACCGGCGGCGTACAGCTCAACCGCTTCTGCGCGTCCGGCCTCGAGGCCGTCAACACCGCCGCGCAGAAGGTGCGCTCCGGCTGGGACGACCTGGTCCTCGCCGGTGGCGTCGAGTCGATGAGCCGCGTCCCGATGGGTTCCGACGGTGGGGCCATGTTCAGCGACGTCGTCGTGACGTATGACAACTACATCGCCCCGCAGGGCATCGGCGCCGATCTGATCGCCACCATCGAGGGCTTCTCCCGCGAAGACGTCGACGCCTACGCGGCCCGCTCGCAGGAGCGCGCAGCCGCAGCTTGGTCGGGCGGCTACTTCGCCAAATCCGTTGTGCCCGTTCGCGATCAGAACGGCCTGCTGATCCTCGACCATGACGAGCACATGCGCCCGGGTTCGACGGTGGAAAGCCTCGGCAAGCTGCGTACCGCATTCGACGGGATCGGCTCGATGGGCGGCTTCGACGATGTGGCGCTGCAGAAGTACCACTGGGTCGAGAAGATCAACCACGTCCACACCGGTGGCAACAGCTCGGGCATCGTCGACGGCGCCGCCCTGGTGCTGGTCGGCTCCGAAGCGGCAGGCACGTCGCAGGGCCTGACCCCGCGGGCCCGGATCGTGGCGACCGCCACCAGCGGCGCCGACGCGACGATCATGTTGACCGGCCCCACCCCGGCCACCCGCAAGGCGCTGGACCGGGCCGGCCTGACGGTTGACGATATCGACCTGTTCGAGCTCAACGAGGCCTTCGCCTCGGTGGTGTTGAAGTTCCAGAAGGACCTCAACATCCCGGACGAGAAGCTGAACGTCAACGGTGGCGCCATCGCGATGGGCCACCCGCTGGGCGCCACCGGCGCCATGATCACTGGAACCATGGTCGATGAGCTCGAGCGCCGGGGGGCCCGACGCGCCCTCATCACGCTGTGTATCGGCGGCGGCATGGGTGTCGCGACCATCATCGAGAGGGTTTAATCAACATGGCAGAGAACACGATTCAGTGGGATCAGGATGCTGACGGCATCGTCACCCTGACGCTGGACGACCCGACCGGGTCGGCGAATGTGATGAACGAGCACTACACCGAGTCGATGAACAAGGCCGTCGAACGCCTTGTCGCCGAGAAGGATTCGATCACCGGTGTGGTCATCACCAGTGCAAAGAAGACCTTCTTTGCCGGCGGTGACCTGAAGGGCATGATCCACCTCGGCCGCGAGAACGCCGGCGAGGCCTTCGCGGCGTCGGAGAGCGTCAAGCGGGACCTGCGGAAGCTGGAGACTCTGGGCAAGCCCGTCGTCGCCGCCATCAACGGCGCCGCGCTCGGCGGCGGCCTGGAGATCGCGCTGGCGACTCACCACCGCATCGCGGCGGACGTCAAGGGATTGGTCGTCGGTTTTCCCGAGGTCAGCCTCGGCCTGCTGCCCGGTGGCGGTGGCGTCGCCCGCAGTGTGCGGATGTTCGGTATCCAGAACGCGTTCATGAACGTGCTGAGCCAGGGCACCCGGTTCAGGCCGGACAAGGCCAAGGAACTCGGTCTGATCGACGAATTGGTCGGCAGCGTAGACGAATTGGTCCCCGCCGCCAAGGCGTGGATCAAGGCCAACCCGGAGGCTCATCTGCAGCCCTGGGACAAGAAGGGTTACAAGATGCCGGGCGGCACTCCGTCCTCCCCGGCACTCGCGGCCATCCTGCCTTCGTTCCCGGCACTACTGCGTAAGCAGCTCAAGGGCGCGAATATGCCTGCGCCCAAGGCGATCCTGGCCGCGGCCATCGAGGGCGCGCAGGTCGACTTCGATACCGCCAGCCGCATCGAGAGCCGTTACTTCACTGAGCTGGTCACCGGCCAGGTCGCGAAGAACATGATCCAGGCGTTCTTCTTCGACATGCAGTTCATCAGCTCGGGCGGCTCGCGGCCCGAGGGCATCGGCAAGACCCCGATCACCAAGATCGGTGTGCTCGGTGCGGGCATGATGGGCGCCGGAATCGCCTACGTCTCGGCCAAGGCCGGTTACGACGTGGTGCTCAAGGATGTTTCGATCGAAGCGGCCGAGAAGGGCAAGAACTACTCGGAGAAGATCGAGGCCAAGGCGCTCGAGCGCGGCAAGACCACGCAGGAGAAGAGCGACGCCCTGCTGGCCCGGATCACCCCGAGTGCCGACCCCGCCGATTTCAAGGGTGTCGACTTTGTGATCGAGGCGGTCTTCGAGAGCCAGGAACTCAAGCACACCGTGTTCCAGGAGATCGAGGACATCGTCGAGCCCAACGCACTGCTGGGCTCGAACACCTCGACGCTGCCGATCACCGGACTCGCATCCGGGGTCAAGCGCCAGGACGATTTCATCGGGATCCACTTCTTCTCACCCGTCGACAAGATGCCATTGGTCGAAATCATCAAGGGCGAGAAGACGTCTGACGAAGCCCTGGCCCGGGTGTTCGACTACACGCTGGCTATCGGCAAGACTCCGATCGTCGTCAACGACAGCCGAGGCTTCTTTACCAGCCGCGTCATCGGCACGTTCGTCAACGAGGCGCTGGCGATGCTCGGCGAGGGTGTCGCCCCCGCCAGCATCGAGCACGCGGGCGGTCAGGCCGGTTACCCGGCCGCGCCGCTGCAGCTCTCCGATGAGCTCAACCTGGAGCTGATGCACAAGATCGCCGCAGCCACCCGCAAGGCGCAGGAAGATGTAGATGCCGTCTACGTTCCGCACCCGGCTGAGGCGGTCGTCGAGAAGATGATCGAGATCGGCCGGCCGTCGCGGCTGGCGGGCGCGGGCTTCTACGAGTACGTCGACGGCAAGCGCACCCAGCTGTGGCCCGGACTCAAGGAGACCTTCAACTCCGGCAGCTCCGAGATCCCGATCCAGGACATGGTCGACCGCATGCTGTTCGCCGAGGCGCTGGAAACCCAGAAGTGCATCGACGAGGGTGTGTTGATGACGACGGCTGATGCCAACATCGGCTCGATCCTCGGCATCGGATTCCCGCCGTGGACCGGTGGCTCGGCGCAGTTCATCGTCGGCTACGAGGGCCCGGCCGGTATCGGCAAGGCAGCCTTCGTGGCGCGGGCCAAGGAACTGGCGGCCAAGTACGGCGAGCGGTTCAACCCGCCGGCGTCGCTGCTCTAATTCGCCTACGACGCAAAGGCCCGGAGAAACGTCAAGTCTCTCCGGGCCTTTCGCGTTGGGGAGTCCGCTATGAAGAGGTACTCGGCGAGTTAGGCGGCGTGCCAGCGCGGCCAGTCGAGGTAAACGTCACCCGCTCCGTCCCGGTAGCGACGGTACTGCCCGTGCGCCGTACGCAGCGACCGCCGCGCTTCCCGTGCCGCACGTCGCGCCTGCGAGCGGGAGTGGGCTGCCTGCTCCGGCGTCAACTCGATAGGCGGGTCATGGAATACCTGGCGCCTCGTGAACATGAATCGAGTCTGACATAGGGTGCCGGAGGCCGTCGGAACGACAGCACACCGGCCAAGGTACGTCCGGGACGTTCGCGCTTGGTGGGCGCCGGTATGGCTTAGCGTGGGCCCGTGAGCGACGGCGCCGCGACGATCAGCAGCACGCTGGCCACCAGCCTGGCTGGGTATGGCGCCGCGCCGTGCATCGAGTTCAACGGGCGGTGGTACTCCGGTGCCGAGATCGCCGCGTACGCCGACGGCATCGAGGACGCGCTGCGGGCGGCCGGCGTCGCCGACGGTGCGGCAGTGGGGGTGGTGGCCCGAAACCGGCCACCGCTGGCGGCCGCCATAGTGGGATTGCTCGGCGCGGGCCGGTGGGTTTCGATGCTCTATTCGTTCCAGTCGGCGGAGGCGATCGGCCGGGACATCGAGCAGCTGGAGCTGGCCGCCGTCGTGGCCGATCGCGACGACTGGTCCGAACCCGCGGTCGCGGCGGCCCGCCGGGCAGGCACAGCTGGTATCGCCGTTGGCATGGAACCGCCTGCCGTGGAACGTGTTTCCGGTATCGAACGGGTGTCGGACCGGCTGCGCGCGGCGGGCCGCGACGGTGCCACCGGCTTGCGCGTGCTCACCAGCGGGACCACCGGCCCGCCGAAACGACATGTCATCCCCGCATCCGTGCTGGAGCACACCGTGGCCAGCGTGGCGCTCGGCGGTGCCTGCGCAGACGATCCGCCGGAGCTGATGTACTGGCCGCTCGGCGGGATCGGCGGGGTATGCCAGCTGATCACCGGCGCCTACCTGGGCAAGCGGATCGCCCTGCTGGAGAAGTTCAGCGTCGCCGAATGGGTGCGCGTGGTGAAGACGTACGGGGTCCGTCGCTGCGGTCTGCAGCCTGCGGCGGTGCGGATGCTGCTCGACGCCGACCTGCCGCGTGAGGACCTCGCCTCGCTCGAATACGTGATCAGTGCGGCAGGACCGCTGGACCCTGAGACCCGCGACGCCTTCGAGGAGCGCTACGGCGTCCCGGTCCTGTTGGCTTATGGTGCAACGGAATTCGCGGGATCGGTGTGCACCTGGACACCCGAGCTCTACCGCGAGTTCGGCGCCGTCAAGCGGGCCAGCTCAGGGCGGGTGATGCCGAACACGGCAGTCCGCATCATCGACCCGGACACCGGCGGCGAGGTGCCGGTGGGCGAGCAGGGTGTGCTGGAGGCCAGGATCGCGGCCGTCGGTCCCGACTGGATCCGCACCAACGATCTGGCTGTCATCGACAGCGACGGGTTCATCACGCTGCACGGCCGCGCCGACGGCGCGATCAACCGCGGTGGATTCAAGGTCCTGCCGGAGACCGTTCGCCGGGTCCTGGTCTCCCACCCCGCGGTGCGTGACGCCGCCGTGGTCGGCGTTCCCGATGCCCGGCTCGGCGAGGTGCCGTTCGCGGCGGTGGATACGGTTCCGGGTTGTCCGGAGCCAGACCCGGCCGAACTCGTCGACCTGGTCCGTGCCGCACTTCCCAAGCACTGTGTACCGGTCGCGGTGGTCGTGGTTGCCGAGCTGCCGCGCAACCCGTCGCTCAAGGTCGCCCTTCGCGAAGTGGCCGCGATGTACACCGGCGCCGCGCCGTAGGGGTCGAGCCCTTCTCGGTTCATTGCCAGGGCGGCGGCTCGGGCGCCGTCGGGGTGCGGCGCGACTGGTTCGCGCAGCCCGCGCGGCCTCGCAAAATCGCAAATCCGCTATTCGGACTCTCGTTACGCTGTGACCTGCGATAAATGTCGGCATCGACAATATGGGCAAACATCGGTTCGTTGTCGCCTATACCGTTCCGAGACCTCGGTTGCTGGTTGAATTGCCCCATCGCCGCGTTGGTGCACGATTTGCCGTCGGCCGTGATTCAAGTAAGTGCTTCTGATCTCGACATTTGTCAATAGCGATTAATCGGACGACCGTTCTGAGTTCATATGTCTAAGACTCGAAAAACTTTTGCTGAATTGATGCATCTCAGGTTGTTCTCAGCTATATTTCTCGTTGTTGCAGACTCACGCCAGGGGAATGAGGAGGCAAGGGGGAGCGTTGGCCCCTCCCGGATGGGAGGGGCCGATTGCCGTCCGGGAGCCGGTCAAGGGCGCGGGTTAATCGGTAAACCGGGAAGTCGCGCCGTTGGCGTATCACCATTACGGACATGACCGACCTCTGCCAGCTACCTGGCCACGAGCTCGTCCGTCTGATGGCGACGGGTGCGGCGTCCTGCCGGGAGGTCCTCGACGCACACCTGGCCCGTATCGACGTCGTGAACCCTCGGCTCAATGCCCTGGTCGCTGCCGCCGATCCGGACCTGCTCCGGCGCTCTGCCGCCGACGCCGACGAGCGGGCCGCGCGGGGCGAGCCGCTCGGCCGCGCGCATGGGTTACCGGTGGTGGTCAAGGACGTGATGCTGGTGGCCGGACTGGTCTGCTCGGGCGGCAGTCCGGCGCTGCAGGCGGTGGCCGACCGGGACGCGACGGTGGTGTCCCGGCTACGCGCCGAGGGCGCGATCGTGCTCGGCATGACCAATGTGCCGGAGATGGGACGCGGCGGCGAGTCCAACAACAATCTGTACGGGCGCACCACCAATCCGTTCGATCACGCGCGCACCCCTGGCGGCAGCAGCGGCGGGTCGGCCGCGCTGATCAGTGCCGGCGGGGCGGCCTTGAGCGTGGGCTCAGACGGCGGCGGCAGCATCCGCCAGCCGTCGCACAACTGCGGTATCGCCGGACTCAAACCCACGCATGGCCGGATCCCCAGGACGGGCAGCGTGTTCGGCGACGCCGCCGGCATCTTCGGGCCCTTCAACTGCTATGGGCCGCTGGCGCGTTCGGTCGCCGACCTGCAGCTGGGCCTGTCCATCATGGCGGGCCCGGACCTTGGCGATCCGTATGCCGCGGCCGCGCCACTCGACAACCCCGATGACGTCGACGTCTCCTCCCTGCGTGTGGCGACCTACCTCCTCGACGGCATCTCCCCGCCGGAGGCCCAGGTCGCCGCCGTCGTCACCGCGGCCGCGCAGGCCGTCGCCGACGCCGGGGCCACCGTCCGCTGGGACCAGCCCGCATGCCTGAACCGAACCATCGAATTGCTTTGGGAATCGGTCTTTCTGGGTGGGGATCGGGGTGCGGGCTTCGAGGCGGACCTCGCCGAGATGGGTGCCACCGACCCCTCCGAGGAACTCGCCGAGTTCCTGCGCCAGGCCCGCGGTACCGAGTTCACGTTGACCGACGCCCGGCGCCGGCTGGCCGACATCGACACCTTCCGCCTCGACATGCTGTCGTTCATGGCCGATTACGACGTGATCATCGGGCCGGCCATGCCCGGCCCGGCCAAGCCGCACCACCACGGACTGGTGGAGATCAGCGACTTCTCCCATCTGATGGCGCACAACCTCACTGGCTGGCCCGCCGTCGTGGTCCGGTGCGGTACGTCGTCGCAGGGACTGCCGATCGGGGTGCAGATCGCCGCCCGGCCGTGGCAGGACGCGACGGCACTGGCGGTGGCGGCTCACCTCGAGACGGTCTTCGGCGGCTGGCGTCCGCCACCGCCGTAGAGTCGGGGCATGCGATTCGGACTCTTCATTCCCCAGGGCTGGCGATTGGATCTGGTCGGCATCCCCGCTGAAAAGCACTGGCAGGTAATGCGTGATCTGGCCGCTCACGCCGACGCGGGACCGTGGGACTCGCTGTGGGTCTACGACCATTTCCACACCGTGCCGATGCCCACCGACGAAGCCACCCATGAGGCATGGACGCTGATGGCCGCCTACGCGGCGAGCACCTCGCGGATCAAGCTCGGCCAGATGTGCACCGCGATCAGCTACCGCAATCCCGTCTACCTCGCCAAGGTCGCAGCCACCACCGACATCATCTCCGGCGGCCGGGTGCAGATGGGCATCGGCGGCGGGTGGTACGAGCATGAATGGCGCGCCTACGGCTACGGGTTCCCGTCCGCGGGTGTGCGGCTGGCCCGTCTCGACGAGGGTGTGCAGATCATGCGCGACGCCTGGCGCCACGGAAAGGTGAGCTTCGACGGCAAGCACTATCAGGTCGACGGGGCGATCGTTGCGCCCAAGCCGTTGCAGGAGAACGGAATTCCGCTGTGGATCGCCGGAGGTGGCGAAAAGGTGACGCTCAAGATCGCCGCGAAGTACGCGCAGTACACCAACTTCACCTCCGAGCCCGACGGCTTCGCGCACAAATCGCAGGTGCTCGCCGAGCACTGTCGGGAGGTGGGCACCGACTTCGACGCCATCACGCGCTCGGCCAACGTCAACGCGATCATCGGCACCTCGGCCGACGACGTCACGCAGCGGGTCAAGCGGGTGCGCGACCGGCTGGCCGGGGTCTGCGGGGACGCGGCCGCCGACGCGATGATGACGACGGTCAGTGCGCCGGGCTCGGCCGCGGGCACCCCTGCGCAGGTCATCGAAAGCCTGACGGCACTGCGCGACCTGGGCTGTGAGTACGTGATCTGCTACTTCCCGGAAGCCGCCTACGACCGGTCGGGCATCGAGCTGTTCGAGCGTGAGGTGATTCCCGCGCTGGCGTGAGCTCGTGCTGGCCCGAGAAGGGCGTGCATTCAGATGAGAATGGGGTTTCCGGCAAGAGCTAACAGTGTTGTACGATCCCGCTAAAGACCTGGACTACGAAGGATGCCGCTATGCAAAAGGCCCTGGCGCCCGAAATCTCCACCTGGCCGGACGAGAACCCGCAGCTGATCGGCAGTGAATGTGCCAGCTGTTCGGCCGTGGTCTTCCCCAGCCAGGACCGCTGCCCGAAGTGCAGCGCGGCCGGTATGAGCGAGGTCAAGCTGCCCCGTCGCGGCACCTTGGTGGCCTGGACGACGCAGGGCTTCCCGCCCGGAGCGCCCTACATCGGTCCCACCGGTAAGGATTTCGTCCCGTTCGGCGTCGGCCTGGTGCAGCTCGACGATGTCGTGCGCGTCGAGGGCAGGCTCACCGAGAACGACCCGGAAAAGCTGAAGTGGGGCATGGACGTCGAGCTCACGATGATCCCGTTCGCGACCGACGCCGAGGGCAACGAGGTCGTCACCTTCGCGTTCCAGCCCGCGGAGGCGTGACGGCATGAGTAACGACGTCGCGATCATCGGTGTCGGCCTGCACCCGTTCGGCCGGTTCGAGAAGACCGCCATGCAGATGGGCGCCGAGGCCATTGCGCTCGCGCTCGAGGATGCCGGCGCGGACTGGAAGGACATCCAGTTCGGCTTCGGCGGCAGCTACGAGGTCTCCAATCCCGACGCGGTGACGCGGCTGGTCGGGCTGACCGGGATCACGTTCACCAACGTCTTCAATGCCTGCGCCACCGCGGCCAGCGCCATCCAGCAGACCGCGGATACGATCCGGCTCGGCAAGTACGACATCGGTATCGCGGTGGGTCTGGACAAGCACCCGCGCGGCGCCTTCACCGACGATCCGGCGAAACTGGCTCTGCCGCAGTGGTATGCGGAGAACGGGCAGTTCGTCACCACCAAGTTCTTCGGCATCAAGGCCAACCGCTATATCCACGATCACGGGATCTCCGAGGAGACCCTGGCGCGGGTGGCCAACAAGAACTTCCGCAACGGTGTGCTCAACCCGAATGCGTTCCGGCGCAAGGAGATCTCCGTCGAGGAGATCATGGCGTCGCCGGTGCTGAACTACCCGCTGCGGCAGTACATGTTCTGCGCACCCGACGAGGGCGCCGCCGCGGTCATCATGTGCCGGGCCGAGATCGCCCACCGGTTCACCGACAAGCCGGTTTACGTGCGCGCCAGCGAGATTCGCACTCGGACCTTCGGCGCCTACGAGGTGCACGGCACCTCGGCGCCGCTCGATGAGGACGTGTCGCCGACCGTCTACGCCGCCAAGGCGGCCTACGAGGCGGCCGGGATCGGGCCCGAGGACGTCGATATCGCCCAGCTGCAGGACACCGACGCCGGCGCCGAAATCATCCACATGGCCGAGACCGGTCTCTGTGCCGACGGTGAGCAGGAGAAGTTGCTGGCCGACGGCGCCACCGAGATCGGTGGCTCACTGCCGATCAACACCGACGGCGGGCTGATCGCCAACGGTGAGCCGATCGGTGCCTCGGGTCTGCGTCAGATGCACGAGCTGGTGCGCCAGCTGCGCGGTGAGGCCGGCGAGCGGCAGGTGCCGGGTAATCCCCGCATCGGGCTGGCCCAGGTGTACGGTGCGCCCGGAACCGCGTCGGCGACAATTCTTTCGCTGTAACGCGCTAGACGTTGGTCTCCTGGCCCAAGAACCCTTGGACCGCCTGAATCAGGACGAGTACCTCGATCAGGCTCGCGGTGGTGACCAGCCCGGCGGCGGCGGCGATCGGAAGGCCGATTGCGTTGACCAGACCGTTGATCACGTCACCGGACAGTGCCTGCGCAATCCCGCCGAGGAACAGGTTGATTCCGTAGGCGGGCAGCATCGTGACGATGGCATTCACGATGTCGGCTGTCGGTAGGG
Organism: Mycobacterium sp.; assembly: GCA_023264735.1. GTDB lineage: Bacteria > Actinomycetota > Actinomycetes > Mycobacteriales > Mycobacteriaceae > Mycobacterium. The sequence continues at coordinate 9,805 of JAHFVD010000081.1, read as the reverse complement.
CGGCCGCATACAGCGCCGCCGAGGCGTTGGAGATGTTGTACGCGATATCGGTGGTCAGTGTCTGCAGGGCAGAGATGACCCCGGTGGGAGTCGGGAGTGCCGGCGCTGGACCGGGTTTCGGCAGTTGCAGTCCCGCCAGCTCCTGCCACATGACGCCACCTGGGCTGACGTCGGCGACGAAGTCTTGGACGCCCTGCTGGATGCCGGCGAAGAACAGGTTGGCCACCTCGCCCCAGTTGACGTCGGGGATGATGCCGAAAGTTGTTTGCTGATTGGCGAATCCGTTGGTGGAGTACCCGTAGTTGGGGTCACCGTAGCCGAGGTTCACGATGACCTTCAGTGCCGGCTGTAGCAGATCCGCGATGGGGTTGCCGATCACCGGGATCAGTCGCAGCGGTTGCAGCAGCGGCAGGTCGGGGTGGGGGATGATGTAGTACTTCTGGGTCGGGTCGGTGGTCGGCAGGGCGATCGCCGAATTCACCTGTGCCGAAGTCAGTTGGGCGTACGTGGTGTGGACGAAGATGATGCCCAGCCCGGCGTTGAGCACCGACAAGACGTTGAGCGGGTAGCGCGGGAAGTCGGCGAACCCGTCGTATTCCAGGGTGTAGTTCGTTGTGGGGAAGGCGTTTTCGGGTGTGGCACCGTAGAACGGCAGGCCGAGGCTCGGCAGGTTCAGCCCGGGGAATCGGGAAAGCAAGCCGCCGTTGGGGTTCATCTCATTGCCGACCAACACGAAGTTGACCGGGGTATCCGACGGCAGCAGGCTCATGATCAGCGAGGAGATGATCGCGCTCTGTGAATAGCCGAACACGGTGGCGGTGTTTCCTGCGGCGATCTGTTCGGCGATCGTCGCGGTGAGGATCTGCAGGCCTTGCTGAACGGACACGTTCAGCGGCAGGCTCTTCACCCCGGTGATCGGATACAGCCCCTCGGGGGTGTCCAGCTGGAACGGGATGGAGCCCGGGTAGCTCGGGTTGATGTACAGGTTGAAGACGTTCTGGATGTAGCTCGGTTTCGGGATCGGAACACCGCTGGGCCCCATGATCACCGCTGTGTTCTGCGCGGCGAGCGTCTGCACCGAGCCCTCCGGGGCCAGTGACGTCGCGGCGGCCGCGCGTGCCGAGACGCCCGTATCGCGCCGGCTGTAGGCCAGTGCCGCCAACTCCAGCGACTGTTCGCTCGGTACGACGGGGGTATCCGCCGCGGCGGCCGGCGCCGCCTTGGCGGTCGCCACCGACGTGATCGACTGGGCGCGCACCGATGTGGTCGGGCGGGTGCGGGCCGCCGCTGTGGCTGCACCGCGCTTGGCCGGGCCGGCAACCGAGCTGGCGTCGCCGGACGACGAGCGGGCTGAGCCGGCGTGTGACGACGAGCCGCCCGAGTCGGCGTTGTCGGCCCAGGCCGCCGCGCCGCTGAACGCCGCAGCACCCACTCCCAGCGCAACCGCCAACCCGCCAACCCGACCAATGAAGCCTGCTGCGCTCACGCCCGCCCCTTTTTTCACCCGACCACGTGTCGTGGCGAAGACTAACGTGTCGCTGCGATGTTCGCTGTCAGATTAGTTTCACGATCGCAGCGTTCATCGAATCGGATGATGAACTTTTGCTATCGGGGAGTGGTGGCAACGTTGGCGGCCTCGAGGTCAGATCGCGGGACCGAGTAGGTCGTCGGCGTCCTGAATGATGTAGCCGTAGCCCTGTTCGGCCAGGAACCGCTGCCGGTGCGCGGCGTACTCGGCGTCGAGACTGTCGCGGGAGACCACCGAGTAGAACACCGCGCCACCGCCGTCGTGCTTGGGTCGAAGCAGCCGGCCCAGTCGTTGCGCCTCTTCCTGGCGCGAGCCGAATGTTCCCGAAACCTGTACGGCCACTGATGCTTCCGGCAGGTCGATGGAGAAGTTCGCCACTTTGGACACGACGAGTGTCTTCACCTCACCGCGGCGGAACGCGTCGAACAGCGCCTCGCGCTCGGCATTCTTCGTCGAGCCTTGGATGACGGGTGCGTCCAGTTCGGCGCCCAGTTCGTCGAGCTGGTCGAGGTAGGCGCCGATCACCAGCGTCGGCTCTCCCGCGTGTTTGGCCAGGATCGATTTGACCACCGCGATCTTTGAGTGCGCGGTCGAGCACAGCCGGTAGCGCTCCTCGGGTTCGGCGACCGCGTAGAGCATCCGCTCGTTGTCGGTCATCGTGACGCGGACCTCGATGCACTCCGCCGGCGCGATCCAGCCCTGGGCCTCGATGTCCTTCCATGGGGCGTCGTAGCGCTTGGGCCCGATGAGACTGAAGACGTCGCCCTCACGGCCGTCCTCCCGGATCAGCGTCGCGGTGAGCCCGAGCCGCCGGCGGGACTGCAGGTCGGCTGTCATCCGGAATACCGGTGCGGGCAGCAGGTGGACCTCGTCGTAGATGATCAGCCCCCAGTCGCGGCTGTCGAACAGCTCCAGATGCCGGTACTCGCCCTTGGTACGCCGGGTGATCACCTGGTAGGTGGCGATGGTGACCGGCCGAATCTCCTTGCGCTCACCGGAATACTCGCCGATCTCCTCTTCGGTCAGCGAGGTCCGCGCGATCAGCTCGCGCTTCCACTGCCGTCCCGCGACGGTGTTGGTGACCAGGATCAGCGTCGTCGCCCCGGCCTTGGCCATGGCAGCCGCGCCGACCAGCGTCTTGCCAGCGCCGCACGGCAGCACCACCACGCCCGAGCCGCCCGCCCAGAACGAGTCGGTGGCCATCTGCTGGTAGTCGCGCAGCTGCCAGCCGTCCTCGGCAAGCGTGATCGGGTGGGCTTCGCCGTTGACGTAGCCCGCCAGGTCCTCGGCCGGCCAGCCGATCTTGAGCAGCACCTGCTTGATGTGGCCGCGCTCGCTGGGATGGACGATGACGGTGTCGTCGTCGATACGCGCGCCCAGCATCGGGGCGATCTTCTTGTTGCGCAGAACCTCTTCGAGCACCGCGCGATCGAGGCTGACCAAAACCAGGCCGTGAACCGGGCTCTTGACCAGCTGCAGCCGCCCGTACCGGGCCATGGTGTCGACGATGTCGACCAGCAGCGGCTGCGGTACGGCGTAGCGCGAGAAGCTGACCAGCGCGTCGACCACCTGCTCGGCGTCGTGGCCTGCGGCGCGGGCGTTCCACAGCGCCAGGGGAGTGATGCGGTAGGTGTGGATGTGCTCGGGCGCGCGTTCCAGCTCCGCGAACGGGGCGATCGCGGCCCTGGCAGCGCCGGCCTGCTCGTGGTCGACCTCCAGCAGCACGGTTTTATCGGACTGCACGATCAACGGGCCTTCGGTCACGCGCCCACCTGCTTAAAGCTCATAACCGTCCATTATCCAGCGTCGGCCGACATCACCGACGTCACGCGGTGCACCGCGAACTCTCGCGGGCGGCCCTGAGTGGGATCCCACGCCAGCAGCTGCCCGCCGCTGACCGTGAGTGGGCGCACCACCCGCTGGGTGGCCACGCCGGCCGCATCGACATAACCGATCACCACGTCTTTGTGTTCCATGGCCGCCTGCTGCAGCAGCGCCATCGACACCGCCGGGTCCAGGCGGACGTTGGCGAACGGGGTGGTGGAGTCGACGCGGCGCAGTATCGCGACCACGGAGGCCAGGGTTTCCACGCTCGGCTTGGGCAGCGCGCGGAACAGCCGGCGGTGCGTGGGTGCGGACACCCGGGCGCCGCGCGTGCGGAGGTCGACGATCGCGCCCGAGGAGTCCTCGGCGGCCGGTGCGAACCCCGCCGCCCGCAACGCGGCGAGCAGCTCGCCGATCGGCGCCTGCGATACCGCCACCGTCGGGGCCAGCTGCCGCACCTCGAGGTGCTCGAGCGCCGGTGCCGCCACCGCGTGCGCGAGCAGGGTCGGGTCCTCGCACCGCAGGAACGACGACGCCATGCCGACACGCAGTTGACCGTGCCGGCGGGCGACATCGTTGATCAAGTACGTCAAACCTTGGGGGACAGGGGTTTTCGAATGTCGCTCGAAGAACGCGTGCAACGAGCCCGCGGTGCGGCCGGTGTCGAGTGCGTGCCGGATCGACGCTTCGCTGACCCGGTACACCATCGCCGCACCTGCCGATTCCACCGCGGCCACCGCTGCGAGTTCGTCGGCCAGGTCGCGTTGCAGGGGCCCCGGTACCACCACGGTCAGGTCGGCCTGCACCAGGAAGTGATCGATCGGTGCGGGCAGGACCTTGCCCATCGCCTCGACGGCCGCGTCCTCGCTACCGGTCAGCAGCACCCGCGCCGGTGTGCTCAATGCCCCGCGACCGACCAGGCCGAGGGTGTGCGCCTCGTCGAGCAGGTGCGCGATGGGTTCGGGCTGCAGTCGCGCCGACCACCGGGGTCGCTGCCAGGTCAGCGCCTGTGAGGCGCGCAGCGCGTCCACGCCCGACCCGGGCGGCAGGGCGGCCAGCAGTTCCAGCAGTAGCAGACGGTCCAGTGGGGCGGCCGTCGAGTAGAGCGAATCAGACAGTGCCGCATAGGGTTTGCCGTCCGGACCGCGGCTGCCGATCAATCCGGGGCGAGATGGCAGCCCCAGCCAGGTGGTGGCCAGCAGATGCCAGCGCGCTGCGGTCGGTGTCTCGAGGAACCGGTCGGCGGCCACGGTCGGCGTCCAGTAGGGCCCGGAACCGTCCGGCGGTTCCGGATCGGGTGTGCCGCTGGCGATCAGGCCGGCCGCCGAACTGACCTCGAGGACCAGTCCGAGGCGTTGTTCGTCGATACCGGTGAGTTTGCTCAGCCGCTTGGCCTCGCGCACCCCCAGACCGCCGCTGCGAAGCTCGGGAACCGGTGCGACGGAAAGGCTTTCGATCACCAGCTCGATCTCGCGGATCAGGTCAAGCAGGGCGCCCGCGGCGGCGGCGTCGACATCGGCGACGGTGGTGGTGCTGGCCACCGGGTTCGGTGGGCTCAGGTGCACCGGGCCGGGCTCCTCACCGCGCAGCACCTGACCGACCTGGCGGGGCAGGATCACCGTCTCCGCGTCGAGCTGGCGCAACAGGCCCACTGCCAGCAGCCGGGGCACCGGCCGGTCTGCGGGCGCGCCCGGCGCGGCGTCGCGGGTGCGGCCCACCGGCGAGCCCATCAGCAGCCGCTCCAGCAGTTCGGTCTGGGGTTCGTCGAGCCCGTCGATGGCCGCCGAGATCTCGGCCCCGGACTTCGTGGCGTCCTCGAGGATGGCCTGCCCGGGGTACCAGGGCAGGCCGGCGGCGGCTTCGGTCGACACCCGCACCGCGGCGTCGTCGCCCCACACCAGGGCCCGTTCGCGCAGATCGCCGAGCGCGGTCAGTACCGACTGCTCGTCAGCGCGCTCGCCGATCAGTGCGACCAGCTTGGCCACCGGGACGGCCGTGGTCTCGGCATGCAGCACCAGCAGCGCGTCCAGGATGGCGAGGCGCAGGAAGTCCAGCTCGTCGGTGGCCGCCTTGACCGACTGCCGGGCGACCGCCCTGGCGGCCAGGGCCGCGATGCTGCCGGGTGCGGGTTGGGCGAGGTCCGGCCGCAGCTCGAGCAGCCGGATCAGCCGGTCGTCAGGCATATCCGCCAGCCAGGCGCCCAGCGGCTTACCTGGGGAGGACTGTTCAGTCATTGTTGACCAGCGTAAAACAGCCGCCTGTGTGCACAACCCGGCCGTAGGAGTGTCAGAATGTTGCCGTGGCTGACAAGAAGACTCCGTACGTCGACAATGGCTGGCCGACCAGCGATCCTGAGGACCACGCCGTGAGCGAGCTGGCGACCGACCGGGTGGGTGCGCTGTCCCCGTTCGGCGACATCACGTTCCCGGTTCCTGCCTCCGACCTGCCGTATCTGCACCCGGTCACCGTCGTCAACAAGTAACCGGTGACCAGCGGACCGCAGCCTCGCCTCTCGCACCTTGACGAGCACGGTGCGGCGCGCATGGTCGACGTCACCGAGAAGGCCCCGACCACCCGCACCGCGGTGGCGGCCGGCACCGTTCACACCACCGCCGAGGTGGTCGCCCTCATCGCCTCCGGCGGTCTGCCCAAGGGCGACGCCCTGGCGACCGCCCGGGTGGCAGGCATCCTGGCCGCCAAACGCACCAGTGATCTCATCCCGCTGTGTCACCACCTCGCGCTGACCGGGGTGGACATCGAGTTCGCGATCGGGGAGACCGAGGTCGGCGTGACCGCCTCGGTGCGCACCACCGACCGCACCGGTGTCGAGATGGAGGCGCTGACCGCTGTCAGCGTCGCAGCCCTCACCGTCTACGACATGATCAAGGCCGTCGACCCCGCCGCCCGTCTCGAAGACATCCGGGTGCTGCGCAAGGAGGGCGGCAAGACCGGCCTGTGGGTGCGCCCGGCGTGAGCGACGCTCGCGGAGCGACCCAACCGTCGAGCACTCGGTCCGCACGGGTCGTGATCGCCTCCACCCGGGCCGCGACCGGTGTCTACGAAGACCGCACCGGCCCCCTCGTCGTTGCCTGGCTCGCCGAGCGCGGGTTCAGCGTCCCCGATCCGATCGTCGTGGTCGACGGCCCCGCCGTCGGCGACGCGCTGCGCGGCGCGATCGACGCAGGATCGGACATCGTGATCACCTCCGGCGGCACCGGGATATCGCCGACCGACGGGACCCCGGAGGCCACGCTCGGTGTGCTCGACTACCAGATCCCCGGCTTGGCCGATGCGATCCGCCGCTCCGGGCTGCCCAAGGTGCCGACGTCGGTGCTCTCCCGCGGCGTCTGCGGCGTCGCGGGGCGCACACTGGTGGTCAACCTGCCGGGATCCCCTGGCGGCGTACGCGATGGGCTGTCGGTGCTCGCCGGCGTTCTCGACCACGCGCTGGACCAACTCTCCGGAGGAGACCACCGCTCATGACACGGATCCTGCGGGCCGCGCTCGTCGAAGGCCCGATCTCGCTGACCGAGCATGAGGAGCTCGTCGCCAGCGGTGCCGCAGGCGCGGTCGTCGGCTTCTCCGGGATCGTGCGCAACCATGACGGCGGACGGGATGTGGTGCGGCTGGATTACTCCGCGCACCCGCTGGCCGAGCAGACGTTGTTCGAGGCGCTCGCAGAGGTGGCCGCGCAGTCTCCCGATGTCCGGGCGATCGCCGCCAGCCATCGAATCGGCACGCTGCACATCGGGGATGCCGCCCTGGTGGCCGCCGTGGCGGCCGACCACCGCGGGGCGGCGTTCGAGGCGTGCGCGCTGCTCGTCGACACCGTCAAAGCGCGACTACCGGTGTGGAAGCACCAGTTCTTCGCCGACGGAACCGACGAGTGGGTGAACTCGGCCTGACCGGCCTACTGCGCCGGTGCGGCAGCAGGATCCGGTAGCACAGGCGCCGGTGCCGGCACCGGAGCATTCGGGTCGCCAGGAGGCGTGCCCATGCTCGGGTCGTTGGTCACCGGGGTGTTCATCGGCCGCTGCGTCAGCGCCAGGAGCGCGTCGCCCCTGCTGACCTGCTGGGTCTGGACCGCGTGCCACAGTTCCTTGAGGTAGGTCATGTTCGGACCGTCCTGCGGGCCCTCGGGCTGATCGCTGGTCCCGGGCGGCAGGTTCTCGGGGCTCGTCAGGTGCGGAACACCGTCGGGGAGCTGAGCGGGCTGGCCAGCGGCCACCACGGTGGCGTCCGGTGCGGGCGCCGCGGCAGGAACGGCCGGTGCGGGTGCCGGCGGCAGCGTGGGCGGAACCGCCGGGTCGGCCGGGGCCTGCGGGAGGAAGTGGATCGACGACGCCTGCACCGTGATGGTCTGCTCATCGGGGGTGGCCGGCGCCTCGGGGGCGGGCACCTGCAGAGCGGCGTCGATGACGGGCTCGGCGGCCGGCGGGGCAATCTCCTGGGAGACCGCGACGACGTCGGGCTGCGGAGCGGGCGGCAGGTCGGCCGGAGCCGGCGGGAGGTCCTGCGGGGCCGGCGGCAGATCAACCGGCGCGGGCGGCAG
>JAHFVD010000081.1:0-1801 GCA_023264735.1 Mycobacterium sp. | reverse complement strand
GGCAGCGGCGCGTCGAACGCGGCGGCTTGTACCGGCAGGGCGTCGGGAGCGGGCTCGTTGACCACGTTGCGCGGCGTCGCACCCGACAGACCGCGACCGCACACCGGCCAGGCGCCGCGGCCCTGAGTGGCCAGGACGTGCTCGGCAATGGCGATCTGCTGATCCTTGGTGGCCATGTTGGCGGCCGGGGCGTACTGGCCGCCACCGTGTGCGGACCAGGTGCCGGGGGAGAACTGCAGGCCACCCTGGTAACCGTTACCGGTGTTGATGGCCCAGTTGCCGCCGGATTCGCAGCGGGCTACCTGATCCCATTCGGCATCGGGAGCCGCTTGGGCCTGGCCGGCGAAGGCGAGACTGCCGCCTCCGATGACCGCACCAGTGACCGCGATTTTGGCGACGCTGACAGACGATGAAGTGGGCTTGCGATGCCGTCCACTCATATGGCGATGTATTCCTCTCTTCAATGCGCCTGCGAGGTCAGCTGTCGGGTTCGGGCTGGAGAGGTCGCCCGGCCGTCGTCGTCTCTGGTGGAAACGATCTCGGCTTCACCCCAAGGAACCGCGGACGGTTCCTGGTCTCCTGTGTCGGTGGACCGGTGGGTCCCCCGCCTCCATCCATGGTTCTCGTTGGTCTCTCCGCTCCTTGGATGGAGCTAAGCGCTAAGAGCGGAGAGGGCCTGTCCCCCGGGGGAGGGGGTGGACCTGGCAGAGACGCTAACGGCAACCGAGAGTGCCGTCACCTTTTGCGATTTCGGGCGTTTCTGCTAGTGGCAAACCTTAAAAAAGGTTAAAGCCCCATGACAATTCGGCGTTCGCCCAGGTAATTCAGACGGAAAATTCCCTCGTGGCCATCCCGTTACCTGATCGTGATGTGACGTAAATCACGATCACCCTCCGGCAAACGGGGGTAACACGTCGAGCGTCTGGCCCGACCGCAGTTCGGTGGCCTGATTGCGGACCGCGACGCCGTCGCACAGAAATGAACACCGCTGTAACACGCGCGCCAATTCGTCACTGCGACAACGTAGTTCGCTCACCACATCGGCGACCGTGGCGCCCTGGCGCACGCTGAGCAGGTCGGACTCCGCGCCCGCCGCAGCCCGGGCCGCGGCGAAGAAACGCACAGTTACCTCTACCGGCGCCGTCACATCAGCCACCGATCGCGCTCATCGGCCGTTGCGGCTGAACAAATCCCGGGTCGTTGATGCCGTGGCCAGCCGCCTTGCGCCACATCGCGGCACGCCAGACCAACTCCAGGGCGTCGTCGTCGGCGCCATTGCGCAGCAGCGCGCGCAGGTCGGTTTCCTCGGCGGCGAACAGACAGTTACGGATCTGCCCGTCGGCGGTCAGGCGGGTCCGGTCGCAGGCCGAGCAGAACGCGTGCGAGACAGACGCGATGATGCCGACCGTGGCCGGCCCGCCGTTGACCAGCCACAGCTGAGCCGGAGCGGATCCGCGCGGCGCCGGGTCGGCCGTCAGCTCGAAGTGCCCGGCCAGAGCGGCGAAGATCTGGTCGGCCCCCAGGTTGGCGTCACGACGCCACAGGTGCCCCGCGTCCAGCGGCATCTGCTCGATGATGCGCAGCTGGTAGCCGTACCGCAGGCAGTAGTCCAGCAGCTCGACGGCATCCGACAGGCCGGTCACCGGATCGAGCACCGCATTGACCTTCACCGGCCCCAACCCGGCGGCACCGGCCGCGGACAGGCCCTCGAGGACATCGGCGAGCCGGTCGCGGCGGGTGATGGCGGCGAAATGCGCGGCGTCGAGACTGTCCAGCGAGACGTTGACCCGGTCCAGGCCCG
>JAHFVD010000080.1:8558-32984 GCA_023264735.1 Mycobacterium sp. | reverse complement strand
CTAGCTACTCTGGGTAAGAACGAGCCGAGCTGTGGCCCCAAGTGGTCAAGACCTACAAGGGATATGCGGGCTATCAGCGCAACACGTCCCGGGAAATCCCCTTGCTAATCCTGCAGCGCCGCTGACCAGCCTGTCGCATCGGCCCACGCCCATGCCCGCCGGTACGCATCGAGGAACCACGGCTCCTTGGCCTCGGCGTAGGCGCCGATATCCGAGTGCCGGGCGGCCGACCGTTTGACCGCCAGATAGTCGGCCTGCACACCGGGATTGGCGGTCAGCCAGTCCACGAACAGCAGCGCGAACCGCTGATTGGGCCAGCCGTCCACCCGGATGTGCACGTTGGTGGGTCGGCCCGGATCTCCTGAAGCATGAAAACGCTTGTGCCACAGGGCTGTATTGACGCCAGACGGCGACGGATCAGCGCCGGCCTTGGGCACATCGGAGGTGATCGACTCGACCCGCGGATAGCCGGCCCGCAGCAGGTCCTCGGCGAGTTCGTCGGCGACATCAAGGGAGGCGACCGTCACCTGGACGTCGATGACGTCCTTGGCGTCCATGCCGGGTACCGCCGTCGACCCGATGTGGTCGATCCGCAACGCCCGGTGCCCGCAGGTGGTGTTGAGCCGCGCCAGGATCCGCCGGGCCGCCTCGGGCCAGGTGGGATCGGCCGCGACCAGTTCGGGCGCGCCGGCCACCGGGGTGCGGGTGGTGAGGTTGTGCGCGAACGGCAGGATGCGCTGATACCAGAGCTCGCGGGCCTGCTCGACGAGCTGCCCCGACGAGCCGGAGTTGTCCAGCCAGACGTCTGCGACCTGGCGTCGTTGTTCCTCGGTGGCCTGCATGGCGATCCGGGCCCTGGCGTCGGCCTCGCTGAATCCGCGGTATTCGATGAGCCGCTTCACCCGGACCTCGGGATCGGCGTTCACGATGATGACCAGCGGGAACATCGGCGCCATCTGCGACTCGACCAGCAGCGGGATGTCCTCGACGATCACCGCATCCTCGCCGGCGGCGGCGATCAGCTCCGACCGCCGGGTCGCGACGAGCGGGTGGACGATGCCGTTCAGGGCCTGCCGCTTCTCCTCGTCACTGAATGCGATCGTGGCCAGCGCCGGCCGATCCAGGGCGCCGTCGGGCAGCAGGATCTGTGCACCGAACGCGTCGACGAGTTTGGCCAGACCTTCGGTGCCGGGCTCGACGACCTCACGGGAGATGACGTCCCCATCGACGACGATGCCGCCGCACTCACTGAAAGTGGCTGACACGGTGGACTTTCCGGCTCCGATACCGCCGGTCAAACCGATTCGCAGCAATGCCCTGCCCTTACGTGAACATGTGGTGAAAAAGAACCGCGCAGCACGTCTGAGACGTGCTGCGCGGCTTCACTCGGCGAATGAGTGTCTTGTGTTACGCGTTCCCGGCGAGCTTCTCGCGGAGAGCCGCAAGCTGGGCATCGCTGGCCAGCGAACCGCCGGCCGACTCACCCGAGCTCGACGACGAAGACGAAGAGCCGTTGGCCGTTGCCGGCCGGCTGGCCGCTTCGGCCTCGGCAGCGGCGAACTTCTCCATCTGCGTGGTGTGCATCTTGTGCCGGCGCTCGGCCTCGGCGTAGCGGGCCTCCCACTCGGTGCGCTGCTTGTCGAAGCCCTCGAGCCATTCGTTGGTGTCGGGATCGAAGCCCTCCGGGAAGATGTAGTTCCCGGCCTCGTCGTAGCTGTCGGCCATGCCGTACTTCGAGGGGTCGAACTCCTCGGTGTAGTCCTCGTTGGCCTGCTTGAGGCTCAGCGAGATGCGGCGGCGCTCTAGGTCGATGTCGATGACCTTGACCATGGCGTCGTCGCCGACCTGCACGACCTGATCCGGCACCTCGACGTGGCGCTCAGCCAGCTCGGAGATGTGCACCAGACCCTCGATACCCTCTTCGACGCGGACGAACGCACCGAACGGAACCAGCTTGGTGACCTTGCCTGGCACGATCTGGCCGATCGCGTGGGTGCGGGCGAAGTGGCGCCACGGGTCTTCCTGGGTGGCCTTCAGCGACAGCGAAACGCGCTCGCGGTCCATGTCGACGTCCAGCACCTCGACGGTGACCTCGTCGCCCACCTGAACCACCTCGGACGGGTGATCGATGTGCTTCCAGGACAGCTCGGAGACGTGCACCAGGCCGTCGACCCCACCGAGGTCGACGAACGCGCCGAAGTTGACGATCGAGGAGACGACACCCTTGCGGATGGCGCCCTTCTGCAGCTGGTTGAGGAACTCGCTGCGCACCTCGGACTGGGTCTGCTCCAGCCACGCGCGGCGGGACAGCACCACGTTGTTGCGGTTCTTGTCCAGCTCGATGATCTTGGCCTCGATCTCCTTGCCGATGTACGGCTGCAGATCGCGGACCCGGCGCATCTCGACCAGCGATGCGGGCAGGAAGCCGCGCAGGCCGATGTCGAGGATCAGGCCGCCCTTGACGACCTCGATGACGGTGCCCTTGACAGCCTCGTCCTTCTCCTTGAGAGCCTCGATCGTGCCCCAGGCGCGCTCGTACTGAGCACGCTTCTTGGACAGGATCAGGCGGCCCTCTTTGTCCTCTTTGGTGAGAACCAGGGCTTCGACCTCATCGCCAACGGACACAACCTCATTGGGGTCGACGTCGTGCTTGATCGAGAGTTCGCGTGAAGGGATGACACCTTCGGTCTTGTAGCCGATATCGAGCAAGACTTCGTCACGGTCAACCTTGACGATGGTCCCTTCGACGATGTCGCCATCGTTGAAGTATTTGATGGTCTTGTCGATGGCGGCGAGAAAATCCTCCGCTGAGCCGATGTCGTTGAGGGCTACTTGCGGCGAGGTGGCGACGGGACTTGGCATATTGTTGGGTTGCTCCGGACAGCTTGAATCGTAGGGACAGTGTGTTGGTGCTTGTGGTGATGTACCCGCAAAGTGCACACAGGTACTGTCCGAGACTACTCGACTAGGCGCACGCTGGACAAACCCGGGTCTGTGAGCCCGCTGTGGGACAGCCGTTTGCAGCCGCCTAGCCACCGTTAATCTGCAGGGGTGAATAGCCCAGCGATGCCACCACCGCCCTACGCGATCGCCCTACCGCTACCCCGAGCGATCCGCAAAGTCGGGGCACCGCTGGCGGTCATCATCATTCTCGGCACCGTTGCCGGGCTGATCCTGGTCCTGTTGACCGCGGTGAACCCGGTCGGCACGACCATCGGGTTCGTGCTGGCCACGGTGGCACTGCTCCTCGTCCTGCTGTCCTACCTCTGGCTGGACCGCTGGGAACCCGAGCCGCCCCGGCTGCTGGTGCTGGCGTTTCTGTGGGGCGCATCGGTGGCGGTCGTGGTCTCGGTGGCGCTGGAAATGGTCGTCGATGCTGCCGTGAACACCGGTGGAGCGGAGTCCAGCCCGATCACCATCGCGTTGGGCGCTCCGGTGGTCGAGGAGGCCGCCAAGGGTCTGTTCCTGCTCATCATGATGACCGGCGTGCGGCGCAACGAACTCAATTCGCTGACCGACTGCCTGGTCTATGCGGGTGTGACGGCGATCGGGTTCGCCTGGCTGGAGAACATCTTCTACATCGCCGACGGCACGTCGCTGTCCGATTCGCTGCTCACCGCGGGCATGCGCCTCGTGATGGGGCCGTTTGCCCACCCGCTGTTCACCACCTTCACCGCGATCGGCGTGTATTTCGCTCTGCAGCAACGCAATTGGCTCACCAAGGCGGGTTGCGTACTGATCGGCTATCTCGGCGCGGTGATCATGCACGGGTTGTGGAACGGCTCCGCGCTGCTGGGCCCGGGCGCCTATTTCGGGCTGTACTTCGTCTGGATGATGCCGGTGTTCATCCTGGCGATCACGCTGGCCGTGCGCAGCCGCCGGCGTGAGCAGCGCATCGTGGCCGAGAAGCTGCCCGGCATGGTCGCCGCGAATTTGATCACGCCGGCAGAAGCCGGCTGGCTGGGGACTATCCGCACCCGCAAGCAGGTGGTCGCCGCGGCCACCGGGTTCGGCGGGCGCCAAGCCGCCCGCGGCGTCAAGACATTCGCCATCCAGGTCGTCGAGCTGGCGTTCGTGCGCGACCGCATCGACCGCGGTTTCGGTGACGCCAGGGTGCTCGCGCTGCAGCAGCTGGAGGTTGACGGCGTTGTCGCGGCGCGAGCCGCAGCCGGACCGGCGCTGCACTGGCTGAACGGCTACCGTGTGCGCTGAGGCCGATCAGGCGGAACAATCGGCGTGATCACCGAAGGGGGAATCGACATGTCGGACGCTGCGGTCGGCGACGTCGCGGACCTTGCGCTGGTCCCCCAAAATCCGCTGCCGCTGCGGCAGAGGATGGCAGCCGCCCGCGAGTATCACGTCGGCCAGGAGCTCTTGCGAGAGGCCGGCGGATCGGTCACCAGGGTTCCGCTCGGCCCGAAATGGCTGGCCCCCTCGATCGTGTTCGTGATGTCACCGACCGGTGCGCGAGATGTGTTGTCGCGCAACCACGATTGGTGCGACCGCACCGAAGTGCATCGCCAGATCCGGCTGATCCTCGGGGACAATCTCGCGGGGTTGCCGAACAAGCCTTGGCTGAGCCGCAAGCGCACGCTTCAGCCGCTGTTCACCAAGCCGCATGTCCGTGAGTTCGCCTCGCACATGTCGCAGGCCGCGACGATGATCGCGGACGGCTGGGACGACGACGCACAGATCGACCTCGACACCCAGGCGCGGACCCTGACCATGCGGGTGCTTGGCCGTTCGGTGCTCGGATTGGACCTTGACCAGCATGCCGAATCCCTGAGTGGGCCGCTCAATGTCGCACTGGCGTTCGTCGCCGACCGCGGCATGAGGCCGGTGCGCGCGCCGCTCTGGCTGCCCACACCCGCGCGACAGCGGATGCGTCGCGCGACGGCGACCATGCAGAAGCTCGCCGCAGACGTGCTCGAACTGGTCCGCAACGACCCCTCCCACGACGCGCCCCTGGTTCGCGCGTTGCTCGAGGCCACCGACCCGGAAACCGGCCGCGCGCTATCCGACGCCGACATCGTCAGCGACCTCATTGCGTTCATGGTCGCCGGCACCGACACCACCGCGACGACACTGGCGTACGCGCTGTGGGCGCTGGGTCACGACCCGTCGATCCAGGACCGGGTCGCCGCAGAAGCTGCGGCACTCGGCGAGAGGGACCTGACGCCCGATGATCTGCCTCGTCTGGGATATACCGTCCAGGTCCTCCACGAAGCGCTGCGGCTGTGCCCCCCGGTCGTCGTCGCCGGGCGAACCGCCATGCGCGACATCGATGTCGACGGATACCGCGTGGAGGCGAATTCCATGGTGCTGGTCGGCATTTTCGGGATGCACCGCGATCCGGCCCTGTGGCCCAACCCCATGAAGTTCGACCCGAGCCGGTTCGAGCCGGAGAACGCACGCGCCCGAGATCGCTGGAGTTATATACCGTTCGGCAGCGGACCCCGCTCGTGCATCGGCGATCACTTCGCGACGCTGGAAACCACCCTGGCGCTGGCGACGATCATCCGGGACACCGAAATCCGCTCGCTGAACGACGATTTCCCCCTCGCGGTGCCGTTCACCATGGTCGCCGGAGCGCCGATACCCGCTCGGGTGAGAAGGCGGAGACGGCCACCGGGCAGCTAGTGCGCGGCCGCATCCCAGCTGCGGCCGTAGCCAACCGACACCTCGAGCGCGACATCGAGCGGGTAGGCGCCACCCATCTTGTCGCGCACCAACTTCTCGACGGCGTCCCGCTCCCCGTCCGCGACTTCGAGCAGCAGTTCGTCGTGCACCTGCAGCAGCATCCGGGAGTTCAGGCCTGAGCTGCGCAACGCCTCGTCGACCTGGATCATCGCGACCTTGATGATGTCGGCCGCACTGCCCTGAATCGGGGCGTTCAGCGCGGCGCGCTCGGCAGCCTCGCGCAGCTGCCGGTTGCTGCTGTCCAGTTCCGGCAGGTAGCGCCGCCGGCCCAGCACTGTGGACGTGTAGCCGTCTTTGCGCGCCTGGTCGACGATGTCGCGAAGGTAGTCGCGGATGCCGCCGAACCGGGCGAAGTACTGGTCCATCTGGACCTTGGCCTCTTCGGTGCTGATCTTGAGCTGCGACGACAGACCGTAGGCACTCAGCCCGTAGGCCAACCCGTATGACATTGCTTTGACCCGCCGCCGGAGCTCGGCGGTCACTTCGTCGATCGGAACGTCGAATGCGCGGGATGCGACGAATGAGTGCAGGTCCTCGCCGGTGTTGAACGCCTCGATGAGCCCCTCGTCCTTGGACAGGTGGGCCATGATCCGCATCTCGATCTGGCTGTAGTCGGCGGTCATCAGTTCGGCGTATCCGTCGCCGACGATGAACGCGTCGCGGATCTCCCGGCCCGCGTCGGTGCGGATCGGGATGTTCTGCAGGTTCGGCTCGGTCGACGAGAGCCGCCCGGTGGCCGCGATGGTCTGGTTGAACGTGGTGTGGATCCGCCCGTCGGCAGCCGCCGACTTCAGCAGTCCGTCCACGGTGACCTTGAGCCGGGTCGCGTCACGGTGAGTCAGCAGGTGTTCGAGGAACGGGTGCGCGGTCTTGTCGAACAGTGACTGCAGCGCATCGGCGTCAGTGGTGTAGCCGGTCTTGGTGCGTTTGGTCTTCGGCATGCCGAGCTCGTCAAACAACACGACCTGCAGCTGTTTGGGCGAGCCGAGGTTGATCTGCTTGCCGATCACCTCGTAGGCCGCGTCGGCGGCCACCCGGATCTGCTCACCGAATTCGCGCTGCAGGGTATTCAGCTTGTCCAGGTCGACGGCAATGCCTGCGGTTTCCATTCCGGCCAGCGTCACCTGCACCGGCAGCTCCATCTGGCCCAGCAGCGACGACGAGTCGATGCGGTCCAGCTCCACGTCCAGCGCATCGGCCAGGTCGGCGACCGCGCGGGCCCTCAGGATGAGGGTTTGCACCGCCTGGTCGTCTACGCCATCGCTGTCGTCGAGCAGCGACAGTTGTTGCTGCTCAGGGTTATCCGCCCGCAGCTCGCGGCGCAGGTAGCGCAGAGACAGGTCGTCGAGGGCGAAGCTGCGCTGCCCGGGGCGCACCAGGTATGCGGCCAATGCGGTGTCGGAGGTGACGCCGGCCAGGTGCCACCCCCGGCCGGACAGGTCGTGCATGGCGATCTTGGCCTCGTGCAACACCTTCGGCGCACTCGGATCGGCCAGCCAAGCGCCCAATGCCGCTTCGTCGTCGGGCGTCAGGCCGGCGGTGTCGATATAGGCGCCCTCACCGTCGGCGGTGGCGATCGCGAGCGCGGTGGCGTCGCCGTCGTAGACCTGATGGGTGCCGACGACCGCGAGACCAGAGCGTGCGCCACCGGCGGCGTGCTCGGCCAGCCAGGCTGCCACCGCGCCCGGCTCCAACGCCCCGCCACGGACATCGAAGCCTTCGTCCACCTCGGGTTCGACGGCGGACAGCGTGTCGAACAGGCGGTCGCGCAGCACCCTGAATTCGAGGTCGTCGAACAGGCGGTGGATCTGGTCGCGGTCCCAGGGCTGCATCCGCAGCGTGTCGGGGGTCTGCGGCAGCGGGACGTCCTTGACCAGGTCGGTGAGCTCCCGGTTAAGAATGACGCTGGATAGGTTGGCGCGCAACGAGTCTCCGACCTTGCCGCGCACCGAATCGACATTGTCGACCAGTCCCTGCAGCGAGCCGTACTCCACGATCCACTTGGCCGCGGTCTTCTCGCCCACTCCAGGGATGCCGGGCAGGTTGTCACTCGGGTCGCCGCGCAACGCCGCGAAATCGGGGTACTGCGTCGGCGTCAGGCCGTACTTTTCCACCACCGCATCCGGAGTGAACCGGGTCAGGTCGCTGACGCCCTTGCGCGGGTAGAGCACGGTCACGTCCGGGCTGACGAGCTGCAGGGAATCCCGGTCACCGGTGACGACCAGCACCCGGAAGGCCTCCTGCTCGGCCTGGGTGGCCAGGGTGGCGATGATGTCGTCGGCCTCGAATCCGGGCTCGGCGAGCACGGTGATACCGAGCGCGACCAGGACTTCCTTGGTGATGTCGATCTGGCCGCGGAACTCGTCGGGTGTTGCCGAGCGGTTGGCCTTGTACTCGGGGTACCGCTCGGACCGGAAGGTCTGGCGCGACACGTCGAACGCCGCCGCGACGTGGGTGGGCTGCTCGTCGCGCAACAGGTTGATCAGCATGGCGGTGAAGCCATAGACCGCGTTGGTAGTCAGCCCGTTCTTGGTTTTGAAGTTCTCGGCAGGCAGCGCATAGAAGGCCCGGAACGCCAGCGAATTGCCGTCCAAGAGCAACAGTGTGGGCTTCTGGTCGGTAGCGCTCGCAGTCACGCCCACACTCTATGCACCGCGTCCGACAACCGGTCGGCTGCGGGTCAGTACCCGAGCAGCTTGCGGAAACGTTGCCCGACGGCCATCGACTGGCCCATCCGCTGCACCCACCCGTCGAGTGCGGCCTTCGTGTCGGCCGCATCCCAGCCGCGTTCCTGACCCAGCGTGATCATGCCGACCTCGTCGGTGATGCCGCGGGCCTGCGCGGCAAGCGCGAGCTCCGCGTAGTTCTCCAACGAAATACCGTTGATCGGCGCCCAGATCGGGTCGTCGGCCGCCACGTCGCGATTTGACGGGCCGCCCAGCAGGGCCGGATCGCTCAATTTCTTGAATAGTCCCATGCCACGAGTCCACCGCTCGTGATGCGCTACCGATCCCAACTTTCAATCGCGTCGCGAAACTGGAACACGTCTCAATTCGAAAGATGTTCATCGCATACGATGTACCGCGTGCCAGCTTCTCCAGACGCCCCCACCCAACTACCGGCGATCGACGGATGGTGGGACTACGACGAGACCGGGTCACCGCATCTGACCGGTGCGAAGTGCCCGAAGTGCGCGACCTACGTCTTCCCGCCGCGGGCGAACAACTGCCCCAACCCGGCGTGCGACGGCGATGTGCTCGAGACCGTCGCCCTGTCCCGGCGCGGCACGGTGTGGAGCTACACGGAGAACCGGTACAAGCCGCCGCCGCCTTACCCGTCGCCCGACGAGTTCGAACCGTTCGCTGTCGCCGCTGTCGAGCTGGCCGACGAGGGCCTGATCGTGCTGGGCAAGGTCGTCGAGGGCACGCTCGCGGCCGATCTCAAGGTCGGCATGGAGCTCGAACTCACCACCATGCCGCTCTACACCGATGACGAGGGTGTCGAACGAGTCACCTACGCGTGGAGGATCGCCAAATGAGCGCAGAACCGGTCTACATCCTGGGCGCGGGTATGCACCCGTGGGGCAAGTGGGGGCGCGACTTCACCGAGTACGGCGTGGTGGCCGCCCGCGCCGCGCTCGCCGAGGCCGGCCTGGACTGGCGCCAGATCCAACTGGTCGCCGGCGCCGATACCATCCGCAACGGCTACCCCGGCTTCGTGGCCGGCGCGACGTTCGCCCAGAAGCTCGGCTGGAACGGCATTCCGGTCACCTCGAGCTACGCGGCCTGCGCCAGCGGCTCGCAGGCCCTGCAGAGTGCGCGAGCGCAGATCCTGGCCGGATTCTGCGACGTCGCCCTGGTCATCGGTGCCGACACCACGCCGAAGGGCTTCTTCGCCCCGGTCGGCGGCGAGCGCCGTGACGATCCGGACTGGCAGCGCTTCCACCTGATCGGCGCCACCAACACCGTGTACTTCGCGCTGCTGGCCCGCCGACGGATGGACCTCTACGGCGCCACGCTCGAGGACTTCGCTGCGGTCAAGGTCAAGAACGCCCGCCACGGGTTGAACAACCCGTACGCCCGCTACCGCAAGGAAGCCAGCGTCGAGGACGTGCTGGCCAGTCCGGTGGTGTCGGATCCGCTTCGGCTGCTGGACATTTGCGCCACCTCCGACGGTGCGGCCGCAGTGATCGTGGCCAGCAAGGCGTTCGCCGAGAAGCACCTCGGATCGGTCGAAGGTGTGCCGTCGGTGCGCGCGGTCAGCTTGCAGACCCCGCAGTACCCGCAGCATCTTCCTGAATTGCCGGATATCGCAACGGATTCCACCGCAGTGGTGCCCGGCCCGGAGCGGGTGTTCAAGGACCAGATCCTGGACGCGGCCTACGCCGAGGCCGGCATCGGCCCCGAGGACCTGTCGCTGGCTGAGGTGTACGACCTGTCCACGGCCCTGGAGCTCGACTGGTACGAGCATCTCGGGCTGTGCGCCAAGGGTGAGGCCGAGCAGCTGCTGCGCAGCGGTGCCACCACAATCGGCGGCCGGATTCCGGTCAACGCCTCGGGTGGTCTGGCGAGCTTCGGCGAGGCGATCCCGGCCCAGGCCATCGCCCAGGTCTGCGAACTGAGCTGGCAGCTCAAGGGCCAGGCCACCGGCCGTCAGGTCGAGGGCGCGAAGGTCGGCGTCACCGCCAACCAGGGCCTGTTCGGCCACGGCTCCTCGGTGGTCGTAGCCCGGTAGGTGGCACAGACCGTCGTCGTCACCGTCAAACCCGGCAGCCGTAAGGGCCCGCTGGTCGAGACGGCCGCCGACGGTTCCATCACGATCTATGTCCGGGAGCCCGCGATCGAGGGCAAGGCCACCGAGGCCGCAGCCCGGCTGCTCGCCCGGCATCTCGGCGTCCCCCGCACCGCAGTGACATTGACGTCGGGCGCAACGTCACGCATCAAGCGCTTTCGCGTCGACTGATCCCGCGCCAGACTTCGACGGCGTCCTGAAGCGGCAAACCCAGTGCATCGCAGAGACTTACCACCGTCCCGAAGCTGGGGCTGGGCAGTCTGCCGACTTCGATCTTGCGCAATGTCTCCGGCGAGATGCCGGCGTCCCTGGCAATGACCTCGGGGGCACGACCGGCGCGTGCCGTCCTGATCAATGCGCCGAGGCGCTGGCCAGCCCGGATCTGTTCGGGACTCAGGGGTACGCGGACCATGCGGCTCAGCATACGGTATAAAAATACCGACGGAAGGAACCGCCCGGGATGATCGAAATCAAGACCGCCAAGGAAATCGACAAGATGGCAGTCACCGGCCAATTCGTGGCGCAGACGCTGGCCGCGCTGACGAAGAGCGCCGAGCCAGGCGTGAACCTGTTGCAGCTCGAGAAGCAGGCCCGAGCGCTGGTCGCCGATCGCGGCGCGACGTCGTGTTACTGGGACTACGCACCCTCGTTCGGCCGCGGCCCCTTCCGCAATGTCATCTGCCTCTCGGTCAATGATGCTGTGCTGCATGGCCTTCCGTGGGACTACGTGCTGCGCGACGGCGATCTGCTCAAGATGGACTTCGCGGTGTCGATCGACGGCTGGGTGGCCGACTCTGCCGTCACCGTGATGGTCGGCGACCGCACCAACCCGGCCGACGCCGCGCTGATCGATTCCACCCGGCAGGCCCTGGCTGCCGGGATCGCCGCCGCGGTCCCCGGCGGTCACCTCGGCGACATTTCCGCGGCCATCGGCGATGTCGCCGCCGCGGCGGGCTACGCCGTCAACACCGACTTCGGCGGCCACGGTTTGGGCCGCACGATGCACGAGGATCCGCATGTCCCCAATCGCGGCAGGCACGGACGCGGCCTGGTGCTTCAGCCCGGGCTGACCCTGGCGCTGGAACCATGGTGGGGCCGCGGAAGCAACCGGTTGACCGTCGACCCGGACGGCTGGACCCTGCGCTCGGCCGACGGCTCCAACACCGCACACTCCGAGCACACCATCGCGATCACCGAGGACGGCCCGCGGGTGCTCACGGTGACGGGCTAGGCCACCCCGAGGTAGGCCGCGCGAATACTGTCGTCGGCCAACAACTCTCGAGCGGGCCCGCTGCGCGTCACCGACCCGGTCTCCAGAATGTAGGCCCGGTCGGACCGGCTCAGCGCCTGCTGGGCGTTCTGCTCCACCAGCAGAACGGTGGTGCCCTGCGCGTTGATCTCCGAGATGATCTTGAAGATCTGGGAGATGATCATCGGCGCCAGCCCCATCGACGGCTCGTCGAGCAGCAGCACCCGCGGCCGAGCCATCAACGCCCGACCGATGGCCAACATCTGCTGCTCACCGCCGGACAGCGTGCCACCGACCTGAGTCCGGCGCTCGGCTAGGCGGGGGAACGTCTCGAACACCCAGTCCAGCCGCTCGTGGCGGGCTGCCTTGGAGTCGAATTTGCGTCCGTAGCACCCCATTTCGAGGTTCTCCGTGACGCTCATGCCGGGAAACACTCCACGTCCCTCCGGGGCCTGGATCAGGCCGTCGATGGCGCGCTGGTGCGCCTTGACCCGGCTGATGTCGCGGCCCTCGAACCACACCGATCCCGATGTCAGCGGCCGCAGACCGGAGATGGCCCGCATCATCGTCGTCTTTCCCGCACCGTTGGATCCCAGCAGCGTCACCAGCTCACCCTGGCGCACCTGAAGCGAAACCCCGTGCAGTGCTTCGATCCTGCCGTAGTGCACCACGGCATCGCGAATCTCGAGCAGCACCTCGGCCTCAGAGTTGATCATCGGGCACCCCCAGGTAGGCCGCGATGACGGCCGGGTCGTCGCGAATCTCGGCGGGCAGACCGTCGGCGATCTTGCGGCCGAATTCCAGCACCACGATCCGGTCGGTGACACCCATGACCAGCCGCATATCGTGTTCGATCAGCAGCACCGTGTACCCGTCGTCGCGGATGGCGCGGATCAGTTCGATCAGCGCAGCCTTCTCGCTGGGGTTGAAGCCGGCGGCCGGCTCGTCCAGGCACAGCAGCTTGGGCTCGGTGGCCAGCGCGCGGGCGATCTCCAGGCGGCGCTGGTCCCCGTAGGGCAGGTTCTTGGCCTTCTCGTCCCCGCGATGTGCGATGCCGACGAATTGTAAAAGCGCGGCGGCCTTTTCGATCGCCGAACGCTCCTCGCGGCGATGCCGCGGTGTGCGCACCAGGGCTCCGGGCACCGACGTCTTGTGCCGGGCGTCGGTGCCGACCACCACGTTCTCCAGGGCGGTCATCTCGCCCCACAACCGGATGTTCTGGAAGGTCCTGGCGATCCCCCGCCGGGTGATCTGGTGACGCTTGATCCGCCCCAGCGGTGCCCCGTCGAACGTCACCGAACCCGAACTGGGCCGGTACACACCGGTGATCGCGTTGAAGCAGGTGGTCTTGCCCGCGCCGTTGGGCCCGATCAGCCCGAGGATCTCGCCGCGCTTGATCGCGAAGCTCACCGAATCCAGGGCGGTCAGGCCACCGAACTTCACGCTCAGATCCTTGGTCTCCAAGAGAGTTTCCCCCTCGGCGACCTCGGTGTCGCGGGTGAATACGGCCAGGCTCTCGTCGATCGGGGTGTCCGGGTCGTCTTGGGTGCAGCCGCCGGCAGGCTGGGTCATGCGGCCGCCTTGGAATCGTCGGCGTTGCGCAACAGATAACGCGCTCGTTTGCCGTAGGTCAGCAGCTGCTGACGCACCGGGAACAGGCCCTGCGGCCGGAAGATCATCAGCACCACCAGCGCGAGGCCGAAGAACAGGTACTTCAGGTCGCCGAGGTTGATGCCGAAGAGGTGCACACCGAGCAGCCGGTTGGGCAGGTAGACGATGATGAACGCGCCGAAGATGACACCGAGCTTGTTGCCCTGCCCGCCGAGCACCACCGCGCACAGGAACAGCATCGAGTTGATGATGTTGAACGTCGGCGGTGCGACGTACTGCACCTGGCCGGCATACAACGCCCCGGACAGACCGCCGATCGCGGCGCCGATGACGAACGCCCAGAGCTTGAACCGGAAGGTGTTGACGCCCATGACTTCCGCGGCGTCCTCGTCCTCCCGGATGGCCACCCAGGCCCGGCCCGCCCGGCTTCGCTCGAGATTGCCGACGAGCAGCAGGATGCCGACCATCAGGATCAAGCCGAGCCAGAACCACCACGTTCCGTAGTTCGCGTGGCCGGATGAGTTGCCGCTGGAGAACACCCCTTCGGGTAGGTGATCGGTCTGCCCGACGCGCGGATAAGCCACCTTGTTGAGGCCGCGGGAGCCGTTGGTGATATCGGACAGGTTGTCGGCCAGCAGCCGGATGATCTCGCCGAAACCCAGTGTGACGATGGCCAAGTAGTCACCGCGCAACCGCAACGTGGGGATGCCCAGGATCAACCCGGCGAGCGCGGTGGCGGCCATGGCGAGCGGCACACACGCCAGCCAGGCCCACTTGTCACTGAACGCACCGCTGGCGCTGAGTTTGTTCCACGGGCTGTCGGGGCTGGTGAGCAGGGCGACCGTGTAGGCGCCGACGGCGTAGAAGCCGACGTAGCCCAGGTCGAGCAGGCCGGCCTGGCCCACGACGACGTTGAGGCCGATCGCGATGATCGCGACCATCGCGAACTGAGCCATGGTGCCGCCGAAGCTGATTCCCGGGGTGTCGAAGAACGGCGGCGGAAACAGTGGCGACAGGGCCAGCAGCCCGAAGCCCAGCACGCCGATGACCCACTTCTGCACCCGGCTCAGGCCCGACCACCACGCCCGCAGCCGATCGCCGGGCGCCAGCAGCGTGCCGCTCACCTTCCCTGGCTTGGCTGGCGGTGCCTGATGACTCATGCGCGCGCCTTTCCGAGGCTTTCCCCGAGTATCCCGGTGGGCCTGATCAGCAGCACGAGAACCAACAACACGAAGGCGACGACGTCACGCCACTGGGTGCCGAACAGCGCTTGGCCGTAGTTCTCCATGACGCCCAGGATCAGGCCGCCGAGCAGCGCCCCGCGCAGGTTGCCGATCCCGCCGAGCACCGCGGCCGAGAACGCCTTGATGCCCAGCAGGAAGCCGCCGGAGTAGATGATGCCCTGGGGCACCTTGAGCGTGTAGAGCAGTGCTGCCGCACCGGCCAGCAGCCCACCGATCAGGAACGTGGTCATGATGATTCGTTCCCGGGATACCCCCATCAGGGTCGCGGTAGTCGGGTCCTGGGCCACCGCGCGGATTCCGCGGCCGAACTTCGTCCGGTTGATCGCGATATCGGTCAGCAATGCCAGCAGCAGTGCGGCGGCCACAACCACGATCGTGACGTTGGAGACCGTCGCGCCGAACACCTCGAACTGGGTCTTGGGCTGTACCAGGATGATCGGCTGCTGGGCGTTGCTGCCGCCGTAGCCCTTGATGATCTTGGGCAATACGAAGTGCACGAACTCCTGCAGCACGAACGACATACCGATCGCGGTGATCAGGAAGGTCAGCGGCCGCGCATTGCGCCGCCGCAGCGGCCGATAGGCGACCGCCTCCAAACCCATTGCCGCCGTGCCGGATACCAGCATCGCGAACAACATGGCGATGCCGAGGTAGAGCACCGTCAGCAGCACGCCTTTGTTATAGGCGTTGCCGCTTGGTGAGAACCCCAGGATCATGTCCAGGCAGAAGTACGCGCCGAACATCCCCAGCATGAAGATCTCGGAGTGCGCGAAGTTGATCAACCTCAGCACGCCGAACACCAGGGTGTAGCCGACAGCGACCAGGGCATAGATGGCGCCCCAGGACAGCCCATCGATAGTCAACTGCCAGAAGCCGTCTCGCAGATTGTCGATATTGAAACCGATGTCACTGGCGAGACATGAGATCTGGCCGAGGCACTGATAGACCATCTAGGGGCGGCCTCCTTGGTGTCTGAAACGAGAACGCGTCCGAGCCTTACGGTCCCGGACGCGTCTCGCGAATCGGCTACTGAACCTTGTAGATCCAGATCAGGGTGGTGGTGAGCTCACCCTTGTCGGTCCACTGGTACTTACGGGCAACGCCCTGTCCGTTGTAGTTCTTGACCCAGTCGAGCAGGTCCGGACGGGTGATCTTGCCCGCGTCGATGCCCTTCAGCAGAACGGTGCCGAGGTCGTAGCCCTCGGTGCTGTACGTGCCGGGAGCCTGACCGAACTTCTTGGTGTATTCGTCGGCGAAGCTGCCGGTGGCCGGGCCGCAGGGGCAGGACAGGATGGCGTCCTTGGAGGCCTGGCCGGCCGCCTTGACGAACTCCGGGTCCTTGGTGCCGTCGGCGCTGACGAACTTGCCGGTGTACCCGCCGTCGCGCAGCTGCTGCACGAAAGGCGCGGCTTCGGCGTAGTAGCCGCTGTAGAACACCGAATCCGGCGACTGGCCCTTGACCTGGGTCACCGCGGCCGAGAAGTCCTTGTCGCCCTTCTTGACCGAGATGTTGCATGCGGAGACCGCCACCGGGCCGAGGGTCTCCCGGACCGCCTGCGCCAGGCCGGTGCCGTAGTCGGTGCTGTCGTCGACGACGCAGACCTTCTTGTCACCCAGCGTGTTCTTTATGTAGTTAGCGACCGAAGGACCCTGCACCCCGTCGTTGGCCAGACCACGGAAGAACGTCTTCCAGCCCTGCTCAGACAGCGTGACGTTGGTGGCCGACGCGGTGGCCGCGACCAGACCGGCCTGATCGAACACCGCACCCGTGGCCTTGGTCTCACCCGAGAACGCCGGGCCGACCAAACCGATGGTGAAGGCGTCGTCGACGATCTGCGGAGCGATCGCAGTGGCCTTCTGCGGGTCACCCTCGGTATCGAAGGGCTTCAACTGCACCTGGCAGCCGGGGTTGGCCGCGTTGTGCTTGTCGATGGCCAGTTGTACGCCGTACTTGATGTTGATGCCCAGTGCGGCGTCGGGCCCGTTGAGCGCCCCGGCCATCGCGATGGACACCGGCGGGCAGGTCGCCTTGCCGTCACCGGCAGGGTCGGCCGGAGTCGTGCCCGTATCGGACTTCACCTCGGCACCGTTCTGGTCGATCTGCACCTGCTCGACGATCTTCAAATCGGCTTGGGAGGAGCTCCCACCATTCGACGGGGACTGCTGATTGCAGCCGGCGATTCCGAACACCGCCAGCAGCGCCGAGCTAGCGGCGATTGCACCGCGTGTCGCGCGTCCGCGCACGTTTCACCTCCGGGTCAGTTGTTTCTCGGCGCCGACATCGCAAGCCACGGTCTGGGCCCGCCCCTCGACACTGCGGTTGAACATAGTCAACCCGTGGCCGCAGCGCGTGATCTTGGCCAACGCCTGGCCGTGAGCATATTCCGTATCACGACAAACGGCGCGGTCAGAGGAAACGCAAAGTTAACGGATCAATTCGACGGTGGAGCGTCGTTCGGCGTGTCGAGGGTCTCCAACACGACCTCGGCGACCCGCTTCATGGTGGTGCGCCGGTCCATGGCGGCGCGCTGAATCCACTTGAACGCCTCGGGCTCGCTCATGCCCTGATTGGTTTGCAGCAGACCCTTGGCCCGCTCGACCAGCTTTCGCGTTTCCAGCCGGTCGGAGAGGTTGGCCACCTCGCGCTCGAGTTCGGTGATCTCACTGAAGCGGCTGACCGCGACCTCGATCGCCGGAATCAGGTCGCTGATCGAGAACGGCTTGACGAGGTAGGCCATCGCTCCGGCGTCACGCGCCTTTTCCACCAGGTCACGCTGACTGAAGGCGGTCAGCACCACGATCGGCGCGATCCGCTTGCTGGCGATCTCGGCGGCGGCGTCGATACCGTCGCGACGCGGCATCTTGACGTCCATGATCACCAGGTCGGGGTGCAGTTGTTCGGCCAGCTCGACGGCTTCCTGGCCGTCGCCGGCCTCACCGACGACGTCGTAACCCTCCTCGCGAAGCATCTCGGCCAAATCCATGCGGATCAGTGCCTCGTCTTCAGCGATCAGCACCCGGCGGGATGTGCGGTCTGGGGCGTCGGTCATGGGCACATTGTTGCGTGGTCGGCGGCAAACAGCTACCTCGAGGCCACGCGACCGACCGTCCGGCGGCTCTCCTCCGGCAATCCACTATGGTGGAACACCGCCACAGCGGAAGCTGGCCCTCGTATCCCAACTGGCAGAGGAAACGGATTCAAAACCCGTGCAGTGTGAGTTCGAATCTCACCGAGGGCACCAAAAACACCGGGTCAGCGTGCACACCAGGTCTGCGTGCTGTTGCACCACCTCGCGGGGCTATCGCCCCATCACAGGAGAGCCGTAGAGGTACTCCGCCAGAAAAAGACACGAAACGGTGCGATGATTGAAGAGCACCCGCCGGGCCGCATTCAGGGGGGAATTCGCGACCCGGCGGGGCTCTCATCCCCCGAAAGGGTGGTTCCTAATTGCTGCCACCCCGTAGCCGATTAACGCGACGGAAGATGGCACTGCACTCAGCGAATAGGTTGCGACAGAACGCAACCGGAGTTGCGGGCGAGCACGCCCAAGTCGCCGTTGTAGAACGACGAAACCGCCAGCACCCGAGCGTGTCTGTCATCTGGGACCCCGCCCTCTCGACGGCAGAGTAGATCCGCAGCCTGAGATTGGGCTGAGGCGCAGATGACGTTTGGTTAAGCCCCGGGAACTGCTGAGGCCGGATAAACGTTGCTCAAGGGAGACCCGCCACGGCTCATCCCCCCTTGCCGTGGCGGGTCTCCTTCACATATCGAGTAGTCGACTACGCGTGCCCAGTCAGCCTCGCCGCTTCTAAGCTGCCGCCGACGACCGCGCGTGGTGCCGCCATGGTCGAGGGGAACATGGCGGCGCCAGCGCGTGTAATCGTGGGAGGCCTGCGGTCGCCCCGAGAGGGGATCGCGAACCACCGATGACATGCCATCGAGGGACAGGGTGACCACCTCGGGCACAATGATTGCCATCGACACCACATTGGCTCGGCGGCGCGGGCGCCTGATCCTGCTGTCCGCGGGACTGTTCGGTGTCCTTGCATTGCTTGCGGTCGAAGTCAATTCCTGGTGGATGACAGCGCTCGACACGTCGGTCTGGAATTGGTTCGACGCTCACCGGTCTCACCGGGGACAAGGTGATTCGATCGGCGTTTTCAGCTATATCGGTCAGCCCGTGCACGTCGCGATAGCCGGGGTGGTGGGCGGGACGCTGCTTTCACTGCAGGCACGATCGGTGATGCCGCTCGTTGTTGTGACCGGAACCGTCGGCGCCGGTGCGGTGATCGAACAGACGCTCAAGGCTGTCGTCGAACGGACACCCCAGAATCTGCATCAGTTGCGCACCGGGTCGATGGTTAACTGGTCAATACTCGACTCCTACGCGCATTCGTTCCCGTCGGGCCATGTCACCGGAAGCGCCACGTTGTTCGGAACGGTCGCGGTGTGCCTCTGCATCGGGCGGAGTCGCACTGCACGAGTGGCGATTTCAGGCGCAGCGGTGGCCGGCGTCCTAGCCGTCTCCTTGCTTGCGCTGTACGTTCGCGCACACATATTCACCGATGTCATCGGAGGAATGGTTCTCGGCGGGGCGCTCGTAGCCCTGGGCGCCACCGCCATTCTGTCGGCGACCCCGAGCGCAGCCGATATGCCCAAGACACCGCCGGGCAGTCGGATATAGCCCGCCGTAGTCCTGACGCGGCCAAGCCGCCCAGCGTTGGCTAGGCGGCTCAACCGGACCAGATCAGCGAACGCAGTTGTTGCCGACGATTTCCTTGCAGACCGCTCCCGGAGGTGCCGGGTTGACCGTCGGCGAGAACGAGTTGGGGCCACCCGGCGCCACTGCTTTCTCGGTGGGCGACGGCGCCACCGACGACGACGGCGTGGTGGTCGTCGACGGGCTGTCCTTCGCACTCGAGCTGCAGGCGGTCAGCGCCCCCATCCCGACCATCGCGGCTCCGCCAGCAAAGAGTGCAATCTGGCGAGTCAGGCGACCATAGCTCATAGCGTCTCCGATCTGTGTACGCCGAAGTGGCGAAAGGCTACGTTACTGGGCGATCACTGTGAGCCCAGTGAGCAGAGCATATCTTCCAAGCAAACTCTTGGGCGCTATTTCAGTAAAGGTCTACGCGTCGATCCGCGAACAAGTCGACTAATTCCGTCAGCGTCTTGTCGTGCGTGCGGGACAGGTCGACATCGGCGATCGTTAGCCCAGATCCCAAACCGACCTCAGCGATAACCCAGCCGTCGGGATCGATGATCACACTCCCCTCGGTCCACGGCTGCCCCCGCTCGCCCCCCGCGCGATCACACACCGCGACGAAGACCCGGTTCAGCCGGCCGGTGGACATCGCGGTGATCACCTCGCCGGGCCGCTCGCCCTCGGGCCGCGGGAACAACGGCCAGTTCACCGGCGCCGCGATCAGTTCCGCGCCGTCGAGCGCGACTCGCCTGGTCACCTCGCCGAACTCGAGGTCGTAGCAGACCATCACCGCGATCGCCCCGTGCCGGGTCCGCAGGACCGGCGGCAGGTCGGCGCCCCGAGTGAAGATCAGCTTCTCCCGGTCCCACAGGTGTGTCTTGCGGTAGGTGGCGATCACCCCGTCACGGTCCAGCGCCACCGCGCTGTTGTAGAGCAGGCCGTCATCCCCCAGCTCACAGAACCCGCCGACGACGATCGCGCCGCCGGCGGCTGAGCGCCACGCGTCGAACGCGGAGTCGCTGGGACGCAACGCTGCCGAGCGCGCTTCGTCGGCATCGGTGAACATATAGCCGGAGGTCGCCAATTCGGGCAGCACCACGACATCGGCACCTTGCGCGGCAGCGTCGGCGATGGCGCCGGCGGATAGCTCGACGTTCGCGGCCACAGCGCCGAGAGTGGGCGCGATCTGCGCGCAGGCAATGCGGGTCACCCCTGCAGGCTAGCCTCGCCGCAACGGCCTGGCAGAGGGAGAAAAACATGGCATCCGAGATCATCGGACCGGTCGACGCGACCATGTACCCGCGCTACACCGAACCGTCGACATTCGCGCGGCTGCCGCGGATCTCCGATGTGCCCGGTGCCGATGTCCGGATCGTCGGCGTGCCGTTCGACAGCGGGGTGTCCTACCGGCCGGGCGCGCGGTTCGGACCCTCGCATGTGCGGGCGGCGTCCAAGCTGCTGCGGCCGTTCAACCCCGCACTCGGAGTAGCTCCGTTCGCCACCCAGCAGGTGGCCGACTGCGGCGACATCGCAGTGAACCCGTTCAACATCGACGAGGCGATCTCGACCATCGACGCCGCGATGACCGACCTGCGCAAGGACGGGTCGACGGTGCTGACGATCGGTGGTGATCACACCATCGCGCTGCCGATCCTGCGCTCGCTGGCCCGCGACCACGGGCCGGTGGCCGTCCTGCATTTCGACGCCCACCTGGACACCTGGGACACCTACTTCGGGTCGCCGTACACCCACGGCACCCCGTTCCGGCGGGCCAGCGAAGAAGGGCTCATCGACATGGAGCGTTCGCTGCACATGGGCATCCGCGGGCCGCTGTACAGCAAGACCGACCTGGAGCAGGATTCGGTGTTGGGCTTTCAGGTCATCCGCTCCGACGATTACGAATTCGACGGTGTCGCAAGCATTGTCGAGCGCATGCGCAAGCGGCTCGACGGCGGCCCGGTGTACGTGTCGATCGACATCGACGTGCTCGATCCGGCCCACGCGCCCGGCACCGGAACACCCGAGGCCGGCGGGCTGACCTCCCGCGAATTGCTCAACACGCTGCGCGGGCTGGTCGGCCTGGACATCGTCGGCGCCGACATCGTCGAGGTGGCCCCGGCCTACGACCACGCGGAGATGACCGGCATTGCCGCCGCCCACGTCGGATTCGAACTTCTCTCGGTGCTGGCGGCCAACCGATAGGCTGCGAGTGTGGGCAGCCTGCGGAAACGCGCTTGTTCGGTGCCGTCGGACGGGCCGAACCAGCGCGCGGACTGTGAGCGCATGCAGCGCCGGACCCCGGCCCGCAACCTGCATTGGGCCGAGTCCATCTCCCGTCGGCAGCGGGTCCTCAACATCGCGGCGGCGATGGCTGCCGTCGTCACCGCGGCCATCGGGATCCTGCAGTTCGTCACCGGCGACCATCTGGTGGCCATCGGGCTGGTCAACCTGGGCACCGCCGCCATCTTCGGGGTGATTCCGCTGCTGCACCGCTTCGGCGAGATCCTCGCCCCGCTCGCATTCGTCTTCTTCGCCTTCCTGTCGCTGACGATCGTCGGCTGGCAGGTCGGGACGGACTCCGGCATCCAGTTTTACTACCTGGTGTCGGCCTCGCTGGCGGTGCTGGTGCTGGGCATCGAGCACGTCGCGCTGGCGTCGGTGATCGTCGCGATCGGTGCCGGGCTGACGATTGCGTCGCAGTTCCTGGTGCCCAGCGACACCGGGATCCAGCCGCGCTGGCTGGTCAACGCCGGCTTTGTCATCACGACGATATCCGCATGCGTGATGGTCTTCGCGACGGTTTGGTACGCGATGCGCGAGGTGTCCCGGGCCGAGGCCGCGATGGAATTCGAGTATCTGCGCTCCGAGGCGCTGCTGGCCAACATCCTGCCCGCCAGCATCGCCGCCCGGTTGAAGGAACCCGACCGCGGAGTGATCGCCGATCGATTCGACGACGCCTCGATCCTGTTCGCCGACATCGCCGGGTTCACCGAACGGGCCAGCCAGATTGCGCCCGCCGAACTGGTGCGTTTCCTCGACCGGCTGTACACCACCTTCGACCGGCTGGTCGACAAGCACGGCCTCGAGAAGATCAAGACCACCGGCGACTCCTACATGGTGGTCAGCGGGGTTCCCGAGCCCAGGGACGACCACGCCGAAGCGCTCGCGAACCTGGCCCTGGACATGGCCAAGGCGGTGCGCGACCTGCGCGACCCCAACGGGCAGCCGGTGCCGTTGCGGATGGGGATGGCCGCAGGCCCGGTGGTGGCCGGGGTGGTCGGGGCGCGCCGGTTCTTCTACGACGTGTGGGGCGACGCCGTCAACGTCGCCTCCCGGATGGAGACCACCGATCTCGAGGGACACATCCAGGTACCGCAGGATCTCTACGAACGTCTCCGGGACCGCTTCGTGCTCGAGGAGCGCGGCGACGTCGAGGTCAAGGGCAAGGGCGTCATGCACACCTGGTATCTGGTGAGCCGCCGGCCAGCGCCGGCCCCGGACACCGATCGACCCGCCCAGGAAGAGTCTGGGCGGGTCGAGAGTTCAACCGGATAGCTTGTTCAACACGGCGCGAGGGGCGATTCCTGCCGGGATTCACTGTCGCTTTCGTCACGTCGGGCGGCCAGGCTGCGCGCGTAGCCGGTGCCCATCGCCAGCAGCACCAGCCCGACCACGATGAAGGCCACCACCCGGAAGATGCCGTCGAGCGTGCCCAGGTCGAACAGGAACAGCTTGGCCATCGCCGCCGAGGTCAACACCAGCCCGCCGGCGATCGGTGCGGCCCGCAGCTCGGGTCGCCGAATCCGCAGCGCCGCCGCGAACAGCGCTGCCGCCAACCCGATCCAGCAGATCGTGGCAGCCATGTGCCCGGCCAGGAATCCCTTCTCCGGTCCGCCGATCAGCACGCCTGCGGTCACGGTGAACACCGTCAGCCCATAGACCGACACCAAAGCGGCGGCCACCCAGCCGGTGCGGTGAGCCCACGCCACGGCGCCTGCCCACGCCACCAGCGCAGCGCTGCCCACGATCGTCGATACCGCCGACGACACCGTGAGGCGCCAGCCGCCGGCGAGGATGTCCGGCGCGTAGACGACGAACACGGCGGCACCGACGATTCCGAATCCGGTTGCAGCCCAACGGGCAACGAGATCACGGCGACCGGCGACTGCGACAACGGCACCGAGCGCCAGGAGCAGCGGTGCGGCGACCTCGCCGTCGAAGGCGACCGTGATCGCCACCAGCGCAGCCGCCGCCGATGCCGCCGACCACACCTGCGCCACCACGCCTGCGACGCCGGGCAGCCGATCAGCGACCAGCACGATCGCCAGCAGGAATACCGACACCGTCGCGGCCAACAGCGCCGCGAGCCAGCGGTCCACCGCAATCCCGGCGGCCAGCGCCGGCGTCAGGCCGCCGACGGTCACGATCGCCATCCCGGCCCGGGTGGTTGACGACGGCAGCAGCACCAGGGCACTGACGACGGCAAGCAGCGCGGCGATCCCGCAGGCGGCACCGAGCAGCCCGGCGTCCACCTTCGAACCGAAGTAGGCGGCCACCAGCGCCACCAACAGCGGCAGCGTCACCGCCGCCGTGCGCGCGACGTGCATCCACTGCCAATCCCTGCCGATCTGGACCAGCAGTGCCACAGCCGACAGCGCGATCATGAAGCCGATGAGCAGCAGTGTCACCCCGTCGGTGATCACCGGGGCGAGGATCACGAGCGGCACCAGAACCAGCACGGCAAGCTGCTCGGAACCCCACCGCCGGGCCAGGCTCAACCCGCCGCCACCGACGAGCGCACCGATCACCAGCGCGACCGGTGCCGCGACCCAGTGATAGATCGTCGTGACCGCCATGACGTCCATGTACAGCGCGGCAATGCCGGTGGCGCTCAGCGCGATCGCGCCGACCTGACCGCCTGGCCGGGCATGCAGGCGGATGCCGATCCCGACCAGGACCGCCCCCAGCACGCCACCGGCGGCCACCCGCAGTTCGGGTCGCAGCAGACCGGCCTGCGCGGCAAGCACGAGCAGCAGCACCACCCCGATCAGGGTGACGCCGACGCCGGCAACTGCCAGCGCCTTGCCGATCCAGCCCCGGTCCGGGTCCCCCGCGGCAGCCGGCG
>JAHFVD010000080.1:0-8458 GCA_023264735.1 Mycobacterium sp. | reverse complement strand
CGGCGGCGGAGGCGGTGGGTAGTACGGCGGTGGCTGAGGTTGCCAATAGTGCTGCTGCGCCACGGGTGCGTTGAGATCCAGTTGGTTCAGAGTCGCCGAAATCCTGGCCATCTGCGCCGACATCGCGGCGAATTCGTGGGACAGCTGGGCCAGCACAGCACGCTGCGGATCGTTCATGGACCCATCGTCGGGGCACGCCGACCGGGGCGGATGAGTAGTACTACCCGATCACTGCTCTTTGTCGAGCCCGTGTTCGATCGCGTAACGGGCCAACTCGACCCGGTTGGCCACCTGGAGTTTCCCAAAGGTCGCCTGCACGTGGTTCTCCACCGTGCGGTGGCTCAGGGAGAGCTTGGCCGCAATCTGCTTGGCGGTCAATCCTTTTGCCACGTACCGCAAGATCTCGGTCTCACGCTCGGTCAGGCTGGCGGCGGGACCGTCGGGACTCTTGGCCATCCGGCGGTACTCCCCCAGCACCAGACCGGCCAGTCCCGGGGTGAACACGGCCCGCCCGGCAGCGGTGGCTCGCACCGCCTCGGCCAGTTCGGCCCGCGACGCGCTCTTCACCAGGTAGCCGATGGCACCCGCCTTCACCGCCTCCAGGACATCGTCTCGCTCGCCGGAGGCCGACAGCACCAGCACCCGCGAGGACGGCGAGACCTCCAGCACCTGCGCGGTGGCCTGCGCGCCGTCGCCGTCGCCAAGACGCATGTCCATCAGCACGACGGCCGGGCGCACCACCGCGGCCCTGCGCCGCGCGGATGCCACCCCGTCGGCCGTCGCGACCACGTCGAAACCGTCGTCAGCGAGATCGCGGGCGACCGCGTCTCGCCAGATCGGGTGGTCGTCGACGACCATCACCGTCGTCGGCTCAGCCACCACTGCTCCCCCTCGGCACCGTCAGCTCCCACTCGGTTCCGCAGGAATCGGTCGACAACGTCGCGGTACCACCCAGCGAGTGCAGCCGTCCCACAATCGATTTCGATATTCCCACCCGGCCTTCTCCAGCAGCCTGCTCGAGCCTGCCTGCCGGAATGCCATCACCGTCGTCGCGAACCGTGACCGTGACGGCATCGCCGAGGTCCTCGACGAACACGAAGGCGTGGGCACGCGGACCGGCATGCGCGACCACGTTGTCCAGTGCATTGCCCACCGCCGCGTCCAATTCGTCGGCCACCGCGGAGTCCAGGAGCACCGCGGTGCCGGGCAGACTCAGCGATACCCGGTCGGATTCCCGGCGCGAGAACAGCATCCGCACATCGACCGCACCGGAGCGCTGCTCGGGCCCGGCGCTGGAGATCAGCCGCCGCAGCGCGCGCTCCTGCTCCCCGGCCAGGCCGGCGAGTTCGGTTGCCTCGCCACCCCATTCAGGACCCTTCTTGGCCATCAGCGCCAGCACCTGGACCACACCGTCATGTACCTGCCGAGAGAGCCGTTCACGCTCCTCGAGTGCGGCCGAAAGGCGCACCGCGCGTTCCAGTTCGGCGTGCGCACG
The DNA here is from genome assembly GCA_023264735.1 of Mycobacterium sp. Lineage (GTDB taxonomy): Bacteria > Actinomycetota > Actinomycetes > Mycobacteriales > Mycobacteriaceae > Mycobacterium. The sequence goes on along the minus strand of JAHFVD010000080.1, from coordinate 6,963 downwards.
CCGCGCCGTCTGAGCGGCCATGCCGACCGCCAGGCCCACCGCCAGCTCGATGACGATCGAGGCGTTGCGACCGACATCGAGGTTGACCTGGCCCTTCATCACCGCCGCGGCGGCCATCACCGCCAACCCGGCCGCCATTCCGCCGACCGGGCCGAGCAGGATCGCGGCCGAAACCGTTGCGTTGGTCGCCCACAACGTCGTCGCCAGAGATTGATTGTCGGCCACCCACTGATCGGAGGCCACTAGCTCGGTGGACAGCATCAGGGCCACCACCACAATGATCTCGGCGACCACCCATCCGGCACGGCGACCGAAGCCGTGCAGATAGGCCGTCCCGCATACCAGCGTCCACACACTGAGCACCCCGAAGAACACCCAGCCCAGCCCCGGGCGCTCCAGTTCGCCGATCCTGGTGAGCTGGAAGTAGACGGCGTAGCCATAGCTGAGCAATCGGAACACCTGCGCCGCTCGCCACAGCGGCGCCGTGGGGTCCGCGCTGACCTGCACTGCGGGCTACATGACTTTCGAGAGAAAGGCCTTGGTGCGGTCGTGCTGGGGATTGCTCAGGACATCGCGGGGCGGGCCGCTTTCCACGATGACTCCGCCATCCATGAACACCAACTCGTCGGCGACCTCGCGAGCGAAACCCATCTCGTGGGTCACCACGATCATCGTCATGCCTTGGCTCGCAAGTTTTTTCATCACACCAAGCACCTCGCCCACGAGCTCTGGGTCCAGTGCCGAGGTCGGCTCGTCGAACAGCATCAGCTTGGGGTCCATCGCCAGCGCACGGGCGATGGCCACCCGCTGTTGCTGACCGCCCGACAACTGTGCCGGGTAAGCGTCGGCCTTGTCCGACAAGCCCACCGTGGCGAGCAGCTCGCGCGCCCGCTCGACGGCGGCGGCCTTCTTGACCCGCTTGACGTGCACCGGTGATTCGATGACGTTGGCCAGCGCCGTGCGGTGCGGGAACAGGTTGAAGTGCTGGAAGACCATCCCGATGTCGCGGCGTTGCTTGGCGGCGTCCCGCGGGGCCATCTCATGCAGCTTCCCGCCACGTTCGCGATAACCGATCAGCTCCCCGTCGACGTAAAGCCGCCCAGCACTGACATTCTCGAGGTGGTTGATGCACCGCAGAAAGGTCGACTTACCGGACCCCGATGGGCCGACCAGCACCAGCACCCGGCCGGGGTCGACCGAGAGTGTGACGCCCTTCAACACCGACAGCGCACCGAAGTCCTTGCACACCCGTTCGGCGCGAACCATGGGTTCGCCTGTCATACGTGTCCCGCCTCCGTGGTGGTCTGCGCCTTCGCCAATGCCTCGAGTTGCTTGGTGGTCAACTTTCGAGAGATGCCGCGGGAGAAGTACTTTTCGAGGTAGTACTGGCCCACCATCAGCACGCTGGTGACCACCAGGTACCACGTCGCGGCGACCATCAGCAGAGGCACCGGCTCGAAGATCCTGGCGGCGATCTCCCTGGAGGCGATGCTGTACAGGTCATACGAGTACGGCACGGCGGTCACCAGCGACGTGGTCTTCAGCATGCTGATGACCTCGTTGCCCGTCGGCGGGATGATGACCCGCATGGCCTGCGGAAGCACGGTGCGGCGCATCGTCATTCCCCATGACATGCCCAGTGCGGTCGATGCCTCCGACTGTCCTTCGGGTACGGAAGTGATTCCGGCGCGGATGATCTCGGCCATGTAGGCGGCCTCGTTCAGCCCAAGACCGATCACCGCCAGCAGGAACGGGATCGACAGGTCCTGCAGGTCAAGGTGGAAGAACGACGGGCCGAACGGAATGCCGAGCTGGATGTTCTGGTAGATCGTCGGGATCAAGCCCCAGAACACCAGCTGCACATACACCGGCGTGCCACGGAAGATCCACAGGAAAACCCACGCCACCGAACCGAATACGGGGTTGGGCGACAGGCGCATCACCGAAAGCACCACGCCGAGCACGATGCCGATCACCATCGCGTACACAGTCAACTGCAGCGTGTTGAACACGCCGAGCATGATGCGTTCGTTGAACAGGTATTCGCGGTAGGTCGACCAGCCGTACGCCGGGTTGGTGCCCGCGCCGTAGATGAACAGCGCGACCAGCACGATGATGACGGCCGCCCCCACCCACCGCCAGGGATGACGAAGTGGTACCGCGTTGATGGCAGGTGGGGCCGACTCGTCGACAGTCATATCGCTTAGCTGGTCCCCCCGTTGATGACCGGCTTGGTGACCATCCCGGACTCGACACCCCAGTTGGCGGCGATCGTCTTGTAGTCACCGGAGTCGATGAGGTGTTGCAGTGCCTTCTGCAGCGACGCCGCCAACGGCGAACCCTTGGCGACCGGCCAGCCGTAGGGCGCCGAATCGAAGATCTCGCCGGCGGCCTCGAGTTTGCCCTTGCTCTGCTTGATGGCATACGCGGTCACCGGCGAGTCCGCCGACATGGCGTCGGCCTGGCCAAGTACCACGGCGTTGGTGGCGGCGTCCTGCCCGTCGAACTTCAGGATCTCGATGGCGGGTTTGCCAGCGTCGGTGCACGCCTTGCTCTTACCGGGCAGCTCGTCGGTTTCCTCGGTGGTGGTCGCCTGCACGGCCACCTTCTTGCCGCACGCGTTGGTGGGGTCGATCGGCGAGCCGGGTCGCTGCGCCCACAGAATGCCCGCGGAGAAGTAGTCCACGAAGTCCACCGACGCCTGGCGCTCCTTGGTGTCGGTGAACGACGACATGCCGACGTTGAAGGTGCCCTGCTGGATCGACGGGATGATCTTGGCGAAGTCAGCTTCGCGGTAATCGGCGGTCAATCCGAGCGTGGCGGCGATAGCGTTCATCAGGTCCACGTCGAAGCCGACGATCTTGCCGCTTTCATCCTTGAATTCGTTTGGCGCGTAAGGGATATTCACGCCGACAACCAGCTTGCCAGACTTCTTGATGTCATCGGGAACGGTAGCCGCGATTTCGTCGACCTTCTGCGCCTTGGCGGCGGTGGTCGCGGTCGACGGGCCCGCGCCGGTGTCGTTCTTGCTGCTGCAGCCCGACAGAGTCAGGGCGCCCGCGACGGCGACGACTCCCGCGATACGCCACCAGTTGTGTGTTGCCCGACGGTCTTGACATCCAGTGAGCACGGTTGCCTCTTTCTCTCGACTGCATCCGGGCTGTCCTGCCCGAAACTAGTGGCATGGTCCAGGTTTTGTACTGCCGGTAACGGAACAGTAGTAGAGGTGTAACCATCTGGCAGCGGTTCCACAGGTACAGGCAGCTAGCGTGGCCCGGCCCGACAGCCGCGACGTTGGCGCAGGTATTGCCGGTGTTGTTGTTGAGCCTCATGGTCGAAGTCCGCCGCACCCGGCTGCACCTCTGAGCCGACCGGCGTGAACTGCCCAAATACCGCAACCAGTCGGCGCGCTGTGGAAGACTTCGAGCTATGACAACTACCTCTGCCCCGCCGCTGCTGCCGCATTTGTGGAAGTCGGTACTGCTGTCGGGAGTTCTTGCACTCGCGCTCGGCGTCCTGGTACTCGTCTGGCCCGCGAAGACAATCGTCGTCGCCGCGATCTTCTTCGGCGCCTACCTTCTGGTGACCGGCATCTCGCAGATTTTCCACGCCTTCACGTTGCACGTATCGGCCGGCGGGCGGGTCCTGCTGTTCATCAGCGGTGCCGCCGCGGTGATCCTGGCGGTGATGTGCTTCCGCAGCATCGGGAACTCGATTCTGCTGCTGGCCATCTGGATTGGTATCGGCTTCATCTTCCGCGGTGTCGCGACCACGGTCTCGGCGATCAGCGACCCCGACACCCCCGGGCGTGGCTGGGAGATTTTCGTCGGTGTGATCAGCCTCATCGCGGGCTTTGTGATCATGGGATCGCCATTCGAATCGCTGGCCACGCTGACCATCGTGGTGGGCGTCTGGCTGATCGTGATCGGCGTTTTCGAGATCGTGGCGTCCTTCGGGGTTCGCAAGGCCTCCAAGAATCTCTAACTGGGGCCCAAAGCCCCTAGCGCGAACGGCGCGGATTCCTACTACACTTCGTCGTAGATAGGCGATCCGCGCCTTTCGTCTGCTTGGAGAGTTCTGCCGTGAGTGCTCTTGACGTGTCCCGCTGGCAATTCGGAATCACGACCGTCTACCACTTCATCTTCGTTCCGCTGACGATCGGGCTGGCCCCGCTGATCGCCGTCATGCAGACCATCTGGGTGGTGACCGACAACCCGGCCTGGTACCGAATGACGAAGTTCTTCGGGAAGATCTTCCTGATCAACTTCGCGATCGGCGTTGCAACGGGCATCGTCCAGGAATTCCAGTTCGGGATGAACTGGAGCGAGTACTCGCGCTTCGTCGGCGACGTGTTCGGCGCACCGCTGGCGTTGGAGGGCCTGGTCGCGTTCTTCCTCGAGTCGACCTTCATCGGACTGTGGATATTCGGCTGGACCCGACTCCCCCGGTGGCTGCACCTGACCTCGATCTGGCTGGTGGCGATCGCGGTCAACCTGTCGGCGTTCTTCATCATCACCGCGAACTCGTTCATGCAGCACCCGGTCGGCACTCGGTTCAACCCGGAGACGCATCGCGCCGAACTGCAGAGCATTGTCGAGTTGTTCACCAACAACACCGGAGTCGCGGCGTTCTGGCACGCCGTCACGGCGTCATTCCTCGTGGCGGCGACGTTCGTGGCGGCCGTCTGCGCGTGGTGGATGGTGCGGGCCAACGGCAGTCCGGATGCCACCGCCATGTATCGCCCCGGCGCGATCCTGGGTTCGTTGGTGGCTCTGGTCGCCTGTGTCGGATTGTTTTTCACCGGCGACGTCCAGGGCAAGCTGATGTTCCACCAGCAGCCGATGAAAATGGCTGCTGCTGAATCGTTGTGCCACACCGAAACCGACCCAAAGTTGTCCCTTCTGACCGTCGGGACGCACAACAACTGCGACAGCATCACCCGCGTGATCGAGGTGCCCTACGCGCTGCCGTTCCTGGCCGAGGGCAAGTTCAGCGGCGTGACCTTGCAGGGCACCAAAGACCTTCAGCAGCAATATGAACAGAAGTTCGGCCCCGGGTGGTATGTGCCGAACCTGTTCGTCACCTACTGGGCGTTCCGCGCGATGATCGGCCTGATGGCGGTGCCCGTGTTGTTCGCGTTGGCCACGCTCTGGCTCACCCGCCGTGGGCGGGTGCCGGGCAGCCGGTGGTACTCCCGCTTTGCGCTGGTGACGATTCCGACACCGTTCCTGGCCGCCATCGCCGGCTGGGTGTTCACCGAGATGGGCCGCCAGCCGTGGGTGGTCGCACCCAACCCCGACGGCGATCAACTGGTCCGGCTGACCGTACGGCAAGGCGTGTCACTGCACGGACCGGGCCTGGTGTGGGTGTCGCTCATCTCGTTCACGTTGATCTACGCGGTGCTCGCGGTGATCTGGTACTTCCTGCTGCGCCGCTACGTCACGACCGGCCCGTTGGAACACGACTCCGAACCGGCACCGCCCACCCCACCCGGGGACGACGAGGTCGCTCCGCTGTCGTTCGCCTACTGAGCCGCAGGAGAGGAGTTACATCATGGGCCTGCAACAGTTTTGGTTCATCATCGTGGCGTTGCTGTTCCTCGGCTTCTTCGTCCTGGAGGGGTTCGATTTCGGCGTCGGCATGGTGATGGCGTGGCTCGGCCGCCTCGGTGAGGGTGACCCCGAGTCGCATCGCCGGGCCGTGCTCAACACGATCGGACCGGTCTGGGACGGCAACGAGGTCTGGTTGATCACCGCGGGCGGCGCCATGTTCGCGGCTTTTCCGCACTGGTACGCCACGGTGTTCTCGACGCTGTATCTGCCACTGCTGCTGATCCTGCTGTCGATGATCGCTCGCATCGTCGCGATCGAATGGCGGGGCAAGATCGACGATCCGAAATGGCGCCGCTGGTGCGATATCGGGATCGCGATCGGGTCGTGGCTGCCGGCGATCCTGTGGGGTGTGGCGTTCGCGATTCTGGTCAAGGGCCTTCCGGTCGGGCCGGACAAGAATGTCGTCGGGCTGTCGGTCGCCGATGTGCTCAACCCGTACACGCTGCTGGGTGGGCTGGCCACCTGCGCATTGTTCCTGTTCCACGGCGCGGTGTTCCTGGCGCTGAAATCCGGTGGCTCCGTGCGCACCGATGCGGTCGGACTGGCCCGCAAGCTCAGCGTGCCAGCCACCGTGCTGGTCGCGGCGTTCGGCCTGTGGACCCAACTGGCGTACGGAAAGTCGTGGACCTGGGCGGTGTTGGCACTGGCGGTGGTGGCCCAGCTGGCGGCCGTCGCCGCCGCGTGGGGCGTCCGCGAAGGGTGGGCGTTCCTCGCGACGACGATCGTCGTCGCCGCGGTGGTGGCCCTGCTGTTCGGGTCGCTGTATCCGAACCTAGTGCCGTCGACGCTGGACCCGGCCTACAACCTGACGATCTACAACGGCTCGTCGAGTCCGTACACCTTGAAGGTGATGACTTGGGCCGCACTGATATTCACCCCGATCGTCCTGCTCTACCAGGGCTGGACCTATTGGATCTTCCGTAAGCGGATCTTCGCCGAGTCGATCCCGAAGTCGATCGGTCTGCCCCTGAGGCGCGTGTCCTGAAGCGTCTGTGGCAGGCCTCGTCGGCGGTGCGCCGCTATCTGGTCGCAACGGTCGCCTGCGGGACACTGATCTCCGGCTGCGCGATTGCCGGTGCCGTCGTCCTTGGCCATGTGGTGGCCGGTGTCATCACCGACCCGGCCACCCGCAGCATCGGTTACTGGCGTACCGATCTGGTGATCCTGGCCGGGCTGTGGCTCACGCGGGCTCTGGTGCAGTGGTTGCAGGGCCGGTTGGGCCAGCGCGGGTCCAGCGCGGTGATCGCCGACCTCGGCGGCCAGGTTCTGCGGGCAGTCACCGCCCTGCCCCCTGATGTCCGCGACACCCGCCGCGACGACGCCACGACGGTGGTCACCAGCGGGCTCGACG
>JAHFVD010000079.1 GCA_023264735.1 Mycobacterium sp. | reverse complement strand
TCAACGCGGTCTGCGCTGCCAGCCGCCCGGGCCAGGCGCTGACGCCACCGCCGGGATGCGATCCCGCGCCGGCGTGAAAGTAGCGGCCGACGGGGCCGCGGTAACCCCCCAGCCCTGGGGCGGGGCGTCTCATCCCGAGGCGCAGTGGGGTCATGTCGACGTGGAAGTACGAGCCGTTGGGCGTGGCAAACTGCGCACCGAAGTCCGCCGGTGAGGTGACGATCCGGCCGATCTCGGCATCAAGTCCGGACAGGTGCGTGGCAGCCGACCCCAGTACCGCGTCGGTAAACCACGGTTTGACGACGTCCCAACCCTCCCGAGGCTGGGCGGGGACATTGGATGCCACGTACAGGACGTCCTGACCCTCGGGCGCAATGCTCGGATCGAGTCCGGACAGTACCGAGAGATACACGGGTGGGCGCGCCAGGGATTCGCCACGCCTGATCAGTCCGAGCTGAGCGATCTGGTCGTCGAACGTGCCCGTCATCAGCGAGACATTCCTCAGGTCGTAACCGTCGATGCCGGCCCGGATGCGCTGCGCGGCAAATAACTCCACGTGCCCGGCCAGCGCCATGTCGATCTTGAACGTCGCGGAGTTGTTCCCGCTCGCCGGCATGGTCGCGACCTTCGCGCGCACTGCGGAATCGACGACTCCGTCCTCCAGGAGGGCGCCGTAGGCCAACTGTGGCGGAACCGCGGCGAGAACACCGCGGCGGGCGAGAATCTCAGTGCCGTCGGTGAGCCGCACCCCACGGCTCGTGCCGTCGGTCACCAGAACACGTTCGACTCCGATACCCGTGCGAATGTCGGCACCGCAGTCACGTGCCCGGGCAGCCAGCGCCTCGACGACGGAGGACATCCCGCGACGGGGGCGCTGGACGCCGGGCTTCATGTGTACGGCAGCGAGACCCACGCAGTAGAAGCCGCCGCCGTCGGCGTCGATCGGGCCGATCATGCTGCCCCAGTAGGTGCACAGCGAACGCACCGGGTCGCTGCGGAACGTGTCGGCCACCAGGTCGATCAAGTTGTTTGACATGATCTGCCCGAGGCGCCGCCGAATGGAACGATCAGGGGCCAGGCGCAACAGATGCTTACCCAGTTCGAAGCCGACGAGATGGCGTGGATGCCGCGACATCACCTGGGCCAACGCCCCGAAGATCCATCTGAGTGCCGGTTGCAGATCGGCGTATGCGCGCGCATCGTGCTCGGAAAATCGGCGCACTTCGCGCAGCGTGCGGTCGAAGTCGGAGAACAGCAGCAGCGTCGCCCCATCCTCCCCGAGCCAACCGTACGGCGCCGGAACGGGAATCGTGTCGAACCCGTGGCTGCGGAGCTTGAGGTCATCGACGATCGACGTGCAGGACATGAACATGTCATCCATCGCGCCAGTACTCAGCCAATGGTGCGGCGCGGCAGCCAAATACGGGTAGCTCGTGGACAATCCGCCAACAATGTCGCGCTGCTCCAGCACTACGACCGACGCTCCGTCCGCAGCCAGCGTGCATGCTGCGCTCAGGCCGTTGTGGCCACCGCCGATGACGACAAAGTCGTAGCAGTCCATCACCCGAATTCCCTCCGATACGACATGACGACAGTTATTGTCGTGTTGTCGTTGCCATGCTAGTGTGACCCACCACACGCCTATCTGTCCAGAGGTGAAAACGCGCCTACCTGAAAGGAATTGACCGTGGAAGCACGAGTTCAACGCGTCCTGATCTGGGCGGGTCCTGTGATGGTGCTCATCTGGTTCGCCACCTTCATCTTCGTGATGGGGTTCTTTCCGCCCTCGCGGCCAAGCGCCACCGCCGACGAGATCCGTCAGCTCTACGCGGATAACACAGTCTTGATCAAGCTCGGGCTTGTCATCGTGATGGCGGCCTCGGCGCTGCTCGTCCCGTGGGCTGCGGCGATCTCCGGACAGCTCAAGCGAATTGACGGCGCCCGCGCGCTGGCAGCAACCCAGCTCGTCTCCTGCGGTCTGCTGTCCTTGGAGTTCATCACTCCCATCGGGGTCTGGATGGCGGCGGCGTTCCGCTTCGATGGACGTGCCGCCGAGGTCACCGAGGCTTTGCACGACGTCGGCTGGATCCTGTTCGTTACCGTGATCTGGTCGCTGTGGATACAGATGTGGTGCATCGTGGTGGCGATCTTCATCGACAAGAACGATCCACCCATCCTGCCGCGCTGGTTGGGCTACCTGACCGCGTGGGCCGCACTGTTGATCACACCGGCAGGCATGGTGTTGTTCTTCAAGACAGGTCCGTTCGCCTGGAACGGCATCGTCGGGATCTACATCCCCCTGGCAGCCTTTGCCATTTGGATGGGAGCCATCAGTTACGAGGTGCACAAGGCGCTCACCCGGCAGATCGCCGAGGGTACCGACCCGCTGTGACCCGCAGTGGGTACGCGACCGCATAATCTTGCAGCATGGATGAACCCACAGCCAGTGTGGTGCGCGCGGCGCGGCGGGCCTTCATCAAGTATGGCCCCGACCGCACCACGATGACCGATGTGGCGCGGTCGGCGGGTGTGGTTCGACAGACCCTGTACTACACGGTGTCGAGTCGCGATCAGCTGATCGAACTGGCGATGGTGCAATGTTGCGAAGAACTCCAGGAACAGATCGATTCGTGGAACCTGGCCGACGAAGCGGACCTTGACGAGGCGCTCGTCGAATTCCTCTCCAGGGCAGTCGAAGTCACGAGCGGCGACAAAGAGCTGGCTGCCTTGGCCGCGAGCCTGCCTGCCGAGCGAGCCCAAGCAGTCTTCGGCGAATCCCACCCCATCGAGACACTCATCCGCTCCAGCCTGCACCCGCTACTCGCACGCGCCGAATCCAGCGGTCGACTCCGAGCCGGTGTCACGATCGAAGAGGCGAGCCGATGGCTACAGGGCGTGCTGACCTTCGCGCTTCTTCGCGACGACCCCAGACCAGAAGCGTTGCGTGCCGAGTTGCGCAAATTCGCAGTGCCATCGGTGTTGTCCACCGCCGATGCGCCCACCGGTCGGCGCGGCAAGAAGGCGTAGCCGACGTCAGCGACCGGTGCTGGGGATGAACGTGTTGCTGACGGGCATCCGGAATCCGGGGCTACCCGGACAGGGTCCATAGGCCGTCGGCGCCGATGAGTTGGGGTTGCCAGGGATATTGCACAAGCCGTTGATGAGATGGGCCGGATAGTCGTCGGGATACGGAGACGCGTGCAGCCCGGCCGGAATCTGCACCAATAGCAGGGCCCACATCGACATCGCGAAGATGGCGATGGTGGCGAACACCGTCACGGTGGTGCGGGCGGCCGGCCGCAAGGATTGCAGGCCTCGTTCGACAATCGTCTCGCCCTTGTCATTCTTGAAGTAGCGCACCGCCGCGAATGTCGTGAAAACGATTCCGGTGGTGAGGTATTCGGCCCAGGCGTAGCGCTGACCATTCGCGAACAGGGAGAAGTCGGCGGGCGCGCCGGGCAAGCCCCACAGGTTGGACAGGAAGGTCGGCGCCTCCAGACAGGCGCCCAGGATCATCCCGTAGGCATAGGCGAACGCCAGCAGGGCGAAGGTGCTGATCTGGGGGAATCGCCGCTGGACCACCCGCATGCCGTGGTTGATGATGATCGCGAAGCCCAGCAGGCCGAACGGGTAGATCAACATGATGAAGACGGGCTGGGGCATCAGCCCCGCGGTCGGGTTCACCACGCCCGGAGCTTGCGCGACCCAGGTGTTGAGGTTCAGCCACTGCGAGCTGTACATGAAGTTCGGCTGCATCCAGTTGACCATCGGATCCCAGAACAGGGTGAAGAACCCGGCGATGACAATGACAGCGTCGAGCGCCAGCCGGCGCTGCCGAAGACATTGGCGCACAACGTGAGTACCGATCATCGCCACGGCGACGGCCATGACCGTCTCGTACGTCCGGGCGATCCACCAGGAGGTGTCCCCAGGATCCCGGGTGGCGGAGATCTGCGTGGGTCCCGAGGCCAGCCACGCCGCCCAGGTCCACAGCGCATATCCGACGATCAACGCGCCGATGACGGCCAGGATCACCGGCGCGGGAACCTGACGGACCGGCGCGGATGTCGCGAACGGCGTGCGGCGATCCGCCGAGACGGTCACCGGGTGGTGGCGTTGACTTGCGCCGCGAGCAACTGGTCGAGATCGGCCCGCATGCGGACGACGTCGGGCGGCGCGTCATCGGCCATCGTGTCGACGGCCCTGGACAGGAAGATGGGGTTGATGATCAGCCAGGAGGCGAACACCGCCAGCGGCATGTACCACGCGATGATCCCATTCCAGGCCAGTGGCCCGTCATGAAAGAACACATTGAACGTGCCTGGCATGAACATCAAGGCCACCCAGAGGTTGTAGTAGCCAAGCCAGCGCGGGAATATCGGCTTCTCCCGTCGGTCCAGCAGTACCGCGATACCAAAGCAGGCGACCTGCACCACGGCGGTGGACGTCAGGCCGACGAACGGTATCCAAGCCATATCGTTGAGCAGTTGGACGAGTTCGGGAGCTCGGTCCACCCGGAAAGTCGCTGTCTGCCAGAAGAACAGCAGATAGATGAACTCCAGCACGAAGATCGCGCCCAGCCCGAACTGGATCATCGCCAACGCCGGAAAGCGGCCCTCGATCCGGCGCATGTGGATCGCCATCGAGACGGCATACGTCATCAACAGCGACGACGCGAACATCGACACAACCATCCCCCACCGGATTCGCGTCCGGTTCTCGATGATGAATTGCGCTGTCTCCAGAGCGGTTTGGCCAGGGGAGCGGGTCGGCACGAAACCGGCGATCGCGATCAGTCCGATCGCCATGACGATCAGACAGAGCGTTCCGCTCCATGCGCAGAACTTGTGGACCCTGCGATTCATCAGTGTTCCTAGCCCAACAGATACATGCCGACGAGCAGGCCCAACAACAGGACGCAGTACCCCTCGAAGATTCCGCGAAGCGCCAGCGGAGCGTCCCGCAACTCCATGAAGTACATCCCCACCAGACGCACTTTGAAGACTGCGACGACGAAGATGATCAAGCTGGCGGGCACATGACCGCCGCCCCCCAGGCCGTGCTGGGTGCCGAGCGCCCAGGAGATGACCGTCAGGGTTGTCAGGGCCAGCCAGGCGGCCGACGCATTGCTACGAATCAGAGTTCTCATGATCACCGCACCAGGAAGAGCAGGGGGAAGATGACGATCCACAGCAGATCGACCATGTGCCAGAAACATCCGCCGCCTTCGAAGAAGGCGATCTGGGTACGCGAGGGCTCCGGATTGCGGGCCAGCCGCGACAACGCAAGCAGGACAGCGAGTCCGATGATCACATGCGCCAGGTGTAGCCCGGTCAACACGAAGTAGTACATGTAGAACTCGTTGGTGCTCGGCGTGATGCCCGCGGAGATCTTCTCGTGGTACTCCACGATCTTGATGATCACGAAACAACATCCGACGCCGAACCCGGCCAGCGTCAGCCGCGGCGCCAGGGATCGCCAGCGCTCGGAGCGCAGTGCCGCGACGGCGAACACCACCAACACCGAACTGGTCAGCAACACCAGCGTGTTGATGGCGCCGAAGTTTCGGTTCAAGGCGTTCTGCGACTCTGCGAACAGCTCACGATGCTCGCCGCGCCGGCTCAGGTAGACCCCGAACAGCACAGTGAAGACGAGCATGTCCCCAAAGAGCAGTACCCAGATGCCGGGTTCACCAGGTACGTGCTTGCCGGGTGCCGCAGACTCGGTGGCGGCGGCCTCCGACTGTCCGATCACCTCCGATGCGGACATGCGCGACGCCTCCTCTTTCTTTGAGATTGACTGTCTCATATATACTAAGTGTGGCCGTTGCCACAGTCAACATACCGCGAGTGGTTCTATCACTTCGAGATGCCGCCGAACCTTGACAGTCATCTCGCACGAGTCTTATTTTTGAGATTGTCGATCTAAAATTGGTCTAAGGAGTCGAAGCCATGACCACCAGCCGGAGTCGTTTCTCTGAGCAGAGCCAGCGCGCGATCCTGTGGTGGGGTATCGCACTTGCCGTTGTCTACACCCTCTCGCTGATATTCCTGCTCCAGCAGGTTCCGACCAAGAACCCCGCGTGGAGCGCCGAGCAAATCGCGCAGTGGTATGCCGCCAATCAGACCAAGATCAAATGGGGCGCGGTGATCTGCAGTTGGACGGGTGCGTTCATGATGCCGATCCTGGCCGTCATCGCTGTGCAGATGGCGCGCGTCGAAACGGGCGGCTGGAAGATTTGGAGCGCGCTGTCCCTGGTCAGTGGCGCGATGATGTCGTTGTTCCTGATGCTCCCGCCGATGTTCTTCGGCGTCGCCGCCTACACCGCGCCGCGCAAGGACCCCGAGGTCACCGCGCTCATGCACGAGTTGGCGACCCTCACGCTCACGACGACCGACCAGTACTACATCTTCATGTGGGTCGGCATCACCGTGATCTGCCTGCGCCCCGCCACCCAACTGGTCAAGCACAACCCGTTCCCCCGCTGGTGGGGCTGGATGTCGTTGTGGATCACGATCATGTTCGAGGCCGGTGCTATCGCCTTCATCCCGCGCAGCGGGCCGTTCGCCTGGAACGGGCTGTTGGTGTTCTGGTCGCCGCTGACGCTGTTCGGGGTGTGGATCACGGTGCAGAGCTTCCTCACGTTCCGCGCGATCCGGCAGCAGTCCGCCGATCCCGAGCCCACGCCGATCACCGATCCGCGCGAGGCCGCGACGGTCTTCTGACAGGCCTGATCTTCTGGGGCCAGGTCAGGCGCTGAGCTGGTCCCAGAAGACGCCTTCGTCAACCGCCAGCGCCGCGGCACCCAGTCGACCGCACCAGTGCAGCTCTGACTCGTCGGCATCGCGCTGGGCCCACAGGGCTCGGGTGTAGGAGTGCAGACCGTACTCGGTGGTGATACCGACCGCGCCGTGCAGCTGGTGCGCGGTGCGGGCCACCGCGGTCGCGCACTGCGCGGCCGCTATACGTGCGCTCGCGACTGCCCCGAAACGTCGCAGTTCGGTCGCACCGGGGTCCTGCGAGGCCGCGACCGCGCGGCGCAGAGCCGATTCAGCCGTGCGGATTCCGACGACCATGTGCGCCAAATTTGTTGATACCGCGGAGATCTTGATCAGCGGCGCGCCGAACTGATGCCGCTCGATCACATATCTCTTGGTGAGTTCGTAGGCACCCCAGCAACCGCCGATCAGCGACGCCGACCTGGCTAACGCCAGCCGCTCCGCGACCGCATCCGGAGTGATCTCAGGGTGCATGCACGGCGCGCTGTCCAAGCGCACCCGACCCGCCGGACGGCCCGCGATGTCGGTCAACGGCTCAATGTGAGCCTGCGCGAGCTCGAACACGGCGACGTCGGACGTGCCGACAACGACCGCGCGGCGGGCCGAAGTCGCGAAGGCGACGACATCAAGGCCGGCCTCGGCGCTCAGGACAACGGTGTCGAATCGACCGTCCCCGGCAGGACCGATCGCGAATGCCGCGGCCGCCGCCTCGACGATAGGAGTGTCGATTCCGGCGCGGGCCAGCTCACGGATCACCACCAGGAGATCGGTCAGTTCCCCGCCGGAACCGCCTGCCTCCTCGGCGATTCCGATTCCCACAAGCCCAAGTTCCTGGACCTTCGGCCAGAGCTCGGACAGCTGCCCGTCGGAGACAGGACCGGCACCCTTTGCGAGATCGCGGACCAGGTCGGTCAATTCATCGGCAAACTCGCTCATGAGTCGCTCTGGCTCCTGACTTCGCTCTTGGCGATGATGGACAACAACACATCGGACGATCCACCCCGGATACTGAAGCCCGGTGCAGCACAGAGCGCTTGGGCCAGCGAATCACCCTGTACGACACCGAATCCGGTACGGCGAGCGAATTCGATGACATCGACCTCGAACCGGGTTCCCTGATACTTCAGACTCGCGGCTTCGGTGATCGGCGCCAGGCCGGCATCCACCGCCTCGGCGATCTCCCAGCATTGGCGTCGCAGCACCGATAGGCGTGCAACCAGCTCCCCAAGCTCGGCGTCGAACCGGCTGTCGCCTGCGTCGCGAAGCTGCTTGATCACCTCACGCAGCAGCGGATAGGTGCTCAGAACCCGTTCCGGACCGCCCCGTTCGAACGACAGCTGCTCGGTGACCTGCCGCCAGCCGTTGCCGGCCTGACCGATCAGCCGGTTGTCGGGGACGAACACATCGGTGAAGGACATCTCGTTGAAATGATGCTCCCCGGACATGTCCCAGATCGGCGACACCTCGACGCCGTCGCTGGCCATGTCGACGACAAACTCAGACAGGCCTTCGTGTTTCCGGCCCGAAGCGTCGGTGCGGGCAAGGAGATAGGCGTGCGTGGCGTGATGCGCCTGACTGGTCCAGGTCTTTCGGCCGTTGACCCGCCAGCCGCCGTCGACCTTGACCGCCGTGGTGTGCACCGCCGCCAGATCGGATCCCGCCTCGGGCTCGCTCATGCCGAGGCAGAAGATGTAGTCGGCGCTGATGATCCCGCCCAACAGCTCCCGTTGGAGCTCGGGTGTGCCGTACCGCAGAATCGTGGGCCCGATCTGGCGATCGCCGATCCAGTGCGCAGCCACCGGAGCACCTGCGCGCAGCAGTTCCTCGGTGACGGCCAGCCGTGACCTGGCGTCCAGGCCGGCCCCGCCGAACTCCGTCGGCCATGTCAGCCCGATCAGTCGGCGGGCCGCCAACTCTCGCGAGAACTCCAGGTCGAACGAGCGCAGCCAGCAGTCGCTGCGCGGGACGTAGCGCCCCGCCGCCAACCACTCATCGGTGAGATCACGTACGGTCTGCCGCAGTTCGGTGACGGTGCGGGCCGGATCGAGGACGCTCATCGGGCCGTGAAGGCCGCGGCCCGACGTTCCACCGATGCGCGAACCCCTTCGGCGAAGTCCGCGGTGTCGCGGAGCCAAGATTGTTCTGCCCGTTCGTGTTCCGTCGCAGCGGCGACGGCGTCCGCCAGCCCCCGGCGCAGGGTTGCCCGAATGCTGCGCACGGCAAGGGGGGCGGCCGTCGCGATCTCGCCGGCGAGCGCGATCGCGGTGTCCCGGATCGCGGCGTCGGTATCGACAAGGCGGTCGATCAAACCGATCCGGTAGGCCTCCACACCGTCGATCCGCCTGCCGGTGATCAACAGATCCGCGGCATGCTGAGCGCCGACCACTCCCGGCAGTGTCACCGTCATACCGAACCCGTGGTGCAGACCGATACGGGAGAAGTTCGCCGCGAATCGCGACGTGGGGCTCGCGACGCGGAAATCCGCGGCCAGCGCCAGCCCGAGACCGCCGCCCACCGCGGCTCCCTGCACCGCCGCCACGATCGGGAGACTCGTCTCGAAGAGTCGCACCGCGGCCCCGTAGAGCCGGCGCGCGCCCTCGTCGGCCGACACCTCGGCCGCGCCACTGGTGCCGCCGAAATCGGCACCGGCGCAGAAGTTCTTGCCCTCGGAGGCCAAGACGAGCGCCCGCACGCCATCCGTCGTCGACAACTCGTGCGCCGCCGAGGCGATCGCCTCGATGAGGTCGGCGTCGAAGAAGTTGTTCGGCGGCCGCCGGATCTCCAACAGGCCGACTCCACTGGACAGCAATTCGATACCGAGATCGGTAGTCATGGCTCAACCCCAAACTATTTTGAGTTTACTCGTCTCAAATAATAGTCACGGGCGTTGTGATGGTCAATCCGGTCAGGTTTCGTCACGACCCGTCGGGCAGGATCAGCGATACCGCCACCTGCGCAATGTGTTCGGCGGAGATACCGTCCTCGGCGCGGAACCAGCGGGACACCCAGAGGCACATTCCGAGCAACAGCCGAGTAGTGGTCCCGACATCGCCCTGTTCGAGCACACCCTCAGCCATGGCCTCTTCGACGCACGCGTGCCACGTCGCTTCGTATTCCCGGCTCCAGGCATGCCAGCGCTGGAAAACCTCCGCGGGCAGGCCGTCGCCACCGAAGAAGACAGGCATGTATCCACGCATCCTCACGGCAGCCTCCACCTGCATACCGATGAGCCGGATCAGTCTGTCCCGCACCGGTATATCGGATTCGACCACCTCCGACATAACCTCGGTCTGCTGCCGGGTAGCCCGTTCGAACATGATCCCGACCAAATCCTCTTTGGTCGGAACAAGCCGGTACAGGGTGGCCCGGGAGATATCGAGTCGTTCTGCCGCGCCGACGATCGAGATCGCCTTCTCGCCTCCGTCGATCACCAGTCCGGCGACCGCGTCGGCCACCGCGTCGAGGTCGATCACCGTGCGGGGCCGCCCCCGGGGGCGCGGAGTATCCGCAGGCGTGTCCTCAGGGTGTTGCCCCGACATGGGTGGACCTCCTGCATCTAATCTGAGACTCCTGAACTCAGAATAGATGACGTATGGCCACCCGTACGCTCAGGCGTCCTGCCAGATGGGCGGACGCTTCTCCACGAAAGCCCGAGCACCCTCGGCAGCGTCAGCCGATTCGCGCACCGGATCGGTGTACCGGCGCTGCAGCATGAACCCATCGGAGCCACCCCAGTGCACGGAATTGAGGGCCACTGCCTTGGCGGCCCGCACCGCCATCGGCGCATTGGCGGCAATGGTTTGAGCGAGCTCGACGGCCCTGGTCAGCGCGGCGCCCTCGGGGACGACATGGTTGACCAAGCCGACCTGATAGGCGCGCTCGGCCGAGATCGGGGCACCCGTCATGATCATCTCCAGCGCCACCGCCCGTGGCACCCTGCTGGGCAGCCGCAGTACGCCACCAGCCGTCGCGACCAACCCGCGGGCGACCTCGGGCAGGCCGAGCCTGGCGTTCTCGGCGACGACGATGACGTCGGCCGCCATCGCGATCTCCAGACCACCGCCGAGCGCGGCCCCCTCGACCGCGGCGATCGTCGGTTTGGTCGGCGGCCGCTCGACCACCCCGAAGGCACCCCGGGAAGCCGTGATGGGCCGCTGGTTGGTCGCGGTCAGCGCCTTGAGGTCCATCCCCGCACTGAAGAAGCCGCCCAGCCCGGTGATGACGATCGCGCGGATCTCCGACCGGGCTTCGAAATCGTCGAGTGCGGTGGCGATTTCCTCGGCCGTGGGCAGGTCGATCGCATTGCGTACGGCGGGCCGGTTGATCGCAAGAACGCCGACGTTGTCGAGGATGTCGATCTCGACATTCATCGGGGCGCCATCCGGATCGCCCCGTCCAGCCGGATGGTCTCACCGTTGAGCATGCCGTTCTCGATGATCGCCAGCGCCAGGTGCGCATACTCAGCGGGATCACCGAGCCGGCTGGGGTGCGGGACGGTCGCGGCAAGCGAGTTCCGCACCTCTTCGGACAACCGGGCCAACAACGGGGTGTCGAACGTGCCCGGGGCGATGGTGTTCACCCGGATCTGCTTGCCTGCCAGGTCACGCGCGGCGACGATCGTCATTCCGACCACACCCGCCTTTGACGAGGCATAGGGAATCTGGCCGATCTGGCCTTCGAACGCTGCCACCGATGCGGTGAGGATCACGACCCCGCGGTCACCATCGAGGGGTTCATTGCCGACCATCCGCGCTGCCGCCAGCCGAAGCACGTTGAACGATCCGATCAGGTTCGTGGTCACGATCTCGGTGTAGAGCTCGAGCGAACCGGGTTCGCCGTTCTTGTCGACGACCCGGACCGGCCCACCGCGCCCGGCGCAGTGCACCACCGCGCGAACCGGTCCCGCTTGCGCGGCGAGATCCAGCGCCGCGCTGACCTCGTCCGTGCTGCGGACGTCGGCGGCGGCGAACTGGACGCGCGGCCCGAGCTCGGCGGCGACCGACTCCCCCGCCGAGGTCGGCAGGTCCGCGATCACGACATGTGCACCGTGATCGAGGAGTCGTTTGACGGTGGCCAGGCCCAGGCCCGACGCCCCGCCCGTCACGACCGCAGATGCGCCGTCAATGTTCATGCTGTGTGCCTTTCACTGTGATTGAGCCGCCCGCAACGACACGCCGATCCGGCAGTGTTTCTACCGGATCGGCGGAGATCGTGGCGGTGTTCAGGCCCGGCTGGAGAACCCGGCGTCGACGCGGAACTCGGTGCCGGTGATGTACTGACCGGCGTCGGAGACCAGGTGCAGGATCGAGTTGGTGACATCCTCGGGCTCCAGGAGCCCATTGGGCAGCGGGAACGGATTCTGCATGATGGCCGCCACTTCGGGATATTCCTGCACGAATCGCGCGAATGCCTCATTGGCCACCATCGGCGAGTTCACCCCGGTCGGGTGCACCGTGTTGACCCGGATCCCGTCTTTGGCAAGCACATTCGACCAGCCGCGCATCAGGCCGACCACACCGTGCTTGGCGGCGATGTAGCCCTGAATGCCGGGCGAGCCGTCGGAGAGCCCGCCGGTCAGACCGGCGGTCGAGCTGGTGATCACGATCGAGCCGCCGCGCCCGCCGGCACGCAAATGCGGGATCGAGGCTTCGACGGTGTTGTAGACGCCGTTGAGCATCACATCGATACCGACATCCCAGGCGGCACGGCGCAGCCGATGCTCACCCGTGATCGCCATGACGCCCGCGTTGGCAAGGACAATGTCGAGTCGGCCGAGTTGCGCGACACCGGAGTCGACGACGTTCTTGACAGCGTCGTAATCGCGGACATCGGCGACCTCCAAGATCGCTGTGCGGCCGAACTTTTCGATGAGCGCCCTGGTCTCGTCGAGATCAGCCGGACTCGCCAGCGGGTATTCCACGGCGTCGTCGTCAGCGCAGATGTCGAATCCAATGATGTCGGCACCCTCTTCGGCGAGGCGGACGGCGTGGGAACGTCCCTGCCCACGCGCCACCCCAGAGATGAATGCGACCTTTCCGTCGGCCAGCCCCATGTCTCGATCTCCTTGCTACGGTCTATTTTTAAGTCGTCTTGTCTCATAATTACTCAATGGTGCGATCTGTGTCAACGCTCACAAGTGAGTCTTCGTGGAAACGATCGTTATCTTGGCGGCTAACCTGAGGTCATGTCCGCACGCTCCGACCGCCATGATCCCCGCGACCCCTGGTGGCTGCCCGCCGGCGACACCGACGCGGATTGGCTGTCCTGGGCCAACTCGCTGCCGTTCTGCCAGGATCTCGGCCTGCAGTGCGAGGAGTTGACCCGCGATGTCGCGCTGTTTCGCATGGCGCGACCGGCGCTGACGCCCAACCCCAACGGTGCGGTCAACGGCGGCATCGTCGTCGCGGCGGCCGATCAGGTGATGGGCGCGATGGCCATGCGGATCAGCGACCCCGGCCAGCTTCCGGCCACCGGATCGCTGCACATCCAGTACCACCGGCCGGCGCTGGCACCGCTGTTGCTCCGGGCCAGCCCACTGGGCGGTGGACGACGAATGAAGTTCATCGAGGTGGTGGTCGAGGACGCGCATGGCAATCGGTGCGCGACCAGCCAGGGAACGATGGTCGCCGGGGGCTCCTCGGCCGTTCGGCTGGACTGAGCCGCATTGCCCTTCGATTACTGAGACGCTAATGTTCTAAAATCGCATCGCACACACCACGAGGGATCTTCCATGCCTGAACCAGCCGCCAGCCCGCGCCAACTCGTCGCCGATTTCTACCAGGCGCTATCGGCCGGCGATACGGAAACGATCGTGCGCACCATCGAGACCCGATTCGCCGAGAATGCCGCCGTCGAATGGCCCAAGTCGCTGCCGCACGGTGGTCGGCTGGAGGGTGTCCGGCGCGTGCGCGCGGTGTTCACCGCATCGGCGAATCCCGATGCCCCCGCCGGTGCCAAGAACCTCCGGCTGGTCAGCACCATCGGTGACGGCGACGAGGTGGTCGCCTGGATCACCTTCGACTGGCTGCAGCCGGGAAGCACTGCCCCCGTGCCCAATCAAGCATTGGAGCTGTGGCGATTCACCGACGGTGTCGTGCAGGAGATCCGGGCGTTCTACTGGGACACCGACGCGATCTCGACACCCCAACCTGCCTGACCGGCCGCACTGATCCGAAGGAGAAACCATGACCCGACAAGCCGTCATCATCGACGCCGTCCGCTCCCCGATGGGAAAGGGAAAGGCACCCAAGGACGGTAAACCCGGCGGCGCGCTCTCCGGTGTTCACCCGGTCGAGCTGCTCGGACAGGTCATCAAGGCGCTCATCGAGCGCACCGGGCTCGATCCGGCGACCGTCGACGACGTCATCGCAGGATGCGTCAGCCAGGTCGGCGAACAGTCCGGTCCGGTCGGCCGGTGGGCCTGGCTGGCGGCCGGGTTGCCCGAGACGGTGCCGTCGGTCGCCGTCCACCGAGCCTGCGGTTCGAGTCAGCAGGCGGCTGACTTCGCCGCTCAGGCGGTCATCGCGGGTGCCTGCGACATTGTGATCGCGGCCGGGGTGGAGTCGATGAGCCGAATCCCGATGTTCACCGCCCGCATCGGCATGGACCCCTATGGCCCGTCCGTCGCCGATCGGTACGCTCCCGGGCTTATCCCGCAGGGTGTTTCGGCCGAACTGATCGCGGCGCGATGGAAGCTGGACCGCGACGCACTCAACGAGTTCTCGGCCCGCTCGCACCGCAACGCCGCGGCCACCGATTTCAGCGCCGAGATCGTCGGTATCACGACGCCCGACGGTGTGGTGAACGTCGACGAAACCATTCGGCCGGCCACCACGGTCGATGGCCTGAACGCCCTGAAGTCCTCGTTCTACTCGGAGGACATGGCAGCACGCTTCCCGGAGATCACCGAATGGTCGATCACGGCTGGCAATTCGTCCCAGCTGGCTGATGGCGCGGCGGCGGTACTCATCATGTCCGATGACACCGCCGAGCGGCTCGGCCTGGTTCCCCGGGCCCGGTTCCATGGCTTCGGGCTGGCCGGCGACGACCCGCTGACGATGCTGACCGGTCCCCTGCCTGCCACCGAGAAAGTGCTCCGCCGTACCGGTTTGACCATCGACGAGATCGATCACTACGAGATCAACGAGGCGTTCGCGCCGGTGCCGCTGGCCTGGGCACAGCACTTCGGTGCCGACCCCGACAAGCTCAATCCCCGTGGCGGAGCGATCGCCCTCGGCCACCCGCTCGGTGCGTCCGGCGCCAGGCTGTTGACGACCATGCTCTACTCGCTGGAGAGCTCCGGCGGGCGGTACGGGCTGCAGTCGATGTGCGAAGCCGGCGGGATGGCCAACGCCACGGTGATCGAACGACTGTGACGACACTGGCACGGCGGTCGGACCCGACGTCCGACCATGCGGCCTTTCGGGAGAGCGCGCGCCGGTTCATTGCCGGCGAGGTGGTACCGCACCTGGACGACTGGCGGCGCGACGGCGGGGTCTCACGGGCGGTGTTCGCGGCAGCCGGCTCGCACGGTTTCCTCGGCACCTGCGTACCAGAGGAATTCGGCGGCGGCGACGTCGGCGACTACCGGTTCCTCGCCGCATTGATCGAAGAGACCGTAAACGCCGGATCGGTCGGCTTGGCCCTGCTGTGGGCGCTGCACGCGGGTGTGGTGATACCGCAGCTGCTCGAGCATGGCGCACCGGAAATCCGGCAAGGGCTCCTGCCCGGGCTCGCATCGGGCGAGATCATCGGCGTGGCGGCGGGCGGCGGCGACGGGCGTGCGGTGCCCGGTGCGCGGCTCGCCGACATCGTCCTGCTGACCGGCGGCGATGGCGTGGACCTGTTGCGCGTGACCGCCGCGGGAACTGCCACGATCCCGTCGCCGGCCACTCTGACCGCACCCGAAGCCGGCTGCGCCGATCTCGTGATCACGTCGACCAACCCGGACATCCTGACCCCGCTGCCCGGGGCCGGCGAGCTGGTTGGGCGCGACATCGACCTGTGGATCGCCGTGGTGGCGCGTGCCGCCGCGCACCGGTCGACAGAACTGGCAATCCACTACGCCGAGAACCGCCGCGTATTCGGCAAGCCGTTGGCCGAATTCGAAAACACCCAGATGCGCCTGGCCGAGATCGCGGCCGAACTTCGCTCGGTCACAACGTATGTCGACCAGTGCCTGACCGTCAGGTCAGCTTCCGTCCTCGACGTCACCGATGCCGCTGCCGCACGCGACGTGGCGATCCGGCTGGCCGGCCGGGCCGCCGATCAGAGCCTGCAGTTGCACGGTGGATACGGATACATGCGGGAGTACCCGATCGCGCAGGCGTTCGCCGATACGCGATTCCTGGCCACCGCCGCACAGCGGTTCTCCGACTCACGCCGCGTTGTGGCGGCTGGACTGTTCAGCGGCCGGTGAACGAAGCAGGCCTGCCCTCCTGGAATGCGGCAATACCCTCCAGCAGATCGCTGCTGACCAGCGTTTGATCCTCAAGCGCGAACGCCAGATCCACGACTTCGTCCGCCCGCTGCTTCATCAGATGGTTGAGTGCTTTCTTGGTGCCCTGCACAGCCATTGGCGGAAGCGCGGCGATACGTTCGGCGATCGCCCGCGCGCAGGGCAGGGCTTGATCGGGCTCGTCGACCAGATCGGTGACAATGCCCATCTGATGGGCGGTTTCGGCATCGAGCGCATCGCCGGTGAGCAGATACCTTCTGGCGCGGAGCATTCCGACCGCGTGTGGCCACACCAGACAACCGCCGTCGCCGGCCACCAGGCCGATCTGCACGTGTGTGTCGGCAAGCTTCGCGCGCCTGGCGGCGACAACGACATCGCACATCAACGCGACCGTCGCACCAAGGCCGATCGCCGCGCCCTGGACCGCGACCACGACCGGCTGGCGCAGATCGAGGAACGCGTGCAACAGATCCCGGCCTGCGGCTACCGTGTCGCGGCGCACTGTTTCGTCGTCATGTGCGGCTTGCATCAGGGCGAAGTCGCCGCCCGCGGAGAACGCCGACCCGGTGGACGCCAGCACGATCGCGCGTACGGCATCGTCGTCGCCCAGGCGGCGAAGTACGGTGGCGAGCTCGATCTGGAGTGCGTTGTCGAAACGGTTGCGCAGTTCGGGGCGGGTCAGCGTGATCTCGTGTACCCCTGCCCCGCGGTCCGTCACCGTCAACCCGTGAAATTCCGGACTCATCCGCACACCCTTCCCTAATATTAAGACAGATAGTATCATTATTGTGAATGGGAGGTGTGGCCGACTGATGCCTATGATTTGCGTGGAAGACCAAGTGCACGTGCATGTTCAGGATCTGGGTAGCGGTCCGGCCGTGGTGTTCATCTCGGGCTTCGGACTCGATCACGAACTCTGGGACCGCCAGGTGCGGGTGCTGACCGAGGCCGGATACCGCACCATCTGCATCACGCAACGCGGCCACAGTCTGTCTGACCATCCGCTGCACGGCTATGACATCGACCGGCTCAGCACCGACGTTCTCTGCGTCCTTGCGGCCCTCGGGGTCGATTCGGCGGTGATCGTGGGGCATTCGTTCGGCGGCCAGGTGGCGTTCCACACCGCCGCGCTTGCACCGCATCTGGTTTCGCGGCTGGTACTCGTCGGCTCCAATGCCGTGCGGGCCAGCCGAAGTGCGGACTTCCCGTTCGGCGCACCACCGGACGACGTCGTCGCGCAGATGGTCAAGGCCGAAGAGACCGACCGGGTGGCCGCCAGATACCAACTGATTCAGACGAATTTCGCCAAGGACCCCGATCCCCGAGTGGTCGAGTGGCTGATGGGCACCTGGATGCGCATGCCGACCTGGTCGGCGATCGCCTGCTACAACACCCTGTTGCGCACCGATCTGATCGCCGAGATCCCCGACGTCGCCCAGCCCGTCCTGCAGATCAACGGCACGGCCGACCGGGTGCACTCGACCAAAGGTTCGCACTGGCTGAAATCGCAGCTGTCGGACTCGACGATGGTCGAACTCGACTGCGGTCACTTCCCGATGCTGGAATCCCCCGCGGAGTTCGACGAGGTGCTCGCCGGTTTCCTCAAGGCCTAGCCCAGTTTCTCCAGAGCACCTAGGCCGAGCTTCACGAGCAGATCCTGCGCATGCGGCGCGGCACGCCCGCCCGGCGGACGAAAGGCCTCCGACAGCAACAACAATTGGATGCCCCGCGTTGCGGTGATCAGTTCGTCTGTCGACGCGTTGGGATAACAGCGCTGCAGGCAGCTCACCCAGCGTTCGGTCACTCGCTTGTGCCTACGGTCGTGCTGGTCGCGGTAACGCTGCGCAAGGGAACGCTGTTCGCGCATCCAGATCGCGACCAGGCGTTCATGGCTGGTGACCAGACTCGCGAAACCGCGCAGCAATCCCTCCAGATCGGCGTGCGGATCGTCGGCCGGCTCACCGATCCGGATCAGCAGGGTGTCGAGAATCTTGTCGAACAGCGCCGCGAGGATCGCGTCCTTGTTGGGGAAGTGCCGGTAGATCGCCGAGCCACTGGTGCCCGCCGCCTTACCGATCTCGTCGACGCCGACACCGTCAAAACTGCGTTCGAAGAACAGCCGCTCGGCGGCCGCGAGGATCTGGTCTTCGCGAGTGACTGGGGCCTTTGAAGCCAAGGCCGGGGCCTTCGTGGTCAATCGGGCAGTGGGCACGAGTCACAGCCCTAGATCCTGGCCGATGATGACCTTCATGATCTCGCTTGACCCGCCGTAGATCCGGCTGACCCGCCCGTCGAGGAAGGCGTTGCCCATCGGCGAATCGTTGTCCCACACACTGCTCGGGTCCCACAACCCCAGACACCGGTCGACCACCCGGCCCTGCATCTCGGTGCAGAACAGCTTGGCGACCGCCGCGTCGCGACTGGTCAGCCGGTCGGCGATATGAGCAGCCAGCGATTGATCGATGAGTGCCTGACCGGCCGCCACCTCGGCGGCGCTCTGCGCCAGGATGAACTTCGCCTCTTGACCGAGGTCGCCACGAGATCGGCTCTCCCGCAGCATTTCTGCGGTCCAGGAGACCGCTGCGGACGCCGCGGCCTGCGAGTTGACCGCGATCGACAACCGTTCCTGGGCGAGATTCGACGTCAGGTACGCGAAGCCCTCGTTCTCCCGGCCCAGCAGGTTCTCCACCGGCACTGCCATATCCGTGAACGACATCTCGGCCAGGTCTTGAGCTTTCAATCCGAGCTTGTCGAGCTTGCGCCCGCGTTCGAACCCGGGCGTGCTGGTGTCGACCAGCAGCAGGCTGATACCCCGTCGTCCCGCCTGGGGATCGGTCTTGACCGCGAGGATCACCAGATCGGCTGCGGCGCCGTTGGAGATGAATGTCTTGGCCCCGTTGACGATGTAGTGGTCACCGTTGCGTTGCGCCCTGGTCGCCATGGCCTTGAGGTCCGAACCGGCGCCCGGCTCGGAAAGCCCGAGCGCGACGATCGTGCGGCCGGACGCCAGTTTCGGCAGCCAATTCTGCTGCTGCGCAGCCGAACCGTGGTGCAGTAGGTAGGGAACGCAGATGTCGGTCTGCACCCGCAGCCCCCCGATGGCCATCCCGAGTGCCTGGATTTCCTCGGTGACGACCGCGCTGTGCCGATAGTCCGATCCACGCAGACCGCCGTACTGTTCGGGGATCCCGATGCCGAGGATGCCCACGGCGGCGGCCCCCTGCCAGAACCGCCGGGACGGTTTCCCCTCGTTGACCCAGTCCGGGTAGTCCGGCAACACCTCGCTGGTGAGGAACTCACGGACCGCGGCACGGAACCGCTGCTGCTCCGCGGTGAATATCGGACGCTCGGCCTCAGTGGTCATCTCAGCGGATCCTCTCTGCGCGTCCCTGAACCATAACGATCGTTTACCCCCGAGGGAACCGTCGGGCACCCGCCGGGTCGCCACAGGCGCCGATTGACCGGTGCCAGCCTCAGGTCATATTATTTGAGACAATCTAGCTCATAATTTGTCGACCGGACCGATGGCCGCCCACCAACGTGATCCATCGTTCTCAGGAGGTACCCGTGGAGCCGTTGTCACTCACCGAAGAGCAGCGCGAGTTCGCCGCGGCGGTACGCGAATTCGGCCGCCGCGAATGCGGAACCCGGGAGCAGCGCGACGCCCTGACCCACCACGGCGCCGAGCAGCATCACGCCGGCGTCTATCAGAAGCTCGCGGACCTGGGCTATCTCGGCGTGACCATTCCGGAGGAATACGGCGGCAGCGGCGGCGGCCTCACCGAGCAGGTGATCCTGTTCGAGGAATTGTGGCGGGCCCTCGTCCCGGTGCATGGCGCCGGGACCTCCCATACCGTCGCCGGCATCTACAAGCGGTTTGCCAGCGAGGAGCAGAAGACGGCCGCCCTCGGCTCGATCTGCGCGGGCAACGTCATGTCGATCAGCATCTCCGAACCCGGCGCGGGATCAGATGCCGCGGCGGTCAGCTGCCGCGCCGACAAGGTCGATGGCGGCTGGCGGGTCAACGGTCAGAAGACCTGGTGTTCGGACGCCCAGTTCGCCACCGCGATCCTGGTGGTGGTGCGCACGTCGCGTGGCACCCGACCACACGACGGTCTGACCTTGCTCGAGGTCCCGACCGACGCCGAGGGCCTGCAGATCAGCCCCATCTCGACCATGGGCGGCAGCGAGGTGAACGACCTCTACTTCACCGATGTGTTCGTTCCTGAGTCAGCACTCGTCGGCGTCGAGGGCGGCGGCTGGAAGCACATCATGGCGGGCCTCAACGGTGAGCGGTTGGTGTGTGCCGCACAGGGCCTCGGCATGGCACAGCGGGCATTCGACGACCTGCTCGCCTATGTCACGCAGCGCCAGCAGTTCGGCGCGCCGATCGGCTCTTTCCAGGCGTTGCGTCACCGGATCGCCGACCTCGCGATCGAGATCGAGTCCGCCAAGGCGCTGACATACGCCACGGTGCACCACATCGAACACGGCATCGGCACACCCGACGAGTGGGTCCGCGCGACGTCGATGTCGAAGGTGAAGGTGACCGAGACAGCCAAGAAGGTGGCGCTCGAGGGTGTGCAGATGATGGGCGGCTACGGCTACTCCTCCGAATTCGACATGGAACACCATCTGCGGATGAGCATCGCGCCGACGATCTACGCCGGAACCAACGAGATCCAGCGCGACATCATCTCCTCGACGTTCGGCCTTCGCCCGGCGAGTCGGTGAAAGCGCCTCTTGCGTGGCTGTGATGCTTGACACTGGACAGAGCATCCTTTCATAATTGAGATTGATTGCCTCATATTTAGCTGAGGCGGCAATAAGCCACCCCGTTTTGGGAATGCACCCAGGTCAGTGCCACCTTCGGTGAGGAGCAGGAAAATGACGGTCACACAGCCCGAACTCCGGGTACTCGACGCCGAGACCTACGCGAACGGCGACCCGACGACGTTCGGGCTGCCCCTTGATCAGTACGCGTGGTTACGGGACAACGAACCGTGCTATCTGCAGGAGTTCGACGACCCGATGCTCATCGACCGGGCCTGGGTCGTGAGCCGCAACGCCGACATCTGGAGCGTCGACCGCAACTCCGAGCTGTACACCACCGCCCGCGGCGGGGTGAACATCTGGCGGGTGACGCCGCTGGACGCCGACGCCGGCGGCAAGCCGGCCATGCTGACCATGGACGGCGCCAAGCATCGCGAACAGCGCGGGGTGATGAGCAAGGCGTTCACGCCGCGATTTGTCCGCGGTCTCGAGGAGAAGTTCCGCGAGTATGCCGTCAACATCGTCGACGAGGCGCTGGAGAAGGGCACCTTCAACTTCGTCGACGACATCGGCAACGCCATGCCCATGGAGGCGCTCGGCGACGTGCTCGGCGTGCCCGCAGGCGACCGGGCGAAGTTCTTCGAATGGGTCGACAAGTTCGCCGCCCCGTTCGACACGAGGATCACCCCCTCCTTCGAGGTGGTGTTCATGTCGATCATGAACCTGTTCAACTACGCCGTCGAGCTCGGCGATCTCAAGCGCCGCGAACCGGGCGACGACGTGATCACCCAGCTGGTGCAGGCCGGCGCCGAGGTCATCTCCGAGGACGAACTGATGGGCAATGTGGCGCTGCTGGCCAGCGGCGCCGCCGAAAGTACCCGCACCGCACTGTCACACGGCATGCACGAGCTGATGCGCAATCCCGAGCAGATGGCTTGGTTGCGGGCCCGCGCCGACGACATCCCGGATAGTGCGATTCAGGAGATCGTCCGGATCGCGGCACCGTTCACCCATCTGGTCCGCACCGCGACTGCCGACCACGAGTTGCACGGCAAAGAGATCAAAGAGAACGACAAGGTGCTGATGCATTTTGCCGCGGGCAACTTCGACGAGCGGGCGTTCGCCGACCCGAACTCCTTCGACCTGTCGCGGGAGAAGAACCCGCACGTGAGCTTCGGCCGCGGCCCGCATCAGTGCCTCGGCAAGCACGTCGCTTCGCTGGAGATGAAGATCCTGCTCGAAGAGCTGTTGCGGCGGACCAAGACCATCGAGCCGGCTGGTGACATCGCCTACGTCCGGGATGCGTATTCCCGTGGTGTGTACCAGCTTCCGGTGACCATTACAGGAGCGTGACGCCCGATGCGGGTCATCGTTGACACCAGCCGGTGTGAACTTCACGGCGAGTGCATGGTCGCCGCACCCGAAGTCTTCGACATCGGCGATGACGACGAGGTGGTCACCGTGCTCAACGCCGAGCCTGGTGAACATCTACGTTCCGCGGTCGAAGAGGCCGTCATGATGTGCCCACTCGGCGCCATCAGAATCGAGGGTTGAACAAGTGACCACCATCAGCAATCCCACCGATACCGGAACAGTTGTCGAGGTACGCAATCCCGCCGATGGCTCGGTGGTGGGGACCGTGCCCGACACCGCCCCCGAAGCCGTTGCCGCCCTGGCTGACCGACTCCGTGCCGCGCAACCGGCGTGGGCGGCGATGACACCGGCAGCGCGCGCGCAGCATCTGCGTCGCTGGCTGGATTGGATCGTCGACAACCAGGACCGCATACTGGGGCTGGTGCACCGGGAGGCTGGCAAGTCCTGGGGCGATGCGCAGATCGAGTTGCTGGTGTGCATGGAGGTCATCAACTACTACGCCAAGCACGGGGCCGAATTCCTCGCCGACGAGACTCGCCGGCCCCATGGCCCGGCATCGTTGACCAAGAATCTCCGAATCCGTTACCAGCCTTATCAACTCGTCGGCGTCATCACCCCGTGGAACTACCCGCTCGGTATGCCGATGATGGATATCCCCGGCGCTTTGATGGCCGGCGCCGCCGTGCTGAGCAAGCCGTCGGAGGTGACACCGCTGGCGTGGGCCGAAGTGGTCCGGGGCTGGAACGAGGAGATCGGTGCACCACCGGTGCTCGGGTGCGTCACCGGACGCGGTGGCACCGGAGCTGCGGTCGTCGACGCCGTCGACATGGTGCAGTTCACCGGTTCGACGGCGACCGGCCGGCGCATCGGGATGCGGTGCGCCGAGCGCCTGATCCCGGTGAGTCTCGAACTGGGCGGCAAGGACGCGATGGTCGTGCTCTCGGATGCTCCGCTGCAGCGCGCCATTCGCGGTGCGATCTGGGGCGGACTGTTCAACGCGGGCCAATCCTGCATTGCCGTTGAACGCATCTACGTCGAATCGCCGATCTACGACGAATTCCTCACTGGCTTGGTGGAACAGGTCAATACCCTGCGCCAGGGTCACGACGCGCAGGGTAGCTTCACCGCCGAGTTCGGGGCCATGGCGACCGAGAACCAGTTGGAGATCGTCGAACGCCACGTCGCGGACGCGGTCGCCAAGGGTGCCCGCGTGCTGACCGGAGGCAAACGAGCTGAGAGTGGACTGTTCTATCCACCAACCATTCTCGTCGACGTCGACCACACGATGCTGTGCATGCGCGAGGAGACCTTCGGGCCGTTACTCCCGATCATGAAGGTGCGCGACGAGGACGAGGCGGTACGCCTGGCGAACGACAGCCCTTACGGTTTGGCCAGTAGTGTCTGGACATCATCGCCCGAGCGTGCGGAGCGGGTCGGTACCCGCATCGAGGCGGGCGGGGTGAACATCAACAACGCGATGATCAACGTCTTCCAGTTCCCGCTGCCCATGGGCGGCTGGAAGCAATCCGGGCTCGGCCACCGCTTCGGCGGCGCGAACGGTGTGCGCAAGTTCTGCCGGCAGCAGGCCTTCGTCAGCGAAAAGGTACATCTGGAGACCGAAACCCATTGGTACCCGTACTCGCGCCGGAAGGCGCGGGTGACGGCTGCGGTGCTCCGGCTCGTCGAGATGAACGACTGGCGTCGGCGGCTCGGGCTGCGCGCACGGTGACCGAGACGACTAGCGGGCCCCTGTCCGGGGTCCGGGTTATCGAGCTGGCCGGAATCGGCCCCGGTCCGTACGCGGCCATGCTGTTGGCAGACCTTGGCGCTGAAGTTGTGCGCGTCGAGCGCCCCGGGCCCGGCGCCAGTGAGGTGCCGCCGGAACTCGATGTGCTGCGCCGCAATCGCCGCTCCATCGTGATCGATCTGCGCCAGCCAGAAGGTCAGCAGACGGTCCTGGCGATGGTGGCCAAGGCCGATGTGCTGCTGGAAGGATTTCGCCCCGGCGTCACCGAACGACTGGGGCTGGGGCCCGACGACTGTCTGGCGGTCAACCCGCGAATCGTGTACGGCCGCATGACCGGCTGGGGTCAGACCGGTCCGCTGGCGCAGGCCGCCGGCCATGACATCAACTACATCGCGCTCACCGGTGCGCTCGGCGCGATCGGTCGTGCCGGTGACGCGCCGATACCGCCGGTCAACCTGGTCGGTGATTTCGGCGGCGGCTCGACCTTCCTGGTGATCGGCGTTCTCGCAGCACTTTTCGAGGCAACGCGGTCCGGACACGGGCAGGTCGTCGATGCGGCCATCGTCGACGGCGCCAGTTCACTGACGGCCCTGCTGCACGGATTGCTCGCGGCAGGCCGGTGGATCGACCGCCGCGGCGAGAACTTCCTGGACACCGGCGTCCCGTGGTACGACAACTACGCAACCTCCGACGGTGAGTGGATGTCCGTCGGCCCACTCGAGCCGAAGTTCTACGCGGAGTTCACCACGCTGCTCGGCCTCGATCCGGAGATCGCCGCACTGCGCGCGACGCAGGCCGCGTGGCCGCAGCTGCGGGCCGCGATCACCGAGGCGTTCGCCGGGCGAACCCGGCAGGAGTGGGCCGAGGTGTTCGAGGGCACCGATGCCTGTGTCGCTCCGGTGCTGTCACTCACCGAGGCCAGCCAGCATCCTCACCTTGCCGCGCGCGATACGTTCATCGATGTCGGCGGGGTACGCCAGCCGGCGCCCGCACCACGGTTCAGCAGGTCGGTTCCCGGGATACCGTCGGCTCCGCCCGCCGTTGGCGCCGATGGACGTCAGGTGTTGTCCGACTGGGGGATTCACGATGCCGAGGCGCTGATCGCGGCCGGCGTCGTCGTGTGTGACTGACGCCGGCCCGCCATCGGGTCAGCCGGTGAGCTCGCCGGCCTCGACCGGAGCCGTCACCTCGTGATAGTCGCTGGGGTCGAACGGCAACAGCAGCCGCCAGTAGTCGATGTACTTCCACGGCCCGGTGACCACGATGCGGCCGAACTCGTTGCGGTAGTACGTCGTCATCCCGGGGTGTGACCAAATGCAATGCGACAGGGCTTCGTCCAACTTCGCGTTGTAGTCGTCGAAGCGGTCCCGGTCCACCTCGAGCACCCGGGACGGCGTTTGCAGCAATGCCCCGATCGCTTCCATGACGTAGCGCACCTGGAACTCGGTTGCGTGAATCGCGCTGCCGCCGTGCCCGGCGTTGGTGTTGGGACCGTTGAGGATGAAGAAGTTCGGGAAATCCGGCACCGTCACACCGAGATAGGCCTTGGCGTCGTGCACGCCCCATTGTTCACGCAGGGTGATGCCCGACCGGCCGATGATGTCCATGGGCCAGAGGAACTGCAAGATGTTGAAACCGGTTGCCAGAGCGATCACGTCGGCATCGAAGCCGTCGCCCGACAGCGCGACGACCCGGTTGCCGTCAATCTTCGCAACGGCCTCGTCGACCAACGTGATGTCATCGCGCGTCATGGTGCGATACCAGTTGTTGTCGATCAGCGGCCGCTTACCGTACGGCGGGTAATCGGGCACACACGCCTCGATCAGGTCGGTCCGGTCACCGAGTTGTTCCTTGATGTACTTGGTGAGGAAGACCCGGTGCCGCTCGTTGGTGGCGTTGACCGAACGTTCCGGATGTTCCCACTCGGGATCGATCTGCAGTGAGGAATGCAGCCGATCGCTGAAGTTCCAGAAGGCCCGCAGCCGATACCACTGCAGGTAGAACGGGATGTCCCGCATCAGGAACTGGACACTCGACGGAACTTCGCGGTGGTAGTTGGGGTGTGGCACCGCCCATTGCTTGGATCGTTGGAACACCGTCACGTGTGCTGCGTCGTCGGCGATCGACGGCACGAGCTGCATCGCGCTGGCAGCGCTACCGATCACCGCAACGCGCTTGCCCGTCAGATCCACCGCGGGATCCCACGCCGCGGTGTGCAGGACAGGGCCGGGAAATTCATCCAGTCCGGGCAATTCGGGGATCGACGGACGGTTGACCATTCCCACGGCGCTGATGACGACGTTGGCCGTGACGGTCTCGCGGTGCCCGTTCCTGCGGATGTCGATGGCCCAGTCGCCTTGTTCGGACTCATACCGCGCGGCTTCCACTTCGACGCCGAACTGAATGTGTCGACGCAGATCGAACCGGTCGGCGAGGTGCTGCAGGTATGCCTGCACCTCGGCGCGTCTGGCGAAGTAGCGAGTGATATCGGGATTGGGTGCGAACGAGAACGTGTACAGATGCCCGGGGGTATCGACGCCACAGCCCGGGTACACGTTCTCCAGCCAGGTGCCGCCGAGATCGTCGTCCTTCTCCAGAATCGTGAAATTCACACCGGCAGCGGCGAGTTGGATCCCCATCGCAAGCCCGGACAGCCCCGCTCCGATGATCACCACCCGGAATCCCGGGTCGCGCGCCGGGGCAGGCAGCGCGACATCGCGGGAGATGAAACCCATTTCCTCGGAGAGGAGCTCACCGTATTCGGCGGGGACATCCTCGACCATCGAGCATCCGAGCATCTCGGCGACGGCCTCGGGGGTGGGTTGAACCGGGGTGAGCCGGCCCTCCCGGTAGGCGACCACAGCGTCCAGAACGGCCTCGCGGACCTTCTGCTGCACGTCGCCGGGGAGTTCACCGGAGTCGTTGTCGTCCAGCGGTTTACCGCGGCGCGGCCGATACGGTTCGGCCGTCCATTTCGGGTCACCGGTCAGATGACGCAGCACCATCAGCAGCGTGGGGATGTTGCCGTCCGGCAACGCTTCGCGGATCGCATCGACCCACTCCCGTGATGCTGCCGAGGGCACCGGATAAGACGTGTGCATGACCCCAACCTTCGCGACGGCGCGACCCCGACCCGGTCGCTCATGTTTTTGAACTTACTCGTCTCAATATAGCTGCGGGGCTGACGGCGCGCAATCCTCCGACGAGATCCCTTGCCCGGTGCGATAATCGATGAGGTGCGCGCAGGAGTCACTCAGTGGAGCCGTGCAAGTGTTGGTTTTAGCTGGTAGCGCCGCAGACAAGCGGGGCGTCAGGCCTCTGGCAGTCGCAACCGAAGCAGGGTAATCGCCGAATCCGCGATCTCCTCGGCTGAGATCTTCTCGCTCGGCCGATACCAGCGTGACACCCAGATGATCATGCCGAGGATCAGCCTGGTGGCCACCACGGGATCGGTCTTGTCAAGGACGCCCACGTCCATACAGGCCGCCACGACCACGGACCACCGCTTTTCGAACTGCCTGCTCCATTTGCGCCACCGCATGAAGACGTCGGACGGTAGACCGCCGCCCCCGAAGAACACCGGCATATAGCTGCGCATCTGGATAGCCGCTTCGGCCTGCAGCTTGATCAATTCGACCAGCTGATCGCTGGGTTCGGAGGTTGCGGCCAGCACGGCCTCGGTTCGCTCGGTGAGTTCGCGCGTGCTGCGTTCGAACAGGATGCCCAGCAGCTCTTCCTTGGTGGGCACGGTGCGGTAGAGCGTCGCCCGCGAGACCGAAAGCTTCTCGGCGGTGTCGGCGATCGACACCGCATCGATGCCCCCTTCGGTGAAGAGTTCGGCCACCGCGTCAGCGACCGCGTCCCGGTCGATCTCCAGTCTCGGACGCCCTCGGGACCGAGAGGTACGACCACCGTTCGGATCGGTTGACATCAGCACCTCATCAGACGGGGAAACGCGCCGCTTCAGAGCCCGGCGCGGTCATTGCGTCGATTTTAGAGGCAGGCTGCTCCGAAATCCCGGATGGGCCCAGCGTCGCCGTGCCGTTGCGCAACCGCGCGACCAGGACAGTCACACCGGTCAGCATCACGAAGGCCGCGACGCCGACAGTCAGGTACTGCCAGGTGGCGAAGAACGGTCCATAGAAAGTCGCCGTGACCCCCCACCACAGCACCACCATCGCGGCGAAACAGCCGTACATGAGCGGGTGCTGGGCCACCGCCGAGCGTCGGCGCAGTATCAGCGCCGTCGTCGCCACGGGGAGCGCGAACAATGTGATGGCGGGGGCTGCCTGGTAGAGCGGGTCACCCCACATGGACTTCAGGTACTCCCAGAGAATCACCATCGCGACGGCTCCGGCGACGACGAGTGCCGCCCAGGTCGTGGGGCGCCCGTTCGGCAGGTATTCGCGGCGGCCAACGCGGACCGCCTGGTACAGGAACACCAGCTCGAGCAGGAAGGCCGTCAACAACCCGATCCAGAACAACTTCAGGAACCAGTGGTCGTAGGTGTTGAACCAGGTGTCGAACCGCGCGACGACGCCGAGGTCGTGGGCGAACCACAGATAGGTACACGGCAGCGGAATCGAGATCCAGCCTTCGCGGCGGGTCATCACGACCGCGGTGACCATCGCGATGTTCTGCAGCACCATGGCCAAGCCGAATCCGATCAGAATCGGGATCCGGTGCTGGTCGATCGCGGTGAGAATCATCTGCGGGTCGTACATGACCCTTATTATGATACGAATCGTCTCGATAATGAAGGGGTCGGCCAACTCCCCTAGACGGCGGGTGCGCTGACCCCCGCCGGAAGAAATGCGGGCAGTACGAACGACCGCAACAGTGTGCGGTGACCCGGGTCGTCGGCCCTCGAGAAGTCCAGGCGACCGACGAGGATGAGCTGAACCAAGGCCAGCCATTCCGCGACATCGGCCATCGTGAGATCGTCACGAATCTCCCCGCGTTCGGCCGCCGCCTGCAGAATCGGCGCCCACATTTCGCCGGTCAGCGTGGCCGCCAGGCCCGCTCCGCCGACCAGTGTGGTGGCCAGTTCCATCCGTTCCGGACTGACCAGGACGCGCACGATCGGATCCCGGCGGCCGTGGTCGACCAGGTAGATCAAGCCCTCGACAAGCTGCTCGGCGAACGTCTCATGGCTGGCGATGAAGACGCGGGCGCGCTCGAACAGCATTCGCGACCGTCGCTCGATGAGCGCACCCAACAACGCGTCACGGTCGCCGAAGTACCGATACACCGTCGGGCGGGAGATCCCGACTTCCTTGGCGATATCGTCCATCGTGGTTTTGTCGACGCCATATCGCAGAATGACCTGCTCAGCCGCGCTGAGAATCTGCTGGCGCGCCTCGTCGGAGTCGAGACTGAGCCCTGTGCCGCCTCGTCGGCGAGCCATAGCGTCTCCTGTCGATCTGTGGCGAGGCTCGAACCGCAGCCCCACACCTCACAGAATTTTACAATCATCTTTTCTTGTCAGTTGTCACATTGAGCAAGGAGCTTGCCACCCGGATGGTCTACCCGGTCTACCTCAGCACGCGCGAAACCCCACCGCCGAATTCGCCGCGCGTGGTGCCGCGTCGATCGTGAACGGTCTGCTCTCGCAGCTCGGTCGCCGTTAGTGTGCCGTTATGGACGCGCTAGACCCAACCCACGGCGCGGACGCGGATGCGGGACGGGGTACCGCTGCTTCGCTGCTGGCGAATGTGTCCAGCCTGGCTGACGACATGCTGAGGTATTTGGTCGAGCGGATACCGGAGGTCGGCGGCGACGCCGAGCTTCGCGGCCTGACTCTGGGTTCGTGCTCGTCGAATCTCGAAGCGGCACTTTCGATGTTCCGCCACGGGATCGACGTAGCCGTTGCGGAGGCGCCGGTAACGGCGCTCGAACACGCGCGAGCGATGGCATCGCGCGGGCACAGCGTCGACGTGATGCTGCGGTTCTATCGGTTGGGCCACGAGTACTTCACCGAGAAGCTCTCCGACTCGCTCACCGACTGGATCGACGACCCCACCATCGCGCTGAGGACGTTCATCGATCTCGAGCGGTTCGGGTTTCGATACGTCGACCGCATCTCGAGTCTGGTGGCTGCCGAGTACGTCGCCGAGCTCGACCGACGCCAGAACCAGGCACGCGCCGAGCGCGACGATGTGGTGCGGGCACTGCTCGCCGGCGAACGTGTCGACAATGCTCGGGCCGAACGTGTGCTCAGCCACCGGCTCACCGGGCGACAGATCGGTTTCGTGTGCTGGGCCGACGACCGCGGCGTCGACCTCGAGGCAGCCGCCAGGCAGGTTGGTCGGATTCTCGGAGCGGGTCACTCACTCGTCGTGGCAGACGGACCACTCGCCGTGTGGGGGTGGGCATCGATCACCGGGGACGTGAGGACTTCGCTCACGAACATGGCGACGGAGTTTCCCGGCGAATGCGACAGCGTGCACATCGCGGTGGGCTCGCCCCACGTGGGGGCTGCCGGCTTTCGCGCCTCCCACCTCGAGGCTCTGCGAACCCGCCGGGTCATCGAACTGTCGGGGCGCACGGCGCCGTCGATCACGAAGTTCAGCGATGTCGCGTTGGTGGATGCGATCTCACGCGACCTGGATGCGGCGAGGACATTCGTTGCCGCTCAGCTCGGCGATCTCGCACGAGACGACGCGAAAGGGCGCGACGAGCGCACCACACTCCTGGCTGTTCTCGACGCTCAAGGAAGTCTGACGGCCGCAGCACGCACCTTGGGCATCCACAAGAACACAGTCCTGCAAAGGGTGCGTCGAGCCGAAGAACGCCGGGGCCGGCCCGCAACGATCGACGTCGCCGAACTGCACGCCGCCCTGCTCGTGTGCGACGTGCTGGGAGCCTCGGTGTTGCCCGCGTCATAGCCTCGGTTACGGGAGGCCGCGCATCGGATGTGCTGGCATCACATCGCAGAGGGCTGCGAGGGCCTTGTTGACCGACGCCAGCCGTTCGTACGTTGGCATCTCATCCCAAAGCGCGAAGCAGGAGTGCGATGTTGACTACGCCTCAACACTCCCAACCCCCAGCAGCGGCCTCACAACATGCCTTGCCTGATCCGGGCGAACAGGTTCCCAAGCTGTCCTGGCCGATAGTCGGCATCTTCACATCCGCGCTTGCACTCTTCGGCGCGTCAACGTGGGCCGCGTTCACCCACACCTTGCCCGCAATCGCCACCGTCACCGCGAGCACCGCAGCAATCTTCGTCCTGTTCACCGTGTTGCACGACGCCTCGCATTACTCGATCAGCTCATATCGCTGGGTCAACGTCGCTTTCGGTCGCGTGGCAATGTTCTTTGTGTCGCCCCTGATCTCATTCAAGTCGTTCGCGTTCATCCATATCGAGCACCACCGCAACACCAATGACGGTGCGAACGATCCCGATCACTTCGTCAGCGCCGCGCCCTGGTGGCAGCTGCCCGTCCGCTTCCCGGCGATGGACCTGCCCTATATCGGTCTGCTGATACGCAACGTGCGCCGACGCCCCCGCGCCGAGATTCTCGAGACGGCGGCCTTCATGACCTTCTCCGTGGCCCTGATCGTGGTGGCCGGCGTCACCGGACATCTGTGGACACTCGCGCTGATCTACCTGATTCCCGAACGAGTGGCGATGTTCGTGCTGGCTTGGTGGTTCGACTGGCTACCCCACCACGACCTGGAAGACACCCAACGCGAGAACCGCTATCGCGCAACCCGCAACCGCGTCGGCTCGGAGTGGATCCTGACTCCCCTGCTGTTGTCGCAGAACTATCACCTGGTCCACCACTTACACCCGTCCATCCCCTTTTACCGCTACGTCGCGGCCTGGCGACGCAACGAGGCTGCCTACCTCGAACGCGACCCGGCGATCAGCACCGTCTTCGGTCAGCAGCTCGACGCCACGCAGTACCGCGAGTGGAAACGCCTCAACGGCAAACTCGCTGCGCTACTACCGGTCTGGATGCCACGTTCCTCTGTCGCGCGCCACGCCAACACCCACCCGATCACCGTCAAAAGCGTCGAGCCCCTGACGCCAGGCAGCGTCAAAGTCACCTTCGACGTTCCCGATCACCTCAGCGACCAGTTCCTCTTCCAGGCGGGCCAACACCTCGCGATCAAACATCGCATCGGCGGGAAGGAGGTGCGACGAAACTACTCGATCTGCACCTCGGCCACATCGGGAGAACTGTCGATCGGAGTGCGGCACATCGACGGCGGGATGTTCTCAACCTTCGCGGTCCAAACATTGCGAGCCGGTGACGTCCTGGAGCTGATGGCGCCCACGGGTAGCTTCGGCGCACCCCTTGATCCACTCGCTCGGCGCGACTATGTCGCGGTAGCTGCCGGCAGCGGCATCACGCCCATCCTGTCGATCATCAGCACCACCATGGAGATCGAGACCGAGAGCCGCTTCACCCTCTTCTACGGCAACCGAACCGAAGAGTCCACCATGTTCGCCACCGAACTCGATGCGCTCGAAGCTCGATATGCCGACCGGTTGCACGTCTTCCACATCCGCTCAGCCGAGGCGCACTACCCCGCCGCGCTTCGCGGCCGCATCGACCTGGCGATGGTTCAACGGCTCCTCCCCGGCGACGCCACCGCGATCGACCGGTGGTACCTGTGTGGCCCAAGCGATCTCGTCACGACGATACGTAACGACCTCGCGTCTGTTGGGGTGCCGACCGAGCGAATACACCTCGAACTGTTCCGCGGCACAAAGCAATCCACACCCATCGCTGACTTCCCCAAGTCCGACGTGACCATCACGCTGTCCGGCGCGGTTCACACCGTGGAACTCGCCGCGGGCGAGACCGTGCTCGACTCCGCGCTGAAGAACAACATCGACGCGCCGTATGCCTGTCTTGGCGGCGCGTGTGGCACGTGTAAAGCCAGAATCACGACAGGAGCAGTGTCGATGGAGCAGAACTTTGCCCTTAGCACTTCCGAGGTCGAGGCCGGTTTCATCCTGACCTGTCAATCCCATCCGACCACGCAGGCGGTCGCAGTCGATTACGACCGCTGAGCTGA
>JAHFVD010000078.1 GCA_023264735.1 Mycobacterium sp. | reverse complement strand
GGGTCCGACATTGATGATGGAAGAGCGTTACCGCACAGGTCGTGACTCTGGGTCTGACTGACGCTCTGCTGGGTTGTCTTCCATTTGATTTGTCCGGCCTGTGTGGTGCGTGCCTTGAGCACGCCGGTCAGGACGGACATGACTTAATCAGGAGCCTGGCCGTTCCTCATCAATGTCTTGTCTGCCCGTCCTGCCGGTGTGTACCCACCCAACGCAGGTCAGAAGGGACACCACCATCTTGGCAGAATCCGCGCTCCTCATCGCCGGCGCCGACACCCACGCCGACACCATCCACGTCGCTGCCATCACCATGACCGGCACTGCGGTCGCAGATCGGGAATTCCCGACGACGCGCACGGGTTACAGCGCGGCGATCAGATTTCTGACCTCGTTGGGCCAGGTTGAGCGGGTCGGGGTCGAGGGCACCGCCAGCTACGGTGCGGGGCTGACCCGGGCGCTCACCGCGGCGGGTATTGAGGTCGTCGAGGTGACCCGGGCGGTCAAGTCCACCCGCCGGCTCAAAGGCAAGTCCGATCCGCTCGACGCCTACAGCGCGGCTCGCACCACATTGGCCGGCGATGGGCTGGCCACTCCGAAAGACGACGCCACCGCAGGCTTGCGTGCTCTGCACATTGCCCGACGTTCGGCGGTCAAGCACCGTACCGCGGTGATCAATCAGCTCAAGGCCATGCTGGTCTCAGCACCAGACGGGGTGCGTGAAAAATACCGTGGATTAACAACATTGAGATTGATCGAAGGAATCGCCCGCTGCCGGCCCGATGCGGTAGCTGATCGGTGGGCACAGTCGGTACTTGTCGCGGCCAAGCTGCTGGCTCAACGTGTGCAGTTCCTTGAGTCCCAGGCCGAGATCCTGCAGGCCCAGATCGATGTGCTCGTGGCCGAGGCCAATCCGGGGTTGCGAGCGGCCTACGGCGTCGGTCCGGACACCGCGGCCCAGCTGCTGATCACCGCCGGGGCCAACCCGCATCGGCTGCACAGCGAAGCCGCATTCGCCGCACTTTGTGGAGCAGCGCCGGTTCCCGCATCGTCGGGCAAGACCAACAGGTACCGGCTTTCACGCGGCGGTGACCGCGCCGCTAACAACGCGTTGCACCGCATCGCCCTGGTACGGATGTCCTGCCACCAGCCGACCAAGGACTACGTGCAGCGCCAGCTGATCAAGGGCCACAACAGGATGGAGATCCTGCGGAAACTCAAACGGGCCATCGCCCGTGAAGTCTTCAAGCTCCTCACCCGCCAGATCGAAGTGCCCGAATACGGCGACCTGCGCCCGGCCCGACAAGCCAAAAACATCACCGTCACCGCCGCGGCCAACCACTTCGGAGTCTGGCCCACCGTCATCTCCCGCATCGAACGCGGACTACAACGCGACGACCAGTTCGCAGACACTTACAGAACATGGCTCAAAGCAGCTTGACACCAATAGGAGCATCAAGTTTCGGCCACCGAAGCCGGAGGGATGTCGACGATCGAGTACTCGAAAAGTTGGCATCCCACCATCGAACTCAACTGATCGACGTCAGGGCGAAATCGCCACCGGCCCAACAGGACAGGGACTTCCCGTGCTGCACCACAAATACGCGCGTCAGCACTCGCAGGCGTAGCCGTCGCTGTCGCGGTCCTGGCTCGGCGTGTACAGCGGGCTATCGGACGTTATGTCGCAGTAGCCCGCCGCTTTCGCCGCCGTGCAGTTCTTGAATGGCACCGATGGTGCCGTGTGCGCAGGCGCGGCGACACCAATAGCGACGGCGAAAAGTGCGCACACGGCAAAAACGCCGATAGGTCGAATCACGATGAATCCCCCGGTTTCCCGATCAAGTGCTTTCGCCCCCAGAATATTTGGAATAAGTCCACTTATTGACTGAAACGTCAAACTCAGATTTCTGGCCTGCGCCCGACAGCAGCCTCGGTGAGGTTGGATGACAGCCATGACTGCGAACGACACGGCTGACAACGCATCCGAGGGCACTGTGACCGTGGTCGAGACTGGCACGGGGACCTACACACAGCAGATCAGCACCGGGCAGCATCGGCTCTTCGCGGACGAGCCACGGCCGATCGGCGACGACGCCGGACCGACGCCCTACGACCTGTTACTGGCCGGGCTCGGGGCGTGCACGTCGATGACGGTGCGGATGTACGCGAACAAGAAAGGGTGGCCATTGGAGCGGGTCGAAGTGAGCTTGCGGCGCACCCGCATTCACGCCGAAGACTGCGCCGAGTGTGAGACCACCAAAGGCATGATCAGCCATATCGATCGGTCGATCACGTTGGTGGGCGATCTCGACGACGAACAACGCGAACGACTTCTCGTCATCGCCGAGCGTTGCCCGGTACACCAGACGCTGACGTC
This sequence comes from Mycobacterium sp., assembly GCA_023264735.1. Classification (GTDB taxonomy): domain Bacteria; phylum Actinomycetota; class Actinomycetes; order Mycobacteriales; family Mycobacteriaceae; genus Mycobacterium. The sequence continues at coordinate 30,871 of JAHFVD010000078.1, read as the reverse complement.
GGAAGTCGACATCGCAACGTCATTAACGTAAGCGGGGTTCAACCGAGACGCGAAACGGCCACCGCCGGATCGAGCCCGAAGATGTTCGTGGGTGCCGATTTCCCCTTCAAAGCGTGCGCACCTCGGTCCGCCAGTCCCGGCGGACGAGTAACGAAGGCGTCGACGGTCTGCTGGGTGAGAAGGATCGCGTCACCGGTGGTCTTGGTGAGCTGCTCGACGCGAGCCGCAACATTCGTGGTGTCCCCGATCAATGTGAACTCGCGATGGCCTCCAGCACCGATGGTGCCGGCGATCACCTTGCCCGTATTGATCCCAATACCGATGCGAAGATCACCACCGAATCGCTCGGCGACCAGTCGGTGAATCAGCACAGCCGCGGCCACCGCGGAATCGGCATGATCGGCAAGATCGTTGGGCGCACCGAACACAACCATTGCGCCGTCACCGAGGAACTTGTTGACGTGCCCCCCAGCGTCGACCACGGCGGGAACCACGATCTCGAACAGGGCATTGAGCCGCGCGACAGTGTCCTCGGCAGGATGGGTTTCGGCGAACGGGGTGAAATCGCGAATATCGATGAACATCACCGTCACCTCACGGCGCTCGCCGGTGAACACGTCGTCACCCTGCTCGAGCAAGCGCGCCGCCAAGACCGGGTCGACATATGTTCCGAATGCTGCCTGAAGTCGTTGCCGCTCAGTCAGACCCGCCTGCATCCGGTTGAACGACGCCGCCAGCGCACCGAGGTCGTCATCTTGCACCACCGGCAGGCGTTGGCTGAAGTCACCGGCGGCAACGCGCACAGTTCCTGCGGCGAGGTCGTGAATGGGTTGCAGAAGTGGCGAATACGCTGCCCAGAGCGACGGCCCGACGACGAGCACCAGCACACCACCGATCAGCATTGCGAGGATAGGACCGTGCCTTGCCACGTCCAACACCGATCCAAGAATCGCTCCCACAACAGCAAACGCGAAGCCCACCCCAAGCATGGCCGCGTTGGTCCATGTGGCGAAGGCCGGGCGAGACCGAGGGAGGTAATCGCCGATCTCTGTGTCCGAGGCGATCGCGGCCCTAGCGGGTCGCAAGGTGGATTCGACGTAGCTGTGGTTGGTGATCAGCTGGCCGGCCGTCCCGGCAATGGCACCGATGATCGCGTATTGGATGAGCCGCGACCCGCTGGCTCCGGCGATCATCCCGACAACAACGAATTGGACTGCAACCCATGGAAAGGTGAGGACCATTCCCCTGACGATCAATTTCCGGCCATAGTCGTAGGTGGCGCGCAGTGCGGTCTCTCGGTCGACGTCCTCGCCGGCGGCCCATCGCTCAATGAGGCGGGGATCCTTACCGCCGGGAATCACCACCGTGTACAAATACCCGAGCACGGTGGCCACCGTCACCGCGGCGGCCTCGACGTACCGATCGGACCGTTCGAAGGCGACGATGGCCAACGACCAGGCGACATAAACGGGGTACGCCAGAAAGAACGTGAACACCCACGCGGCCCACGAGAACCTGGACTTGTACCGATCCCACGCAAATTGCCAGATGCGTTCCACCTACATAACCAAACACCCCCGGCCTAGTGGCTGGGGGTGTTTTCGTATCGCACTACTTGGAACCAGAGTCGATCAGTTGAGTCTGCGGACGTTCTCGATGCTCGCGCGTGAGGCCGTCCCAACGCAGGTCGCCGGCCATATGATCGAGGGACAGCACTCGGCGTCGCCGGGTGCGTTGGCCAACCAGTTCACGTGAACCAGGCCGTCGATGATTGAGAGATCCGTAACCACCTCGCGGCTGTGGGTGATGTCACCGAGGTTCATTCCGCCCAGTCGCGTTGGCCCGGCGGTGTAAAGCTGGATGGTCTCAGACCCGGGCACCCCACCGGCGCTGCAGTCGGTGACCATAGCGGCATCGATAATGTGGCCGCCGGTCAGGCTGCCGAATGCAACCTTGTAGGGGGTGTCAGGCTGGTCGTTTCTCTTAGCGATCATCACTTGCCCAGGATGTGAATCTTGCGGTGGCAGTATGCCATTCACCAGGTTTCCCGGATCGTGCTGGCACAACGCGGGAACCGGTGCCGACAGCAAGTCCTGCAACGTGACCACGGTGCCGCCCGGCGCGGGTTCTGCATTGGCCGTTGCCGGCTGCATGAAGCCGACGACAACTGTGAACACCAAGTACATCGCCTTGGTCGTGTTCGCCATTCAGGTCACCCGCGTCCAGGGTTCGCAATTGTGTGTCTCGAAGGCTTTCACCGCCGAATTGATATTCGCCATCATCGGACCGATCGACATGTTGGTCGCGACGACATGGTCCTTGTTCGTGTCCGGGGTGCTGTAGGTGAACCACACGCACATCGAGTCCTGTGTCGGCACATCGTTGATGTAGATCGCCCAGGGCGACGCCGACCCACTTGTGTTGTACAGGCCCGGCGCGATGTCAGGGCCAACGATAAAGAAGCCCTCCCCAGGGATCGGATCCAGCGGATCGGCATTCGCCGGCGCGGCAAGCGCTATCACGGATGCAGTGGCAATAAGCCCGGCCGAAGCGCGACGCAACAGAGCTGTTTGGGGCATGTTTCCCCTTTCTCGTTCCGTCGGCAGCGTATGGCGTTACCTCGCCTACCGAGCACAACATTCAGAACCCAAACGGAACGAGCTGATCCAGCTTTCCGCGTCTGAAAAGATCACTTCGGAAGCACTTTGGTTCATCGGACGGGGTCCCCATTGCTTGTCCATGACTCGTTGATAGACCGAGGATGCGCCTATGCCTGATAAGCCGACTCCATTGGACGCCGTCAAGATCCAGGTCCGAGTGGTCATTCCGATCGTGCGGGCACGAGCGCGAATTGGGCACCGAGCGCTCGATGTCGTTGGATCTTCTCAGCCAGGCTGAGCGTAGGGACGGCGTAGCCGCTGAAAGCCCTACGAAACGGGCGGAGACACCCTGACACGATGTTTCGATCTTGATCGATGAATCGCGCGTCGCTAGCTGCACGAGCCGCTACGGTCGCCTTCGTGACTTCACAACCACGCTGGGTGGGCATTCTTCGGTGCGCGACGTGGAACGTCTGGCCGGAAAAGAAGACGATCAGCTTCCCATCGTTGGATATCACATACGGGAAGCCTGAGTCTTCCGTTCTGGTACAGGCCTACGTGGCGTCATACAAACGTCGGTCAGATGCCGGGCTCTATCTGAGAGAGAAGACCGGTCAGGGGCCGTCGATCTTTTACTTCGACAAACCCGGGCTGCACCGAATTCGTGGCGTGCCGTTCTCAGGCGCAGATGAAGGCGAAAAGCTGACTGCCGTGTCGCGCAACGCGTACCGAGGAGAAATCGATATCCGGTTGACCTTCGGTATGGCCAAACTTCCAAAGCAAGAGAACGGGAAGGCGCTGCGTGAAGCCCTTCGGGCTCATGCTTTTGAGATCTTGAGTCTGTTGAATCTCACACTCGCAGATTTCGTCACGCCCACTATGGAATTTCAGATCCACCAGACTTGGCCAGATGACGCAGCCCTGATCGACGTTCGCGGTGAGATTAGGGATAGACGCGAGTTATCTGATAAGGATCTGGACGGTTGTGAGGCGAGTGGCGAGCGATTGTTTTCAGATTCCGGCTACGACGAAAAGTACCGCGTTGCGTTGGATCTGTACGCTGCCCACCTCACCGAGCAACAAGCACGCGTCAGGTTTATCCTCCTAGTCGTTGCGATGGAGGCGCTGACGGAGGATGGCACGAAACATCCACTAGCCGTTGACCTACTCGACAAGTGGGAGGGTGAAGTCAAAACTGCAATGAGGGACCATCCCAAGTCGTCCGACGAGTACAAGGGCCTCAAGGCGCTTCACGACCAGTTTGACTTTGCAAGGGAATCGGGAAAACGTGCGCGGATACGACGATTGTTCGAATCGCTCCCCAGTATCGACACTGGGGAGGCGGAAAAGCTAAAGAGGCGCGCCCTCGTCGTGTACGACGCGCGCAGCGCACTTGTCCACACAGGTAAAATTCCGGCCGACGATTTTCCCCCGCTTGACAAGCTAGAGGAGGAGGCACGAGTGTTGTTGGAAATGCTGTTTAAATCACTGATCAATCGCAGCCAGCTCGCAGAAGTTTCAGGTACGGAGTAGCTTCCGAGTGCGTCCAGCCGCACAAGCACTTCGCCGCTAGAGTTCGACCGAAAGAAGTTGTTCAAGATCGTCGTTGGGGGAACTGTCATGCTGCATGCAACCAGTAATCCACTATTTGCACCGATTGTCTATGAGAACTGCAAGTCGTCGTCCATGCCTTGGAGCATAATTACTTCGTCCACTACTAATGCGTCGCTTTGTGCTGTTCTGGCTGGCTTCATGATGACCGCCGCCGCATTCTTACTCCGACGAGACAATCCCGCGGTGGAAAACCAATCGGATTCATCAGTAAACAACGAAATGCGGACAGGATTTCAGACCTACACCCTCGCACTTTTCGGGTCGGGAGTAGTAGTTTTGGGTCTGAACGCATATCTGTTTGGCAACATCGCGTCACTCGCTCCGGTAGTGAATCCTAGGCGCGAAGTGCCGTTTGGTATGACGTACCCCTGCGCAAGTGCGTGGACACAAGCAATGCCAGCCAGCAGCATGCTTGCAGTGGGAGGTTGCCTATTGGTCGCAGGACTGGCTTGGATGCTCGCGCACTACTTCGCGGAAGAGCGCATTAGGAGCTCACCTATGATTACAATTCCCGCTTTTCTAATATTTGTTGTAATCGGAACATCCTCGCTGCTGGCAATTAGTACCGCTGTTCTATACCTCCGAGTTATGGAAGAACAGTTCGGATTCAAGATTACCCATAGCGCGTCCATTCAATCGTGGTGGTGGGCCGCGTGGGTATTACTTGTGTTCGCAGTCGGGTTCATAATCATTCGCAAAACGGTCTCGTTTCTCACAGTTGCTAAAAGAGCGCGCAGCGCTAATACATCAAAGCCGTTGAAATTGAAACCGCATTACCGCTGGCTTGCGATCGCGGCCTTCACTACGGTGTTCCTGGCGGGCATGGGACCGATCTTTGCAAGCTTTGTGGGCGAACCGGGCCTCCTCATCGATGAGGTCACCGGATTTCCCAAGCTGTTCACTGTGTGGGTTGCTTTTGTGTTCGCGGTCGCTCCGGTAGTCCTTGTTATGGTTCCCATAGCGCTTGCTGTTCCGAACGCGGAGCTTCCGCAGATCGACGAGTAGTCGCGATGCTGAAATCTTGGACCACCGAGACCCAACCATTGACACCCCGCCAACATCCCAACCGAGCCTCGACAATCCCCGACTGAGCCAAAACACCCTCGGCCCAACAGGACCCGGGGTTTCCTCACCCTGCCGAGCAGAGAACTACTTAGCGCGCGTGCCCGTGATGACCGGCCCGCGCGTTAGGCCGAGCTGTCGTTGCGCTGCGCCAGGTCCCACAGGTAGCCGAAGGGATCTCGCACACGAGCCCGAAGATCACCCCATGGCGTCTGCTCGGCAGCCTTGGTACAGGCGGCGCCCCGCGCCTCCATCAACGCAACCGTTTGCCGAACGTCGTCGACGTACAGATAGAAGATGAAGTGCGGCGGCGAATCGGCGGTGGTCTGACGCAAGTCCGAGTCCCAGCCGGGCCGGTTCAGGGTGATGTTGGAGCCGCGGTAGCGCATGCGGGCGAAGAAGGTTTGACCATCCTCGTCGGGCAGCACGGCGATCGGCACCATGCCCAGGGCCTTGGCATAGAACTCAGCCGCAGCGTCGACGTCGTCGTAGACGAGCCCCACGGTGTTCCACCCCAGTCCAGGCCAGGGATGCGCGCGCGCTTCAACATTGGCGAACCAGTCGCCGTCCGGCATGGTCAAACTCATCGATCCTCCATCGGTGCAAACAGACGGGCCGACCCTACCCAGACCCACCGACAACCCCGATGCCGAAACACCCCCGGTCCAACAGGACCGGGGGTGTTTCGTACCGAACTATTTAGTGCGCGTGCCCGTGATGGCCATGGCCGGCGTGCTCATCGGCATCGACCGGCTTCTCGACGATCGCGGTCTCGGTGGTGAGCACCATGCGAGCCACCGACGCGGCGTTGAGCACCGCGGAGCGGGTCACCTTGACCGGATCGATCACACCGTCGGCGATCAGGTCGCCATAGGTCAGCGTCGCGGCGTTGAAGCCGTGCCCGGCGGGCAGTTCGCTGACCTTGTTGACCACGACAGCCCCATCGAACCCGGCGTTGGTGGCGATCCAGAACAGCGGGGCCGACAACGACGAGGCGAACACCTCGACGCCGACTGCCTCGTCTCCGGACACCTCTGCCCGCAGCGCATCGAGCGCCTTACCGGCCTGCACCAGGGCGCTGCCGCCGCCGGCGACGATGCCCTCCTCGACCGCGGCCTTGGCCGCGTGCACGGCATCCTCAACCGAGGCCTTGCGGGTCTTGAGTGCCGTCTCGGTGGCTGCACCGACCTTGATCACCGCAACGCCGCCGGCCAGCTTGGCCAGCCGCTCCTGCAGCTTCTCGCGATCCCAATCGGATTCGCTCGCCTCGATCTCGCTCTTGAGCTGCTTGACGCGGTCGGCGATCGCATCGGCGGAGCCGCCGCCGTCCACGAGGACGGTGGAGTCCTTGCTGACCACCACGCGACGCGCGGAGCCCAGCACCTCGAGGCCGACCTCACGCAGCAGCAAGCCGACGTCGGGGTTGACCACCTGACCGGCAGTGACAACCGCCAGGTCGTCCAGGAACGCCTTGCGACGGTCACCGAAGAACGGCGCCTTGACCGCAACGGCCTTGAGCGTCTTGCGAATAGCGTTGACGACCAGCGTCGACAGCGCCTCACCCTCCACGTCCTCGGCCACGATCAGCAGCGGCTTACCGGCCTCGGCCACCTTTTCCAGCAGCGGCAGCAGGTCGGGCAGCGAGCTGACCTTGTCGCGGTGCAGCAGGATCAGCGCGTCCTCGAGGACGGCCTCCTGCGAATCGAAATCGGTGACGAAGTAGGCCGAGATGAAGCCCTTGTCGAAACCGACACCGTCGGTGATCTCCAGCTCGGTGTTCATGGTCGAGGACTCCTCGACGCTGACCACGCCGTCGGTGCCGACCTTGGTCATCGCCTCGCCGACCAACTCGCCGACTTCCTCGTCACGCGAGGAAACGGTGGCGACCTGGCCGATGGCGACCTTGTCCGACACCGGCTTGGCCGCAGCCAGCAGTGCCTCGGACACGGCGTCGGCCGCTCGGCTGATGCCCGAACCCAGTGCGATCGGGTTGGCACCCGCGGCCACATTGCGCAGGCCGTTCTTGATGATGGCCTGTGCGAGCACGGTGGCCGTGGTGGTGCCGTCACCGGCGACGTCGTTGGTCTTGGTGGCCACCGACTTCACCAGCTGAGCGCCGAGGTTCTCGAACGGATCCTCGAGCTCGATCTCGCGGGCGATGGTCACGCCGTCGTTGGTGACCGTCGGGCCGCCGAACGCCTTGGCGAGCACCACGTGGCGACCACGCGGACCCAGCGTCACCTTCACGGCGTCGGCGAGCTTGTCGACGCCGATCTCCATGGCCCGGCGCGCAGTCTCGTTGAACTCAATCTGCTTGCTCATATGTCAGTCCTGACTTGGCTTCAGCGCGATCCGCCCCGGAAACCACCCGTACGAATACGGGGATCTCCGGGGCGGTTCACGGTTGCTACTTGTTGACGACCGCCAGCACGTCGCGGGCCGACAGGATCAAGTACTCCTCGCCGTTGTACTTGATTTCGGTGCCGCCGTACTTGCTGTAGATGACGGTGTCGCCCTCGGCGACATCCAGGGGAATCCGCTTCTCGCCATCCTCGTCCCAGCGGCCGGGGCCAACTGCGACGACGGTGCCTTCCTGCGGCTTCTCCTTGGCGGTGTCCGGGATGACCAGACCCGACGCGGTGGTCGTCTCGGCCTCATTGGCCTGTACGAGGATCTTGTCCTCGAGTGGCTTGATGTTCACGGCCACGATGGAGTCCTCCACTTAGTTAACTTGCGGGCCGGGGCTTGTGCGCCCGGACCAGTCCGAATTACTAGGTTTTTGGCATACGTCCAAGCCCTCGCGCCGTCGTCGCGGGTGCCGGAACAGGGGTTGTCCGCAAGCCACCTAGCACTCTATACATGCGAGTGCTAGCACTCAAGGGTGGGCTGCTGCGTATTCGCCCAGAGCGGACGCCGCCGCTCAGACCGGCCGCTCGTGCAACACCCGCACATCGCCAAAGAACGCGATGACCAGGGCATTGAACAGATCGGCTCGTTCCCACTGCAAGAAGTGCCCGGCGCCGGGCAGCACGACCGGCCCGGTCCGATTGGTGAACGCCACCTCGCACAGGTGCACAAATTCCGGGCCGACGACCAGATCCGTTTCGTCTCCGGGTAGCCGTGCAAGGGAAGTACGGGATACCCGCCCCCACTTTTGGGCCTCTCGTGGACAAAGGCCAGCGTCAGCCCGTCGCGACCGGCACTGGCCGGCACCTCGCGACGGTGAATCTCGAAAGCGTCCGGCGCGGGGGTCTCTGGTTGCGCCGGGCGCAGCCGAAGGTCGTAGTGCACGGGAGGAAGTCTCGCCGGTGCGCGACGCCGACGTGCCGATTACGCGTAGAACGCGCGGATCTTCGGTGCCTCGGCCTTGGCCCGGTCATACCCGGCCCGCAACGCCGGGGCGATCTCGTTGGGGTCCAGCAGATTCACCCCGGGCAGCGACGAACTTGCCGCCGTCGCATGCGCGAGCGGAATTCCGTTGCGCACATCCTGACCGACCACCAGTCGCTGGCCGGTGTAGCAGTCGTTGGCCGTGGTGAACATCTTGGCCGGCGGCCAGCGCGGCATGCCCGATCAGGCGGCCCCGAGTCCCAGTGCGCTACGCCGGGAAAGCTCGCTCACGCCACCTGGCCGTTCAGCACCGGCAGGCCGGGATCGCTGCGTGCGTCCAGCGGTGACGGCGCCGCTCCGGCGGCGATGAGGTGCGCGGCAAACGAGGCGATCATCGCTCCATTGTCAGTGCACAACCGCGGTCGCGGAACCCGTAACGTCAAACCTGCTGCTGCACAACGCTCTTCGGCAAGCTCGCGCAGCCGCGAGTTGGCGGCCACCCCGCCGGCGATCAGCAGTGCCGACACCCCGAGTTCGTTCGCCGCCCGTACCGCCTTGGCCGTGAGCACGTCGGCGACGGCTTCCTGGAATCCGGCAGCAACGTCGGCGGTCGGTGCGTCAGGGTTGTTTTCGACGTAGCGGGCGACGGCGGTCTTGAGGCCACTGAACGAGAAGGCGAACGGCTCGTCACGCGGGCCGGTCATGCCGCGCGGAAAGACGATCGCATCGCGGTCGCCGGTGCGGGCCAGCTCGTCGAGTGGTCGCCCGCCGGGATACCCGAGGCCCAGCAGGCGGGCCACCTTGTCGTAGGCCTCCCCCGCCGCGTCGTCCACGGTGCTGCCGAGTTCGACGATCGGCTCACCCAGCGAGCGCACATGCAGCAGGTGAGTATGCCCGCCAGACACCAGCAGGCCAACGCATTCCGGCAGCGGGCCGTGGTCGTAGACGTCGGCGGCCAGGTGCCCGCCGAGATGGTTGACGGCGTAGAACGGCACGCCCCACGCGGCGGCGTAGGCCTTGGCGGCGGCCACCCCGACCAACAGCGCGCCGGCCAGTCCCGGTCCGATGGTGGCCGCGACGACGTCGGGCTTGTCGATCCCTGCGGTCTGCAACGCCCGGCGCATGGTCGGCCCGAGGGCTTCCAGGTGGGCACGCGACGCGATCTCGGGAACCACCCCGCCGAAGCGTGCGTGTTCGTCGACACTGGAGGCCACCTCGTCAGCGAGCAGCGTGATCGTGCCGTCGGCGTCCAGGCGGGCGATGCCGACTCCTGTTTCGTCGCAGGAGCTTTCGATGGCCAGGATGATCATGCCTGCGGGTCCCGTCGCATGGTGTAGGCGTCAGCGCCGCTGACCCGGTAGTAGCGTTTGCGCACCCCGACCCGCGCGAAGCCGAGGCTGGTGTACAACGCGATCGCCGGCTCGTTATCGGTGCGGACCTCCAGGTACACCACCGACTGCGGGCCGACCGCACCGAGCAGATCGACCATCATCTGCCGCCCGATGCCGTGCCCTTGATATGCGGGATCGACACCGACGGTGTGGATTTCGTATTCGAAGGGCTCGGCGCGGCCCAGCCGGGAGATTCCGGCATAGCCGACCAGTTTGTCGTCGACGCGGGCGGCGACATAGCGGTTGTGCGGGGCGGCCAGCTCACGGATGAACGCGACTTCCGGCCACGGGTCGTCGCCTTCGAACAGCATGTTCTCCAGCTCGGCGCAGCGGGCGGCGTCGCTCTTGACCAGTGGGCCGTACAGGACGTTCACCGCAGCACACCTCGTTCAGCCAACGTCTTGGCATCGGGGCGGCGCAGATACAGCGGGACCAGTGGGGCGGGCTCGCCGTTCCAATCGGCTACGGCGGCAACCAGACCCGCTGCGGTCGGATAGGCAGGCCCGACGATGGGCAGGGCGAACAGGGCGGCGTGCTCGGGTGACCCCGCCACGGCTTGCGCTCCACCCATCGGCACGTCTGCGGACGCGGCGACATCGGGGCCGTCGATGCGAACCCCGTCGCGATACCGCGCCCAGTACACCTCGCGGCGACGAGCATCGGTCACCACCAGGACCTCACCGGTGGTCAGCACGCCGATGGCGTCCAGGCTGCACACGCCGTACACGGGCAGGTTCAGGGCGTGTCCGTAGGCCGCCGCGGTGGCCATCCCGACCCGCAGACCGGTGAAAGGACCTGGGCCGCAACCGACGACGACAGCGTCGAGATCGGCCATCGTCAGCCCGGCATCGGCGACCGCCGCCACCGCGTTGGGGGTCAAGGTCTCGGCGTGAGCGCGCGCATCGAGGGTGATCCGCTCCCCGGCCACCGCGATGCCGCCGTCACGGACCACCACCGCGGCGGTGACAGCCGGTGTGGCGGTGTCGATGACCAGAATGTTGCGTGTCATTCGTGGTTCCACTGCCAGGTCACCGTGCGCACGTCGCTGTCGGCGCTGCGCGCCAGTGTGATGTCCAGGTGGTTCTCGGAGAGTCGCTCGGCCAGGCCCTCACCCCATTCGACCACGACGACGGCGTCGTCGAGATCGGCGTCGAGATCCAGCGAATCCAGTTCGGCCAGCAGGTCGGCACCGGTGTGCTCGAGCAGGCGGTAGACGTCGACATGCACGAGTTCCGGCTGCCCGGCCCGCCGCGCCCGATGCACACGGGCCAGCACGAACGTCGGTGAGGTCACCGGCCCCTCGACATCCATGCCGAGGGCGATTCCCTTGGTGAAAGCGGTTTTTCCGGCCCCGAGCGGTCCGGACAGGACGACGACGTCGCCGGCCTGAAGTTGCCGGCCGAGATGTTCGCCCAGCGCGATCGTGTCCTCGACGGTAGGCAGCTCGGCCGTGCCGCTACGCACCTGCGTCCTATCCACGGGCGCGATCCTTCAGCCGGCGGGTGAAGGCCACCAATTTCGACGGGGTCGCCCGCTCGACAAGCTGCACCAGCGCGTCGTTGATCAGCTCAGGCTGTTCGAGCTGCACCAGGTGCCCGGCCCCGCCGACGATCAGCAGTTCGCAGTTCGGCAGCACCGCTGCCATTTCCTCGGAGTGCACGATCGGGGTCAGCACATCGTGATCGCCGCACGCGATCAGCGTCGGGATCCTGGCCAACACCGGCAGCGCCGCGCTCTCGTCGTGAACTTCCAGGGCGTGCAGGAACTCGACCAGGGTGGCGATCGGGGTGTCGTGAATCATCTCCTCGGAGAACGCCACAACGCGTGGGCTCATGTGATCGTCACCGTAGGACGCGGTCCGCAGGATCGGGCGAATCACCGACCGGGCCGCGCCGCGGGTGCGGTGCACCAGCTTGGGTGCGTACCGCGCGGCGAATCGCACGGCCTCCAGGGCGGGGTTCTGCAGGATTTCGCCCACCGGCGAACGGGACAGCCCCTCGGACGCCGAGGAGATCAGCGCCGCACCGACGATGCGGCTGCCGTAGTTCTTGGGGAACTGGCGGGCGTGTGAGAGCACCGTCATGCCGCCCATCGAATGCCCGACGAGAACGACCGGACCGCGTGGAACCATCACTTGCAGAATGGTTTCCAGGTCTTGACCCAGCTGCGTCACTGTGTACGTCTCGACCGGCGCGGGGCTGGACTGTCCGTGACCGCGCTGGTCGTAGAACACCATCCGCACCTGATCGCCCCACCGGGCAGCCAGGGCTGCGCGCTGGAAGTGAAACGACCCCATTCGCAGGCAGAACCCGTGGGCGAAGACCACTGTCAGCGGAGCGGTGATCGGCCCGACCTCGCGCACCACCAGTGGGATACCGTCCGGCGTGGTGACCACGCAGCCGCGATCTGCTTCCAGCAGCCCGAAATCCTCGCCCTGGTAGGCGTCTTGGATGTAGGAACGGTGACCCAGTGCGCGGGCCATCGATACTCCCGCGACAGTGCCGACCGCGCTCAGCCCGGCCACCCCGGCGAGCAGTCCGGCCTTCTTGCCCACGCCCAGACCGGGATGGTCGGCCTTGCCCGCCAACCGTTCGGCACTCTTGGCGGCGCGGCGCGCCAACCGCTCGTCGATCCCGCGTTTGGAGTTGGTCTCGTCGTCACTGCCCACCAGTGTCGGCCTCCCGATACGTGCGCACCACCCGCCCGCGCGGGCTAGTGACCACCTCGTAGTGAATGGTGCCGAGTAAATCGGCCCAGTCCTGGGCCGTTGGTTCCCCGGATGTGCCCGGGCCAAACAGGATTGCCTCGTCACCCTCGGCGGCGTCGGGTGTACCGGGGCCGAGGTCGACGACGAACTGGTCCATGCAGACCCGTCCGACGCTGCGGCGCAGCCGGCCGTTGATGAGCACGTCGATCCGGCCGCCGAGTGGGCGGTACAGCCCGTCGGCGTAGCCGATGGGCAGCAGCGCAAGGTTGGTGTCCCGCTCAGCGATCCAGGTGTGTCCGTACGACACTCCGTCGCCGGCCTTGACCGGTTTGACCATCGTCACCGCGCATTTCAGTGTCATCGCCGGGCGCAGTCCCATGTCGCCGTGTTCGGGGATGGGGCTCAGCCCGTACACCGCGATGCCAGGGCGAACCATGTCGAAACCCAGGTCCGGGCGTGTCATCGCCGACGGCGAGTTTGACAGATGGGCAACCTCGAATTCGATTCCCCGCCTGCGCGCTTCGGTGATCACATCGGTAAAGCGTTGCGCCTGAAGGTCGTTGAGCGGATCGTCGGGAACATCGCCGTTGGCCAGGTGCGACATGATGCCGCGCAGGCGGATCGCGTCGGCGGCGACGGCACGCTGCAGTTCGGTCAGCACCGCCGGGAAGTCGGCGAGGCTGACGCCGTTGCGGTTGAGGCCGGTGTCGACCTTGATGGTGACCTCGGCCGTGCGTCCGGTGCGCTCGACCGCGTTGAGCACCTCGGCGACCTGGCGTGCCGAGGACACCGCGAGCTGGACGTCGGCCGCCAGGGCTGGGGCGAAGTCAGCGCCGGGCGGATGCAGCCACGCCAGTACGGGCGCGGTGATGCCCCCGTTCCGCAGCGCCACCGCCTCGTCGATGGTCGCGACGCCGAGTGCGGCGGCCCCGGCGGCGACCGCAGCCCGGCCGGCCTGCACCGCGCCGTGGCCGTAGGCGTCGGCCTTGACCACCGCCATCACCTGGGCAGATCCCGCGTGCTCACGTAAAACGCGCACGTTGTGGGCGATCGCGCCGAGATCGACGAGCGCTTGCGCGCCTGGACCGGAAACCTGGGATGGCGTCGACGGGGTCAACGAAGTCGTGTGCATATTCATGTCACCGCCGCCAATTGTCCCAGAAGCCGGCACAGAAGCTCGCATAGGGCGCTGACCTGTCATTTCGTGGCCGCTGAGGGCGGTAGAGTCGTCGGAATGCGGGTGCTGTCGATGGACGACGCCGTGCTGGCCCAGCGGCCGGACCTCGGCGGCCCGTCCGAGCAGCCCGCCCACTCCCGGATTTCCGTCTGGCTGGAGAAACTCATCGTCACCGGCCGGTTGACGCCGGGCGACAAGCTGCCCTCCGAGGTGGAAATCGCCGGTGCGCTGGGCGTGAGCAGGATGACGCTGCGGCAGGCACTGGCGGCCATCGAGGCCAAGGGGCTGATCCGCCGCAGCCGGGGACGGTTCGGGGGCAACTTCGTCGAGACGCCGCGCCTGGAGTTCGACCACATCGGACTACCGGGCTTCACCGAGCAACTGCGCCGGCTGGACATGTCCGCCGGCGCGCGAGTGATCCGGGCTACGACGCGCCCCGCGACCGCCGTGGTGCGCCAGGCGTTGCAGCTGAAAAGCGGCGCCTACGCGCACGAGATCATCCGCATCCGGTCGGCCAACAACACGCCCGTACTGCTGGAGGAGACCTACCTGCCGGCCGCGCGGTTTCCCCGCCTGCTGTCCGCGGACCTCACCGGTTCGGTGTACACCCTGATGGCCGAGGAGTTCGATACCCCGCTGTTCTCGGCTGACGAACACATCGAGGCCACCCCGGCGTCGGAGTCGACGGCCGAGCTACTCGGCGTCGCGGTCGGCGACCCGCTGTTGCTGGTGACGCGAACGGCCTACGACCGCACCGGTGTTCCGGTGGAGTTCTCCCACGACTACTTCCGCTCCGACCGCACCCGCATCCGGGTGCGCTCGCGTGTCGACGGCGGTCCCGACGCCGAAGTGGAGACCTCGCCCGCGTCCTGATGACGCGGGCCCGTGTTTTTCCTGTGTGGCACTGGATTTAGTGCCCCGACATCATTTATGATCTAGTTCGTCTCAAAATTATCTGGAGTGCGCGATGAACCATAAGTTGTGGCTTGCCAAACGCGCGGCTGAGATCGGCGCCTTGATGGTTGGCGAGCGGATCCGGCCGCCCGCGCTGCGCACCGGTGCGGATGTTCCACGTAACGGCGTCGATCTCAACGAGGAGTGGTTGACCGGGGTGCTCTGCCGAGAACACCCCGGCGCGCGGGTTGTGTCTTTCTCGACGCCGGGAGGCAGCGTCGGCACCTCCACCCGAGCCGCGTTGCGGGTGACCTACAACGAGGTTGGTCAGGCAGCGGGGCTGCCGACCGACCTGTTCACCAAGACGACAGCACAGTTCAGCCAGCGCCTGATGCTTGGCGGAGCCGATGTACTGCACGGCGAAACCCTGTTCTTCCTGACGTTCCGTCCGAAGGTCGAGATGGAAGCCCCGAAGGGCTATTGGGGTGGGGTTGACGAGTCATCCTGGCGCAGCATGATTCTCATGGAGGACATCGCTGCCACCAAGGGCGCGACGTTCATTGATGCGACGACGCCGCTGACCCGGAGTCAAGTCGAGGACGTCCTGCTCAACATGGCCGCCTACCACGGCGTGTGGTGGGAGGCTCCCGAACTCGGCGTCCTGAAGACCCCGAAGGACCACTGCAACAACGTGGCCAACTTATTGGATTTCGAAGGCCGCTGCGCAGTCGGTATGGAACGGGCCAAAGCCGTTATACCCAAACGGTTGTACGGCCAGGCCGACCGGCTGTGGCTGGGCACCCAGAAAGGCCTTGAGATCGCCACCGATGTCCTTCCGCGCACACTGCTGCACGGTGACAGCCACGTCGGCCAGACCTACATCACCGGTGACGGCCGGATGGGCCTGACCGACTGGCAGGCGACCCTGCAGGGCGGGTGGGCCTATGACTTCGCCTACTTCGTCGGATCGGCATGCGAGCCCGACGATCGTCGCGCGTGGGAGAAAGACCTGCTGGCGCTCTACCTTGAGGCACTGAATGAGGCGGGCGGCAAAGCGCCCAGCTTCGATGAGGCGTGGCTCAGATACCGGCAGACCCTCTTTTACCCATACTCAGCCTGGGCGTTCACCATCGGGCGCGCGTTCTACCAGCCGAAGATGCAACCCGAGGATGTCTGCCTGGCCATCATCAAACGGCTGGCCACCGCCATCGACGACGTCGACGGCTTCGAGGCACTCGGCATCTGAGGGCGATACATCGGGTCAGCGCTGCGGACGTCGCAGCGACGACAGCACGTGCCCGACGATGTCTGCCGATAGCCGCGGGATCAGTGCCGGGGCCACCGCCGTCAGCTCGTCGCTGGGTGTGGCGCCGACGGCGATGCACCGCATACCCGCCGCCAGCGCGCCTCGCACGCCGGGCACCGAATCTTCGAAGACCACGATATCGGCTGGTGCACAACCGAGTTGAGCAGCGCCGGCAAGAAAGCCCTCCGGGTCCGGCTTGCCGCGGACGACATCCTCTTCGGCGACGACGACACCCAGCAGCTCGCCGACCGGACTGTTTTCCAGGACGGCGCGAACGTCGTCGCGCTGGGCGCCGGTGACGATGGCCAGTGGCACCCCGTGCTCGGCGAGCAGGTGCACCAGGCGCACCGTGTCTGGCTGGATCGGGTTGTCGTCGGCCACCAATTCCCGGTAGCGCTTCTTGCGCAAGGCGAGCAGCGAGTCGACGTCGCGACCGTGGGCGGCGGCGATCTGCTGGGCACCGGTGATCTGGAGGGCCTTCTCGACGATCTCGCGGTCGCTGTGGCCCAGCAGCTGGCTGTCGTAGTCCTGCTGGGTCATCGCCCAGCCGAGGTGCTCGTCGAAAAGCTCACCGAAGATGCGGAACAGGATCGGCTCGTCATCGGACAGAGTCCCGTTGAAATCGAAGATCACCGCCGGGCGCTGGGCGGTAGCCCAGTCCGATATCACCTCATGAGCGAGCATTCGCTTCGACACAAGTCAATAGTCTAGTCTTTTAGACGCGATACCCCTCCCGGCGCGAGGATGTTTGTATGCCGTTCCTGTCAGACCCGGAACTGGATACGCTGCTGGACCAAGTACCGATACTGGCCGGCCAACCGCGCCAACTCGAGGAACTCTCCGGCGGCCTGACGAACCGCAACATCAAAATCACCATGGCGGCCGGAACCTACGTCGCCCGGTGCAGCGTCAACAGCACGAACCTCCTCGGCATCGACCGCGACAACGAGTACTACAACAGCAAGGCCGCCGAGCAGGCCGGTGTCGGAGCGCCGGTGATCGACTACCGCCCCGATCTGGGCATCCTGCTGGTGGGCTTCCTCAAAGGCGACACGCTGACCAATGCCGACCTGCAACGCCCCGATGTGCTGGCACGGGTCGCCGCGGGCTGTCGGGCCCTGCATGCCGGACCGCGCTTCCGGGACCGGTTCAACATGTTCGAACGTCAGCCCGCCTATCTGAAGGTGGTGCAGGAGCGGGGTTTCCGGATACCGACCGACTATCTGTACTACACCCGTGAATTCCAGGCGGTGAAACGGATTCTCGGGCCGGATGAGCACGCCACCGTTCCGTGCAACAACGACCTGCTGGCGGGCAACTTCGTCGATACTGGCGACAAGGTCTGGCTGATCGACTACGAGTACTCCGGCAACAACGATCCGTGCTTCGAACTCGGCAACATCTGGGCCGAATGCGGGCTGTCCACCGATCAGCTCGACGAACTGGTCACGCTGTACTACGGCCGTCGGCTGCGGCACAAGACGGCGCGGGCCCGCCTGCAGGGCATCATCGGTAAGTACGGCTGGACTCTGTGGGGATGCATCCAGAATGGCTCGAGCTCTTTGGATTTCGACTTCTGGGAATGGGCGATCGAACGCTACGAGTCCGCCATCGCCGAATTCCGCGGACCAGACTTTCCCCGCCTGCTGGCCGACGCGCAAGCATCCGACTGACGACCGATAGGAATCCATGCCCACGCAAGAGCTGCCCGACCGCGCCCAGATCGTCATCATCGGCGGCGGCGTCATCGGCACCAGCGTCGCCTACCACCTCACCAAACTCGGCCACACCGACGTCGTGTTGCTCGAGCAGGGCCAGCTGTCGTGCGGAACGACTTGGCACGCAGCAGGTCTGGTCGGACAGCTGCGCGCTTCGGAGAGCGGCACCCGGTTGGTGCAGTACTCCACCCAGCTGTATGCGGAACTGGAGGCCGAGACCGGTTTGAGCGCCGGCTACAAGCAGTGCGGCGGTGTCACGGTGGCCCGCAGCGAGGATCGGATGACGCAGCTGCGGCGCACTGCCGCCAGCGCGGCGGCCTACGAGCTCGACTGCGAACTGCTCAGTCCCGACGAGGCTTACGAACGCTATCCGGTGATGCGCGTCGACGATCTGGTCGGCGCGATCTGGCTGCCTGCCGACGGCAAGGCCAATCCGACGGACCTGACGATGGCGTTGGCCAAGGGTGCCCGGCAACGCGGCGCCAAGGTCGTCGAGCACGTCCGGGTCCTCGATGTGCTCACCGACGAGGGCCGGGTGACGGGCGTGCGCACCGACGCCGGCGATATCGACGCCGAGATCGTGGTCAACTGCGGCGGGCAATGGGCCAAGGCGATCGGTGCGATGGCCGGGGTGAACGTGCCGCTGTACTCGGCCGAGCACTTCTACGTCGTCACCGAAACCATCGCCGGCGTGCACCCTGACCTGCCAATCCTGCGCGATCCCGACGGCTACACCTACTTCAAGGAGGAGGTCGGCGGGCTGGTGATCGGGGGCTTCGAGCCGGAGGCCAAGCCGTGGGTGGCACCCGACAAGATCCCCTACCCGTTCGAGTTCCAGCTCCTCGACGAGGATTGGGAGCACTTCGAAATCCTGATGGACAACGCGTTGTTGCGGATTCCCGCCCTCGAGCACACCGGGTGCAAGAAGCTCTACAACGGACCGGAGAGTTTCACCCCGGACAACCAGTTCATCTTGGGCGAGGCACCCGAGTGCGCAAACTTCTTCGTCGGCGCGGGCTTCAACTCGGTGGGCATCGCCTCAGCCGGCGGGGCCGGGCGCGCGCTGGCGGAGTGGATTGTCAACGGCTCCCCCACCACCGATCTCACCGGTGTCGACATCCGCCGCTTCGCACCGTTCAACGGCAACGTGGCCTGGCTGCACGACCGGGTCGCCGAGATCCTCGGTGTGCACTACGAAATCCCCTGGCCCAACCGGGAACTGGCGACCGCACGCCCATTCCGACGTTCGCCGGTGCATCATCTGCTGGTCGCCGCCAGCGCCAACTTCGGCAGCCGGATGGGCTGGGAGCGGGCCAACTTCTTCGCCCCGCCGGGCAGTGAACCCGTGATCGAGTACTCGTGGGGCAAACAGAACTGGCTGCACTGGTCGGCGGCCGAACAGGTGAACACCCGCACCGCGGTCACAGTCTTCGACCAGACCTGGTTCTCCAAGTACGTGCTCGCCGGGCCGGGCGCCGAGGCCGCGCTGCAGTGGCTGTGCACCGCTGATGTTGCTGTGCCGGTGGGTAAATCGGTATACACCGGCTTGCTCAACGAGCGCGGCACCTACGAGTCCGACGTCACCGTCACGCGCACCGGGGCGCACGAGTTCCTCATCGTCAGCAGCGCAGCCACCACCGAGCGGGACAAGGACCACATCCGCAAGAACCTGCCGGCCGGCGCGCACGCCGAGCTGGTGGACGTCACGTCCTCGATGGCGGTGTTCGGTGTGATGGGGCCGAAGTCACGGGAGCTGCTGAGCAGCCTGACCGACGCCGACCTGTCCGACGCCGCGTTCCCGTTCGCCACCAGTCAGGTGATCTCGCTGGGCTATGCGACGGTACGGGCCACCCGGATCACCTATGTCGGCGAATTGGGCTGGGAGCTCTACGTTCCTGCCGAGTTCGCGGTGGGCGTGTACGAGGATCTGTTGTCGGCCGGTGAGCGGTTCGGCATCGCCCGCGGTGGCTATTACGCCATCGAGTCGATGCGGCTGGAGAAGGGCTACCGGGCGTTTGGCCGGGAGCTGACACCCAACGACAATCCCGTCGAGGCCGGTCTGCTGTTCGCCTGCAAGCTGAAGTCCGACATCGACTTTCTCGGCCGTGCGGCGCTGGAGAAGGCCAAGTCCGAGGGGCCGCGCCGGCGATTGGTCAGCTTCGCCGTCGGGTCGCCGGAGCCCATGCTGTGGGGCGGTGAGTTGATCCTGCGCGACGGCGTCGTCGCCGGGCAGGTCAGTTCGGCGGCGTGGGGTGCCACCACCGGGGCCTGCGTCGGGCTGGGCTATGTCCGCACCTCCGACGACACGGTCGTCACGCCCGACTGGGTGCGGGCCGGTTCCTACACCGTCAACGTCGGCGGCGAAACCTACCCGATCACCGTGTCGCTCAAGGCCATCTACGACCCAACTAATCAGCGGGTGCGCTGAAGATCGCCGTCGGTCGCAGCGGATTCAGCATGACGAGCGGAATGCGCCGACTCGTGGACTGCTGATAGCTGATATAGGGCGGATACAGGTGACACATGTACTCCCACACCTGATGCCGTTCGTCACCCTCCGGTTCACGCCAAGAGGCCTCGAACGCCTGGGTGGCGATCTGCACGTCCAGCGTGTCGCACGACTGGATGTTCAGGTACCAATCCGGATGACTGTCGGCTCCGCCCTTGGACGCGACGATCACGATCTCACCGCCGACGTTGCCGTAGATCAGCGGCTTGATGTATCGCTGACCCGACTTGCGTCCGGTGTAGCGAATCAGGCAGTGGGTGGTGAAATGCCGACCACCAACACCGCTCAGGTCGAGGATGTGGCCTCGCGCACCCCCGGTTTCGAGGTATTTCGCCAGGTGCGGCGCTGTGAAGTCACCACCGTTGGCTCCCATTGCTGCAGCGTCTGCGTCGGCCATCAGTGCGCGAAGTGTTCTTGGGTGAAGTACCCGCCGGGCTTGATCGCGTCCATGTGCTTGAGCACCGCGTTGAGGTCCTCCCACAGCGAGCGGGCCAGGTCAGCGGAGAAGCCCTCGCGCACCACCACCCGCAGCACCGCAATGTTCTCGGCGCCCTCGGGCATGGTGTACGCGGGCACCTGCCAGCCGTAGGAGCGAAGTGCGGTCGACACGTCGAACTCGTTGTAGCCGAAGCCATTTTTGAGCCGGAACGCCACCACCGGGATCGCCGAGCCGTCCGAGATCACCTCGAAGTGCTGGCAGCCCTCCAACTGGTCGGACAGCCAGCGTGCCGTGCCCGAAAGGCACTGCATCACATGGGTGTAACCGGCGCGTCCCAGCCTCAGGAAGTTGTAGTACTGCCCCACCACTTGATTGCCGGCCTTGGAGAAGTTGAGCGTGAACGTCGGCATGTCCCCACCGAGGTAGTTGACCCGGAACACCAGATCTTCGGGAAGGGCATCGGCGTTGCGCCACACGACGAATCCGATACCCGGATAGGTCAGTCCGTACTTGTGGCCGCTGACGTTGATCGAGGCCACCCGCGGCAGCCGGAAATCCCACTTGATGTCGGGGTGCAGGAATGGCACCACGAACCCACCGCTGGCCGCGTCGACGTGCACCGGAATATCAAGTCCCTTGTCCTGCTGCAGTTTGTCCAGCGCGGCACAGATCTCGGCGATCGGTTCCAGTTCACCGGTGTAGGTGGTGCCCAGGATTCCCACCACACCGATGGTGTCCTCGTCGACGTAGGAGAGCACCTGCTCGGGGGTGATGACGTAGCGGTCCTGCGCCATCGGGATGTAGCGTGGCTCGACTTCGAAGTAGCGGCAGAACTTCTCCCACACCACCTGCACGTTGGAGCCCATCACCAGGTTGGGGGTCCGGCCCTTCCACGTGTCCCCGACCCGTTCCTTCCACCGCCACTTCAGCGCAAGCCCGCCGAGCATGACGGCCTCCGACGATCCGATGGTCGACACCCCGACGGCGGTGGAGGCGTCGTCGTCGCGCAGGTTCTCGGCGTGGAACAGGTCGGCAACCATTGCCACACAACGAGACTCGATGGCCGCGGTGGCCGGGTACTCGTCCTTGTCGATCATGTTCTTGTCGAACGTCTCGGCCATCAGCTTCTCGGCCTCGGGGTCCATCCACGTCGTGACGAACGTCGCGAGGTTGAGCCGGGAGCTGCCGTCGAGCATCAGCTCGTCGTGGATGAACCGGTATGCCGCAGAGGGTTCCATCGCCTCGTCGGGCAGCCGCAGCGACGGGATGGGATCGGTGGACAGCCGCCCGGTGTAGGCCGGTGCGATCGACGGGGAACGGTACTTGACGTGGGGCACAAGGGTCCTTTCTTACAGTTCTGCGATGGCTTGACGAAGGTGGGCGAGGATGCGCGACGCCGACGTGGGCACCGGCGTCGGGCCGGGGTCGGCGGCCGAGGCGTTGGCGGCGCGGGCGTGCACGAATGCGGCCGCGGCGGCCGCCTCGAGCGGCGGCAGGCCCGAGGCCAGCAGCGCGCCGATCACGCCGGACAGCACGTCACCGGATCCGGCGGTCGCCGCCCAGGATCCGCCCGCCGGATTCAGATACGTCGTGCCGGATGGGTCCGCGATCACGGTGACATTGCCCTTGAGCAGCACCGTGGCGCCGAACGCGTCGGCGAGCCTGCGGGTGGCCGCCACCCGGTCCTCCCCGGGGGGCCCACCTGCGAGCCGAGCGAACTCACCGGCATGCGGGGTCAGCACCGTCGGTGCCGTGCGGCCCGCCACCAGATCCGGCTGGGCAGCCAGGAGCGTCAGGGCATCGGCGTCGACAACCACGGGAAGCGCGGTGCCCAGCGCGAAAGTCAAAGCACCAAACGCCTTTTCGTCGGTACCCAGTCCGGGCCCGACAACCCAGGCCTGCACCCGGCCTGCGGCGTGCGGATTCGGGGCGGCCACCACTTCGGGCCAATGCGACACCACCTCGGCCGCCGCCGACCCGGCGTAGCGCTTCATGCCCGACGTCGCAGCCACCGCGGCCCCGGTGCACAGGATCGCGGCACCGGGATAGGTGGCCGAGCCGGCCATGATGCCGGTGACCCCCTGGGTGTACTTGTCGTCGTGCACGCCAGGCACCGGCCAGCGGGCCTTGACGTCGGCGGCGTCGAAACCCAGCAGCTCCGTGGCGGGCAGGTCCAGCCCGATGTGGACGAGTTCGACCCGGCCGCAGTCGGCCAGGGCATGAACGGGTTTCAGCCCACCGAACGTCACGGTGACGTCGGCGCGAACGGCGGGGCCGGTGATCGCACCGGTCTGCACGTCGATACCGCTGGGAATGTCGACGGCCACCACCGGAATTCCGGCCGCCTCGACAGCGGCGAACACCCCGGCAGCCGCTTCGCGCAGCGGGCCCTTGCCTGAGATGCCGACGACTCCGTCGATCACCAGATCTGCCGACTGTGGCACAGCGGGCACCACCCGGCCGCCGGCGGTACGAAACGCCGCCAGCCCCTTGGCATGGGTGCGTTCGGGGTTCAGCAGCACCGCGGTCGCCGCGACACCTCGGCGGCGCAGCAAGGTCGCCGCCCACAACGCGTCACCGCCGTTGTCACCCGACCCGACCACCGCGCACACATGCCGGCCGGCCACCACACCAGTACGAGCCCGCAGCTCCGCGGCGAGCGCGGTGGCCAATCCATAGGCGGCACGACGCATCAGCACACCATCGGGCAGGCCGGCCAGCAAAGGCGCCTCGGCGGCGCGAATCGCGTCGGCGGTGTAGTAGTGCCGCATCGGCACCTAGGTTACGTGCTGGACCTTCGGGCTGGCAGGCGTTGGGGAACTCTGCCGGCGATCGTCACTCGACCGTGACGGACTTGGCCAGGTTGCGCGGCTTGTCGACGTCGTAGCCGCGAGCCCGGGCCACCGCCGCGGCGAACACCTGCAGCGGGACCGTCGACAGCAACGGCTGGAAAAGCGTTGAGACCGCGGGTATTTCGAAAATGTGGTCGGCGTACGGACGCACCGTATCGTCGCCCTCCTCGGCGATCACGATCGTGACCGCGCCGCGGGCCTGAATCTCGCGGATATTGCTCAGCAGCTTGGCGTGCAACGTCGCCGCGTTCTTCGGCGAGGGCATCACCACGATGACGGGCAAGCCTTCTTCGATCAGCGCGATCGGGCCGTGCTTCAGCTCGCCGGCCGCGAAGCCTTCGGCGTGCATGTAGGCCAGCTCCTTGAGCTTGAGCGCACCCTCGAGCGCCACCGGGTAGCCGACGTGGCGGCCCAGGAACAGCACCGTGGGCGACGACGCGAACTGGTGCGCCAGCTCGGTGATGGGTCCCATGTGGTCGAGCGTCCTGGCCACCAGGTCGGGCATCGACTCCAGTTCGTGGTACTCCCGCTCGACTTCGTCGGGGTACTTGGTGCCACGGGCCTGGGCCAGCGCGAGGCCGACGAGGTAGTTGGCGGCGATCTGGGCCAGGAACGTCTTGGTGGCGGCCACCCCGATCTCGGGTCCGGCGCGGGTGTAGAGCACCGCGTCGGCTTCGCGCGGGATCTGGCTGCCGTTGGTGTTGCAGATCGCCAGCACCTTGGCCTTCTGGCTCTTGGCGTGCCGGACGGCTTCCAGGGTGTCGGCGGTCTCGCCCGACTGGGAGATCGCGATCACCAGGGTGCCGCGGTCAAGCACCGGGTCTCGGTAGCGGAACTCGCTGGCCAACTCGACCTCGACCGGCAGCCGCGTCCAGTGCTCGATCGCGTACTTGGCCAGCAGTCCGGAGTGGAACGCGGTGCCGCAAGCCACGATGAAGACCTTGTCGATCTCGCGCAGCTCCTGGTCGCTCAACCGTTGTTCGTCGAGCACGATGCGGCCGTCGACGAAGTGGCCCAACAGGGTGTCGGCGACGGCGGCCGGCTGCTCGGCGATCTCCTTGAGCATGAAGTACTCGTAGCCGCCCTTTTCGGCGGCCGACAGGTCCCAGTCGATATGAAATTCCCGAGCACTCGCGGTCACATCCCCACCGCTGAAGTCGGTGATCCGGTAGCCGTCGGCGGTGATGACCACCGCCTGGTCCTGGCCCAGCTCGACGGCATCCCTGGTGAATTCGATGAACGCGGCGACATCGGAGCCGAGGAACATCTCGCCGTCGCCGATCCCGACCACCAACGGAGTGGATCGCCGGGCGGCGATGATGGTGCCGGGGTCGTCGGCGTGGGCGAACACCAACGTGAAGTGCCCCTCCAGCCGGCGCAGCACCGCCAGCACCGAGGCCTCGAAGTCACCGGCGGTCGGGCCGTGGGCGTAGGCGCGGGCGACCAGGTGGACGGCCACCTCGGAGTCGGTGTCGCTGGCGAACTCCACACCGTCGACTTCCAGCTCCTGGCGCAGGGTGGCGAAGTTTTCGATGATGCCGTTGTGGACGACGGCGAACTTGCCCGCCGCGTCGCGGTGCGGGTGGGCGTTGCGGTCGGTGGGGCGACCGTGGGTGGCCCATCGGGTGTGGCCCATGCCCGCGGCACCGGCCAGCGCGACCGGTTCCGTTTCGGCCAGCGCCTCCTCGAGATTGGTCAGCCGGCCCGCGCGACGGCGCACGGTCAGACCGCCGTCACCGTCGAGTAAGGCGATACCGGAGGAGTCGTAGCCGCGGTACTCCATCCGCCGCAGCGCATCCACGACGACACCCTGGGCGCGACGATGGCCAACGTAAGCCACGATTCCGCACATGTTGATCCAGGGTAGTGCAGCAGCGGCCCCGGCCACGTGGGCTAGGTTCGTGGGGTGGCCCGGACTCGTAAGCTCTTCGCGGCACTGACTCGCCGCGGTCGGCATCAGGTTCTACGCGGTGACCTGGCCTTTGCCGGGTTACCCGGTATCGTCTACACCCCGGCGTCGGGCTTCAATCTGCCCGGTGTGGCCTTCGGCCACGATTGGCTCACAGACGTCGATCACTACGTGAAAACGCTGGAGCACCTCGCCTCGTGGGGCATCGTCGCCGCCGCCCCCAATACCGAACGCGGCCTGGCCCCGTCGGTGCTGAACCTGGCGTTCGACCTGGGCACCACCCTCGACATCATCACCGGGGTGCGCCTGGGCCCCGGTCAGATCAGCGTGCATCCCACCAAACTGGGCGTGGCCGGCCATGGCTTCGGCGGTTCGGCTGCGGTGTTCGCCGCGGCGGGCCTGTCCGGGGCGGGCTCAGGCGCACCCAAGGCGGTCGCGGCGCTGTTTCCCTCGGTGACCAAACCCCCCGCTCAGCAGCCCGCCGCGGCACTGAAGGCGCCCGGCCTGGTGCTCAGCGCACCCGACGATCCGCAGTCGCTGCGGACGAATGCCCTGGACCTGGCCGGCGCCTGGCCGGGGTCGGTGCTGCGCATCGTCAGCAAGGCCGAGTCTGCCGGGCTGGCCGAGAAGCGCCGCTTCGCCGGCGCGTTAGGCCTGCCGGGTTCGGATCGGCGTACCCAGAAGACGGCGCGCGCGCTGTTGACCGGCTTCCTGCTGTATCACCTGACCGGCGACAAGGACTACCGCGAGTTCGCCGACCCAGAGGCGCTGTTGCCCAAGACCGAGGCGCTCGATCCCGAGGCGCCGCCGGTCACAACGGAGGAGCAGATCGTCGCGCTGCTCAAGTAGCCCGGCAGTCGGCCAACCAACTGGTTGGTGATATAACGTCCTGATGCGCACCGGGATCTTTCTGGACTATTCGGGCGGCTTCCGTGAGGCCGTCGAGCACATCGTGGTGTTGGAGAAGGCCGGGGTCGACATCGCCCTGGTGGCCGAGGCCTACTCCTACGACGCCGTCAGCCAGCTGGGCTATCTGGCGGCCAAGACGTCGACGATCGAGCTGGGCTCCGGCGTCTTCCCCATCTACACCAGGACGCCGTCGCTGCTGGCGATGACGGCCGCCGGCCTGGACTTCGTGTCCGACGGCCGCTTCAGCCTCGGCATCGGTACGTCGGGCCCGCAGGTGGTCGAGGGCTTCCACGGGGTGCCGTTCGACGCCCCGCTGGGCCGCACCCGCGAGGTCGTCGACATCTGCCGCCAGGTCTGGCGCCGCGAGCGTGTGCAGCATCAGGGCCGCAGCTACCAGATCCCGCTGCCGGCCGGCCAGGGCACCGGCTTGGGCAAGCCGCTGCAGATCATCAATCACCCTGTGCGCGAACGTATTCCGATCACCATCGCCGCGCTGGGCCCCAAGAACGTCGAACTGACCGCCGAGATCGCCGAGGGTTGGCAGCCGGTGTTCTTCTACCCGGAGAAGGCCGACGCCGTCTGGGGTGACGCACTGCGGGCCGGAAAAGCCAAGCGCGACAGCCAACTCGGCGAACTCGACGTGATGGTCGGGGTGTCGCTGGCGATCGGCGACGACGTCGAGGAGCGGCTGAACTGGGCCAAGCCACATCTGGCGCTCTACATCGGCGGCATGGGCGCCAAGGGGCAGAACTTCTACCACAAGCTGGCCACGCGCTACGGGTATGGCGAGGTGGCCGACCACATCCAGGATCTGTTCCTGTCCGGCCGCAAGGCCGAAGCGGTCGCCGCGGTGCCCGACGAGTTGGTGCGCCAGGTGAACCTGATCGGCCCACGCGGGTTCGTCAAGGAGCGCATCGCCGCCTTCGCCGAGGCCGGGGTCACCACGCTGTTGGCCACACCGGTCACCACCGACACGGGTGAATACATCAGCTGGGTCGAGGAATTGCAGCAGCTGCTGCCCTGATCACCGGTGGGCGCGCGCCGCGCTGCTCGTCAGCCGGACGCAATAGGCGACGTTGCGACGCGGGCACGACAGGCCGGTCACGGTCGGCGGTCACTGACCGACCTGCGCTAGTTCGTCGGCGGCGATCTCACACGGTGTCTGCTCGTCTGGTTGCTCTGCTGCCAGCGGTTCAGGCTGTGGGTCCGGCGGCGGTGCAGCCGGCGCCACCTCGGTGACCACCGGTTCATCGACCGGCTGCGGTTCCTCGACGACAGGGCCTTCGGCGATCGGAACGTTGTCGGGCACTTCTTCTTTGGCCTCTGGTTCGACGACGTCGCCGTCGGTCTGGTCCTCGTCCTGGTCGACGGGATGCTCGAGCTCGGGCTGGCGGCCGTCGGGGGCAGTGCTGTCTGGTATGCCCTCGGCGAGCCCGCCGAGGGCATCGGCGATCTGGCCCACCAGCCCAGACAGGCCGCTGGCAACATCCGGCATCGCGGGCACACCTGCGGGTGCGCCGCCGCCGGCACCAGCCAGTGGTGCAGTCGGCGGTGTAGGCGGAAGCGGTTGCGCCGGAGCAGCATCCGGTACCGGTGTCGATGGCGCTGGTGCGGGGTCGGCTGCCGGTGGGAGCGCCGCCGCGGCGGGCACGGTCTGCGCGGCGACGGGCTCGATCACCGAGGTAACCGGCGACGACGCTGGGACGGGTGGCGCGCCGAACTGGCCAGGAACCTCGAAATATGCTGCGGGACTGCCATTCAGCTGTCGCAGCGCGTCCTCGTAGGCCGTCGACACCGAAGCCGTCGCCGAGCGCATCGCGGTCAGCCATTCGGTACGGATGTCGGCGTCGACGTACGGCGTGATCTGGTGCGTGACGATCTCGACAGCCTCGTCACGGCCCGCTCCCCCACCCGTCACAGCAGCAGCCGCGGCCAGCCATGCCGGGCGCTCAGCGGCGCGCCTGTCGTCGATCGACACTGCCGCAGCGACCTTTTCGTCGACCAGCCGACCCAGGGTGTCCCGCAGCATCTCGCAGGTGCCGGCCGCGGCGTGCAAGGCGCGTGCCACGGCCGCCCCGGCGGCGCAGTGCCGGTCGATGAAATCGGTTGCCACCGACGATGATTGCCCTTGCCACGCCGCCGACATCGCAGCGCTCCCATCACCAGCCAGTCGTAGGGCTTCGTCGGCCGCGGTCGCAGCAGATCGCAGCAGCGCGCAGTCGGCGTCCAGCGCGTGCAGATCCAAACCATCCTCGCCGCAGTACCATTCGACGATCTGCGCCGCGTGTGCAGTCAGGTCGGGATGCTGGTAGCCCACGGCGTGGCAGGCCGACACGTAGGTTTGAGTGTTGGTCACCGAGGTTCGCCCGGCCGCCAACCGGGCGGCTACGTCCACAGTCATCGGGCCGCCGCACGCAGTTCGGCGTCGCCGTATCGGTCCGCAACGGCTCGCAGCGCGGCGGCGATCTCCTCGGCGGCACGTGACCACTGCGCCACCTCGGCGCCGAGCCGGTCCAATGCCGAGCCCAACGCAGCGCCGTGGGCAATGTGCGTTCGCCCGGCCACGCTCCCGTCGAACTGCAATCGGTTCAGTGACGCGCCGAGCACATCGGCGGCGGTGTCGAAGCGTTGCGCCGCAGCGCGCACCGCCGCGGTATCCACGCGTGTGTTACCCATGCCCGTCTATGACGCACGGACGCGGTGATCGGTTCCAGGATGGGTGAAATCAGCCTTCGGCGCTGACGGATTCTGCGATGCGGATCGCCAGCCGGCGGGCAGTGTCTTCGTCGGCGGCTTCCACCATGACCCGCACCATCTGTTCGGTTCCCGACGGCCGCAACAGAATTCGCCCAGTATCGCCGAGCTTGGCCTCGGCCTCGCGCACCGCGCTCTGCACCGCGGGCGCCTCGGCGACCGTCGCCTTGTCGGCGACCTCGACGTTGATGAGGACCTGCGGCATGGTCTGCATCGGAGCGGCCAGCTCGGCCAGCGGCAAGCGGGTCTGCGCCATCCGGGCCATCAGCCGCAGGCCGGTGGCGATGCCGTCGCCGGTGGTGCCCAGTGCGGGCATCACGATGTGGCCCGACTGTTCGCCGCCCAAGGTGAACTCGCCGGCCCGCAATTCCTCCAGGACGTAGCGGTCTCCAACGCCGGTGGTGCGCACGGCGATACCGGCCTCACGCATGGCGATGTGCAGACCGAGGTTGCTCATCACGGTGGCGACCAGTGTCTCGGAAGCCAATTCACCGGCATCCCGCATGGCCACCGCCAGGATCACCATGATGGCGTCACCGTCCACCACCCGACCGGTCGCATCCACTGCCAGGCAGCGGTCGGCGTCGCCGTCGTGGGCCAGGCCGATATCGGCGCGGTGGGCCACCACCGCGGCCTGCACCTGTTCCAGATGCGTCGAGCCGCAACCGTCGTTGATGTTCAGGCCGTTGGGTTCGGCGTTGATCGCGATCACCCGCGCGCCCGCGGCGTGGTACGCCCGCGGCGCGGCTTGGAATGCGGCGCCATGGGCGCAGTCGACGACGACCGTGAGCCCGTCGAGCCGGATCGGCGCCGCGGCGCTGACGTGGTGCAGGTAGCGCTCCAGAGCGTCGTTCGCGTCGACGACGCGGCCGATCTCAGCGCCGACCGGGCGCAAGCCAGGCCCCTGGGCGACGAGCTCCTCGATGCGATCCTCGGTGTCGTCGTCGAGCTTGTGTCCGCCGGGGCCGAAGATCTTGATGCCGTTATCGGGCATGGGGTTGTGCGAGGCGGAGATCATCACGCCGAAGTCGGCGCCGTAGGCGCCCGTCAGATGAGCCACCGCCGGGGTGGGCAACACGCCGACTCGCAGCGCGTCCACTCCCTCGCTGGTGACACCAGCGATCACCGCCGCCTCGAGCATCTCGCCGCTGGCTCGCGGATCGCGGCCGATGACAGCTACCCGCCGGCCCGAGCTCGTCGTCGCCGAGAGCCGGCGCGCCGCGGCCGCCCCCAGCGCCAGACCCAGCTCAGCGGTCAGTTCCCGGTTGGCGACGCCTCGGACTCCGTCGGTCCCAAACAGTCGACCCATGCGGTCAAACCTCTCACAACTCGCGGCTCACGACACAACCGCTGAGGTTATCCGCCGTGTCGCCGCCAATTCGACACTGCTCTGATACGCCCGGAAAGCAAACACTGCCCCGCACCAGGTACCGGTGCGGGGCAGCGTGAGTTCTAGCTGTTACCGGCTACCGGTCGTCGGCACCTCGGCAGGCGCCGGCGCCGTGGTTGTGGCGGTCGCACCGATGCCCGACGAGCCGTGGCCGCTGCTCTGAGCAGGCGCGATCTCCGAGTTACCCGGACCACTGGTGGTGAACGTGTAGCTCACCCCGGTGGTGCCGCTGGCGCACACGGGAACGGTGTCGATCTGGTTGGTGGCCAGCTGCGGCAGCTTGGACGACAGGTCGTCGCTCGGGCACACG
>JAHFVD010000144.1 GCA_023264735.1 Mycobacterium sp. | reverse complement strand
TCGCCGTCCATCGAATTCCGCGCCGACTCGAGGTACTCCTCGGAGACGCCGTCGACGGTCGCCAGGGTGGCGAGGCCGCGCACCAACAGGGCCTTGGCCTCTTCTGGCGAGGTCGGCGCCGTCGAGACGACGATGTGGCCCCCAGTCCAGAGGAAGCCGACGGGAATGACTCGCGGAACCCCGACGTGCGCCGAGAGTGCGGGCTTTCGTCGCCGCTCCGGCCGCTGAACAACGCGAACGCCCACGCTCGGCGCGGTGCGACCCTGGGCGCTCCGCGCGCTGTTCGGCGGTCGCTTCACCCCCGTGAACGACGACGACGGGCTGCAGAACGCGCAGGACCAGAGCCCCGTCTGACACCTAAGACCTGGCGCCGTCCCGCACGGCGGTGCGGTACGCGCGTGCACTGCAGCCGAACCATCGGCGGCACGATCGACTCAGCACGCTCTGCTCGGCGTAGCCGAGTTCACGGGAGAGGTGCGCGAGGCTGATGTCCGTGTCGCGCAGGTAGTGCTCGGCGGTTTCCCGGCGCACGTTGTCGATGAGATCGGCGAACGTGGTGTTCTCCGCGGTCAGCCTGCGATGCAAAGCCCGGGGATGCAGATCGAACTGAGCGGCAATCAATTCCAGGCTGGCGGTGCCGGTCGGCAGAAGCTGACGGATCATTCTCCGTACCGACTGCGTCATGCCGGGTTCGTGTGTGGTGATTCCGGCCAAGTACTGCACGACCGCGTGATGGGCGAACGAGTCCTGATTCAGGGACCGCGCGAGAGCCGCTGTGCGGAAACTGAACCCGGCGACGGGTTCGGCGAAGCGCGGTCGGCAACCGAAGTACGCCAGATAGTCGGCGGCCGCGGTCAGCGGCTCGTGCGGCAGGTGCACCGATAGCGGGATGTACTGCTCGCCGAGCAGGAACCGCAACACCTGCAGCGACACCCCAAGGGAAAGTTCGGTGGTCTGCGCATGCGGGGGCGGGCGCTCGATCAGGATCTCGAACGCGTAGAACGACTGGTCAGTCTCGGCACTCGGGGTGAGGTGCGCGGAAATCGCCGGGCTGTAGGCCCCCAGGAATGTTTCGACGATCGCGAACGCGTCGCCGACGGTGGCCGCGGTGCGCGCTGCCACCCCGAGCGGCCCCAGGATCTCGATACCCTGCCGCAGCGCCAATCGCCTGCCGAAATCGGGAGTCGCGGTGGCCGTCGCCGCGGTCTCGACGGCCACGATCAGGCTGCGGTACGGCAGGAAGATCTCGTGCTCCCCGACATCTTGCGGCCGGATACCGGCGGCACGCAGCAGCTCGACCGGGTCTGCACCGAGTTCTTCCACCAGACGCGAATAGCCCGACAGCGCCGTCCCACGTACCACCGACATGTCAACTAATGTCAAATAATCGTCCGCAACTGTCAAGACTTGGACGGTCACGCTGCCGCATTCTCAGAACCATGAACTTTGACACCGTGATTCGCAACGGACGCTGGTTCGACGGCACCGGCGCCGCCTCGGCCATTCGCAACATCGGTATCCGCGACGGCCACGTCGTTGCCATCAGCGCACAGCCGCTGGACGACACCGGGTGCCCCGACATCGTCGACGCCGACGGCAAATGGGTGCTCCCCGGCTTGGTCGACGTCCACACCCACTACGACATCGAAGTGCTCGGCGCTCCGGCGCTGTCGGAATCCCTGCGTCACGGGGTGACGACGGTCCTGGTCGGTTCGTGCTCCCTGTCGACCGTTCACGTCGACGGCGACGACGCCGGTGACCTGTTCGGGCGGGTGGAAGCCATCCCCCGTGAGCACGTCATCACCACGATCGACCGGCACAAGACCTGGAGCACCTGCAAGCAATACATCGCCGCCCTGGAGGCGCGGCCGTTGGGGCCCAACGTCGCCGCCTTCATCGGCCATTCGGACATGCGGGCCGCCACCATGGGCCTGGACCGCTCGACCCGTCCCGAGGTACGCCCGACCAAGGCCGAACAGTCCCGCATGGAGCAGATGCTCAGCGAGGCGCTCGAGGCCGGCTTCGTCGGAATGTCCTCGCAGCAGCTGCTGTTCGACAAGCTCGACGGTGAAACGTGCCGCTCCCGCACCCTGCCCTCGACGTACGCGAAGCCGCGGGAACTGCGCCGGCTCAAGTCGATCCTGCGACGCACCGGGCGAGTCCTGCAGGCCGGACCCGATATTCAGAATCCGCTGGACGTCACCTCCCAGGTGCTGCAGTCACTGGGCATCGTCCGCAAGCCATTGAGGACCAGCCTGCTGGCCGCCGCGGACGTCAAAGCCAACCCGCTGTTGATCTCGGCGATGGGCCCGGGTGCGCGGCTGGTCAACCTGCTGGGCGGTGATTTCCGCTGGCAGCACCTCCCGGTGCCCTTCGAGGTGTACGCCGACGGCATCGACCTGGTGATCTTCGAGGAGTTCGGTTCCGGCGCTGCCGCAATGCATCTGAAAGAGCAAGTGGCGCAGCGCAATGAGATGCTGCGCGACGAGGAATACCGGCGGCGGTTCCGCAAGGACTACGACAACAAGTTCGGGCTTCGTGTGTGGCACCGCGACTTCTTCGACGCCGAGATCGTTGAGTGCCCCGATCACTCGGTGATCGGAAAGTCATTCGGGCAGGTCGGTATCGACCGCGGCGGGTTGCACCCGGTCGATGCGTTCCTCGATCTGGTCGTCGAGCACGGAACCGCGCTGCGGTGGCGTACCACGGTGTCGAACCATCGTCCCGAGGTACTCAAGAAGATGGCCCGTCAGTCGGGCATCCAGATGGGCTTCTCCGATGCCGGCGCGCACCTGCGCAATATGGCGTTCTACAACTTCGGGTTGCGGCTGCTCCGGCACGTGTACGACGCGCAGAGAGCCGGCACCCCGTTCATGACGATCGAGGAGGCGGTGCACCGCCTGACCGGTGAGCTGGCCGACTGGTACCAGATCGACGCCGGCCACCTGCGGATCGGCGACCGCGCCGACCTGGTCATCATCGACCCGGAACGTCTCGACGAGTCACTGGACGGCTACCACGAGGAGACGGTCGAGCAGTATGGCGGACTGTCGCGGATGGTCAATCGCAACGACGACACTGTCAGTGCCGTGTTCGTCGGCGGCCGCGCAGTGTTCCTTGATGGGCACGCCACCGACCTGGTTGGCACGCAGCGCACCGGTAGTTTCCTGCGCGCCAGTACGGCGACTCGGGTGGATACCGGAAATCGCTCGAGTTCACTTGCAGCACTGCGAATGTGACGGCAATCGCGCCACGCCTCAGCGTGTTAGGCTGAAAGCCAATCGAAGTGGGTAGCAATGAACAGTCGTCTCGAACGTTTGTGGTACGCGATTCAGCACCCGCTCGGACCGTCGCGAGAGCTGGGATCCTACGAAAACCACCAGAAGAGCGCCGAAAAGCTGGTTCGCGACATGAATGCACGAAGTTCAGAGACCGAATAGTCA
Source organism: Mycobacterium sp. (assembly GCA_023264735.1). Classification (GTDB taxonomy): domain Bacteria; phylum Actinomycetota; class Actinomycetes; order Mycobacteriales; family Mycobacteriaceae; genus Mycobacterium. Next base: position 7,409 of record JAHFVD010000144.1, on the reverse strand, counting down.
AGCGCTAAGGGCGGTTAACAGCTCGGGCAGCGGGACGGTAGCGATGCCGATGGCACCGTCGCCGATCCCGTACGGGAGGACCAGGGTGTCGGCGTGGACGAGCGCGCCGCACGAGTAGACGACGTTGGGGACATAGCCGTTCTGTTCATCAGGCGCGGGGGTCAGCAGCGGTCGCCCCAGCCGACCGATGACCCGGGTTGGGTCGTCGAGGTCGAGCAGTATCGCGCCGATGCTGTACGTCCGCATCGGCCCGACCCCATGGGTCAGCACCAGCCACCCCGCATCGGTTTCGATTGGCGGGCCACAATTTCCGAGTTGCAAGACCTCCCACACCTCGGCGGGCTGCTGGCACCGTGATGCAGTCGGCCACACCGAGAGGTGGTCGGCGAAGGCAACTGTGTTGGTCTCGCGGTCGGATCGCGACATGGCAGCGTACCGACCTCGGATCCGGCGGGGAAACAACGCCAGTCCCTTGTTTGCCGCAGCGCGCCCGACCAGCGGCGACGAGGTGAAGGTTTGGAAGTCGGTGGTCTCGAGTAGCTGTTGACTGATATGCGATCCGTTGTAGGCCGTGTAGGTGGCGTAGTAGGTCACCGAGCTGTCTGCGTCGACGAAACGGACGAAGCGGGCGTCCTCGATGCCGGCCCGCTCAGCCTCCATCGACGGCCACAGGACACGCTCGGAAAGAGGTATCTGGTCGGAGAATTCGACCGTGTACGAGCGATCCGCGATGCCACGTATCAAGGCGATCGCGTCCTGCGCGTTGCCGCGCGTGCGGAGGTTGGCACTCAGATCGTCGAGCCGCTCGTCGAGGTCGGATCTGGTGAAGAGGTCACCGAGTGCGTCGAGCACATAGTCGGCTGCCTCAGTGACGTTCGCGTGCCGGTCGAGCTCAACACGGAATACCGCCTTATCGAGGAGTGTCGATTCGAGGCGTCCGGTCGTGACCAATGGGGAAGCGTCGTCGATCGTGGCTCGGCCCGCCGCGTCGACGATACCGGTTCGGAATCCGATGGAGGACTGGTGTCCTTCGCCAATTCCTCTGACGCTGAGCACAAATCGCAGGCTCCCCGTCGCCATACCGGTCTGATCCGGGTGGGCCACGATACTGGGGTTACACAGCGCAGCCCCTTCGATGGCGTACTCACTCGTGAAGGTCGCGCCAAGCAATAGAACGCGCTCATCTGAGAGCTCGCGGTCGGGATCCAATCGGTCGGCCAGCTCGTGGGCGTTCCGGCGGAATATGGCCTCGAGGTCACGATGACGGCTCTCGAAGCGAGTCTTGACATCGTCCAGGGACGAATGGACGTCGTCGTCTGCGAGGGCGAGGATGCGCGCGAGCACGACTCCCGCCCGAGACTCCTGCATCTCGAAACCCTCCTGGCCGGGGACGAAGAGCCGCGTGATCACCCGCCCCGGGTCGGCGGCGAGTCGCTGCGCACTGCGCGTGGCGAGCTCCGTTCGGGTGGACGTCATTGCAGCGCGGGCGAGAAACGCCGTGCACGCTGCAAGGTCGAGATGACCGCCAGGGTCGACTCCGCGCCCTGGTTGAGGTTGACGCCGTCTGCGTGCAGGCCGTCGAAGCCACCGCCGGTCGCCGGATCCCACATTGGCTTTCCCGCATCGTTGACGCCGTCGAACCAGGCTGCGGCGGAGCGGATTCCTTCGGTCCAGAGCGGGCGCGCATCGATGGTTGCCGCGCGCGCACAGGCGTCGGCCAGAGTGGAGACCTCGATCGGCTGCTGGTCGAATGCGGGACGGCTGTCCGCCGGCCCACACCCCGCTGTGGAGGTGGGTGAAAGGTAGCCGTCGCCCGTCTCGTGGGCGAGCAGCCACTCCAGCAGATCCAGGCCACGCTGCCGTAGATCCCCGTCGTCGAGCGCGACGCCGGCCGCGATCATCGCCTCGGGGAGGATCGCGTTCGCGTAGGTGAGTCTTGGTTCCGGCCATGGCCAGTCGGGATCGCCGTTGCCTCTGTCGACGGAGGTCGCATAGTCGGCCAGCAGCGTTCGCGCCGCCACATTTCGTGGCTCGACGCTGAGGACCTCGGCGGCACCGACCGCGGCGAACGCCATCGCCCGCGGCCACGGCGATCTCACCTTGGCTGCACGTTCGAACTGGATGATGGCCAGCTTGCGCACCAGACTCACATCGCTGTTGGCGACGGCCGTGCCGAGGCCCCACATACAGCGGCCCCAATGGTCGTCCGTCGTAGGTTCATCGCGCCAACGTCCGGCTTGGTCCATCCTGTTGCGGCACCCGCCACTATGGGACTGCGCATCGTTGAGAAACTGCAGCGCCTTGCCTGCGAGACCGTTGACCGGGCCCGGTGACTCAGGCTCGCGAGTGGTGACAACGAGCACCCTGGCCATGTCGTCGGTGCAGTAGCCGTGATCGCGACGGGGTTCGGTCAGAAGGGCGTGCTCGAAGGTGGCCTGATGGTCGGTCATGCGCAACAGATGGGCGAACGACGGGATGAGCGAGCCGCCGGTCACGTCAGTGCCAATCGTGCGCCGAGAAGCCGTTGAGCCAGGGCCACATAGGAACTGGCGACAATCGGCCAGGCCATCGTCGGAGCCAGTTCTCGAGACTCCGCCGCCATGGAGCCCGCGACGCGGGGATCCGTCAGCAATCGGCGAAGTGCGCCGACCATTGCGTCGGGATCGTCGTGAGCGACGACGGTGCCAGCACCGCTACCGAGCAGCTCGAGAGCGTGGGGAAAGGCCGTCGCGACGATTGGACGTCCACTGGCCACGGAGTCGACCAGTACACCGGAGGTGACCTGGTCCTTGGAGTCGTAGGGAAGCACCACGACGGCCGCGGACTGGACGAGCGCGATCACATCTGCGGGACTGCGGTAGACGGGGTCGAAGGACACCGACGCGGACACGCCGAGCCGGCGTGCTTGCTCGGTAAGGGCATCGCGGTACGCCTCCCCCTCGGCGGCGAGCACCTTGGGGTGGGTTCTGCCTGCGATCAGATATCGCGGTTGGCCGGGGAGGTCCTTGAGCGACGCCATTGCGTCGATCACCCGCTCGATGCCCTTGCCGGGTCCCAACAGGCCCCACGTCAAGATGATCGGTCGAACCGGACGCCTCTGGGTGCTGGTGTCCGGCACCGTCGCGCCGTGCGGGATCGTGACCACCTTGGTGTGGTCGATGTCGTAACCGGCGGCCAGGCGGTGCTTGGCCGCCTCGGACATGACGACCACTTGGTCTGCGGCCTCCACGACCGCTTCGAGTACCGAGCGCTGATGCGGCGTCGGATCTTTGAGCACGGTGTGGGCGACAACGACGGACGGTACGCGCAAGCTCGCCATGATCTCCACGACTTCGTCGCCGTCCGGACCGCCGTAGATGCCGTATTCGTGTTGGATGACTGCAATGTCGCTCTGGTTCAGCAACTCCGAGCATTCCGCGACGGACTTCGGGGAACCGTTGATCAGTTCACCGATGACATTTACTCGCGCAGAAGGGAACTCGTCGGCGACCCGCACGACAGTGACATCGGCGCCGTTGGCTTCCAATCCGTCGGAGAGCGCAGCGCTGAACGTCGCGATCCCGCACGGTGTCGGTGGGTGCGTGCTGAGGATCGCGAAACTCGGGGTCCTCGAAAAATGTTGCACTCCAAGGGGAGAAAACAAAGGCTTAAATAAAGGTGAAACGTTCAAAAGACTATCCCGACTAGCGGTAAAGACGGTACGTCCGGCGTGAGCGGATGCTCGGGCGGGTCAGCGTCAGAAGCTGAGCCATTCCAGACTGGCTGGGGGTACCAACTCCTTGATCGTACACCTATACCCATTAAAGAGCGTGGTCGAGAGGGGCGGGCTTGCGGTCATCGGCTGGTCGAGCGGCGTATATGCGCGCATCCCAGCCCGCCAACTGCAGCGTCGTCGATATCGGCGTGATCGGAGTGTCGGCGAGGTTGCCGAGCAACAGGCTGGCGCCGATCCACTCGGCGTCGACGTCGACGGTTCTGGCCTGGCGACCGCAGTTGGCGATCACGAGGATCGCCTTCTCCGGCGTGCGTCTGGTGTACGCCCAGATCTGCGGGTCCTGCCCCATCAGTGGCGTGAAGTCCCCGTGCTCGAGGATCGCAAGATTGTGACGGAGGCAAATGAGCGCCCGGTAATGAGCAAAGACGGAATCCGATGCAGCGAGCTGTGATTCCATGTTGAGCCAGGTGTGGTTCGGATTGACCGGCATCCACGGATCGCCGGTCGTGAACCCTGCGTTGCACCCCGCCGTCCATTGCATCGGCGTACGGGCATTGTCGCGGCTCATCGTGGCCAGGCCGGCCAGCGCGGCAGTCGCGTCGCCGCCCAGGTCGAGCACGCTGGCGTAGTAGTTCACCGCCTCGAGATCCTGATGGTCCTGCGCACCGCGGAACGGGTAGTTCGTCATTCCGAGTTCTTCGCCTTGATAGACGAACGGCGTGCCGCGCATGCCGTGCAGAATCGTCGCGAGCGCCTTCGCCGACGCAGCCCGGTGAGCCGGGTCGTCATCACCGAAGCGGGACACGACGCGCGGCTGGTCGTGGTTTTGCCAGTACAAGCTGTTCCAACCGGTTTCGGCCAACGCCGCCTGCCATCGGTGGAGCGCTGCCTTGAGGACAACCAGGTCGAGTCCTAGGTACTCGAACTTGTTGGTCGGGCTCTGGTCCACGGATACGTGCTCGAATTGAAATACCATGTCGAGCTCACCGCGAGCCGGATCGGTATACAAGCGGGCGTGGTCGGGCGTCACCCCGGGCATCTCCCCCACTGTGATGAACTCGCCGTCGCGGTTCGCGAAGACCTCGCGAGACATCTCCGCGAGGTACTCGTGCACGTGCGGACCGTCGACGAACTCGTCAACGGCGATAACGAACCGATGGCCAGGGATCCCCGGCGCGTCCGGGAGTCCCCGGGTCTTGGAGATGAAGTTGACGACATCCATTCGAAAGCCGTCGACACCGCGGTCGAGCCACCAAACCATGATGTCCTGCATGGCTTTTCGTACGTGTGGATTTTCCCAGTTCAAGTCCGGCTGCTTACGGTCGAACAAGTGCAAGTAGTACTGGCCGGTCGCCTGATCCCACGTCCAAGCCGATCCGGAGAAGAACGAGCCCCAGTTGTTCGGCTCAGCAGCCTCGCGCGAGTCGCGCCAGATGTACCAATCCCTCTTCGGGCTGTTCCGAGATGAGCGTGACTCGACGAACCACGGATGCTCGTCGGAGGTATGGTTCACCACCAGGTCCATCACGAGCTTCATTCCGCATTCGTGGATCTTTGCGAGCAGCACGTCGAATTCAGCGAGGGTGCCGAACAGTGGGTCGATATCGCAGTAGTCGCTGATGTCATAGCCGTTGTCAGCCTGCGGCGACGGGTAGATCGGTGACAACCAGATGACATTAACCCCCAGCGCCTCGAGATAGCCGAGCCGGTCGATGATGCCACCGAGGTCGCCGAATCCGTCGCCGTTCGAATCGGCAAAGCTGCGGGGATAAATCTGATAGACGACGGCAGACTTCCACCACACGGCGTCCTGCGGCGTCATCTCCGATTGCCGAGGAGTTGGCGATACACGGTGAGGTATTTGTCGATCATGGTCTGGACCGAGAATCTCTCGGCGGCGCGCAAAGCGATCTTGTGCCGATCGAGGTCACCGACAGATGCGACCGCCGCGACCGCCGATGCGATGTTCCCGACCACGTAGCCGGTGACGCCATGCTCGATGAGCTCGTGCATTGAGCCTCTCGAGTACGCGATGACCGGGGTACCACAGGCCATCGCCTCTACGACGCTGTAGCCGAAGGGCTCGTCGAAGTCGATCAGGTGTAGCAGCGCGTGTGCACTGCCAAGGACCTCCGCGCGCGCTGAGGCGTCGACGGCGCCGACGTAGCGCACCCATTCACCGTCGACGTGTGGTGCCACCTCGGTACGAAAGTAATTCTCGTCCTGGATGATCCCGGCAATGACGAGCCTGCGACCACATGTGCGCGCGACCTGAATGGCGTGCGCGGTGCCCTTGTCAGGGTGGATTCGCCCGAAGAACAACAAGTGGTCGCCGGGTTCTGGATGGACCGCGAACTCGTCGATATCGATGCCGTGGTGAATGGTTGCGGCGTAGTGCAGATTCGGGTGTCGGTCGCTGTCGCTGATCGAGACGTAAGCGGTTGTCCGGTCGTAGCGTTCGTAGACCGGAACGATCCGATCAGATGAGAACCCGTGGATCGTGGTAACCACCGGAGTCGACACTAGAGCGCTGTACGTGAGCGGCAGGAAGTCAAACCCGTTGTGGATGATGTCGAATTCATCGGCTCGTTCGAAGACCGACGCGATATGCAAGCACTCGACCACTTTCGCGTCGATCGTCGCGTCCTCGGACCAGCCGCATGGCGCGACCGCGTGCAGCCTGGCCGTCGTGATCGAGTCCGCAGTGGCGAACAGCGTCACCTGATGACCATCGGCCATCAGCCCCTCGGTGAGCAACGAGGCGAACTGTTCCCATGGTCCGTAGTGACGCGGCGGTGTGCGCCACGCGATCGGCGCGAGCACGGCGATCCGCATCGGATCGGTCGTCGGGCCGCGATCAGGAATGTAGATGTCTTGAGGCTACGCCGCCCTGCCAATCAAGTAAGCCGGGACTGCAGCATGGTCAGACCGGGGCCGTCGAGTTGGTCGAAGGCGACCATGCGCCCGCAAATTGCCAGCATCAGCGCCGCTCCCGGGCCGTGGATCGCTGGGCCATCGCCCCAGCTGCGGCCGGTGTCGGTGTCGTGGAGTGCGATGCCCCGGAGACGCTTGTGCGGAAAGAAACCGAGTTGGGTGGCGCTGGTGCGGTATTCCCAGCGGGATGCGGATGTCGCACCGTGGACGAACACATCGGTGAGGCCCGAGAGCGGGCCGGTCAGCGGTGGACTGAGTCGATGGCGAAGTCGCTGACCAGATGGGCGGCAACGGTTTTGACATCCCACCCGGCGCACAGGCTTGGCGTGGTCATGAGGGCCAGTTATTGCACTACCCGTAGACCGTCGGGGTGGCGATGAAGCTGGCCCGGGCGCGCTGGCCAGGCGATGACATGGAGTCCGCGTTGGCCATCCCGGCAAGTCCGAGAGCGGCACCGCCGAGGACGCCGGCCGAAACGAAGGGCAGGGCGAGGCGGGCGATGGTCTTTCACGGTCAATACTCCCGTGTCTGTGGATCTGGGTAGTTTGGCGCCGGTTTCGGCGATGACATAAGAATGCCTGCTAGCAGGGGGTTTGTATGTCCGCCGGCCGCGGAAGAGGCGGCTGAACCGGTTGTCCCCCGATCGACGGACAACGGGATCTGAGCTACACCTGGGCGGGTCCGAGGTGCAGGATTCGCTCCAGCTTCGTCACGCGTTCTTGTCGGGTGCCGGTGATCTCCGCGAAGCCACACGGCAGAG
>JAHFVD010000173.1 GCA_023264735.1 Mycobacterium sp. | reverse complement strand
GACAGAGTGTCGGATTGTTGATGGGTCGTTGCGCTGATGCGGTGGTCGCGATCCTGGCGGTCCTGAAAACCGGTGCGGCGTATGTGCCGATTGATCCGGCGGTGCCGGACGCACGGATCGTGTTCACCCTGGCTGATGCCGAACCGGTCGCCGTCATCACCACCCCCGAACTACACCCACGACTGAGTGGGATGGATGTCGCGGTCATCGATGTTGACGACTCGCTGGGGTACTCCTGCGAGGCCCTGCAGACCCACGGGCCGGCACCGGAGGACATCGCGTATTTGATCTACACCTCGGGCACCACCGGAACCCCCAAAGGCGTCGCAATCGCCCACCACAACGTCATCCGACTACTCGAGGCTCTGGACGCCGACCTCGAGCTCAGATCGGAACAGGTGTGGACGCAATGCCATTCGCTGGCGTTCGACTACTCGGTGTGGGAGATCTGGGGTGCGCTACTGCACGGTGCCCGGCTGGTGATCGTGCCCGATGCAGTCGTCCGCTCGCCGCGGGATCTTCACACATTGCTCGTTACGGAGAAGGTCAACGTCTTCAGCCAGACTCCGTCGGCCTTCTATGCGCTGCAAAGCGCCGATGCCGAACAGTCAGGGTCGGGACAGCTGCTGGAACTCGACGTCGTGGTGTTCGGTGGCGAAGCGCTGGAACCACAGCGTCTCCGGGCGTGGTTCGACAAGCATCCCGCCGCAACGCGAATGATCAATATGTACGGCATCACGGAGACGACGGTGCACGCCTCGTTCCGCGAGGTCGTCCCCGCCGACACCGACACACAGTTCAGCCCGATCGGGGTGCCGCTGGCGCATCTCGGCTTCTTTGTGCTGGATGGCTGGATGCGGCCAGTGCCGGAGGGCGTGGTCGGCGAGTTGTACGTCGCAGGATCCGCTCTGGCGCAGGGTTATTGGCATCGCTCCGGCCTGTCCGCTACGCGGTTTGTTGCGTGCCCGTTCGGGGCGCCGGGTGCGCGGATGTATCGCACCGGGGACTTGGTGTCCTGGGACACCGATGGACAGTTGCGATATCTCGGCCGCGCTGACGAGCAGGTCAAGATCCGCGGCTATCGCATCGAACTCGGCGAGATCGAGGCGGCACTGGCGAGTCATCCACGGGTGAGCCAGGCAGTGGTCGTCAGCCACACGATGGCCGCGAATACCGATGAGGACACTGGCGATAACCGGTTGGTGGGCTACGCCGTGCTGAATCCGGAGATGGTATTGGTCCGGGAGCCGCAGCGCGAGGCACAGCTCGTCGAGCAGTGGCAACACGTCTACGAAGATCTCTATTCGGGCGCGAATTTCATCGCAGACCGGCCACCAGCGTTGGGCGAGGACTTCGGGGGCTGGAACAGCAGCTATACCGGGGCTCCTATCCCGCTTCCGGAAATGCGGGAATGGCAGGCCGCGGCGGTCGATCGAATCATGGCATTGCGGCCACGGCGCGTCTTGGAGATCGGCGTAGGTTCAGGGCTGTTGCTGGCGCCGATCGCTCCAGAGTGCGTTGAGTATTGGGGCACGGACATATCCGCGTCGACGATCGAGTCACTGCAGGCGGCGATGGCGTCGCAGCCGTGGGGCAATCGGGTGCGGCTACGGGTGCAGCCGGCCGATGTGGCAGAGGGCCTGCCGCGGGGGCATTTCGACGCAGTGGTGCTCAACTCGGTGATCCAGTACTTCCCCAGTGCGGGATACCTGCTCGATGTGCTGGCGACAGCCATGCAATTGCTGGCGCCCGGGGGAGCGGTGTTCATCGGCGACGTACGGAACCTTTCGTTGTTGCGGGCATTCACCACCGGGATCGTGTCCGCCGACACCACCGATGAACTGACCGCCGCGGTAACCCGAGACCGGATACGCCGGGAGATGCTGGCCGACCAGGAACTGTTGGTGGCTCCCGACTTCTTCGTCGGTCTGGCGCAGCAGCTTCCCGAGGTGACGGCGGTTGACGTCCAACTCAAGGCCATGGATGCCGTCAACGAACTCAGCGGATTCCGCTATGACGTAGTGCTGCGCAAGGGCCCGGCACCGGTGCGCTCGGTGGCTGTGGTGCCATCGCTGCCGTGGCAGCGGTTCGCAAGCCTGGCTGCACTCAGCGAGTATCTGCGATCGCACGAGCCGACGGACGTGCGGGTGGCGGGGGTGCCGCATGCGGCGATAGCCCAGGAGATGGCTCTGGCAGAAGCGTTGGCCACAGCCGAGGATCGGGTAACGGTTGGTCAGTTGCGCACGCGGCTGCTGGTGCCCGAATCGCCGACGTCGCAGCAATGGCGACTGCTGGGTGAGGAACTGGGCTATGCCACGGCGGTGACCTGGTCGCCGACGCCTGGCCTGGTGGATGTCATCTACACGCGCGTTGTATACCCGGCTGACACCGAGCCGCCCATGGGATTGTCGGATCTCTACCTCCCGGCCACCGGAGTAGGTTCGCTCGCCGACCACGTCAACGATCCCGCCGCTGTCGAACGGGTAGCAGAGCTGCGCACCTACATCACCGAACGGTTGCCTGCTTACATGGTGCCGGCGTCGATTATGGTGATCGAGGCGTTGCCCTTGACGCTGAACGGGAAGGTGGACCGGCGAGCGTTGCCGGCACCGGAGTTTGTCAGCGGGGCCCCGTATCGTGCACCACGTGATGACCGGGAACGGTTGTTGGCCAGACTGTTTGGCGACGTACTCGGCACGACACGAGTCGGGATATCGGAATCGTTCTTCGACCTGGGCGGGCATTCCCTGTCCGCGACGCGGCTCATCGCGCGGGTGCGTACGGAGTTGGGTGTGGAAGTCCCGATCCGCGTGCTGTTCGACCAACCCACGGTAGCCGGGTTGGCCGATTGGATCAGCGCGCACGCACGAGGCCCGCAGTGGGCACCGTTGGTGGTCCAGCAGCGTCCGGAGGTGCTGCCCCTGTCGTTCGCTCAGTCCCGGCTGTGGTTTCTGGAGCAATTGCAAGGGCCTTCCGCGGTTTACAACATGCCGGTTGCTCTACAGCTGAGTGGGCGCCTCGATGTTGAGGCGTTGGGCGCGGCGTTGGCCGACGTGGTTGCCCGCCAGGAGACATTGCGAACCCTGTTTGAGGATGTGGGAGGCACACCTCGGCAGGTGATCGTCTCGGTTGACCAAGCCGAGTTCGGCTGGCAGGTGATCGACGCGGGTGACTGGCCGGACGACCGGTTGGGCGCGGAACTTGAGGAAGTGGTGCGTTACCACTTCGATTTGGCGGTCGAGATCCCCTTCCGGGCAACACTTTTCCGGACGTCTGACGATCAGCATGTGTTGGTCGCGGTCGTGCACCACATCGCTGCCGACGGCTGGTCGGGCGCCCCGCTGCTGCGGGATCTGGAGACCGCGTATGCCAGCAGGTGCTCGGGTGGAGCCCCACGGTGGGCGCCATTGCCGGTGCAGTATGTGGACTACGCGCTGTGGCAACGCACTCAATTCGGTGATCTCGATGACGAGGACAGTCTGATCGCCACCCAGCTTGCCTACTGGAAGGATGCACTGGCCGGGCTGCCTGAGCGCCTCGAGTTACCAACGGATCGACCCTATCCGGCGGTATCTGACTACCGTGGTGCGCAGCTGGGCGTGCAATGGTCGGCGGCGTTGCAACAGAAGGTTGCTCAGGTGGCTCGCGAGCACAATGCGACCAGTTTCATGGTCATTCAGGCTGCGTTGGCGGTCTTGCTGGCCAAGCTGAGCGGCAGTTCTGATGTGGCGGTGGGGTTCCCGATCGCTGGGCGGTC
>JAHFVD010000077.1:27546-33930 GCA_023264735.1 Mycobacterium sp. | reverse complement strand
CACTGCCAAAGCACCTACCCAGCCGCGTTCCACAACATCAATCTTCGCTTCATGGAGACCTTGAAGAAGCTCCACCCGCTCATCGGATACTCCGGTCACGAGCGCGGGATCGCTGTCACGATTGCCGCTGTGGCGCTCGGGGCGCAGATTGTCGAGCGGCACATCACCCTCGATCGGACGATGGAAGGCCCAGACCACGCGGCCAGCCTCGAGCCGAATGAGTTTGCGGCATTGGTGAGCGGAATCCGGGAAACCGAAGCGGCCCTGGGTGTTTCGAGCCTCGACGGCGAGCGCCCGCTCAGCCAAGGCGAACTCATGAACCGTGAGAATCTCGCCAAAAGCCTAGTAGCCAGCCGCGACATCCCGGCGGGGACTGTGCTGGAAGACAAAGACGTCATCGTGCGAAGCCCGGGGCAAGGCCTCTCGCCGATCTTCCTCCCCAAACTGATTGGGCGGCGCATCGGTCGATCGCTCAAGAGTGACGACTACTTCTTCTCGTCGGACGTCGAAACCGACGCGGTGGCACCGCGGGCCTATTCGTTCCAACGGCCCTGGGGGTTGCCGGTCCGCTTCCACGATGCTCTCGATTTCATGGGCCGGAGTAAACCGGACATCGTCGAGTTCCACCTCAGTTATCAGGACATGGAGCGGGACCCCGCCGACTACTTCTCCGGTACTTACGACGTCGGATTCGTGGTCCATGCGCCTGAGCTGTTCTCGGGTAGCCGACTGATGGATCTTGCATCCGCAGATGAGGAATATCGGGCATTTTCGATTCGGGAGACACAGAAGGTGATCGACATAACCCGGTCACTCAAGCATTACTTCCCCAGTACGGTGCGTCCGCCCATCGTCCTGAACATCGGCGGGATTTCGACCGACGAGGTGTATCCCGAATCGGCAAAGCCGAAGCTGTACGAGACGTTCGCTCGCAGCCTTGAGGAACTGGACGCCGATGGGGTGGAACTGACGCCCCAGACGATGGCCCCCTTCCCCTGGCACTTCGGCGGCCAGCGCCACCAAAATCTCTTCATCTTCCCGGAGGAATCAGCTCGCGTTTGTAAGGAATTGGGCCTGCGGATGACTGTGGATATCTCGCATACGCGGTTGGCGTCCAACCACTTCGGCTTCGATTACCTCGCGGGAATCGCCGCCCTCGGCCCGTACACAGCGCACTATCATCTCGGTGATGCGAACGGCGTAGACGGCGAAGGCCTGCAGATCGGAGAAGGTGACATCAACTTCGAACTCCTCGGAAAGACGATGGCGACGTATGCCCCTGACGCAAGCTTCATTCCGGAAATCTGGCAGGGACACAAGAACTTTGGGGAGGGTTTCTGGATCGCGCTCGAGCGACTGGAGCCTTACCTGTGAGCGACCGTAAGCAACGAACTCTAGCGGTCATTGCCGCGCGCGGGGGGTCGAAGGGCATCCCGGGAAAAAACCTCGTGGACGTGTGCGGCAAACCCTTGTTTGCTTGGTCCGTGCTGCAGGCGAAGGGGGCAGAGGAGGTCACCGACGTCGCTGTGTCCAGTGACAGCGACAGCATTCTCGAACAGGCACGTGAGTGTGGAGCCGTCCCGATACGCCGACCGGACGACATTTCCGGGGACCACGCCAGTTCCGAATCCGCTTGGCTCCATGCGTTAGAGACGCTTGAGGAGGGCGGCGCTACGTTCGACCGAATAGTCGCTCTTCAGGCCACATCACCAATTCGGGAGTCTTCGGACATAGACGCCGCCCTGCGACAATTCGAAAGCGAGTCGCTCGACAGCTTGTTCACGGCCGCGGAGGTCGAAGACTACTTCACGTGGCAGGTCAGTGCCGATGGGGAGACAACATCGGTCGGCTACGATTGGCGCAATCGACGACGGCGGCAGGATCTTGAGAAGCGCTATCTCGAGAACGGTTCGTTTTATGTTTTCCGGCCAGATCTACTCCGGAATACGCTGAATCGCCTAGGGGGGCGAATCGGGTTGTTCAAGATGCCGCGCCACAAGATGTTTCAGATCGACAATCCCGAAGACATCGAACTGTGCCGTGTGATCATGACCGGCTACGGCTACACCTAAGAGGACTTATGTGATGGGTAATGCTGTCAACAGACTCAACCCCGCGCTTACCGATGCGCCGTCCGACGTCAGCGCTGCCGGCGTTGCCGACGATCTACCCATAGGCTTCATGCAGGGCCGACTATGCCCGATGGTGGACGGCAAGATTCAAGCGTTCCCGTGGCGGGATTGGCGCATGGAATTCCCTGCAGCACAAAGACTTAACGTCGGACTGATGGAGTGGACACTCGACCACGATCGCTTGGCCGAGAACCCTCTGATCACACCAGACGGGCGTGCGGAGATTCGAGAGATCTCGTCGAAGCACAGAGTCCGCGTGCAGTCGCTGACCGGAGACATCTTTATGCAGGCACCCTTCTGGAAGGTGAGCGGCGCACTGCGCGAAGAACGGCTCGGTGAGCTCGATTTGGTGCTCGATGCGTGCGCCGATCTCGGGATTCGTTTTGTGGTCGTCCCGCTCGTCGACAACGGGTCGATGTCCACCTCGGACGACGAAGACGCGGTGATCGATGCCGTCAACGTCCGCGCGGATCGATTGCGACGCGATGGTCTCGTCATTGCTTTCGAGTGCGACTACGCGGCGGCGGACCTTGCGCGGTTCATCAGCCGGTTCCCTGCCGATGTCTGCGGCATCAACTTTGACATCGGCAACAGTGCGGCTCTCGGGTACGACACGGCGGAACATCTCGACGCGTACGGGGAGCGCATCGTCAACGTGCACATCAAGGACCGAGTACTGGGCGGCACGACCGTCCCGCTCGGCCTCGGCAATGCCGATATCCCGGGAACGCTTCACGCACTTGTGTCGTCTGGCTACCGAGGCGCCTACATTCTGCAGACAGCTCGTGCCCAGGACGGGGATCACGAGGGCGCGCTCGGCCGCTATTTTCAGTCGACCCGGCAATGGTTGCGCGACGCCCAACGATGAACCTGGAACTCGACAACAAAGTCGCGCTAGTCTCGGGTGGGAGTCGCGGAATCGGCTTGGCGATTGCGAGATCTCTTCATGCAGAGGGCTGTCGCATCGCCTTGTGCGCTCGCGGAGAAGAACAATTAGAAGAAGCTGCGAGTTTGCTGGGATCTTCCGTATCTGTACACCACGGCGATGCCACATCATCGGCCGATACTGATAGGTTCGTCTCCGAAGTGTACGAGCGCTGGGGTCGGGTTGACATCGCCATCTCGAATGTCGGTAGTGGTCGCTCGGTTCCACCGGGTGCCGAGTCACAAGCCGAATGGAATCGAGTTCTCGATGTGAATCTGATCTCCGCGATGAACCTTGTCACGTCGGTGAGACCAGCGATCAAACGCACGGGAGGAGGCTCCGTAGTGTGCATCTCCTCCATTTGCGGTCTAGAAGCGCTGGGCGCCCCCGTGACATATTCTGCTGCGAAGGCGGCATTGAATGCTTCGGTACGCGGCCTCGCGCGACCCTTGGCGCGTGAGGGTATTCGTATCAATGCCGTGGCTCCGGGGAATATCGTGTTCCCCGGCGGGGTGTGGGATGACCGATTGAAAAGCGATAGTGATTCGGTCATGGCGATGTTGGAGCGTGACGTCGCTCTGCAGCGGCTGGGGGAGCCGCAGGAGATCGCGGATCTCGTCGCCTTCCTTGCATCTCCGCGCGCGGCGTTTATCACTGGATCTGTGTTTGTCGCTGATGGGGGACAGGTTCGCAGCTGAGATGGGGGATATAGGCGATGGTGTTTTCCACACTTTCCGCATATGACTTAACAGGACGAACGGCACTCGTCACCGGGGGCGGTGGACTACTGGGGCCTCAGCATGCGGCGGCGCTGGCCGAACTCGGAGCCCGAGTGATCATCACCGACTTGGTCGAGGAGCGCGCCAAGACTGCTGTCGAGCGTGTCAGAGCCGAAACCGGAAACGATCTGGTCACGGGACACGTACTTGATGTCACCGATGCCCGTCAGATCGAGGATCTCAGCGCGGCACTCGGCCCGGTGGACGTTCTGGTGAACAACGCCGCGATTGACGCGAAGGTGACGACAGTTCCCGGTGCGGCGAACCAAACGCGCCTGGAAGCGTTTCCTATCGAGCAGTGGCGCCTCGAAATCGAAGTCGGCCTTACTGGCGCGATGCAGTGCTCCCGCACTTTCGGAGAGGTGATGGCGAACCAGGGTAGGGGAGTCATCCTGAACATCGCCTCGGACCTATCCGTGATAGCACCCGATCAGCGGCTGTATCGCCGGCCAGAGATTTCTGAGGAAGCTCAACAACCCGTCAAACCCGTCAGCTACGCGGTGGTAAAACACGGACTCATCGGATTGACAAAGTACCTTGCGACCTATTGGGCGCACCGCGGAGTGAGGGCGAACGCGCTGTCGCCCGGAGGCGTGTTCGATGCTCAAGGAGACGACTTTATACAGCGCATTTCCGAACTCATTCCGATGGGGCGGATGGCGCGCATAGACGAATACCGTTCCGCCGTACAGTTTCTCTGCTCTGACGCGTCGAGCTATATGAACGGCCAAAACGTCGTCATGGATGGCGGTCGCAGCGTTCTGTAATCAGTGCGATGAGGTACGAGGTCGGATCTTCGCGCTGGCGTTGATCGCGACTGTGGTCGCTTGGACGAGCCCAAACCGGATCCAAATGGCGAGAACAACGAGCACGTTGAGAACAGCTGGATTCGACGGTGCCACATGCTGGCGGTAGAAGATCGCCATGCTGCGGTGGAATGCCCGATTCAGCTTCAAGCTGCGGCGCGGGCCTGAGCTCGCACTCTTCACATGCACTGCCGTCACCCGACCGTCGTAGACGACGCGCCATCCAGCTTCACGGAACCTGACGCACCAGTCCAGGTCTTCCATGTACATCCAATAGCTCTCGTCCAGCCCGCCCACCGAGCGCAGCGCAGCGCTTGTCACGAGCATGAACGCGCCGTTCAATGCGTCTACATCACCGACGCCCGTCTCCGGGATCTCCTTTGCAACGTATCTCCCCACCTTCAATCCGAAAATTCGGAACGTGAAATACTGAAGCGCTTCAAGAGGGCTGGGGATGCGCCGCTTTGCCGCGTGATCAAGTGATCCGTCATCCAAGAGAAGCCGGCAGCCGATCATCCCGATGGTGGGGTTCTGCTCGAGTTCTCGAATGAGATGTTCGAGAGTCGGCCAATGCAATTCGGTGTCTGGATTCAGAAGCAAAACATAGGGGGCCGTCGCCAGCGCCAACGCCTGATTATTAGACACCGAAAACCCAGCGTTATTGTTTCTGCGGAGCAGACGAACCTGCGGAAATTCGGCGGCCACGACGTCGGGTGTGTCGTCTGGTGAGTTATTGTCGACAATCGTCACACGTGCCGCTCCGGCGGGAGAACTTGCAAAAAGAGCGCTGAGGCTCCTGCGCACCAGGTCAGAGCGTCCGTAGGTGACCATGACAACGTCGACGAGAGGCGAATCTGCAGGCAACTGCGGGGTAGTGTTCACAAGGCACCTATTCCGGAGGGCGCGTGCGGCGACCCCGGTGAATCGGAATCTCCGCGCTTAGGTGGAATCGCTAGTCCAATTGTATTTTTCGCTTGTCAGACAGCAGGCACTAGGAATACCCGCTACTTTTCTGGCGCTTGTCCAGTGTCCACGTGCTGCGAGGTATCGGCGGCTTCGTGAGCCTTGCCATTCGACGAATTCGCCTGTGCGGGTGGCGCTTGTGAAATGGTCGGCGTCGTCTCCGAACCTGACGTGCTTTCGACATCGTCTTTGGGCTTGGGATCGCCGTATTCATGGCCGTAGTAGTAGTTGTAGCTGTATGTCCCACCTCCCCGTGCAGGCATCATGGAGAGCACTGCGCCCAGCACGGTAGCGCCGACGTCGTGCAGCATTCCTGCCGCATGGACAACCTGGTCGCGCTTGGTCTGCCCGAATCGCGTCACGAGGAGCGCGCCATCCGCGTTCGCTGCCAGAACCGCCCCGTCCGTGACCGCGAGCAGAGGGGAAGAATCGACAATGACGTAGTCGAATTGGCCGCGTAACTCCGTCAATATCTTCTGAGCGGACAAGGATCCGAGCAGCTCACTCGGATTGGGTGGAATCGCGCCGGCGGCAAGCAGGGTCAGTCGTGGGAACTCGGTGGGCTGCAGAGCCTCGGAGAGGGATGCTGCTCCGCTGAGCACGGTGCTGAATCCGACCTGACCGACCAAATCCAGGTACTTCGCCAATCTGGGCCGCCGGAGATCCCCATCGACGAGCACAACGTTGTGCTCGGATTCCGCCAGCGCCAGTGCAATGTTGATCGATGTGGTGCTCTTGCCTTCGGCCGGTGACGAACTGGTGATGACGATCAGACGAGG
>JAHFVD010000077.1:0-27446 GCA_023264735.1 Mycobacterium sp. | reverse complement strand
GAGAGCACTCGTTGTTGAGAGAAGAGATTGCCCTGGTACAGATCTGACACCGATGAGCCGCCCGATGTGGCGGATACAAAAAGCCTCGTGGAGGCCTGGTAGAGCGGTGTCGTCAGCAGGGTGTACACAACCGCCCCCAGGACCACGACCAGCGTCGTGACACACACGGTGATCCAACGAGTGCGCAGCAGTTTTGCGAAGTCCCGAATATTCAATTCGACCCCTTACCCCCTGTATCAATACTTCATCCCCTGCCGGGGAAGCATACCGTCGTAGATTTCCCACGGTCAGGCGATACGCGCGTAGCTCGGCGTGGCCTACCCCAAACATTTCTGGACTCAGATAACGCGGCCTATCGAACGCATGTGGGAACCGATACCTTGGGCACGACCCCGTCCGCGAGCGGCTGCACTGGAACGCGTGCGTCGCCAGGAGATGTCGGCTCGATGAGCCGGAAGACCAATTCGACCGTCTCGCCAGGCGGTATGGCTACTTGAGACTCGAAGCTAGGGTGCCCGCGCTCAGTCGCTCCGAAGACACGGGTCCTTTGCCCGTTGACGAGGACGCTGGTTACATTCGCACCCTTAGTTGTCAGCAGACGAACCGAGGTCAGCATTGTGCCCCTGGGGATATTTGCGGCGATCTCGGGATGAAATCCCAACCGTCCTGCAACATAGTCCGGTAGGCCCGTCGCGTCCTTTAAGGTGTTCGTCAGCCGGATTGTCACGGTCGACTGGCGTCTGTCGCCGTCGCAGCCGTCAGCTACGTACTCGATCTGTCGATCCAGGTAATAGTCCATCTTATTGCCGCCGAGATTATTGATGACGACTGACGCGAATGGCGCCGGGTCGTCGGGAATCACGTGGGCTAACGGCGTCTGCTCCAAGAGCGCCTGGTCGCTCGGGGATGAACTCCATACCGAGATTCGGCGCTCGCTTACCGCGCGTCCTAGGGCGTCGAGCAGCTCGCGCGGCGATTCCACCGGCTTGGTGATCTTCTTGACAACCTCGGTAGCAATTCCCTGCAAGTATCGCTTTCGCCCACTCTGATCATTGGGATCAGGAAATCGGGCATAGACGGTCGACTCGGTGAGTTCGACGACGTTGTCCTTCGTGATGGTTTCGCCATCGGGCATCGTCACCGGGCCGGTAGCACCGAGAATGTAGCTCAGGGCGATCGGGTCGATGGCGATCACTCCATCGACGTTCATCCCTGATTGTTGGGCCCACAGCGACTTCCAAATCTGCGCTGTATAAGGAAAATGCGAGCTCTGATTGCTGTTGCGGAAGTCAGTGGTGGGATTCGTGAACCCGTATTCCTCGTCATATTCCGGGTTGACAGAAAACGGCGCGAATGGCTTGTTGAAGTCCGAGTTCGGCCCTAGCGAGTCCACGCTCGGCTTGCCGTCGTCGAATCGCAGGATGCCAAACCCGCCCAGGAGCCCACCGGCGCCTCGGGCCTCGGCGTTGGTCTGAAATCCCATGAAGTAGGTGCGGGGTCCGTCGGCGCCGAGCATCGACGGTGCCAATCGTGCAGCCAGTGCTGTGTTTTGAAGCAGATGCGCGACGTTGGAGGTCTGCGCTTGAAGCTGCGATCGCGCCTCGCCGATGACCGAGAGGAATGCCGGCTCCTGAATCGACTTGGCAGCGTCGTCGAGCCGAGTCGCGTCCGCCGCGATCTTGGTCAGCGCTGGTTCTTCTCTGCGCAGGGCCGTCACATCGAGCCGGCCGTTGGCGAGCAACTGGCCTGGCGCAACAGTGGTGCCGGCATCTGCGGTGGGCTTCAACACGTCGGCGGCCAATCCGAGCACGACGTCTGAAATTTGTTGAACGGTCTTCAACGGGCTGCCCAGCCATGGCACGACGGACGCGATGTTCCACGGCAGGGAGTGCGTCGCGTCGCGGGCTGTCTGCGCATGAGACTGGGCGTCGCTGGCAAGGCGTGATGCCTCAGCGGTGTTCCCTTGCAGCAGTGCATCTTTGGCCTGCTGTGCGTTGGCGCGCGCTTCCTCAAGATTTGTCTTCGCTTCGTAGGCTCGCAACCCGAGCCAGGAGCCGAACACAATGAGCACCACGAGCACGCCGAGCGCGGTCCCAATGACTGTGCGCCGCTTGTACCAAGGTTGTTCGTCGTCTTCGATCAGATCTACTTCGTCATTGTCCGGGTCGTCGTTGAACCGTCGCCGCGAGAAGAATTTCACTAAGTTGATTTCCCATGCTCCGGTGCGGCCTGAGCCATCGGGCAGCCGCAATAACTGGCCAATATAAAACGACCCGTCAGCTGCCGATAAGCAACAACTGACGAGTCGTTTCTGGAGATTTGGCTAGCTCTAGGTGCCGTACGGGCCGATCCCGTGATCCTGGGCGTAGGTGTACGACGCCGCGATTATGTTCTCTCCTAGGGCCGTGATGGGCTGGCCGAGCGAGGGCAAGAGGATCGAAATGACGTTGCCGGTAATCGCCACGATAGACCCTAGGCCGAAGCCGATGGCGAAGACGGTCGCTCCGATCGCCTGGTTGAGGGACTGACCGTAGCCGCCGATGATGATTTGTCCAGGCGTCGGAGTTGCGCTTGCCGACGCCTTCTTGTTGCTTCCCGGGGTGATGACCACCGAGTCGAGCAGGAGTTCAGCAGAGTTGCCGACATTGGTGGAGAACGGCGCCAGGCTCGGTGCCGCGTGCGCGACGGCCGGCGTGATCGCGGCGGCGGCGGCGACCGCCACAGCTGCAGTGCCCACCTGAAGCTTGGTAGACATCGCCGAGAATTTACTTCCAGCTGTAGTGGTCATATGACCCCCCCTATAGATGTTTTGTTGATTCCTGAGGTTGTGCCTAAGAAATTAAGCAAAGAATTCCACACCAACCAGGTCCTGTCAACAGCAACGCGATGGTCTGTCGCCAGCGATTTTCCGGTGTCAAGGACCCTCTGATCGGCGTGAAATTTGGCTACTAGCACCGGTCTTTGCTATCAACCCACTGAGTGTGCAAATCCGCTGATGTCACGCACCGACGCGGCGAATACTTCCGGCATCAGCGCCGGGAACAGCAAGTCCCCACCGTGGCAGGTGCCGACCACGATCCGTCCGGTCGCGGGAACACCCGCGGCGAGCAGCCGGCGGTAATAGAGGAGTCCCTCGTCACGCAGGGGATCGAGTTCGTTCACCGAGATCACGTGCGGAGGTAGACCGAGCAGGTCGTCATGCCTGGCAACGCCGGCCCAGCAGGTCGGATCCCCGGCATATGCCTTGTCCGGGTCGTAGAGCGAGCCCAGTAGCGCGCCCTGCTGACAGCTGATGAAGTAACCGTCGTTCTCCCGCAGCGACGGCAGCTCATCGGGATAGTCCAGCCAGCGGTTGGAGATATAGGGGCACTGCGCGTACGCCCCGGCGATCTCGCTGAGCCACCCTTCGCGTTTGGCCTTGTGGATGACGGTCAGCGTCAGGTTCCCGCCGCCGGACTCGCCGCAGACGATCAGGTGGCTCACCCCGAGATCGGCGGCATTGGCGTGCACCCACCGGGTGGCCGCCGCGCAATCGTTCAACCCCGCCGGATACGGGTGTGCGCCGACTCGGCCGCCCGAATTGCGGAACTCCACCCCAACCGCCACCAGGCCGGTGGCTGCCAGGCTCTCCCGGATGTGCCGGTATCCGGGATCGCCGGCGCTGGCGATCGCCATCGCCCCGCCGTGGAAATGCACCACCGCAGGTAGCGGACCGCCGGCGCGATCCGGGCGGCTGATGAACAGCGTGATCTCGTTGCCGTCGGCGCCGGGAATCGACACCGTCGTCGTCGTGACGCCGTCGGGAGCGGGGGCGGCCGACGCGAATGCGTTGAGCACTGCGCCGACGGCGTCCTCGGCAGCGGCCGCATATGCCAACCGATCCGCCAATGGCGAGGCGAGCGTCAGCGGCGCGTCGGGGAGAGTGTCGGCCAGGCCGAGCGGGGCGAAAGCCGCCACCATCCGCGGATCCGATCGGGGATCGGTGCCCAGTGTGCACTTCGGATCGGCGAGCCGGCCAACTGCCATGATCCCGACACTAACTCGGCCTCAGCCGCCGCATTCGGCGATTCGCCGACGGAGAAATACCCGCCCGGGTTCAGAGCCGTTGAGTTCCATTGCCTTCCGATACCAATCGACGGCTTCGCGGTGCCGCCCGGCCCGGCGCAACAGATCGGCGCGCACCGTCGGCACCAGATTGGAACGCACCAGCCGCGGGTCGTGCGCAACCCCGTCCAGTGCTGCCAGACCCGCGTCCGGTCCGTCGCGAAAGCCAACGGCCAGCGCTCTATTCGCCCGTACCACCGGCGAATCGGTCAACCGTACGAGCAGATCGTAGGCCCGGCAAATAGTCACCCAGTCCGTCTGCTCCCAGGTTGGCGCCGTCGCGTGCGCGGCGGCGATCACCGCCTGCGGCAGATACGGCCCGGCCGACCCTGCGGCGCGGCGCAGCGCATCGAGCCCCCGCGCGACCCTGCCCCGATCCCACCGGCGCCGGTCCTGCTCTTCCAGCGGCACCAGTACGCCAGTGGCATCAATTCGGGTTAACCGACGTGAATCATGCAGCAGGACAAGGGAATACAAAGCGTTGCCCTCCAACTCCGCGGGCATCAGCGCGCGCAGTTCGCCGGCCAGCCGCACTCCCTCATCGCACAGCTCGTCACGGATCGCCGACGGGCCGGCCGTCGACCAGTATCCCTCGGTGAACACCGAGTAGATGCACGCCAGTACGTGCGGGGTGCGCTCGGCCAGCAGCTCCGGCGGTGGCACGCGAAGCGGGATATTCGCCTGGCGGATCTTGTTTTTGGCCCGCGTGATCCGCTGACCCACGGCCGCTTCGCTGAGCAGTAACGCTCGCGCGATCTCCGGTACCGTCAGGCCCGATACCAGCCGCAATGTCAGTGCCAGCTGGGAGAGGCGCTCCAGTGCGGGATGCGCGCAGGTGAACATCATTCGCAGCTCGTCGTCGGGGACCCGGTGCATGACCGGGGCGTCGGCTGACTCGTCGTTAAGCACCGACGCCAATTCCTTTCCCAGACGGATGGATTCGCGACGCAACCGATCTCTGGCCCGGTTGCGGGCCACCGCCACCAGCCAGCCGCCCGGGTTGTCGGGCATGCCGTCTCGAGACCAGCTGCGCAGCGCCTCGGCGCAGGCCTCCTGGACGGCATCCTCAGCGATACCGAGATCACCCGACCACCGCGCGAGCGCGGCCACCGCGGGACCCCACTCTCGCCGGAAGACGCCGTCCAGGGAACGCATCTACAGCCCGGACACACCCGCCAGTCGGCGCAGGTGCACGACCGACGCCGGGATCATCGAGGCGATCTTCGTCGCCTCGTCGCGGTCGGTGGCCGACAGGATGTAGTAGCCGTTGGCCACTTCGGCGCCCTCGGCGTAGGGGCCGTCGGTCAGCACCATCTCGCCGTCGCGCACCCGCACGGTTGTCGCCGTGGACGGCGGATGCAGCGGCGCGCCGCCGAGGATGTGCGCCCCGGCAGCTTCGCCGAATTCGGCGTGCTTGGCCAAACCCAGCTCCCAATCGGAACTTCCGGGGACGTTCACGCCGTCTGCGGGTTCGAGCAGCAGCGCAAGCCAGTCCGAATCGGTGGTGGGCCGGTCGACCGGGTTCCAGAACACCATTGGCCACACCTCGACCGACCCGTACTCGGCGGCCGGGACCTGCCGGGCCAGTTGCAGCGCATCGTCGAGATTCTCGGCTTCGAAGACGTAGTAGCCGCCGGCTATTTCGGCGCCTTCGGCGTACGGGCCGTCGGTGACGACCGGCGCGTCCGGCCCGCCGGTGATCTGCACTGCCTCGGCCGCCGAACCCAGCGCGTCACCCGCCCGGATCGCCGCCGCCTCACGGGTGTGGAAATCGATGTAGGCGGCCATCTCGCGGCCCGCCTCGTCTTCGGTCAGGTCGCGCTGTTTGCCTTGGAGCAGTGCGAAGTAATACATGGCGATGCCTCCCAGGGTGGGGGAGTGGAACCCTGCTGGTTCCACTCTCTACCTGTCTGACGAACGGCGCCTGCCTAATCCGACATGCGCCACCAGACGCAAAATCCCCCGCACACTCTGACGTGGCGGGGGACTGCGTCTGCTTGCGGGACTAGGCGGCCGCGCCCGGCTTCAGGTAGGTCACCAGGCTGACGTCGATGGTTTCGTCGATGAAGTAGTACTGGCAGCCTGTCAGGTACTTCATGTACCGGTCGTAGTTCTCGACGCCCGCGGCGGCGATGGCCTCGTCCTTGTGCCACTCGAGCCGCGCCGCCCAGATGCCGAGGGTCTTGATGTAGTGATTGCGCAGCGACAGCGGCTCAGGCACGACGAACCCCGCCTTCTCGCCGTGGTCGACCATCATCTTGGTGCTCGGAATCCGGCCGCCGGGGAAGATCTCGGTGATCATGAACTTCACGAAGCGGGCCAGCTCGAAGGTCAGCTTCTTGCCGCGTTCGGCCAGGTCGAAGGGGTGGTAGCCGACGCTGCTCTGGATGGTCATCCGGCCGTCGTCGGGGAGGATGTCGAAGCAGGTCTTGAAGAAGTCGTCGTAGCGCTCGAAGCCGAAGTGCTCGAAGGCCTCGATGGAGACGATGCGGTCGACGGGGCTGTGGAACTGCTCCCAGCCCTCGAGCCGGACATCGAACGTGCGCTTGGAGTCGATCTTGCTGAGCAGCTGCTCGCAGTAGGCTTTCTGGTTCTTCGACAGCGTCAAGCCGATGACGTTGACGTCGTACTTCTCCATCGCGCGCTGCAACGTGAGGCCCCATCCGCAGCCGACCTCGAGCAGCGTCATGCCCGGCTTCAGGTCCAACGCTTCGAGGTGCTGATCGACGTTGGCGATCTGCGCCTCGGAAAGGGTGGCGTCCGGCTTGGTGAAGTACGCGCAGCTGTACTTGCGGGTCGGGTCCTGAAAGACGCCGAAGAAATCGTCCGAGAGGTCGTAGTGCGCCTGGATTTCTTCGAAATGGGGCCGCATGTCCTTGGTTTCGGTCGCCTCGGGCATGAGTGTTAAGCCTTCCTGATTTTTCTTGTCTACCTTCACCACTGCCCCCGCGAGTGGTTTTGCGCGCCAGTATGCACTATGTGATCTGGACCATACCGTCTTGCCTCACCGGAACTGCCATCAAACAGTGCGTTAACCGTGCGTGTCCTTCGGTTGCTTGTCGAGTGTGAACTGGTTGACGTCGATGTAGCCGACGCGAAAGCCGTTCGCACATCCTGTGAGGTACTTCATGTACCGCTCATAAACCTCCTCGGACTGCACTTCGATGGCCTTTTCCCGGTTGGCCTCCAGTGCGGCCGACCAACAATCCAGTGTCCTCGCATAGTGCGGCTGAAGCGACTGGACACGCGTGAGCGTGAAGCCCGCCCTGCTCGAATGGTCCTCGACCTTCTCGGCTGATGGCAACCGGCCGCCCGGGAAGATCTCGGTGAGCATGAACTTCACGAAGCGCGCCACCTCGAACGTCAGCGGCACCTTCTTCTCGGCCAGCTGATCGAACGTGAAGGACGTGATGGTGTGCAGCAGCATCACCCCGTCCTCGGGCAGCACCCGGTGGGCCATCGCGAAGAAGTCGTCGTAGCGGTCGAAGCCGAAATGCTCGAAGGCGCCGATCGATACGATCCGGTCGACGGGCTCGTCGAACTGCTCCCAGCCCTCGAGCTCGATGCGCTTGTGTCGGGGACTGCCACTTTCCTGGAAAGCCTGCTCGACGTGATCGCGCTGGTTTTTCGAGAGGGTCAGCCCGATGACGTTGACGTCGTAGGACTCCAGGGCGCGCAACATCGTGGCGCCCCATCCGCAGCCGATGTCCAGCAACGTCATACCGGGCTGGAGGCCCAATTTGCCGAGCGCGAGGTCGATCTTGGCGATCTGAGCTTGTTCCAACGTCATGTCATCGCGTTCGAAGTACGCGCAGCTGTAGGTCTGCGTCGGATCGAGGAAGAGCCGGAAGAAGTCGTCGGACAAGTCGTAGTGGGCTTGTACGTCTTCGAAATGAGGTTGTAGGCGTTTGGCCATGCCGGTGTGCCTTTCGCATCTGAATGCTTCAGGCAGCAACCACGTATCCCCCCGGGGACTGTGCGATCACCGCCTGTACAGAACCGATGCTAACCCCAGATTCTGCGAATCGACGAGTCCGCTGCGCACCGTAATTAGCTAGCTGACCTCGGCGAATGTGGTCTTGAGCTCACCCACGATATCGTCCCACAGAGCTTCAGGCAGGTCATGTGCCATGCCGTCGAACAGGACCAGTCGCGCATTGGGAATGGTCGCCGCGATCGAGCGTCCGCCGGATGGGCGCATCAGTTTGTCGGCGCGGCCGTGGATGACCACCGTCGGCGCGCTGATCTGCTTGTCATAGCGCTTCAGGCTGCCGCTGCCGAGCACGGCGCCGAAGTGCCGCGCGATGCCCTGCGGATAGTGCGCCCGTTCATAGGCCTCGATGGCATCAGCACGGGCCTTTTCGTCGGATTTCGGATAACCGGGGCTGCCGATGATCTTGCCCACCCGGATCGTGTTTTCGATGATCACCTCGCGCGGTGAGTTGGGCGGCGGGCCCGTGATCAGTGAGAGCAGCGCCCGCGGCGCCGGAGGCGGCAACAGTGCGGAGTTGTTGGACGAGAAGATGATTCCCAATGCGTTCGTTCGGAGGCTGTGCCGTACCGCGAAGATCTGCGCGATCATCCCACCCATCGACGCCCCGACCACATGCGCACGGTCGAGCCCGAGATGATCGAGCAACGCCGCGGCGTCGTCGGCCATGTCCTCCAGCGTGTAGACCGACGGGCTGGGACGCCCGAGGAATGAGCGTGCAAGCTTGGGTACCAGCCCTCCGCCGGCGCGCTGGCCGTGCAGTTTGGAGGACAGCCCGACATCGCGGTTGTCGTAGCGGATGACCCGATAACCCTGGTCGACCAGTCTCTCGCAGAAACCGTTGCGCCACAACAGAAGTTGAGCGCCGAGCCCCATGACGAGCAGAATCGCGGGGTCGCCGGGATTGCCCATGTCCTCGAAGTAGATCTCGACGCCGTCAGTGATTTGCGCTGTGCCCGTGCGGATTTCCATCAGACCTCGACATCGCTCTGGTGCTCGCGGCTGACCTCGACCATGAAATTGGCGAAGTACCCGGAGAACTGTGGATCGTTCATCATCTGCCACTTGGGTGCCAGCAGTTTCATGTAGCGCTCGACATAGAGAAACTGTTTGCCGATCAGAACCAGCTCGCGCGGCAATTTGACGTCATAGGCATCGGCCAGCGTCGAAAGCTGTTTGCCGATGTCGGCATAGGACATGTCCCCGAGTGTCTTCAGCGTCAGCGGGGCGGCAAACGCCTCGAGGTCCTCGGCCGCTTCCTTCTCGGGCTTGGTGGTGCCCACCGCGCCCAGCAGCACCACGATCTTGCCTGCTGAGGCGTGGTCCTTCTTGACCAGCAGCGCGTAGACGAGTTCCCGCAGCAGCCAGCGGGTCCGCGGATCGATGCGGCCCATGATGCCGAAATCCAGGAACACAATGCGACCGTCGTCGTCGACCAGCAGGTTGCCGGCGTGCAAGTCGCCGTGGAACAGGCCGTGCCGCAGGCCGCCCTCGAAGGTGGAGAACAACAGCGCCTTGACCAGCTCGGTGCCGTCGAAACCCTTTGCGCGGATTGCTTTGACGTCGTCGATGCGCACCCCATGCACGCGCTCCATGGTCAGCACCCGCTCACTGGTGAACTCCCAGTGTACTTGCGGCACACGGATATTGCGGCCCAGTGGCGAACCGTGCAGGCCCGACACCCAGGCCTCCATCGACTGCGCTTCGATGCGGAAGTCGAGCTCTTCGGCGAGGTTGTCGGAGAAGTCGGCGACCACGTCCTGGGCGGACAGCCGCCGGCCCAGCTTGGCCAGCTCGACGAGCTGGGCGAAGCGCTTCAGGATCTGCAGGTCTGCGGCCACCCGGCGGCGGATGCCCGGCCGCTGGATCTTGACGACGACATCCTCGCCGCTGTGCAGGGTGGCGAAGTGCACCTGGGCGATCGAGGCCGACGCGAACGGCTCCTCGTCGAACGTGGCGAACAGGTCGGCCGGGTCCCCACCGAGCTCCTGCTTGAGCAGCTTGTGGACCTCAGCGGTGTCGGCGGGCGGCACCGCGTCGAGCAGGCTGCGGAACTCCCTACTCAGCCCTTCGCCGAACGCACCCGGGCTGGACGCGATGATCTGACCGAACTTGACGTAGGTGGGGCCGAGGTCGGAGAAGGTCTGCGGAATCTGCTTGATGACCTTGTCCTGCCAGCGCCCGCGCCCAGCCAGCGTGCCGAGGACGCGGGCACCGGTGCGGGTGAGCTGCCAGCCAGTCGTGCCCATGCGGGCGGCCTCGACCGGCAACGGAACGCGATCGAGCTTGGCTACTTCGCGGTGTTTGGTCGAATTCATTCTTGAAGTGTGCCAAACGGCGGATCAATACCACCAATTTTCCAGCGCCGCAGCGTCGCCTGTCACAGTTTGCTGGAGATTGCGCTTCTTCAGAGTCCTGGCTCCCCAGGAGCAGCGCGTCGTTCCGGTTGACCTGTGAAATGATGGGTCTGGTTCCCGCCGTTACGTTTTGCCCGATACATAGCGGTGTCGGCAGCGATGATCAGTTCCTCGATGAGGCTGCGATGATCTCTGGCCGCTAGATCGCCGAGTTGTACTGCGGCGGTACCGACACTGGCCGTGACGGGCGCGGGTGAACTGGCGACTGCGTCGCACATGCGCTGGGCGAGCGCCTGCGCTTCATCGGTCGGGGTGGTTGCGGCGACTAGGAATTCCTCACCTCCGCTTCGGGAGACGATCGCTCGATCCCCGACGACTGCCGACAGTGTCTGTGCTACCTGGACGAGGGCGCGGTCCCCGGCGTCGTGTCCGTACGTGTCGTTGACGGCCTTGAAGGCGTCCAGGTCTAACAGCGCGATGGTCAACCACGCGCCGCTTCGCTCTCCGGCCAGGATCAGGGTCATCGTCTCGTTACGGAATGCTCGGCGGTTGTACAACCCGGTCAGCGGATCGCGGTCGGAGTGGGCGAGGTCCCCGCCAAGCGTGCCGACGAGGGTGTAGGTGACAAGTGGGATGGCAATGTTGGCCAGCAGTACCTCGACCAGAGCGACGGCTGCCAGGCCGGAATGTCCGCTGCCGACCAGCCGAATCGTATCAATCCCAACAACTACCGTCACCAAGCCAAAGTTGTAGAGCATCAATTTCGGGCTCTGAAAAAGTGCGAGCAATGTCCCAGCGATCATGAACGCGTATGTGCAAGCCAACGACGATCGCGGATCCGGTACCAGCAAGCAGATCAAGGCGATCGACGTGCAGCAGGCCACGGCGAAGATGGTGAATTGCGTGTGGGTCGGCCAGCGCCAGACCCACAGTAGGACGGCGAAAACCCCGACGGCCGTGGGCAGCCACGCCACAGCTCTGGCGACCCCGGCAGGGCCATCGGCGCCGTGCAGCAATATCGTCAACGACACCAACGGTCCACTCACAACCAGGACCATCACGACGCGGGTGGTATTGACCAAGCCGCGTGCGCAGAGGTAGCCGGTCAGCCAGTCGTATCGGTCTGGACGTCGCCACCACCCATGCACTGCGCCCAACAAGTGATCACCCCGCCATGCTTTCGATATTGGTCAGTAGGGTAACCACTCTGTCCTCGCCATGAGGCGTCATTGCCGTGCTTGTAACGCAATGTCGACACGAGGTCTATTCGACCTTGTCAGAGTTTGTTGTTGCGGTCGACACCGGCCCGCCCGTCGATTTGCTGGCGTGGGTGACCCACGACGCGGGTTTACTTCACGTTTTAGGTTGCCACGGCGTCAGCCACGGCTGCGGTTCCATGTGCTCGGCCGCCGCGACGAGCTCGTACATCGTTGCGCCGTCGATGGTTTCGCGGATGATGTCGGCGTGGCCGGCGTGCCGGGCCAGCTCGGTGAGCAGATGCGCGAACACCCATCGCACCGACCATGCGTCGACGTCGCTGGGAAACCACGGTGCATCGCGCGGCACGGGCACCGCGGCGTCCAGATCGGCGGTCTCCACCAGTCGCAGTGAAGCCGCGTTTTGAGTGGTCAAAGCATCCAGGAGCTGCGCCAATGTCTCGTCGGGCCGCATCACGTACTCGTCCTGGTATTCCGCGGCCCGCTCCTCGAATGGGCGGTCATCGGCAGGTGGTTCGTGCGGTGCCGCGGCGACTCGCGCCGTCCAGCCCCGCTGTACCCCGGTGATGTGTTTGATCAGGCCGCCGATCGACAGTGTGCTGACCGTCGGGGTGGCTCGGGCTTGCTCGTCGGTCAATCCGTACGCGACGGCGATGAAGGCGCTCTGCTGGTAGGCGAGGAATTCGCGTAGGGCGTTGCGCTCGTCGCGGACTGGTGGGGCGAGGGTGGGCATGGTGGGCCTTTCAGGTTCCGGCGGGCAGGAGCGAAGCGACTCGGGGATCAGTTTTGACGGGTGTAAAGGTCTCGGAAACAGGCGATTTCGGCACCGTGATGGATGACCTCACGGTTGATGTGCAGGATCAATTCGGACAGCGCGTAGTCGGAGTAAGGCCCTTCGGCGGGCCCGCACGGGCGGGCGAGATCGTTGTCGGACAGGGCCCGCACGCCGGTGTTCCACCGTTCGTAGGCGTCGTCGAGCTGGGCAAGTGCGGTGTCGGCATCGGTGGCATACGGCCAACTGTGATAGTCGGCGGGTGGGCCGCCGAAGTGGGAGTGGTTGCGCATCGCCAGCACCCCGACGATGACGTGGGCCAGCCGCCAGGCGATCGTGGTGACCGGTTCCGGCTTCGGGGGTGGGTAGGCGAAATCGATTCCGGCGCTCCGGCGCACGGTCCAGCAGCCGCCCACCGGCTCCCAGAAGTACTCGTCGTCGGTCAGGCCGGTCAGGCGGGGCCGCAGTGCATTGCTCCAGTGCCAGTCGAGCTGGTCGGCAAGTTGGGCTGTCCAGGTCATATCCGTAGGCTTTCATGTATTGCGGACAGTTTCTGTCCGCAGATTGCGCGACACTGGAGTCATGTCACAGACGACGAGCCGGGTGCTGCAGCTGCTCGGCCTGTTGCAATCGAGGCGGGTGTGGTCGGGCGAGGAGCTGTCCGAACGGCTCGGCGTGACCACCCGCAGTGTGCGCCGTGACGTCGAACGACTCCGCGAGCTCGGGTACCCCGTCCACGCCAGCACCGGTCACGGCGGCGGCTATCAGCTCGGCGCCGGTGCCGCGCTGCCGCCGTTGCTCCTCGATTCCGACGAGGCCGTCGCGATGGCGGTATGCCTGCGGCTGGCGGCCGGGGGCAGCGTCGCGGGCGTCGGCGAGGCCGCGCTGCGCGCCCTGACCAAACTGGACCAGGTGATGCCCGCCCGGCTGCGCTCGCAGGTCGCCGCCGTGCACGACACCACCGTCACGCTGACACCGGAGTCGGAGTCGCCGGTGGACCCCGAGGTCCTGATGACGCTGGCGCGGGCCTGCCGCGACCGCGAGCACGTCGACGCGGACTACGTCGACCGGGCCGGGTCGCCGAGCAGTCGCCGCCTCGAGCCGTATCGCATGGTCACCACCGGACGGCGGTGGTATCTGCTGGCCTACGACCGGGACCGGGAGGACTGGCGCAGCCTGCGGCTGGACCGGATGGCGCAGGTGCGTGCGAGGGGCACCACCTTCACCGCCCGGCCGGCCCCCGACGCTGGCGCCTACGTCCGTCGTGCCATCACCACCTCGCCGTACCGATACGTCGCCAGGGTTCGCTATCAGGCCCCCAAAAGTGTTATGGCCCAGCATTTCTCGCCGACGTCGGTGACCATCGAGGACGACGGACCCGACACCTGTGTCGTCGTCACCGGCGGTGATGATCCTCGGACGATGGTGTTGTATCTGGCGATGCCCGGCGTCGCGTTCGAGGTGCTGGAGCCGGATGCGGTCGCCGACGGTGCGCTCGCGATGTCGGCGCTGCTGGCCGCCGCGGTCAAGCGGTGATCTCGAGCCGATCTCCGATCATCGCCCGCTCGTGATCGACGTGTCGCTCCGCTGAGGGATCGTGGGGCCGTACATTGCTGGGCGTGCGGTTTACCTCCGCGGAGTCGACGGAGCTGTTCGTCGGCCCGCCCGATGCGCCGCTGCAGGTGGTCCGAATCAGCTACAGCGGGGCCGGCGAAACGGACACCGCGCGGGTCGTTGGTGACGGGCTGCACAGTGACGACGGCGCGCTGACACCCGGTGACGGGGTCGTCGAGATTGCGGTGCGCGTCGAGCGGGCTGTGCCCGGCCAGCGGCGGACGGCTCGCGTCGGTGCCGACTTCGGATTCGAGTTCATCGTCGCCGAGCCGGGCTGGACGATGTACATGATCAGCCACTTCCACTACGACCCGGTGTGGTGGAACACCCAGGGCGCCTACACCAGCCTGTGGACCGAAGAGCCGCCCGGTCGGGCCCGGCAGAACAACGGGTTTGCGTTGGTGGCCGCCCACCTCGAAATGGCGCGCCGCGACCCGGATTACAAGTTCGTACTCGCCGAAGTCGACTACCTCAAACCCTATTTCGACACCCACCCCGAGGACCGCGCCGATCTGCGCCGGTTCATCGCCGACGGGCGGGTGGAGGTGATGGGCGGCACCTACAACGAGCCCAACACCAACCTGGTCGGTGCGGAGACGGCGATCCGCAATTTCGTTCACGGCGTCGGATACCAGCGAGACATCCTTGGCGCCGATCCGGCCACTGCCTGGCAGCTCGATGTGTTCGGCCACGACCCACAGTTCCCGGGGATGGCCGCCGATGCCGGCCTGACGTCGAGCTCGTGGGCCCGCGGGCCGCACCACCAATGGGGGCCGATGGCCGACAACGGCGACCCGAGGCGCATGCAATTCCGCAGCGAATTCGAGTGGATCGCGCCGTCGGGGCTCGGGCTGCTGACCCACTACATGCCCGCGCACTATTCGGCCGGTTGGTGGATGGATTCCGCGGCGTCGCTGGCCGAGGCGGAAGAGGCCACGTATCAATTGTTCTCGGATCTGAAATCGGTGGCACTGACCCGCAATGTGCTGCTGCCGGTCGGCACCGACTACACCCCGCCCAACGCCTGGGTCACCGAGATCCACCGCGACTGGAACGCCCGCTACAGCTGGCCCCGGTTCATCTGCGCGCTGCCGTCCGAGTTCTTCGCCGCGGTGCGCGCCGAAACATCGCAGCTGGGGCTGGCGCCGTCGCCGCAGACCCGCGACATGAACCCGATCTACACCGGTAAGGACGTCTCCTACATCGACACCAAGCAGGCCAATCGCGCCGCCGAGGACGCGGTGCTCGGTGCCGAACGGTTCGCGGTGTTCGCGGCGCTGCTCACCGGCGCGCACTACCCGGAGGCGGCGCTGGCCAAGGCATGGGTTCAGCTGGCGTACGGCGCTCACCATGACGGCATCACCGGATCGGAGTCCGATCAGGTGTACCTCGACTTGTTGACCAGCTGGCGCGACGCATGGGAGCTCGGTTCGGGTGCGCGGTCCGGTGCGCTGCAACTGCTGTCGCGGGCCGCAGCGGTGGAGCCGGGGTCGGTGGTGGTATGGAACCCGTTGGCGCACAAGCGAACCGACATCGTGACCGCGAAGCTGGATGCTCCCATCGGCCCGGGTGTGTCGGTGGTCGACACCGCCGGTGTGACCAGTCCCGCGGTGGTCTCCGGCGACGGACATCTGGTGAGCTGGCGCGCCGAGGGCGTCGACTCGCTGGGCTGGCGCAGCTACCGGCTGGTGGCTTCCGACGACCCCGCTCGATGGCAGGCCTTCGACGGGGTGCAGATCGGCAACGAGCTTCACCGGCTGCGGGTGGATCCCGCGCGCGGCGGCGCGGTGGATTCCCTGGTCGAGTTGCCGGTCGATCGTGAGCTGATCGCCGACGGCCGCGTCGGGAACGAGCTGGCCGTGTACGACGAATATCCGGCCCACCCGAAAGCGGGGGAGGGGCCCTGGCATCTGCTGCCGACCGGGTCGGTGACGTGTTCGGGTGCGACGCAAGCAGATTCGGTTCAGGCGTTCCGCAGCCCGCTGGGCGAGCGGCTGGTCGTCACCGGACACATCGGTGAATTGCTGCGCTACACCCAGGTGCTGACCCTGTGGCAGGGTATCGACCGGGTGGACACCAGCACCACCATCGACGAGTTCACCGGTGCCGACCGGTTGGTGCGGTTGCGGTGGCCCTGCCCGATACCCGGTGCGCTACCCGTCAGCGAGGTCGGCGACGCCGTCATCGGGCGTGGGTTCGGATTGCTGCACGACCATGCCTCGGGTGAGGATCGCGCCATCGACTCAGCCGAACACCCGTGGACACTGGACAATCCGGCCCACGGCTGGTTCGGGTTGTCCTCGGCGGCACGGATCCGCGTCGGGGCGGACAAACGTGCGGTGTCGGTGGCCGAGGTGGTGGTGCCGGCTGAAGACACCCCCAGCGCCCGGGAACTGATGGTGGCACTGGTGCGGGCCGGCGTGACCGCCACCTGCAGCAGCGCGGAGCACCCGCGCTACGGCAACCTCGACGTCGACTCCAACCTGCCCGACACCCGAATTGCGTTGGGCGGTCCCGATGACAACGCCTTCACCGCCACGGTGCTGGCCGCCGCCGAGGACGCCTACACCGCAGAACTGCAGCGGCAGCTCTCGGCGACTGGGCAGGCGCGGGTGTGGGTGCCCGCGACCAGGCCGCTGGCCGAGGTATGGCAGCCCGACGCCGATCTCCGTGGCGTGCGCACGCTACCGGTGCTCATCGTCGCCGGCGATGGGGCGAGTGCCAGCGTTGTCGAGGACCTCGACGACGCCCAGATCGACGTCACCCAGGACGCACCGTCGGGAATGGGCGCGTTCGAATCGCGCACCGTCGCCCTGCTCAACCGCGGCGTCCCCGGCTTCGCCGTCGAACCCGATCAGACCCTGCACAGCTCACTGATGCGCTCATGCACCGGCTGGCCGTCGGGCGTGTGGATCGATCCGCCGCAACGCAAGACGCCCGACGGGTCGAACTTTGCGCTGCAGCACTGGACGCACACCTTCGACTTCGCACTGATATCCGGGCGAGGCGACTGGCGAGACACTGAAATGCCCTCCCGCAGTGCGGAATTCAACCACCCGATGGTGTGCGTGGTAGCCGGGGAAGGGGTCGGTTCGCTGGGCGCCGACGGCTCACTGCTACGCATCGAACCGGCCGGCGCGGTAAACCTCGCGGCGCTCAAGATTGGCGGCAACCCCACCGCCACCGGGAGTTCCGCCGCGGTGGATCCCGGGGATGTCACCATCCGGCTGGTCGAAACCCGCGGAACCACAACCGAAGTCAGCATCACCTCCGACGTCGGTGGGGTCTCGTCGGTGGTGTCGGCCGACCTGCTGGAGACTGCCCGCGGCAACGGTGAGCCTCCGCTGAAGCTGCACGGCTACCAGATCGCGACCCTGCTGGCCCGGCTCGACGTCCATGCCGTGCTCGATGCCGACGGCGCAACCCTGGCCCCCGAGGCGGAGAGCGCCCAGCCGCTGTACGCCCGGTACTGGCTGCACAACCGCGGACCAGCCCCGCTGGGTGGCCTGCCCGCCGTGGCCCATCTGCACCCCGAAACCGTCACCGCGCAACCCGGCGAGCGGCTACGCCTGCGAATGACCGCTGCCAGCGACTGCGGCGACGCGACACTCGCCGGGGAAGTGCGGCTGCGTGGCCCACGCGGCTGGACGGTCGACCCCGCCGTGCTGTCGTTCGAATTGCCCACCGGACACCACCGCGAAGCCGAGATCGTCGTCAACGTGCCGGCTGGCGCAACGCCCGGTGACTATCCAGTTCGCGCGCAGCTCACCCTGACCGGGGACGTGCCCGCGGCATGGCGGCAACCCGTCGAGGACGTCTGCGTCGTCTCGGTCGGTACCCCGGATGAGCCGTTGGTGCGGCTGGTCACCGAGCCGTCCGAGGTCGTCGTCGCTGTCGGGGAGCGCGCCCGCCTTGCGGTCACCGTCGGCAGCGCAGCCCACACCGACCTGGCGCTGGAGGCCCACCTCATCAGCCCGTGGGGGACGTGGGAGTGGATCGGACCGGCGGCGTGCGGAGCCGTTGTCGGCGCCCGGTCGACCGTCGAGGTCGCCTTCGACATCACCCCGCCGCCCTGGCTGAAGCCGGGACGGTGGTGGGCGCTGATCCGGATCGGCTGCGCGGGCCGGCTGCTGTACACCCCGACCGTGGCGGTGACGGTCCGATGAGCATCGCGGCTACCGTCGCGGGGGTGAGCGTTTACGTCGGCGAGGTCGACGCCCGCGAGGCGGCGCTGCGGGCAGCACCGCAAGCCGCGGCGCTGCCCCGCCCGCACACCAGCGAAGGCCGCCAGTTGCGGCGCTGGCTCACTCAGCTGGTGGTGGCCGAAAAGCTGGTGGCACGCGAAGCGGAGACACTCGGCGTCACCGTCACCGGGGCAACCCCGGGCGAGGACGACCTGCTACCCGATTCGACCGCACGATTGGAGATCGGCAGCATCGCCGCGGCAGTGCTCGCCGATCCAATAGCCCGGGCGGTGTTCGCACACGTCACCGGTGAGGTGGACGTTGGCGACGACGCCGTCGTCGACTTCCACGCCCGCAACCCGCGGCGGTTTCTCCGCTTTGCCGGAGCGGGCGGCTGGCGGGTGGCGTCCGAGCCGGATTTCGCCGAGGTGCGGCCATTGATCGCCGCGCATCTTCGCGGTGCCGCGCGGCGACGCCGGTTCCGGATGTGGCTCGATAAGCGTCGCGCCGACCTGGTATGGCTGGCGCCCGGCTACGAACATCCCGGCGACCCGCGCCAACCCGACAACACCCACAAACACTGATGAACGCCTTAGCCCTGGACATCGGTGGCACCAAAATCGCCGCCGGGCTCGTCGATGCCGACGGGCGGCTGCAGTACGAGACCCGCCAGCCCACCCCGCATAGCGACGACCCCGAACAGGTGTGGGCCGCCGCCGAGCGGGCGATCGCCGACACGCTCGCCGAGGCCGGTGGCACGGTCGACGGCGTCGGGGTCGCAGCACCGGGTCCGCTCCGCCTGCCCGCCGGAACGACCAGTCCCGTCAACATCCCCGCCTGGCGCGACTTCCCAATTCGCGACCGGGTGGTCGCCGCCGTCCCCGATGTGCCCGTTCGAGTGGCCGGCGACGGACTGTGCATGGCACTGGGCGAGCACTGGCGCGGCGCCGGACAAGGCGCGTCGTTCCTGCTCGGCATGGTGGTCTCGACCGGCATCGGCGGCGGACTGGTCCTAGATGGCGCGCCCTATTACGGACGCACCGGCAATGCCGGCCATGTCGGGCACGTCATCGTCGACCCCGACGGGCCGCCATGTGTCTGCGGTGCCCGCGGCTGCGTTGAAGCAATCGCCAGCGGCCCGCACCTGGCCGCGTGGGCGCGCACGCAGGGGTGGACGGGCGGCGACGCGAAGGAACTTGCCGAGGCGGCCGCGTCCGGAAATGACATCGCGCTGCGGGCATTTCACCGCGGGGCGCGCGCGATCGCGGCGATGATCGCGTCGGTCGGCGCCGTCTGCGACCTGGACCTTGTCGTCGTCGGCGGTGGCGTGGCCCAGGCCGGGCCGCTGTTGTTCGATCCACTGCGTGCGGAGCTGCGCAACTATGCAGGCCTGGATTTCCTGTCCGGGCTGCGGGTGGTGCCCGCCGCGCTGGGCGGCGAGGCCGGGCTGGTCGGCGCGGCCGCCTTGTTGCGCGACTGACCAGCCCCGGCGACGCGTTTTGGCTGATCTGGGGAGCGCACGCTATCCTTGCCCAGTTCCACCGAAGACCGTCGGTCACCGAGCAATCGGTTGAAGGTCCGGGTTATCCCGGCGGCCCACGCAGGAGGACGAGGTAACAGCAGTTTTTCTGTGCGCCCCGACCTGTCCTGTGTCGGGGCGTTTGTGATTTCCGGCCTTTGCGCCCGTCGGTTGGTGGACATCCCAACCATCACGAGGAGGCAAGCATGGCCAAGGCTGACAAGGCCACCGCGGTCGCCGACATCGCCGAGAGTTTCAAGGAGGCGACGGCCACCGTCGTCACCGAGTACCGCGGCTTGACGGTGGCCAATCTTGCCGAGCTGCGCAGGGCGCTGGGCAAGGAAACGTCCTACACCGTCGCCAAGAACACCTTGGTGAAGCGTGCAGCGACCGA
Source organism: Mycobacterium sp. (assembly GCA_023264735.1). Taxonomy (GTDB): domain Bacteria; phylum Actinomycetota; class Actinomycetes; order Mycobacteriales; family Mycobacteriaceae; genus Mycobacterium. Next base: position 7,294 of record JAHFVD010000077.1, on the reverse strand, counting down.
GGCCGGTATCGAGGGTCTCGACGAGCTGTTCGCCGGACCGACCGCCATCGCGTTCATCAAGGGTGAGCCCGTCGACGCCGCCAAGGCGATCAAGAAGTTCGCCAAGGACAACAAGGCACTGGTCATCAAGGGCGGCTACATGGACGGCAAAGCGCTGTCCGTGTCCGAGGTCGAGCGGATCGCCGATCTCGAGTCGCGCGAGGTGTTGCTGTCGCGCGTCGCCGGCGCACTGAAGGCGAAGCAGTCCCAGGCTGCGGCGCTGTTCGTGGCGCCCGCGTCCCAGGTTGCTCGCCTGGCCGCAGCTCTGCAAGAGAAGAAGGCTGCAGAGGATTCCGCAGAGTCCTCCGTTTAATCCCAAACCACCACACAGTTAGAGATAAGGAATCACCATGGCAAAGCTGTCCACTGACGAACTGATCGACGCCTTCAAGGAACTGACCCTGCTCGAGCTCTCTGAGTTCGTGAAGGTGTTCGAGGAGACCTTCGACGTCACCGCCGCCGCTCCGGTCGCCGTTGCGGCTGCCGGCCCCGCCGGCGGTGCCCCGGCCGAGGCCGCCGAGGAGCAGTCGGAATTCGACGTCATCCTCGAGGGTGCCGGCGACAAGAAGATCGGCGTCATCAAGGTCGTCCGCGAGATCGTCTCCGGCCTGGGTCTCAAGGAGGCCAAGGACCTCGTCGACGGCGCTCCCAAGCCGCTGCTCGAGAAGGTCAACAAGGACGCCGCCGACGACGCCAAGGCCAAGCTCGAGGCCGCAGGCGCGACGGTCACCGTCAAGTAGGTCTGTCTTCACAGAAATCCCCCGCGGGCATTCGTGCTCGCGGGGGATTTTCTTGTCCCGTCGCGTGCAGGCAACGAAGTGCCGGCGGGGCATCGGGATCATCGATCACAGCTCGGTACACAAACTCAGTGGCGCGAATCGGCGTGCGCTACAGTGACTCAAACCACAGGCCATCGCGGCGATGGCTAACCAGCGTGGGCGCGGAAGGATCTGGCGTGGGTATCGGTATTCAGGTTGAGGGGTTGACGAAGTCGTTCGGTTCCCAGCGAATCTGGGAGGACGTAACCCTCGATATCCCCGCTGGTGAGGTCAGCGTGTTGCTGGGCCCGTCGGGTACCGGTAAGTCGGTGTTTTTGAAGTCGTTGATCGGTCTGCTGCGCCCGGAGCGGGGCAAGATCATCGTCGATGGCACCAACATCATCGAGTGCTCGGCCAAGGAGCTCTACGAGATCCGCACGCTGTTCGGGGTGATGTTCCAGGATGGTGCGTTGTTCGGCTCGATGAGCCTGTTCGACAACACCGCTTTCCCGCTTCGTGAGCACACGAAGAAGAAGGAATCCGAGATCCGTCAGATCGTGATGGAGAAGCTCGAGCTGGTGGGTTTGGGTGGGGATGAGACCAAGTTCCCCGGCGAGATCTCCGGTGGTATGCGCAAGCGCGCCGGGCTGGCGCGTTCACTGGTTCTCGACCCGAAGATCATCCTCTGCGACGAGCCCGACTCGGGCCTGGACCCGGTGCGTACGGCCTACCTGTCGCAGCTGCTGATCGACATCAACGCTCAGATCGACTGCACGATCCTGATCGTGACGCACAACATCAACATCGCCCGTACGGTGCCCGACAACATCGGCATGCTCTTCCGCAAGCATCTGGTCATGTTCGGCCCCCGTGAGGTGCTGTTGACCAGTGATGAGCCGGTGGTTCGTCAGTTCCTCAACGGCCGCCGCATCGGCCCGATCGGTATGTCCGAGGAGAAGGACGAGTCGACGATGGCCGAGGAGCAGGCCTTGGTCGACGCCGGTCACCACGACGGTGGTGTCGAAGAGATCGTGGGTGTGCCCCCGCAGCTGACGGTCACCCCCGGTATGCCGGAGCGCGACGCCGTCCGGCGCCGCCAGGAGCGGGTGCGCCAGATCCTGCACACCCTGCCCCCGGCCGCCCAGGAAGCCATCCGCGACGACCTCGAAGGCACCCACCGCCTGCCCACCCACACCTTCGCCGGCGAGGACTGAAACTAACCGCCTCAAGATCGCAGTCAGCTGACACCCGCGCATCCAAATGCGCGGGTGTCAGCTGCTTTTGGGGGTGTTCGCGAAAAATGGCGTCGAGCGCCCCTCCACTCCGATAGCGTTTGCTCGATCGTCGACGAGGAGGTCGGGTGCTACGGGAGCGGCGGATCTGGTGGGGGACGGTAGCCGTCTTCGCCGGCATCGGCGCGGCCCTGCTGGCAGGTAGTGCCACCGCGGCGGCCGACACCGGCGGCAGCGCCGACCACTCGGGCACGTCGACCTCGCAATCCTCGTTGAAAACCGCCTCGCCCGCCGCGGCCGTGTCGGCTCGACACCGCGTCGCACCCGCCGCCGTCGTCTCCCGAGTGCGCACCCCGAAACCGACGGCCACGGCCGCTCCGACGGCAGCGACCCCCCAGCAACCCGTCTCCCGGCGCGCCGCGAACACCCCAGCCAAGGTCCTGGCCGATGTGCTGTCCGTCTTCGGCGTCGCGGCTCCGACAGCTCCGGCCGGGTCGGCGACCGGCACCAGCGCGCGGCCCGCCGCGGCGGCATCGCAGTCAGCCCAGTCGGTGGTCACCCCGCCGGCCACCAACGGTGTGACCGGCGTCAAGGTCGGGCATTCGACTCTGACGATTCCGGTCAACGGCGGCTTCAACACACCGGCCGACTGGTACTTCCCAACCCAGGCCGACGGTTCGGTGCAGGCCAACGGCGTCATCTGGCTGCAGCACGGCTTCCTCGCCGACAAAGCGTTCTACTCGGCGCTGGCCACCCAGCTGGCCAAGGACACCAACTCCATCGTGGTGGCGCCGAACGTGCCGTCGTTCCCGCAGCTGAGATGTGGCGGCTGCACCCTCTACGGCGTGCCGATGCAGAAGGCCGCCGCGACGATGTTTCTCGGCGATCGCTCGGCGTTGACCATCAGCGCCAACCAGGCCGGGTATCAGGGTGCGCTGCCGGAGGACTTCATCCTGGCCGGGCACTCCGCCGGCGGCGGGTGGTCGTCGTCGGTCGGCGGCTACTACGTCGATGACTTGGCGCCAGGGGACGACAACCACTTACTCGGGGTGGTGATGTACGACGGCGTCAGCATGAACGACACGCTGCCGCAGGCGATCGCCAGCCTGGACACCCTCGATATCCCGGTCTATCAGATCGCGGCGCCGGCCCAGATGTGGAACACGTTCGGCACCACCACCGACGAGCTGCTGGCGCTGCGGCCCGACCAGTTCGACGGCGTCGTATTGGTCAACGGGTCACATGTCGACGCGATGCTGGGCAGCAATCCGGTCATCGACTTCTTCGCTCAGCTGGTCACCAAGCCTTCGCCGAAAGGCAACACCTCCGCCGTCGACACCCTGAGCACCGGCTGGATCAACGACATGTACGTCGGCGCCGGCCCCGACGCCCCGCAGTACGGCATCTATGGCACCGCCGGTCAGCCGATCATCATGGGCGACGCCTCCGCGGTGGTGCTGCCCACACCGCTGGCCAGCCAGCTCGGACCGATCGCGAAGCTGATGATGAAGTGGACCGACATCGTCATGCCGCTGATATTCGGCGGCCCACCGCGATCGGCCACGGTGACACCGGTGGCCGCCAACCCGACTGTGACGTCCCCGACCGCCAACGGGGTGACCGGCGTGAAAACCGGCAACACGACGCTGACGATCCAGGTCGGCTCGCGCACCTACAACGCCCCGGCCGACTGGTATTTCCCGACGCAGGCCGACGGCTCCGTGCAGGCCAACGGAATCATCTATCTGCAGCACGGATTCCTGGCCAACAAGTCCTTCTACACCGTGCTGGCCAGGTCGCTGGCGAGTGAGACCAACAGCATCGTGGTCGCGACAACGCTGCCGTCGTTCGCACCGCTGACCTGCCCGACCTGCACGATCAACGACCCCGCGATGCAGCAGGGGGTGGCGGATCTGTTCCTCGGGGGCCGCGCCGCACTGGCGATCAGCGCCAGCAACGCCGGCTATCAGGGCACGCTGCCGGAAGACTTCACTCTTTCCGGGCATTCCGCGGGTGGGGGACTTGCCGTGGCCGCCGGCAGTGACTACGTCAACTCCCTGGCGCCCGGCGACGACAACCACCTACTCGGCATCGTGATGTTCGACGGCGTCTCCAATAGCAGTGCCTTCGACAGCGCACTGGCCACTCTTGACGGCATCCCCGTCTATCAGATCGCCGCCCCAGCGCAGCCGTGGAACGCCTTCGGCCGGACCACCACCGACCTGATCGCTGCGCGCCCGGATCAGTTCGTCGGCGTCGAACTGGTCAACGGCTCACACACCGACTCCGTGATCGGTTCCGACCCGTTCTTCGACTTCTTCGCCGCGATCTTCGTCAGGCCGTCCGCGCCGGGCAATGCCACCGCCGTGCACACCTTGGCCGCCGGCTGGATCAACGATTTCTACGTCGCAGCCGGGCCGGATGCCCCGCAGTACGGGCTCTACGGCTCGGCCGGGGAGCCGATCATTATGGGCCAGGCCGCCGCGATTGTCCTGCCAACTCAGCCCGCCGCCGCGGCAGTTGCCACGGTCGCCGCGTAGCGCGGTTTTTTCCACACTAAACACCGCGTTTCCCTTGACGGAAAGGCCCAAACGGTCCAGTCTGTTGACCAGCATGTGTGCATGGGTAGCTAGTTCGCCAGCCAGCGCAAGCCTGCCCGGCACCAGGTTGTTGAGGAATGCGCCGTTCTCCGCTATTGTTGGACGTTGCGCTGGCTGCATCCTGCCCACCTCAACCTGCACCTGACATCGCCGGTCTTTAAATCTGAGCCCAGCTCAGAGACCTATCGGCGTGTCGCGTGCGTCGGGGACAGGCCCGGGCCTCGAGTAGGCCAGCCGAACCGATGCAGATATCGCGACCTCTCGGATGCCGTCCGGCTGTCGCATTAGGTGCTGGAAGGATGCATCTTGGCAGTCTCTAGCCAGAGCAAAACGACTACTACTTCTAACTCCGTCCCCGGAGCACCAAAACGAATTTCCTTCGCCAAGCTGCGCGAGCCTCTCGAGGTACCCGGCCTGCTCGACGTCCAAACGGAGTCGTTCGAGTGGCTGATTGGCTCGCCGCGCTGGCGCGCGATCGCCGAGGCGCGTGGCGACGTCAACCCGGTGGGCGGCCTCGAAGAGGTCCTCACCGAGCTGTCGCCGATCGAGGATTTCTCGGGCTCGATGTCGCTGAGCTTCTCTGACCCGCGTTTCGACGAGGTCAAGGCTCCGGTCGACGAGTGTAAAGACAAGGACATGACGTACGCGGCCCCGCTGTTTGTCACGGCCGAGTTCATCAACAACAACACCGGTGAGATCAAGAGCCAGACGGTCTTCATGGGTGACTTCCCGATGATGACCGAGAAGGGCACCTTCATCATCAACGGCACCGAGCGTGTCGTGGTGAGCCAGCTGGTCCGCTCGCCGGGTGTGTACTTCGACGACACCATCGACAAGTCCACCGAGAAGACGCTGCACAGCGTCAAGGTGATCCCCGGCCGTGGCGCATGGCTGGAGTTCGACGTCGACAAGCGCGACACCGTGGGTGTGCGCATCGACCGCAAGCGCCGTCAGCCGGTAACCGTGCTGCTGAAGGCGCTCGGCTGGACCAACGAGCAGATCCGGGAGCGTTTCGGCTTCTCCGAGATCATGATGTCGACGCTGGAGAAGGACAACACCGCCGGCTCCGACGAGGCGTTGCTGGACATCTACCGCAAGCTGCGACCAGGCGAACCGCCGACCAAGGAATCCGCGCAGACCCTGCTGGAGAACCTGTTCTTCAAGGACAAGCGCTATGACCTGGCCCGGGTGGGCCGCTACAAGGTCAACAAGAAGCTGGGCCTCAACGCGGGTCAGCCGATCACCAGCTCGACGCTGACCGAAGAGGACATCGTCGCGACCATCGAGTACCTGGTGCGCCTGCACGAGGGCCAGACGGTAATGACGGCGCCGGGCGGTGTTGAAGTACCGGTCGAAGTAGACGACATCGATCACTTCGGTAACCGTCGCCTGCGTACCGTCGGCGAGCTGATCCAGAACCAGATCCGGGTCGGCCTGTCCCGCATGGAGCGCGTCGTCCGCGAGCGGATGACCACTCAGGACGTCGAGGCGATCACGCCGCAGACCCTGATCAACATCCGTCCCGTCGTGGCGGCGATCAAGGAGTTCTTCGGCACCAGCCAGCTGTCGCAGTTCATGGACCAGAACAACCCGCTGTCGGGTCTGACCCACAAGCGCCGTCTGTCGGCGCTGGGCCCGGGTGGTCTGTCCCGTGAGCGCGCCGGCCTCGAGGTCCGCGACGTGCACTCCAGCCACTACGGCCGGATGTGCCCGATCGAGACCCCTGAGGGTCCGAACATCGGTCTGATCGGTTCGCTGTCGGTGTACGCACGGGTCAACCCGTTCGGCTTCATCGAGACCCCGTACCGCAAGGTCGTCGATGGTGCGGTCACCGATGAGGTCCATTACCTGACCGCCGACGAGGAGGACCGCCACGTTGTGGCGCAGGCCAACTCGCCGACCGATGACAAGGGCCGCTTCACCGAGTCCCGCGTCCTGGTCCGTCGTAAGGGCGGCGAGGTCGAGAACGTCACGCCGACCGAGGTCGACTTCATGGACGTCTCGCCGCGCCAGATGGTGTCGGTCGCGACGGCGATGATCCCGTTCCTCGAGCACGACGACGCCAACCGTGCCCTGATGGGTGCCAACATGCAGCGCCAGGCGGTTCCGCTGGTGCGTAGTGAGGCACCGCTGGTGGGTACCGGTATGGAGCTGCGTGCGGCGATCGACGCCGGCGATGTGGTCGTGACCGACAAGGCCGGTGTGGTCGAGGAGGTCTCCGCCGACTACATCACCGTGATGGCCGACGATGGCACCCGGCACACCTACCGGATGCGCAAGTTCGCCCGTTCCAACCACGGCACGTGCGCCAACCAGCGCCCGATCGTGGACGCCGGGCAGCGGGTCGAGTCGGGCCAGGTTTTGGCCGACGGGCCGTGCACCGAGAACGGTGAGATGGCGCTGGGCAAGAACCTGCTCGTCGCGATCATGCCGTGGGAAGGCCACAACTACGAGGACGCGATCATCCTCTCCAGCCGCTTGGTTGAGGAGGACGTGCTCACGTCGATTCACATCGAAGAGCATGAGATCGATGCCCGCGACACCAAGCTGGGCGCCGAGGAGATCACCCGGGACATCCCGAACGTCTCCGATGAGGTGCTGGCCGATCTCGACGAGCGCGGCATCATCCGCATCGGCGCCGAGGTCCGCGACGGCGACATCCTGG
>JAHFVD010000076.1 GCA_023264735.1 Mycobacterium sp. | reverse complement strand
GTGTTCGCCGAACTCGCCGACCAGCTCGGCGGTCTCGACCGGATCATCGTCAACGCCGGGATCGGGAAAGGCGCCCCGCTCGGCTCGGGCAAACTGTGGGCCAACAAGGCCACGATCGAGACCAACTTGGTCGCGGCGCTGGTGCAGATCGAAACGGCACTGGCGATGTTCAAGGAAGCCGGCTCGGGACACCTCGTGCTGGTCTCGAGTGTGCTTGGCAACAAGGGTGTGCCCGGTGTCAAGGCCGCCTACGCTGCGAGCAAGGCCGGGGTCACCTCGCTGGGCGAGTCGCTGCGCGCCGAATATGCCTCCGGCCCAATCAAAGTCACGGTCGTCGAACCCGGCTACATCGAGTCGGAAATGACCGGCAAGTCGAACACCACCATGCTGATGGTGGACAACGACACCGGTGTGCGGCACATGGTCAACGCCATCGAACGCGAGAGCGGCCGCGCGATCGTGCCCGGGTGGCCGTGGATTCCACTGGTGGCGCTGCTGCGGGTGCTGCCGCCGCGGTTCACCAAACCGTTCGCCTAGCGCGCCCGGCCGCGCTCCACCCTGTAACGCCGCACCAGCTCGTCGGTCGAGCTGTCGGTCTGCTTGGCCGGTGAGCTGTCGCTGGTGATCACTCCGAGCAGCGCCTTGGCCTGAGTCTTGCCAAGCTCGACACCCCACTGGTCGAACGAGTCGATGCCCCAGACCACGCCCTCGGTGAAGACCTGATGCTCGTAGAGCGCGATCAGCTGCCCGACGACCGACGGGGTCAGTCGGTTCGCCAGGATCGACGTGCTCGGCCGGTTACCCGGCATCACCTTGTGCGGCACCACGTTCGCGGGCGTGCCCTCCGCGGTAATTTCGGCTGCGGTCTTGCCGAACGCCAGCACCTGGGTCTGGGCGAAGAAGTTGCTCATCAGCAGGTCGTGCATGCTGCCCGACCCGTCGGCGGTGGGCAGGTCGTCGGTGGGCTCGCTGAAGCCGATGAAGTCGGCAGGCACCAGCCGGGTGCCCTGGTGCAGCAACTGATAGAACGCGTGTTGCCCGTTGGTTCCCGGCTCACCCCAGAAGATTTCGCCGGTCTCCGTTGTTACAGCGGTGCCGTCCGATTTGACCGACTTGCCGTTGGACTCCATCGTCAGCTGCTGCAGATACGCCGCGAACCGGGACAGGTCGTTGGAGTACGGCAGCACCGCGCGGGTCTCGGCCCCGAAGAAATCGGAGTACCACAGCCCGATCAGGCCCAGCAGCGCGGGCGCGTTGGATTCCAGTGGCGCGGTGGCGAAGTGGCGGTCCACGAGATGGAAGCCGGACAGGAAATCGGCGAACGCCTCCCGGCCGATCACCGCCATCACCGACAGCCCGATCGCCGAGTCCACCGAATAACGGCCGCCCACCCAGTCCCAGAAGCCGAACATGTTGTCGGTGTTGATGCCGAACTCGTCGACCAGCTTCTTGTTCGTCGACACGGCCACGAAGTGCTTCGACACCGCGGCATCGCCGAGGCTGTCGGTGAGCCAGCGCCGCGCAGCGGTGGCGTTGGTCAGCGTCTCTAGCGTCGAGAACGTCTTGGAGGCGATGATGAAAAGCGTTGTGGCAGGCTCGAGTCCGTCCAACTTGGCCACCAAGTCGGCAGGGTCGACGTTCGAGACGAACCGTGCCGAGATGCCGGCGTCGGCGTAGTGGCGCAGCGCCTGGTACACCATCACCGGGCCCAGATCCGAGCCGCCGATGCCGATGTTGACGACGCATCTGATCCGCTCGCCGGTGGCGCCGGTCCAGTCACCGTTGCGCAGCCGGTCGGTGAAGTCGCCCATCGCGTCGAGCACCTCGTGCACATCGGCGACCACATTCTGGCCGTCCACGACCAGCTCGGTGTCCCGCGGCAGCCGCAGCGCGGTGTGCAGCACGGCACGGTCCTCGGAGGTGTTGATGTGCTCGCCCGCCAGCATCGCGTCGCGGCGCGCTTCGAGGTGCGCGGCGCGAGCGAGGTCGACCAGCAGCGTCAGCGTTTCCCGGGTGACGCGGTGCTTGCTGTAGTCGATGTAGAGATCACCGACGGTGAGCGTGAGCTCGCTACCGCGGTCAGGGTCTTCGGCGAAAAGCTCGCGGAGGTGCTTCCCGGCGATCTGGTCGTGGTGGCGACGCAGCGCGTTCCATTCGGGGGTAGCGGAAATGTCTCCAGTCATTCGTTCGACCTTGTCATTTGATCGACCTTAGTGTGACGAGGTGTCCAAAGGTGTACATGATGGAGGTATGAGCACCCCAGACATTGAACGGCTGCTGTCGTCGGTTCCGACCGGCCTGTGGATCGGCGGTGAAGAGCGTCCCGGCTCGTCGACGTTCGAGGTTCACGACCCCTCCAACGACACCGTCCTCACCACCGTGGCCGACGCGACAGCCGCAGACGCCATCGCCGCCCTTGATGCCGCGAGCGCCGTGCAAGCCGAGTGGGCGGCCACGCCCGCCAGGGACCGCGGCGAGATCCTGCGCTCGGTCTTCGAGACGATCATCGCCCGCGCCGACGATCTCGCGACGCTGATGACGTTGGAGATGGGCAAGGTCGTCGCCGAGAGTCTTGGTGAGGTCAAGTACGGCGCCGAGTTCTTCCGCTGGTTCGCCGAGGAGGCGGTGCGCATCGGCGGGCGGTACACCCCGTCGCCGGCAGGCACCGGGCGCATCATCGTCACCAAGCAGCCCGTCGGCCCGTGTTACGCCATTACACCGTGGAACTTCCCGTTGGCCATGGGGACTCGCAAGATCGGCCCCGCGTTCGCGGCCGGTTGCACGATGATCGTCAAGCCGGCCCAGGAGACCCCGCTGACGATGCTGCTGCTGGCCAAGTTGATGGGCGAGGCCGGCCTGCCCAAGGGTGTGCTGTCGGTGCTGCCCACCAGCCAACCCGGTGATGTCACCAAGGCCCTCATCGATGACGGCCGGCTGCGCAAGCTGACGTTCACCGGTTCCACCGGCGTCGGCAAGGCACTGGTCGCCCAGTCGGCGGACAAGCTGCTGCGCACCTCGATGGAACTCGGCGGCAACGCACCGTTCGTCGTCTTCGACGACGCCGACGTGGACGCCGCGGTCGACGGCGCGATGCTGGCCAAGATGCGCAACGGCGGTGAGGCCTGCACGGCCGCCAACCGCATCCACGTGGCCAACGCCGTCATCGAGGAATTCACCGACAAGTTCGTCAAGCGGATGGGCGAGGTCAACCTCGGCAACGGGCTCGACCCGTCGGCCAAACTCGGCCCGCTGGTCAACACCAAGCAGCTGGCCAAAGTTCAGGAACTGGTCGACGACGCGGTGGCCAAGGGCGCGACCGTCGCGCTCGGCGGGCAGGCCCCCGGCGGCCCCGGAAACTTCTACCCGGCCACCGTGCTCACCGACGTCCCGCTGAACGCGCGCATCCTCACCGAAGAGGTGTTCGGTCCCGTCGCGCCGATCATCGGTTTCGACACCGAGGACGACGGCGTGGCCGCGGCCAACAACACCGAATACGGTCTGGCGTCCTACATCTACACCGAATCGCTCGACCGCGCCCTGCGGGTGGCCGAGGCCATCGAGTCCGGCATGGTCGGGGTCAACCGGGGCGTCATCTCCGATCCGGCCGCGCCGTTCGGCGGGGTGAAGGAATCCGGGTTCGGCCGTGAGGGTGGCTTCGAAGGCATCGAGGAGTACCTCGACACCAAGTACATCGCGCTGACGAAGTAGCCCCTGCGCGCGCAAGGAACCTAGCCGACCGAGCGGTCCGAGCCTGTCCAGTACTTGGCCCGTAGCTCGCGTTTGAGCACCTTGCCCGCGGCCGAGGTGGGCAACGCGTCGACCACCTCGACGGAGTACACGTTCTCGCCGGACACGATCATGTCCTTGAGGCGGTCGACGACGAACAGGTACCCGCGCTCGTCCAGGTAGCGGGCGGTCATGCGTTGGCGCTCAACAACTTCGGTCCGCCCCGCCTGTAATCTCGTGGCCGTAGTCTATGCCGCCGCCGTAGCGCACCGGAATCCCTCCAAGAGGGTCTGTTTACCTCCCGATCGGATATTTGACGCCGCCGACCGCGCGCCTGCGCCGTTCCGGCGTCGCTGGCACATAGATTCCAGAGAACTCGGATCTAGGAGGGCATGGGTGTGACGGCGCGCTTGTGGGCGCAAAGTCCATGGGTTGATCCCGTCTCGCAGCCGAGCCCGCGGCGCGGGCCAAAGCCCCGTGGCGCGGGCGTTCCCGCGCTGAACGGGATCCGCGGGGTCGCCGTCGCCCTGGTTCTGGTTGGCCACAGTGGAATCCCCGGTGTCACAGGCGGATTCATCGGGGTCGATATCTTCTTCGTGCTCAGTGGCTTTCTGATCACGTCATTGCTGCTCGACGAGATCGGCCGGACCGGTCAGCTCGACCTCGGCTCGTTCTGGGTCCGTCGCGCCCGCCGGCTGCTGCCGGCACTGCTGATCATGGTGTTGGCGGTGATCGCGGCGCGGCTGCTGTTCCCGCCCGACGCCGTCAGCGACTTGCGCAATGACGCGACCGCGGCGTTCCTGTGGGTGGCGAACTGGGCGTTCGTGTCCCACGAGACCGATTACTTCAGCCAGGGCGCGCCGCCGTCGCCGCTGCAGCACACCTGGTCACTGGGGGTGGAGGAGCAGTACTACCTGATCTGGCCGGTGCTGATCGCCGCGGTGGCGGTGCTGCTGGCCGTCATCGCCCGGCGGCGCGGCAAGACGCCGACGATCGTCGCGGTCCGGCGCGCGGTGCTGGTCCTCGCCGTTCTGGGCACGGTCGGCTCGGCAGCCGAGGCGATTCTGATGGCCTCGGATGCCTCGCTGAACCGGGTGTACTTCGGCACCGACACCCGCGCCCAGGCGCTGCTGATCGGGGCCGCGGCGGCCGCGCTGCTGGTCCGGGACTGGCCGGCGATCATGGCGGGCTTGCCGCTGATCCACTCGCGCTGGGTCCGCTGGCTGGCCTGGGGTGTGCCGCTGGCCGGGGTGGCGGTGCTGGCCGCGATCACTCATGTCGCCACCGGTAGCGCCACCGAGTTCCACAACGGCCTGCTGATCGTCGTCGCCGTCGCCGCGGTCGCGGTGATCGCGCCGGTGGCCCTCGAGCAGAACGGCCCGGTGGCCTGGGTGCTGTCCACCCCGCCGTTGGTGGCGCTGGGTGTCATCTCCTACGGTGTCTACCTCTGGCACTGGCCGGTGTTCCTGGTGCTCAACGGCGAGCGCACCGACTGGTCGGGCTACGCGCTGTTCGCCGCGCGCTGCGCGGTGACGCTTGTCTTGGCGGTGGGGTCGTGGTGGCTGATCGAGCGGCCGGTGCGGCGCTGGCGGCCCGTGCACGTCCCGCAGCTGCGGCTGGCCGCCGCCACGATGGCCACGGCCGTCGCCGTCGCGATCGTCGTCGTACCGGTGGGAACCCGCATCGATCCGTCGAGCCCCGATATCACCCAGGCCGCGCTGGTTGCACCCGTCGAAACGGTGCGGGTCGCCGCGCCGTCGCACGCGGGCCCGCGCGAGCACACCGTCTCGGTGTTCGGTGACTCGATCGGTTGGACGATGATGCGGTATCTGCCGCCGACTCCGGGGATCAGCTTCCTGGACCGCACCACGATCGGGTGCGGCCTGGTGCGTGGTGGGCCGTACCGCTACTCCGGGCAGAGCCTGGAGCAGAAACCCGAGTGCGACGCCTGGCCGGAGCGATGGGCGCAGCGGATCGCCTACGACAAGCCCGATGTGGTGCTGATGATGATCGGGCGCTGGGAGGTGGTGGACCGCAAATGGAATGGCAACTGGGCCCACATCGGCCAGCCCGATTTCGACAAGTACCTCGAGAGCGAGCTACACCACGCGCTGGACATCCTGAGCTCAACCGGGGCGCTGGTGGTCGTGGCGACTGAACCGTACAGCCGGCACGGCGAGCAGGCCAACGGAAACCTCTTCCCCGAGGATCAGCCCAGCCGCGTCGACCAGTGGAATGCGTTGCTGCGCAAGGTCGTCAGCGATCGCAAGAACGTCACCGTGCTCGACCTGAACAAGAAGCTCGCGCCCAACGGCAACTACACCAACAAGATCAACGGCGTGCAGGTCCGCATCGACGGGGTGCACCCCACACCGAACGCGGTGAAGTGGATGACCCCGTGGCTGCTGGACGCGGTCCGTTAGGAGTGCCCGAGCCGCCCGCGGCCCATGCGCAGTAGCAGCATCGCCAGATCCTTGCCGTCCTGGCCGAGCTCGCTGTAGCGCTCGATCACCTTCATCTCGCGGCTGTGCACCAGCCGGGTACCGCCAGAGGCCATCCGGGCCTTGCCGATCGCCTGGGACACCTCGGTGCGGCGTTTGACCGCAGCCAGGATCGCGGCATCGAGCTGGTCGATCTCGCCGCGCAGGCTGTCGATGTCGTGTTCGGCTTCAGGAACCATTTCCAGAGTCATCGCTTCGTTCTCCTCATGTGTGGGTCTGGTCTCAACCGGTCCCGGGCCTCACACAAGAGACGAGCCCCGGATCCGGTTGCGGACCGCGGGGCTCTCGGGTTGAGCAGCTAGATACCCACGGGCACCGCGGACCGGTACCCGTAGAAAAATCGACGCCGCCAGGAAAGCACGTTCGCAAGTGTGCCACTGAGAAGGGCGGCTTCGCAAAAAAACTGTCGCCATACAGCGGTAAGTTGGGTCAGACATGAGTGTGCACGTGACTGATTACAAGCCTCCGGCCGACGCGGCCGAACTCCTCGAGGGTCTCAACCCCCAGCAGCGCCAGGCGGTGCTGCACGAAGGCCCTCCGCTGTTGATCGTGGCCGGCGCAGGGTCGGGCAAGACGGCGGTGCTGACCCGGCGGATCGCCTACCTGTTGGCGGCGCGTGACGTGGGGCCGGGCCAGGTGCTGGCCATCACGTTCACCAACAAGGCCGCCGCGGAGATGCGCGAGCGGGTGGTCGCCCTGGTGGGCCCGCGGGCCCGCAACATGTGGGTGTCGACATTCCACTCGACCTGCGTGCGGATCCTGCGCAATCAAGCCTCGCTGCTGCCGGGGCTGAACTCGAACTTCTCGATCTACGACGCCGACGACTCGCGCCGGCTGTTGCTGATGATCGGCAAGGACATGGGGCTGGACACCAAGCGGTACACGCCGCGCCTGCTGGCCAACTCCATCTCCAACCTCAAGAACGAGCTCATCGTGCCCGAGGATGCGGTGGCCGCACTGTGCGATTCGACTCCCGGAGGGGAACCGGGATCCGACGATCTGGCCCGCACGGTCGCCAGCGTCTACGGCGAATACCAGCGGCGGCTGCGTGCCGCCAACGCACTGGACTTCGACGATCTCATCGGCGAGACCGTGGCGGTGTTGCAGAACTTCCCGCAGATCGCCCAGTACTACCGCAGGCGGTTCCGGCACATCCTGGTCGACGAATACCAGGACACCAACCACGCCCAATACGTCCTGGTGCGCGAACTTGTTGGACATGGGGAGGTGGCGTCCGATGAAGTGGCGCCCAGTGAGCTGTGCGTCGTCGGTGACGCCGACCAGTCGATCTATGCGTTCCGCGGCGCGACGATCCGCAACATCGAGGATTTCGAACGAGACTTCCCCAACGCCACCACGATCCTGCTCGAGCAGAACTACCGGTCCACCCAGAACATCCTGAACGCGGCCAACGCCGTCATCTCCCGCAACGCCAACCGGCGCGAGAAGCGGCTGTGGACCGACGAGGGTGACGGCGAGCTGATCGTCGGTTACGTCGCCGACAACGAGCACGACGAGGCCAGATTCGTCGCGGGGGAGATCGACGCGCTCGCCGACCGCGGCGACATCACGTACAACGACGTCGCGGTGTTCTACCGCACCAACAACTCGTCACGTGCGGTGGAAGAGGTGTTCATCCGCGCCGGTATCCCGTACAAGGTGGTCGGTGGCGTTCGGTTCTACGAGCGCAAGGAGATTCGCGACATCGTCGCCTATCTGCGGGTGCTGGACAACCCCGGGGACGCCGTCAGCCTGCGTCGCATCCTCAACACCCCGCGCCGGGGCATCGGGGACAGGGCCGAGGCGTGCGTGGCGGTGTATGCCGAAAACACCGGTGCCACTTTCGCCGACGCGCTGGTCGCCGCCGCCGAGGGCAGGGTGGCGATGCTGAACACCCGCTCGGAGAAGGCGATCGCAAGTTTCGTCAAGCTGCTCGACGACTTGCGCGGCAAGCTCGACGACGAGCTCGGCGACCTGGTCGAGGCGGTGCTGGACCGCACCGGCTATCGCAACGAGCTGGAGTCGTCCAGCGATCCGCAGGACCTGGCCCGGCTGGACAACTTGAACGAATTGGTCAGTGTCGCACACGAATTCAGCATCGACCGGGCCAATGCGGCCGCGCTCGACGACGGCGCGGACGACGACGACGTTCCACAGACCGGCATTCTCGCCGAGTTCCTGGAGCGGGTGTCGCTGGTGGCCGACTCCGACGAACTGCCCGAGCACGGCGCAGGCGTGGTCACATTGATGACGCTGCACACCGCCAAGGGGCTGGAATTCCCGGTGGTCTTCGTCACCGGGTGGGAGGACGGCATGTTCCCGCACATGCGCGCCCTCGGTGACCCCACCGAGTTGTCCGAGGAGCGCCGGCTGGCCTATGTCGGCATAACCCGTGCGCGCCAACGGCTTTACCTCACCCGCGCGAAGATCCGCTCGTCGTGGGGGCAGCCGATGCTGAATCCGGAATCCCGCTTCCTGCGCGAGATCCCGGAACATCTTCTCGACTGGCGCCGTACCGATACCGCGCCGTCGTTGAGTGCGCCGGTGAGTGGGGCGGGCCGGTTCGGCACCCAGCGGCCGTCTCCGATGCGGCCGGCGGGCGGCAGCAAGCGTCCGATGCTGGTCCTCGAGCCCGGCGACCGGGTCAACCACGACAAGTACGGTCTCGGCCGCGTCGAGGAGGTGTCCGGGATGGGGGAGTCGGCGATGTCACTGATCGACTTCGGCAGCGCCGGACGGGTCAAGCTGATGCACAACCACGCACCGCTGCAGAAGCTCTAGTCCGCAGCCATGGGGCAGGCGTACGGACCGGGCTTGCCCGGATTCGGGATTCTCAGCGCGATCGTGCTGGTGGCCCTGGTGCTCTGGTGGGGGCTCGCGGTCTGGGTGGCGCGTCATCGCGCCGTGCTCGATGCGGTCGGCCGAATACGTTCGTGGACAACCGAACGCCTCGACAGCGCTGTCACACCACTGGCCCGGTGGTTGTCGGTGGACGTCGCCGCCGCGGTGGGGCTGCTGTCGGGGATGGTGCTTGTCGCGCTGCTGGCGGCCGGTTTCACCGAACTGCTCGACGACGTCCTGGAAGGCGAGCTGATCACCTATGTCGATCAGCCCGTCAGCCAGCGGCTCGCCGCGCATCGTGACCTGTGGCTGACCGAGACTCTGAAAGTGCTTACCCACCTTGGTGATGCGGCCACACTGGCGGTGATCGTGGCGGTCGTCAGCGCGTGGGTGGGCTGGCGGATCCGGTCCTGGCTGCCCGCGGTGCTCGGGGTGTCCGGGTTGGTAGGTGTCGGGGTCGTGCTGGTGGTCGCCAAATACGTGGTCGGCCGTACCCGTCCGCCGTCATGGATCGCGGTGATCGTCGAAGACGGCTTCTCGTTCCCGTCCGGCCACGCGACCGGTGCCTTCAGCGTCGCTGTCCTCGTCTCCTGGATGATCGGCCGCTGGGTGCTCCGCGCCTGGGCGGCTCGGGTCGCGCTGTGGGCGATCGCGCTGGCGGTGGCCAGCCTTGTCGCTTTCTCCCGGATCTACCTCGGTGTGCACTACGTCAGCGATGTCGTCGCGGGGGCGTTCCTCGGTGCGGCGTGGGCGGTCGCCGTCATCGTGGTCGGGGAGTGGTGGCAGAGCCGCAGGCGCTCAGCGCACGCGGCACCATCGCCGGGTTGACGGGTGCAGCGCCAGGATCAGGCTTGCCACCGGCAGCACCGGAATCAGGTAGACCAGCAACGGGATTCGCGCTCCGGCCACGAACACACTGCCGAACGTCAGCAGCGCGATGACCGAACCGAAGGCGATCAGGTAGCGCCCCGCCGAGCGGCGCAGCAGCAGGGTGATCACCCCGGCGATCGTGCTGAGGGCGAACAGCAGGGTCAGGAATCCGACCGCCAGGCAGAACAGCCGGTCGGTGTGCCACCAGCCGGTGATCAGGTCGGTGGCCACCACAGCCGTCGCCCACCCGCTCACGATGCTGACAGCGCTGGCCGCGATCGCGGTTCGTCCGGTCGAGACATCCACCACACCGGGCCGGGCCGGTACCACGACCGGGGTGGCACGGCGGATCATCCCGGTCGGCGCATCCTCGACCGGGGGCCGCGGAATGTTCGTGGTGGGTGAATCAGGTTGGGGACCAGCAGGAATGGGCGCCGCCGGAATGGGCCCGGTGGGTGCCCGGCGGATGATGCTGGTGCGGGGCTCTTCGGGTTGGGGGATCGGTCCGGACGGCTGGCGCCGGATGATCCGGGTGTGCGGTTCGTCCGGCTCAGACACCGCGTCAGCCGACGTAGGGGCCGACGGACAGCCCACGCTGCGCCAGCCACGGCGCCGGATCGATCCGGTTGGTGCCGTTGAGCAGAACTTCGAAGTGCAGATGCGGGCCGGTCGAGTTCCCCCGGTTGCCGATGGTTGCGATCTGGTCGCCGGCGAAGACCCGCTGGCCGATCTGGACCGTCCAGGTGTTGACGTGGCCGTAGAGGGTCACCGTGCCGTCGGAATGCCGAAGCTTGACCCAGGCGCCGTAGCCGGCCGTCGGTCCGGCGTCGACGACGACACCGTCCGACGCGGCGACGATGGGGGTACCGATGGGGCCGGCCAGATCGATGCCGCCGTGCAGCGCGCCCCAGCGATAGCCGAAGCCCGAGGTGTAGACGCCCTTGGTGGGCATGACGAACAACGGCCGCTGCAGCCGCGCCTCACGCTCGGCACGCTCCTGGGCGAAGGCCTGACCGTTGGCCAGTTCCTCGCCGTGCACCGAGGCGTCGGCGATCGGCTTCACGGCGATCAGCTGCATGCCGCGGGGCGTGGTCACACTGCCGTCCATCGGCGTCTTGTCGGCGGCCAGCACGGTCTGTGTGGTGGTTTCGGTAGCCGGTTTGACCGCGGTGTAGGCGGCGGCCGCTGCGGCGCCGGCGGCCATGGCCGCGATCATCACGCGGCCCTTGACGGCCCCGGTGGGCTGCCTGCGGTGCTGCGGCGTGCGCGGCAGCACGTCGGTGTTCTCGCTATTGCTGAAGCGCGGGACTTCGGCACGGTGATCGTCGCGGGAAGCGAACTCGGCGGGCACGGCCAGCCGGAGCGGCTGCGGGTCGTCCGCGTCGTGCAGGTCGTCGAGCTCGGGGCAACGAGCTACCTGGAGACTGTCGAAGGCGGCGTTCTCGCGGAAGTCGATATCGCAGAGATCGCCGAACTCGTTGAACGGGATGATGTCCGTGACGTCCAGACGCTGCGGATCCAAGGCTCGACTCGATGGTGCTGGCCGATCAAACGTGCTGGTCTTTGCGTGCGAGGCCGAAGAATCACCGACGGAAGTCGGGGCCGGCCGATGCTGCGTCAAAACTCAAAGTCCCTTTAGTCGTGACCAAAGCGTTATCTGGACGCCGACGACGTTAACGAAGATTCAACGAGGGTGGCAACCCATGCGGTTATTCCGCAGGAGATTGTGAGTTGAATCACTTGGCCCTCGCGGTGAGATGGACCACATGAGTGGTAGGCGAGGACGGCGTCCTGTGGGCGTCTGGATACAGTTCCCCCCGGAGCGACTTCCTCAATACGAACGTCATCAAAAAATGCAGTCAGCGCCGACCAGACAGTGAGCCAATGGATCTTTTCGAGTATCAGGCGAAGGAACTGTTCGCCAAGCACAACGTTCCCACCACCCCGGGCCGGGTCACCGACTCCCCGGAGGACGCCAAAGCCATCGCCGAGGAAATCGGCAAGCCAGTGATGGTCAAGGCACAGGTCAAGGTGGGTGGCCGTGGTAAGGCCGGTGGCGTCAAGTACGCCGCCACCCCCGAGGACGCCTACACCCACGCCAAGAACATCCTCGGCCTGGACATCAAGGGCCACATCGTGAAGAAGTTGCTGGTCGCCGAGGCCAGTGACATCGCCGAGGAGTACTACATCTCCTTCCTGCTCGACCGCTCCAACCGGACCTACCTGGCCATGTGCTCGGTCGAGGGCGGCATGGAGATCGAAGAGGTCGCCGCCACCAAGCCCGAGCGGCTGGCCAAGGTGCCCGTCGACGCCGTGACTGGTGTCGACCTCGCCTTCGCCCGGTCGATCGCCGAGCAGGGCCACCTGCCCGCCGAGGTGCTCGACGCCGCCGCGGTGACCATCCAGAAGCTGTGGGAGGTCTTCGTCGGCGAGGACGCCACCCTGGTCGAGGTCAACCCGCTGGTGCGCACGCCGGACGATCAGATCCTGGCGCTGGACGGCAAGGTCACCCTGGACGCGAACGCCGACTTCCGGCAGCCCGGCCACGCTGAGTTCGAAGACAAGGACGCCACCGATCCCCTCGAGCTCAAGGCCAAGGAGAACGACCTCAACTACGTCAAGCTCGACGGTGAGGTCGGCATCATCGGCAACGGCGCGGGTCTGGTCATGTCGACCCTGGACGTCGTCGCCTACGCCGGTGAGAAGCACGGCGGCGTGAAGCCCGCCAACTTCCTCGATATCGGCGGCGGTGCGTCGGCCGAGGTGATGGCCAACGGCCTCGACGTCATCCTGGGCGACAGCCAGGTCAAGAGCGTCTTCGTCAACGTGTTCGGCGGCATCACCGCATGCGACGCGGTCGCCAACGGCATCGTCGGCGCGTTGAAGAAGCTGGGTGAGAGCGCCAACAAGCCGCTAGTCGTGCGCCTCGACGGCAACAACGTCGAAGAGGGCCGCCGCATCCTCAACGAAGCCAACCACCCCCTGGTGATCCAGGCCGACACCATGGACTCCGGGGCCGACAAGGCCGCCGAGCTGGCCAACAAGTAAGGGACACTTGATATGTCGATCTTCCTGAACAAGGACAGCAAGGTCATCGTCCAGGGCATCACCGGCGGCGAGGGCACCAAGCACACCGCGCTGATGCTGAAGGCAGGCACGCAGGTGGTCGGTGGCGTCAACGCGCGCAAGGCCGGAACCACCGTGTCGCACAAGGATAAAGACGGCAACGACGTCGAGCTGCCGGTGTTCGGCTCGGTGGCCGAGGCCATCAAGGCCACCGGCGCTGACGTGTCGATCGCTTTCGTGCCGCCGGCGTTCTCGAAGGACGCCATCATCGAGGCCATCGACGCCGAGATCCCGCTGCTGGTTGTAATCACCGAGGGAATCCCGGTGCAGGACAGCGCTTATGCGTGGGCCTACAACGTCGAGAAGGGACAGAAGACCCGCATCATCGGGCCGAACTGCCCCGGCATCATCACCCCCGGTGAGTCGCTGGTCGGCATCACGCCGAACAACATCACCGGCAAGGGCCCGATCGGCCTGGTGTCGAAGTCCGGCACGCTGACCTACCAGATGATGTACGAACTGCGCGATCTCGGCTTCTCGACCGCCATCGGTATCGGCGGCGACCCGGTCATCGGCACCACCCACATCGACGCCATCGAGGCGTTCGAGAAGGATCCCGAGACCAAGATCATCGTGATGATCGGCGAGATCGGCGGCGACGCCGAGGAGAAGGCCGGCGCCTACATCAAGGCCAACGTCTCCAAGCCGGTCGTCGGGTATGTCGCGGGCTTCACCGCGCCCGAAGGCAAGACCATGGGCCACGCCGGCGCCATCGTGTCCGATGGTGCAGGCACCGCGCAGGGCAAGAAGGAGGCCCTCGAGGCCGCCGGGGTCAAGGTCGGCAAGACGCCGTCGGAGACCGCCACCCTGGCCAGGGAGATCCTGGCGGGGCTGTAGTTCGTCAACGAGTTCGACTCCCACGCTGTGATTCCTCCGGGATCACAGCGTGGGAGGCTATCTCGGCCTGGCGGCGGGATCCCCGGTTGGCAAAACAGTAACGTGTTCTATTAGCCTGTCGAACTATGGTCGATCCGCGTACCCCTGTCATCGTCGGCGTCGGGCAGTTCACCGAGCGCATCGACGATCCGGACTACCGCGGCATGTCGGCCGTCGAGTTGGCCACCGAGGCGGTCCGGACCGCGTTGGCCGATACCGGAGCGGACGTCGCCGCCGTCGCCAAGGCCATTCAGGTGTTCGCCGGCCTGCGGCAGTTCGAGATCTGCACACCCTTCGCCAGCGCGCCGCTGGGCGCCTCCGACAACTACATCCGCTCGGTCGCGCAGCGCGTCGGCGCCGATCCTGAGCGCGCGGTCCTCGAGCCGATCGGTGGCAACGGTCCGCAGAAGTTGGTCTCGGAGTTCGGCGGCGCGATCGCGGCAGGCGAGATCGAGGTGGCGTTGATCCTCGGCTCGGAGAACGGCTCGACGCTGAAGACGTTCGCGGGCCGGGCCAGGGTGAGCGAAGCGACGGGAGGAAAACTCGATGGACCCGACCACAGCGAGACCGTCGGCGGTCAGCTCGACGACCGTGGCTATGGCTTCGAGCAGTACATGAACGAGTACACCGCCAAGCACGGCCTGACCGGTGCGCCCGTGCAGTACGGGCTGCTGGACAACGCCCGCCGCGGGCGGCTGGGTCTGAGTGTCGACGACTACCGGATCCAGATGGCCGAACTGTTCGCGCCGTTCTCGAAAGTGGCTGCCAAGAACCCATTTTCGTCATCGCCGACGGAGCGTTCGGTCGAGGAATTGGCGACGGTCACCGCCGAGAACCGGATGATCTGCGACCCCTACCCCCGGCTGATGGTGGCTCGCGACACCGTCAACCAAGGCGCGGCCGCTCTGATCATGTCGGTCGATGCCGCGCGCAAACTCGGTGTGCCCGAAGAGAAATGGGTGTACCTGCACGGACATGCGGATCAGCGGGAGCAGGACCTGCTGGACCGTGAAGACGTCAGCATCAGCTACTCGTCGAAACAGGCTGTAACAGAGGCTCTTCGGGGCACCGGGATCGGCATCGACGACGTTGCCACCTTCGATCTCTACAGCTGCTTCCCGTTCCCGGTCTTTGCGGTGTGTGACGACTTCGGGCTGACCGCCGACGACCCTCGCGGACTCACCCTCACCGGTGGGCTGCCGTATTTCGGTGGACCGGGCAACAGCTATTCGTTGCACGGTATCGCCGAGACCGTCGCCGCGATGCGTGATAAGCCAGGCGCATTCGGCCTCGTCGGTGCCAATGGCGGGATCATGAGCAAGTATTCGGTTGGCGTGTACTCGACGACCCCGACCGAGTGGGTACCTGACCGCAGTCCGGAACTGCAGGCCGACATCGCCGCGCTGCCCAAGGTTGCAGTCACCCGTAATGCCAACGGCGCGGGCGTAATCGAGACCTACTCGGTGCGCTACGACTGGCCGGAGCGCACCGGTGTCATCATCGGCCGTCTCGACGCCGACAACAGCCGCTTCATGGCGCTGACCACCGATGCCGACCTCGTTGCGTTGATGACCGACGGCGACCCGCTGGGTGCCGCGATCGCCGTGACCGCCGGCGAGGACGGGATCAACCGGACGGTTCTGGCCTAGCTGCGACGGGTGCGGGTGCCGAATCGCGTTCGGGCGGGCTTACGAACACGGGTCCGCCGGGGCGTCGACTCGATCCCGTCGATCGCGTGGATGATGAGTGGGCTGATAGATGGCATGGCTCCTCCTTGAGTCGTGCACAACTATCAGCGGAGGAATGCGCGGCACCACGAGTGACGAACCACTCGAATCGCCGCAGCGGTATACCTAAGCGAGAGCGCTGAGTTTGCCCGCCAACCGCTCCACGTAGGCGGCAACCTCGTCGGCAGGCTTGTCCGGCAACCCGAATAGCGTTTCGGTGACCCCGATATCGCGCCAGTGCGCCAATTTCTCCGGCACCGGCTTGAAGTCGAGCGCCACGATCTGCGGGGCGCCGTCGCGACCGGCGGCCGCCCAGGTGTCCTGCAGCAGCTTCACCGGCGCGTCGATGTCGAAGTCGCGCGGGGTGGTGATCCAGCCGTCCGCGCTGCGGGCGATCCACTTGAAGTTCTTCTCGGTGCCGGCTGCGCCGACAAGCACCGGGATGTGTGACTGGACCGGCTTGGGCCAGGCCCAGCTCGGACCGAAGTTGACGAATTCGCCTGCGTATTCGGCTTCTTCCTGGGTCCACAGCGCCCGCATCGCTTCCAGGTACTCGCGCAGGCAGGTGCGGCGCCGCCCGGCCGGCACACCGTGGTCGGCCAGTTCATCGGTGTTCCAGCCGAAGCCGACACCGAGACTGACCCGGCCGCCGGACAGATGATCAAGGGTCGCAATCGATTTCGCGAGCGTGATCGGGTCATGCTCGACCGGCAGTGCGACGGCGGTGGACAGTCGCACCGTGGAGGTCACCGCGGCCGCGGTGCCCAGGCTGACCCACGGATCCAGGGTGCGCATGTAGCGGTCGTCGGGCAGTGACTCGTCGCCGGTGGTGGGGTGGGCGGCTTCGCGCTTGACCGGGATGTGCGTGTGCTCGGGCACATAGAAGGTCGTGAACCCGTGGTCGTCGGCGAGTTTGGCCGCCGCCGCCGGGGTGATGCCGCGGTCACTGGTGAACAGAACGAGCCCGTAATCCATGGGCTGAATTAGAACGGGTTGCCTACCCCCGGGCAAGGCGCGGTCCCGGTGGTCGACACCTGCACTCTCGGCGAGTTACCTCTCTACTCTCGGCGAGTTAAAAGGGTGACCCCAGCGATGACCCTGGCAACCATGCAGAACCATGACGACCGAACGCATCGCCGACCAAGTGAAATTTGCCTACTGGGTTCCCAACGTCAGTGGCGGTCTGGTGACCAGCACCATCGAGCAGCGCACCGACTGGAATTACGACTACAACGTCAAGCTTGCGCAGACAGCCGAGAACAACGGCTTCGAGTACGCGCTGTCCCAGGTCCGCTACGAGGCCAGCTACGGTGCCGAATTCCAGCACGAGTCCACCAGCTTCTCGCTTGCACTGCTGCTGGCCACCCAGCGTCTCAAGCTCATCGCCGCGGTCCACCCCGGCCTGTGGCAGCCGGGGGTTCTGGCCAAGCTCGGCGCGACCGCCGACCATCTGTCCGGTGGCCGCTTCGCCGTCAACGTCGTCTCGGGCTGGTTCAAGGACGAGTTCACCCACCTGGGCGAGCCGTGGCTGGAGCACGACGAACGCTACCGGCGCACCGCCGAATTCCTGCAGGTGCTGCGCAAGATCTGGACCGAGGACAACGTTGACTTCCGCGGCGACTTCTACCGCATTCACGACTTCACCCTCAAGCCCAAGCCGCTGAACACGCCCGAGCGCCCGAATCCCGAGATCTTCCAGGGCGGTAACTCAACCGCCGCGCGCCGCAACGGCGGTTACTACGCCGACTGGTACTTCTCCAACGGCAAGGATTTCGATGGTGTCACCGAGCAGCTCGTCGAGGTTCGCGACCACGCCCGAGATGCGCGCCGGGAAGTCAACTTCGGGCTCAACGGGTTCATCATCGCCAGGGACACAGAAAGAGAAGCGCGGGAAACCCTAAAAGAGATCATCGCCAAGGCCAACCGGCCCGCGGTCGCGGGGTTCCACGCCGCGGTGCAGCAGGCCGGCAGTTCCACCTCCGACAAGCGCGGCATGTGGGCCGACTCGACGTTCGAGGATCTCGTTCAGTACAACGACGGATTCCGCACTCAGCTGATCGGAACGCCCGAGCAGATCGCCGAACGCATCTCGGCATACCGCAAACGCGGCGTGGACCTGATCCTCGGTGGCTTCCTGCACTTCCAGGAGGAGATCGAGTACTTCGGTGCCCGCGTGCTGCCGCTGGTGCGCGAAATCGAAGCCGCCGAAAGCGATTCGATCGGGGCGCCGCTTCAGGTATCTGCCTGACTCGTGACGGCCGTTTGCCAACTGCCTGTGTGACACGCCGATGGTCGCGGTCGCCACGGCGGCGTGCGCTAGCGTGGTGGGCGAACCGGACCTGCGGGTCCGTTCGCGAGCCACAACCGACGCAGCGCCGCGGGGGACGCGCCGGCGTGACAAGGCTGAAGGAGAGGCCATGACTTACCCGCCCACGAACCCGGGCTATCCACCGCAACAGCCACCAGGTCCTTACGGCCCTCCGGCGCCGTCGTTCGCGCCCGCGGAGGCCGGACCGAGCAAGCTGCCGCTGTACCTGAACGTCGCCGTCGTCGTACTGGGCCTGGCCGCGTACCTCGCCAGCTTCGGGCCCATTCTTACGATCAAGGCCGAGCTCGGCCCCTTCGGCGGTGCCGAACTGTCCGGCGGTGGTGGCGGCTACCCGGTCCTGGCGACGCTCGTCGCCGCACTGTTGGCGGCCGCAAGCCTGCTGCCCAAGGCCAGGGACTACGGCGGTGTCATCGCGACGGCATCGGCTATCGCGCTGCTGACGTCGATCGCTCAGGTGGTCGGCAAGCCGACCGGCTTCGGCGTCGGTTGGGGACTGTGGGTGATGATCGCCTTCACCCTGCTGCAGACGTTCGTTGCGGTGGCGGCGCTGCTGCTGGAGGCCGGAGTCATCACCGCTCCGGCGCCTCGGCCCCGCTACGAGCAGTTCGGTCAGTACGGCCCGCCGCCCGGTGGCTACTACGGCCAGCCCGGACCCCAAGGCCCCCCGCCGGGAATCCCGCCCCGGCCGGGTTACCCGGCCCAGTACGGCGGCGGCTACGCCTCGGGTCCGTCGACCGGCGGTTTCGGTGGGCTCGGTGCGCAGAGCGGCCCGCCCACCCCGCCGACCGGTTTCCCGAGCTTCAGCCCGCCGCCGCCCCCCGGCCAGCAGCCCCCCGCTCAGCCGGACCAGTCTCAGGCGCCGTCATCGTCGCCGTCATCGGGCCCCACCCCGTCGTAACCGGGCGCTCGTCGCGCTGCATGTCTGACTGGCGCGGCGAGTGACACGGATGGAGGACAAGCGACCAGTCGGGGCGCGCCAGGCACGTGACCTGGTTCGGGTCGCGTTCGGCCCATCGCTGGTGGCGCTGGTCGTCATCGCCGCGGTGACGCTGCTGCAGCTCGTCATCGCCAACAGCGATATGACCGGCACCCTGGGTGCCATTGCCAGCATGTGGCTGGCCGTGCACCAGGTGCCCATCTCGATCGCCGGGCACCAGCTGGCGGTTCTGCCGCTGCTGCCGGTGTTGCTGATGGCCTGGGGTACGGCGCGCACCACGGCGCGCGCGACCTCCCCGCGAGCTTCCTGGTTCGTGACCCGCTGGATCGTCGCCTCGGCGCTGGGCGGTCCGATGCTGTTCGCCGCGATCGCACTGGCCGTCATCCACGACGCCTCGTCGGTGATCACCGAATTGCAGACGCCCAGCGCGCTGCGCGCGTTCACCGGTGTGCTGGCCGTGCACGGCATCGGCGCGGTGCTCGGGGTGGGGTCACAGGTCGGGTGGCGGGCGCTGCACGCCCTGCGCCTGCCCCTCTGGCTCGGCGACACCGTTCGCGCGGCGACGGCGGGCCTGCTGGCACTGCTGGGGCTGTCCGGCGCGGTCACCGCCGTGTCGCTGGTCGTGCACTGGGGCACCATGCACGAGCTGTATGCGGTGACGGACTCGCTGTTCGGTCAGCTCAGCCTCACGTTGTTGTCGGCGCTGTATGTGCCCAACGTGATCATCGGGACCTCCGCGGTGGCGGTCGGCTCCAGCGCCCACATCGGCTTTGCGACCTTCAGTTCTTTCACCGTCTTCGGCGGGGACATCCCCGCGCTGCCGATCCTGGCAGCGGTGCCGACGCCACCGCTGGGCCCGGTGTGGGTGGCGTTGCTGATCGTCGGCGCCGCCTCCGGGGTCGCGCTGGGTCAGCAGTGCGCCAGCCGGCCGTTGCCCTGGCCGGCCGCGATGGCCAAGCTCGCCGTGGCATCGCTGCTGGCGGCCGTCACGATGGTCGTGCTCGGTTACGCCGGCGGCGGACGGCTGGGCAACTTCGGCGAGATCGGGGTTGACCAGAGCACATTCGGGCCAGGGGTGTTCTTCTGGTTCTTCGTCATCGGGACCGTCACGGTCGTGATGTCCGGCGGCGTGCGGCGTCGCCCGAAGCGGGTGAAGCCGCCCGAGCCGGTGCTCGTCGAAGAAGTGGACTTCGCGGACAACGACGAAGCGCTGACCACGCCCCTTCCCGACCTGGACAACGAGGCCGAGCTGACCGACGAGCCAGAGCCAGAGCTGGGCCGCGAGCCCGAAGTCGAGCCCGAACCCGAACCCGAGCCGGTGCCGTCGGCACCGCCACCGCCGGTTCGGCCCGCGCCCAATCTCGAGGATGTCGAGGATTTGATGATCGTCGACGACGATATCGAGACCGGGCCGCCCGAGCGTTGAGCCGCCTTTGAGGCGCCGCGGATCCTCTTCCCGCTAGGCTCATCGCCGTGCAGCAGCCCATCCACGTCCCCCCGAGCGCGCCGGCACGGCTCGTCGTCCTGGCGTCGGGGACCGGGTCCTTGTTGCGGTCACTGCTGGCAGCCGCCGTCGGCGACTACCCGGCGCGCGTTGTCGCCGTCGGGGTGGACCGGGACTGCCCGGCCGTGGACATCGCGCGGGCCGCGTCGATCCCCACCTTCTGCGTGCGGCTGAAGGATTACCCCGATCGCACCGCCTGGGATGCCGCGATCACCGAGGCAACGCAAGCACACAGCCCCGACCTCATCGTGTCGGCGGGCTTCATGAAAATACTTGGGCCGGAATTCCTTTCGCGTTTCCTGGGCCGCGTCGTCAACACTCATCCCGCGCTGCTGCCGGCTTTTCCCGGCGCACACGCCGTACCCGACGCGCTGGCCTACGGGGTCAGGGTCACCGGGTGCACCGTGCACCTCGTGGACGCCGGCGTGGACACCGGACCGATCGTGGCGCAGCAGGCGGTCGAGATTCTCGACGGCGACGACGAAGACACCTTGCACGAACGCATCAAGGTCGTGGAACGACGGCTGTTGGTAGACGTACTTGCCGCGCTTGCGACGCGCGGTGTGACCTGGAGTGGCAGAAAGGCGACCATAGGATGACCGCGGGGACATTGATCGGGAAGAGGCCGATTCGGCGCGCGCTGATCAGCGTGTACGACAAGAGCGGACTGATTCCGCTCGCTCAAGGTCTGCACGAGGCGGGCGTGGACATCGTCTCGACCGGTTCTACCGCCAAAACGATTGCCGACAAAGGTATTCCGGTGACTCCAGTGGAGTTCGTCACCGGCTTCCCTGAGGTGCTCGACGGCCGGGTCAAGACCCTGCACCCGCACATCCACGCCGGCTTGCTCGCCGACACCCGTAACCCCGAACATGTCCGGGCGCTCGAGGAACTCAAGATCGCGCCGTTCGATCTCGTTGTGGTCAACCTCTACCCGTTCACCGAGACGGTGGACTCGGGCGCCGAAGTCGACGAGTGCGTCGAGCAGATCGACATCGGCGGACCCTCGATGGTGCGCGCGTCGGCCAAGAACCACGCCAGCGTGGCCGTGGTGGTCGATCCGCTCGGCTACGACGGTGTGCTGGCCGCGGTCAGGGCCGGCGGTTTCACGCTCGCCGATCGACAGAAGTTGGCGGCGCTGGCTTTTCGGCACACCGCCGAGTACGACGTCGCGGTGGCCGGCTGGATGGGCTCGGTGCTGGCGCCCGAAGAGGGAGGGGCGCCGGAGTTCCTGCCGCCGTGGTTCGGCCGCACGTGGCGGCGCACCTCGCAGCTGCGCTACGGCGAGAACCCCCATCAGCAGGCCGCGCTCTACAGCGACGACGCCGGCTGGCCGGGTCTGGCGCAGGCCGAGCAGCTGCACGGAAAAGAGATGTCCTACAACAACTTCACCGATGCCGATGCGGCGTGGCGGGCGGCGTTCGACCACGAGCAGACCTGCGTGGCGATCATCAAGCACGCCAACCCATGTGGCATCGCGATCTCGTCGGTGTCGGTGGCCGACGCCCACCGCAAGGCCCACGAATGCGATCCGCTGAGCGCCTTCGGTGGCGTGATCGCCGCCAACGCCGAGGTCACGGTGGAGATGGCCGAGTTCGTTTCGGAGATCTTCACCGAGGTGATCATCGCGCCCGCCTATGAGCCCGGTGCGGTGGAAATCCTGGCCCGTAAGAAGAACATTCGGGTGTTGGTCGCGTCCGAGCCGCCGGTCGACGGAACCGAGCTGCGCCAGATCAGCGGTGGTCTGCTGATCCAGGAGCGCGACACCCTCAACGCGCCCGGTGATGATCCGGCCAACTGGACGCTGGCCACCGGAACACCGGCGGATGCGGCGACGCTGTCCGACCTGCAGTTCGCCTGGCGCACCTGCCGAGCGGTCAAGTCCAACGCGATCGTGGTGGCCGCCGACGGTGCGACCGTCGGGGTGGGCATGGGCCAGGTCAACCGGGTCGATGCGGCTCGGCTCGCGGTGGAGCGCGGCGGCGAGCGGGTTCGTGGTGCGGTCGCGGCCAGCGATGCGTTCTTCCCGTTCCCGGACGGGTTGGAGACGCTGACGGCGGCCGGGGTCAAGGCCGTCGTGCATCCCGGTGGTTCGGTGCGCGACGACCTGGTGACCGAGGCTGCGGCGAAGGCCGGTGTCACGCTCTACCTCACCGGAGCGAGACACTTCGCGCACTGAGCACGCAGCAGTCGTAGCGTGGAGAGGTGACTTCACCTGACAACCTCCCCCGCACTCTTGGCGAACTGCGCGCTTCCGGACATCGGGAGCGCAGCGTCAAGCAGGAGATCCGGGAGAACCTCCTCACCGCGCTGGCTGAGGGAGATGACGTCTGGCCAGGCATTTTCGGGTTCGAGGACACCGTGTTGCCGCAGCTGGAGCGGGCCCTGATCGCCGGGCATGATTTCGTCCTGCTGGGCGAGCGCGGTCAGGGCAAGACCCTGCTCTTGCGGTCGCTGCAGAACCTGCTCGACGAGTGGACGCCGGTGATCGCCGGATCGGAACTCGGTGAGCACCCCTACACCCCGATCACCCCGCAGTCGATCCGCCGGGCCGCTGACTCCGGTGACGCATTGCCGGTCGAGTGGCGGCACCGCAGTGCGCGCTACACCGAGAAGCTGGCTACCCCGGACACCAGCGTCGCGGACCTGGTCGGTGACATCGATCCCATCAAGGTCGCCGAAGGGCGTTCCCTCGGTGATCCGGAAACCATCGCCTACGGCCTCATCCCGCGGGCGCACCGCGGGATCGTCGCGGTCAACGAGCTGCCGGACCTGGCCGAGCGCATTCAGGTCTCGATGCTCAACGTGATGGAGGAGCGCGACATCCAGGTGCGTGGCTACACGCTGCGGCTGCCGTTGGATGTGCTCGTGGTCGCCAGCGCCAACCCGGAGGACTACACCAACCGCGGACGCATCATCACCCCGCTGAAGGACCGGTTCGGCGCCGAAATCCGCACGCACTACCCGCGTGAACTCGACGCCGAGGTTGGCGTCATCACCCAGGAAGCGCACCTGTCTGCGCAGGTTCCGACCTATCTGATGCAAATCATTGCCCGGTTCGCGCGCTACCTGCGTGAGTCCAGCTCCGTCGACCAGCGCTCGGGGGTGTCGGCGCGGTTCGCGATCGCGGCCGCCGAGACCGTCGCGGCCTCAGCCCGTCATCGCGGCGCGGTGCTGGGTGAGGAGGAACCGGTGGCCCGGGTGGTCGATCTGGGCACCGTGATCGACGTGCTGCGCGGCAAGCTGGAATTCGAGTCCGGCGAGGAGGGCCGCGAGCAGGCGGTGCTCGAGCACCTGCTGCGCCGCGCCACCGCCGACACCGCGCAGCGCGTGCTCGGCGGCATCGATGTCGGCCCGCTGGTATCCGCGGTCGAGGGCGGCTCGGCGGTGACGACCGGCGAGCAGGTGTCGGCCAAGGACGTACTGGCCGCGCTGCCCGACCTGCCGGTGATCGAGGAGATCGCCAAGCGGCTCGAGGCAGAGACCGAGGGCGAACGCGCCGCCGCGCTCGAATTGGCGCTGGAGGCACTGTATTTGGCCAAGCGCATCGACAAGGTGACGGGAGAAGGCGAAACCGTTTATGGCTAAACGCCCGCACGGCCACGACTCCCGGTATTCGGCCTACACCGGGGGGCCGGATCCGCTGGCCCCACCGGTGGATCTGCGTGACGCGCTCGAGCAGATCGGGCAGGACGTCATGGAGGGCACCTCGCCGCGCCGGGCGCTGTCCGAGCTGCTGCGCCGCGGCACCAAGGACACCAAGGGCGCCGACCGCCTCGCCGCCGAGGTCAACCGCCGCCGTCGAGAGCTGTTGAACCGCAACAACCTTGACGGCACTCTGCAAGAGATCAAGCAGCTGCTCGACGAGGCGGTGCTCTCCGAGCGCAAAGAATTGGCGCGTGCACTCGACGACGACGCCCGGTTCGCCGAACTGCAGATCGAGGCGTTGTCGCCGTCGCCGGCCAAGGCCGTCCAGGAGTTGTCCGACTACAACTGGCGCAGCCCCGAGGCCCGCCAGAAGTACGAGCAGATCAAGGATCTGCTCGGCCGTGAGATGCTCGATCAGCGATTCTCCGGAATGAAGCAGGCGCTGGAGAACGCCACCGACGAGGACCGACAAGCCGTCAACGAGATGCTCGACGACCTCAACGACCTGCTGGACAAGCACTCTCGCGGTGAGGACGGCGCGCAAGACTTTCAGGACTTCATGCGCAAGCATGGCCAGTACTTCCCGGAGAACCCGAAGAATGTCGAGGAGTTACTGGACTCGCTGGCCAAGCGGGCCGCGGCGGCCCAGCGGTTCCGTAACAGCCTGAGTCCCGACCAGCGCGCCGAGCTGGATGCCTTGGCGCAGCAGGCATTCGGTTCACCCTCGCTGATGAACGCGCTCAACCGGCTGGACTCCCATTTGCAGGCGGCTCGGCCAGGCGAGGATTGGAACGGCTCGTCGGAGTTCTCCGGCGACAACCCCCTTGGCATGGGGGAGGGGGCGCAGGCGCTGGCCGATATCGCCGAGCTCGAGCAGCTCGCCGACCAGCTGTCGCAGAGCTACGCCGGGGCCACCATGGAAGACGTCGATCTCGACGCGCTGGCCCGCCAGCTCGGCGATCAGGCTGCCATCGATGCGCGGACCCTGGCCGAGCTGGAGAAAGCCCTGATGAATCAGGGCTTCCTGGATCGTGGCTCCGACGGGCAGTGGCGGTTGTCGCCGAAGGCGATGCGCCAACTCGGCCAAGCCGCTCTTCGCGATGTCGCCCAACAACTTTCGGGACGGCACGGCGAGCGCGACACCCGCCGTGCCGGCGCGGCCGGCGAGTTGACCGGCGCGACCCGGCCATGGGCATTCGGCGATACCGAGCCATGGAATGTCACCCGCACTCTGACCAACGCGGTTCTGCGTCAAGCCGGTCTGGACACGTTGGACGGGCCGCTGCGGATCACCGTCGACGACGTCGAGGTATCCGAGACCGAGACCCGCACCCAGGCGGCGGTGGCGCTACTGGTCGATACCTCATTCTCGATGGTCATGGAGAACCGGTGGCTGCCGATGAAGCAGACCGCGCTGGCGCTCAACCACTTGGTGAGTACGCGGTTCCGGTCCGATGCACTCGAGATCATCGCCTTCGGCCGGTACGCCCGGACGGTGACCGCGGCCGAGCTGACCGGACTCGAGGGCGTCTACGAGCAGGGCACCAACCTGCACCACGCGCTGGCACTGGCGGTGCGGCATCTGCGTCGTCACCCCAACGCCCAGCCGGTGGTGCTGGTGGTCACCGACGGTGAGCCGACCGCCCACCTCGATGATTTCGACGGCCAGGGTTCGTCGGTATTTTTCGACTATCCGCCGCACCCGCGGACCATCGCGCACACCGTGCGTGGGTTTGACGAGGTCGCGCGGCTCGGAGCGCAGGTGACGATCTTCCGCCTCGGAAACGATCCGGGCCTCGCCAAGTTCATCGATCAGGTTGCTCGACGGGTGGAGGGCCGGGTAGTGGTTCCGGACCTCGATGGCTTGGGTGCGGCGGTCGTCGGCGACTACCTGGGGTCACGTCGCCGCCGCCGCTGATCAGAATCTCTCAGGTATTCAGCAAATCTTTACGCCCCGTCGGTGGCCGTGCGTCGGTCGGCACGGGCAGCAAAGCGCATGGCAAACGACTTTATGATCGACATCAACGTTTTCCGGCACTAGGCCCCGGCGAACACGTGCAACACATCGGTAACGCCGATGTTTCCCGTCCGTCAATTAGCTACTCGACGCCTCTCGGCAATGCGTGAGTGGAGTGAAAAAAGCGAAGTACTTTGGTCCATAAGTTCACCCATTCCGCTTGCTGAAGGGCAAACAGCCCCTTAGTATCTATCAGGATCTTCTAAGATTCGCATCAGCAAAGCATCGAGTTCGTCACGACCTGGGCGGACCAGCACTAGCAAGGGGAACTAGCAATGGCGAAACGAACTCGGCCTTTTCTCGTGACGGGTGCGGCGCTTGCGAGCGCCGTTGCGATCGTCACCGCCTCACCGGCGATCCTTCCGACCAACGATGTCGCCCTCGCTGCGTCGTCCACTCCCACCCCGGCCAAGATCTCCTACGCCAAGTATGAATTGACTGCGCTCTCCGACATCACCATCCAGGGCATCAACGACGCCTACTGGTTCGGCTGGGGCGGCTATATCGGTGCCTGCTGCACCACCGCCGGCGACCCGTTCGACCCAGACGTCATCTACCCGCCTGACGCCGAAGGTAACCCCCCGTACGTCTCTAACCCCTACTACCCAGGCGTCAACGGTGCGCAAGCGGTCTACGATCCCGACACCGGCGACCTGTTGGGCTATCGGTACAACCAGGGCGGTGTGTATAACTACCAGGCTTCAGGGGTGGCGTATTACCTGTTGGACAACGCTCTTGAGTCGTTCGTCCCCGGATTCGACCTTGATAACTACTACTTCGAAATCGGCGCGCCCGCATTGCCTTACGTGGCCGCCGGTGAGATCTTTGGCACCAGCTCGCCGATCTTCCAGGCCGCGCAGTCAGTGTTCTACTACGGCGTCCCGAACGTCATCAACTCTGTCATTGTCTCGGCGTCACAATTGGTTCCGACTTTCGATATCGGCCCGGTCACAGTTGGTGGCGGCCGGCTGACGAGTCTTTACTACTACGGATACACGCCCGACGGGTCGTTCGCCTTCTACGACGCAGACGGCAATTATCAACCCGGTCTGTCGGCAATTTTGGCCTACATCTCGACCTCGATCTCCGACAGCCTGCCCTCGGCAGCGGCGTTGAGCGGTGCCGCCAGCGCGGCGGCGGCCGCCATCCAGACGGTCGTCAACGATGTCGAGGGCGCGGTCAAGGCGTTGACGCCGGGCGCCGCGACGCCGGCGGCGGCGAAGACGAGCGCCAAGACGGTGGCTGCTGAGGCCAAGACCGAGTCGACCGACACCACCACCACGACCGAGGGCACGTCGTCCACCGGGGGTTCGTCGACCGAGGGCACGTCCTCAACCGAAGGTTCCTCGACCGAAGGCTCGTCGTCGACCGAGGATTCCTCGACCGGGACCAGCTCGTCTACCGGTGTCGCATCGTCGGCGAAGCCCGCCACCGCGGCGAAGACCACCAAGCCGGCCGCGAAGCCGCAGAACCCGCTCGCCAAACTCGGCAAGCGGATCTCGGACGCGCTCAGCGGTGGCAAGAAGGCCAAGTCGGAATCCAGCTCCTCGAGCGATTCGTCCAGCTCGGGCGATTCGGGCGGCTCCAGCACGGGCGGCAGCGCCAAGTAACAGTCCATCAACAAGACTTCGGCCCCTTCCAGAATGGAAGGGGCCGAAGTTTTTTGGGCTCAGGGTGCTCAGCGAGGTTGTTCCTCGGAACCGCCGGGCTTGCGATTCTTGCGTTTGACGCCCACCCCGCCCCACAACGAGAAGCCGCGGATGGTGACCTTCGGTGCACCCGGCGTACCCACGCCGTCGACGTTGTGGTCGAAGCCGCCCATCACGCCGATGCCGCGGACTTCCAGGTTGACCTCCGGCGGAAGCAGGATGGTCTGCCCGCCCATGATCGAGTACGCGTGGATTTCCACTGTGGCCGAGGTGAAGTCGGCGTAGCGCAGGTCGACGACACCGCCGCCGAACAAGGTGAACGTCGTGATCCGGCCCGGCACATTCCATCGGCCGCGACGTTCGAAGCCGCTCAAGATGGCCAGCAGCAGCGTCTTCGGCGCCGGTTTGGATGCGCCGCGCCGGTGCGATGCGTCTGCTTCCGGCAAGTCCTCGGTCAGCCGATCGAGCTCCTCATAGGTCTGCGCGGCGTAGGCCTTCGCCAGCCGCTGCTCATATTCGCCGAGCTGCAGACGTCCCTTGGCAGCGGCTTCGGTGAGCAGCTGAGCAACCTGGATGCGGTCCGTGTCAGCGGCCCGTGTCGTCGCGTCCCGTGGTGTCAAATTGCTCATCGCCTACGAGCGTACGACTCTGGAAGGCAACCGCAAGAGTGTTCGCTGATCTCTCACAGTGGTGTCATCGCAGCCAGCGGGGCTGACGTTTCTCCAGAAACGCCAGCATCCCTTCCCGGGCTTCCTCGGAGACGAACAGTCGCGCCGATTCTTTCGCCAACCGCTCGGCGTCGCGGTCGAATCCGGCTAGGACATTGGCCGTGGTCAGGGCTTTCGACGCCGCCAGCCCCTGGGGTGAGCCGCGGCCCAGATCGACCACGACT
The DNA here is from genome assembly GCA_023264735.1 of Mycobacterium sp. Classification (GTDB taxonomy): domain Bacteria; phylum Actinomycetota; class Actinomycetes; order Mycobacteriales; family Mycobacteriaceae; genus Mycobacterium. The sequence goes on along the minus strand of JAHFVD010000076.1, from coordinate 5,371 downwards.
CCCGCTAGCGCGGCTTCGAGGTCGTCGGCCGCGATGGTGATCAGTCCGATCTCGGCGGCCGTCGCCGCGGTGAATGTCTCACCCGTCAGGTAGTAGCGGGCGGCGGCGCGCGGCGACATCTTGGGCAGCAGTGTCAAGGAGATGATCGCCGGCGCCACACCGATGCGCGCTTCGGTGAGTGCAAACGTACTGCGCGGGCCGGCGACCACGATGTCGCATGCCCCGACCAGGCCCAGCCCGCCGGCCCGGACGTGGCCGTCGATGGCTGCCACCACCGGCACCGGCGACTCGACGATCGCGCGCAGCACGGTCGTGAGTTCGCGAGCCCGCACCGCGGTGGTCTCCAACGGATCCCCGTCGGGTGTTTCGCTCAGATCGGCGCCGGCACAGAACGTGCCGCCGGTGTGGCCGAGCACCACTGTCCGCACGGCGGCATCGGCGGCCGCGTCCCGCAGCCCGGCGTGCAGCTGCTCGACCAGCCGCGTGGACAGCGCATTGCGGTTGTGCGGTGAGTCCAGCGTCAGCCGGGCGACGTGACCTTCGACGGCGTAGGTGACAAGGGGTGTGGTCATCAGTACGACCGCGGCAGGCCCAGTGATGTCTGGGCGACGAAGTTCAGAATCATCTCGCGGCTCACCGGGGCGATACGGGCCAGCCGCGAGGCGGTCAGCATCGAGGCGACGCCATACTCTTTGGTCAGCCCGTTGCCGCCGAGGGATTGCACAGCTTGGTCGACGGCGCGGGTGGACGCTTCACCCGCGGCGTACTTGGCCATGTTGGCCGCCTCGGCGCACCCGAAATCGTCGCCGTGGTCATACAGCGTGGCCGCCTTCTGCATCATCAATCTGGCCAGTTCGAGTTCGATGTGGTTCTGCGCCAACGGATGAGCGATGCCCTGATGGGCGCCGATCGGCGTCTTCCACACCTGGCGAGTCTTGACATAGTCGGTTGCCTTGCTGACTGCGAAGCGGCCCACTCCGATTGCGTTGGCGGCGCCCATGATCCGTTCCGGGTTCAGCCCCGCAAAGAGTTGTGCGATCGCGGCGTCCTCCGAGCCCACCAGGGCGTCGGCAGGCAGGCGGACGTCATCGATGAACAGCGAGAACTGGTTCTCCGGGCTGACGATTTCCATGTCGATCTTGGTGAACGTGAAACCTGGGGTGTCGGTGGGCACGATGAACAGCGCGGGCTTGAGGTTGCCGGTCTTGGCATCTTCCATCCGGCCGACGACGAGCACCGCCTGGGCTTGGTCGACACCGGAGATGTACACCTTCTGCCCGGAGAGGATCCAGTCGCTGCCGTCGCGTCGCGCGGTGGTGGTGATGCGGTGCGAGTTCGAGCCCGCGTCAGGTTCGGTGATGGCGAACGCCATGGTGATCGAGCCGTCGGCGATTCCGGGCAGCCAGCGCTGCTTCTGCTCGTCGGTGCCGAACTTGCTGATGATCGTGCCGTTGATGGCCGGTGAAACGACCATCATCAGCAGGGAGCAACCGTTGGAAGCCATCTCGTCCATGACCAGCGACAGCTCGTACATGCCGGCGCCGCCGCCACCGTATTCCTCGGGCAGATTGACCCCGATGAACCCGAGTTTGCCTGCGTCGGCCCACAGTTCGTCGGTGTACTCACCGGCGCGCGCCTTCGCCAGGTAGTACTCCTGGCCGTAGCTCGACGCCAGCGCCGCGACCGCCTTACGCAACTCCTGCCGTTCGGCGTTCTCGATGAAGCCGGTGTCGCTCATTGCACTCCTTCTCCTGCGTCCGGGTTCTCCACCCGGGCAAGGACTGTCCCCACGTCGACCTGCTGCCCGACATGGACGTCGAGTTGGGTCACCACGCCATCGGCAGGCGCGGTGATGGTGTGTTCCATCTTCATCGCTTCCAGCCATACCAGTGGCTGGCCGAACGTGACCGTGTCGCCCAGCGCCGCACCGAGCCGGATCACCGCGCCGGGCATCGGTGCCAGCAGCGACCCCTTCTCGACGTTCGAGCCCGGCTCCGGGAATTGCGGAGCGGCGACCAGCTGCACCGGTCCCAGCGGGGAGTCGATGAAAACATCAGTGCCGTAACGGCTTACCTCGAATGCCGTGGCCACCCCGCTGCTGTCGGCGAGCACGACCTGGTCCGGCCGCGCCGACACCAGCGCCACGCCATCGTCGTCCGGCAGCACAAGGCCATCGCGGGTGAACCGATAGGTGACGCGGTGTTCCCGCTCGGCCGCATCCAGGTACGTCTTGTGTTGACTACCGGACACCACGTTGCGCCAGCCGCTCGGGATGTCGCCCAGCACCGTGGCGGTGGCGCGGTTGCTGGCGGCATCGGCCAGGGCGGTGGCCACTGCCGCCAGCCGGGTGGTGCCCGCGTCGGCCAGTGGGCGGGCAAGTTCGGTCAACCCGTGCGTGTCGAAGAACGCGGTGTCGGTGGCGCCGTCGATGAAAGCCTGGTGCCGAAGGACGTTGACCAGCAGATCGCGATTGGTGCGAACGCCGTGCACGCGGGTACGGGCAAGCGCGTCGGCGAGCACCTGTGCCGCACGCCGCCGGGTCGGTGCGTACGAGATGACCTTGGCCAGCATCGGGTCGTAGTGGATCGACACGGTCGAGGAGTCGTCGATTCCGGAGTCCAGCCGGATGCCGGTGCCGGTGAGCAGGCCGAAAGATGTTGTCGTGCCGGGCACCTCGAATCGATGGATGTGGCCGGCCTGTGGTTGCCAGTTCCGGGCCGGGTCCTCGGCGTAGATCCGGGCTTCGATGGAATGCCCGCGGGCCGCAGGCGGCTCGGCGTCGAGCGGCTCCCCGTCGGCCACCGACAGTTGGAGCTCCACCAGATCCAGACCGGTGGTGAGCTCGGTGATGGGGTGCTCGACCTGCAGCCGGGTGTTCATCTCGAGGAAGTAGAACTCGCCGTCATCGTCGGCGAGGAACTCCACGGTGCCCGCCCCGGTGTAGCCGATGGCGCCGGCTGCCAGCCGGGCGGCCGTAAACAGCCTCTCCCGCATGCTCGCAACGCGTTCGACCAGGGGAGAGGGCGCTTCCTCGATGATCTTCTGGTGGCGGCGCTGAATGGAGCACTCCCGCTCACCGACCGCCCAGACGGTGCCGTGTTGGTCGGCGAGCACCTGCACCTCGACGTGGTGGCCTCCTGCCAGGTATCGCTCGCAGAACACCGTCGGGTCGCCGAACGCCGACTGGGCCTCCCGGCTGGCGGCCTGCACCTCGCCGGGTAGTTCGGACAGTTCGGTCACCACCCTCATGCCGCGTCCACCACCGCCTGCGGACGCCTTCACGAGCACGGGCAGCTGCGCTGCGGTGACGGTCTCCGGGTCGAGTTCGTCGAGAACCGGAACGCCTGCGGCGGCCATCATCTTCTTGGCCTCGATCTTGGAGCCCATCGACGCGACGGCGGCCACCGGCGGTCCGATCCAGGTCAGTCCCGCGTCGAGGACGGCCCTGGCGAAATCGGGGTTCTCGGAAAGGAATCCGTAGCCGGGGTGGATGGCGTCGGCGCCGGACGCCGTCGCTGCCGCGATCACCTGTGCCGCGTCGAGGTAGCCGGAAGTTCCCTCGAGGCGCACCCGGGCGTCGGCCTCGGCGACGTGGGGCGACCCTGCGTCGGGCTCGGTGTAGACGGCGACGGTGGCGATGCCGAGCCGACGGCAGGTTGCGAAGACGCGGCGGGCGATTTCGCCACGGTTGGCAACGAGAACTCGACTAATCATGTGGGCCGCTCACATCCGGAAGACGCCGAAGTTCGACGTCCCCTCGATCGGTGCATTGGCTATGGCGGACAGGCACATTCCGAGCACGGTTCGGGTGTCACGAGGATCGATCACCCCGTCGTCGTAGAGCCGGCCGGACAGGAACATCGGCAGCGACTCGGCCTCGATCTGAGCCTCGACGGCGGCTCGCAGCGCGGCGTCAGCTTGTTCGTCGACTGTTCCCCCGCGGGCCTCGGTGGCCGCGCGGTTGACGATCGACAGGACACCCGCCAGCTGGGCACCGCCCATCACCGCGGATTTGGCACTGGGCCAGGCGAATAGGAAGCGGGGATCGTAGGCCCGCCCGCACATCCCGTAGTGGCCTGCTCCGTAGGAGGCGCCGATCAGCAGGGAGATGTGGGGGACCCGCGAGTTGGACACGGCGTTGATCATCATCGAGCCGTGCTTGATCATCCCACCTTCCTCGTAGGCCTTGCCCACCATGTAGCCGGTTGTGTTGTGCAGGAACAACAGTGGGGTATTGGACCGGTTGGCCAGCTGGATGAACTGGGTCGCCTTCTGAGACTCTTCGCTGAACAACACGCCGCGGGCATTGGCGAGGATGCCCACCGGATAGCCGTGCAGGGTGGCCCAGCCTGTCACCAGGGATGCGCCGTACATCGCCTTGAATTCGTCGAAATCGGAACCGTCGACGATGCGGGCGATCACCTCGCGGGGATCGAACGGAATCCGCAGATCGGCCGAGACGATGCCCAGCAGTTCGTCGGGGTCGGCCACCGGCGCTATCACTGGACGCGGTGTGGGGCCTTTTTTGGTCCAGTTGAGCCGGGCCACGATGCGGCGCCCGATGCGGATGGCGTCGAGCTCGTCGACGGCGAAATAGTCGGCCAAACCTGAGACCCTGGCGTGCATTTCGGCCCCGCCGAGGGATTCGTCGTCAGCCTCCTCGCCGGTGGCCATCTTCACCAGCGGGGGACCGGCCAGGAAGACCTTCGACCGTTCCTTGACCATCACGACGTGATCGGACATGCCAGGGATATAGGCGCCACCGGCCGTGGAATTGCCGAACACCAAGGCGATCGTGGGGATGCCCGCCGCGGAGAGCCGGGTCAGGTCCCGGAACATCTGACCGCCCGGGATGAAGATCTCTTTCTGGGTCGGCAGATCGGCACCGCCGGACTCCACCAGGGAGATGACCGGCAGCCTGTTCTCGAACGCGACCTGGTTGGCCCGCAGAATCTTCTTCAGAGTCCACGGATTACTGGTGCCACCCTTGACGGTGGGATCGTTGGCGATCAACAGACATTCGACGCCTTCCACCACACCGATGCCGGTCACCAGACTGGCGCCGACCTGAAAGTCGCTGCCGTAGGCGGCCAGTGGGCACAGTTCCAGGAATGGCGAATCGGGGTCGACCAGCAGTTCGATGCGTTCGCGGGCGGTGAGCTTGCCGCGATCGTGATGCCGGTCCACGTATTTGGGGCCGCCGCCGGCGAGTGCCTTCGCCAGTTCGCCATCGATCTCGGCGAGCTTCGCCACCATGGCCTCGGCCGCCTCGACATACGTGGGCGACTTCGGGTCGAGGGTGCTCTGCAGCTGGCTCATGCCTGGTATCCAAGTGCCTTGGCGGCCAGGCTGGTCAGGATTTCGGTGGTTC
>JAHFVD010000075.1 GCA_023264735.1 Mycobacterium sp. | reverse complement strand
TCGGACGCGCCGTCTGCCACGACGGCAACTCGTCGGTCGAAGGCTGGGGCCTATTCGAGCACGGCGCGCTGGGCCGTCACGACCCGTCGGGCTTCGCCGACTGGTTGACGGTCGCGCCGTAACCCTTTGCGCCCAAACCGACGTTTGGACGCGAAAGTACGAGTAGAACCCGACAAAACGTCGATCTCGATCGCTAGGTGCGCCGTGAAAGTCATGACTGCCCTCTATGGGCCGACTGATGCCGTCGACCGCGCGCGTGCGCTGCGTGAGGCCGGCGCAAGCGGTGTCTTCACGTTCGAGGGCCCGCACGATGTGTTCGCGCCGCTGACGCTGGCCTCCGGTGTCGGTGGGCTGGATCTGATGACCAACGTTGCAATCGCTTTCCCGCGCAACCCGATCCAGTTGGCCCACCAAGCCTATGATCACCAACTGCTCGCACAGGGCCGATTCATCCTCGGGCTGGGCACCCAGGTGCGCGCCCAGATCGAAAAGCACTACGGTGCGACGTTCGACAAGCCGGTCGCGCGGATGAGCGAGCTCGTCCGCGCGCTGCGGGCGATCTACAACACCTGGGAGACCGGCGAGCGCCTGGACTTCCGGGGCGAGTACTACCGGCACACGCTGATGACACCGATGTTCAATCCTGGCCCGAATCCCTTTGGGCCGCCGCCGATTTACGTGGGCGCGCTGGGCCCTCGGCTGACCCGCGCTACCGCGGAGGTGGCCGACGGGCTGCTGGTGATGCCGTTCGGCTCGGCGAAGTTCCTGCGCGAGTCGACGATGCCCGCGGTGCGTGACGGCCTGGCCGCCGCGGGGCGAGAAGAGTCGTCGTTCGCGGTGGTGCCCGAGATCATCCTGTCGGCCGGCGAGGATCACGACGCGACGCGGCGGCTGCTGGCGTTCTACGGGTCCACCCCGGCGTACCGTCCGGTGCTGGACATCCACGGCTGGGGCGATCTGCAGCCAGAGCTGAATTCGATGTCCAAACAAGGCAAATGGCTGGAGATGGCCGGGCTGATCAGCGACCAGGTGCTGCATACCATCGCGGCATGCGGCACCCCCAAGCAGATCGCCGCGCATATCCGCGAGCGAGTCGACGGCGTCGGCGACACCGTCTGCCTCTACCAGCCCGGCCCGATCGCGACCGACACGCTGGCCGAGATCGTCGACGAACTGGCCCACTGAGAGCCCGCGTCGAGATCGACGTATTGGCGGGTTTTACTCGGACTTTCGCGGCCAAACGTTGGTTTGGGCGTAAGGGAGCGGCAACACTGGTGGGGTGGGTTACGACGTTGTGGTCGTCGGCGCGGGCTTCGCAGGCCTGGTCGCGGCACGTGAGCTGGTAAAAGACGGCTTGGATGTTGTGGTGCTGGAGGGCCGCGACCGCGTCGGCGGACGCTCGAGCACGACGACTCTGGCCGGAGTCTCCGTCGACCTTGGCGGCACCTTCGTCGGCCCAACGCAGAACGAGGTCCTGGCGTTGGCCAAGGAACTCGACTGCCCCACCGAACCTACCTACAACCAGGGCGCCAACCTCATCCGGTGGCGCGGCAAGGTGCGGTCCTATCGCGGCACCATCCCCCGGCTGGGGCTCCTTCAGCTGATCGACATCGCCCGGATCCAATGGCAGGTCGAACGGCTGGGCCGGGATGTCGACATCACCAAGCCATGGGCGGGTCCCAGCGCCAAGAAGCTCGACGGCACGACACTGGGCGGCTGGTTGCACTCGGTGGGCGCCGGCGCCTCCTCCCGGGACCTGTTGGCCATCATGGCGCGGGTGACCTGGGGCGCCGAGCCCGACGACGTGTCAATGCTGCACGCCGTTCGCTACGTCAAGGCCGCCGGCGGTCTGGATCGCATGCTCGACGTGGTCGGCGGCGCCCAGCAGGATCATTTCCCCGCCGGTACCCAGCAGATCGCCAACAAAATGGCTGCAGAGCTGGGTGACCGGGTCCGGCTCGGCTGTGTGGTGTCCCGGATCGAATGGTCCGACGACGCGGTGGCGGTGATGTCCTCGGGTGGTGTCGTGGAGGGACGGCGCGCGATCCTGGCTATTCCACCGGCCCACCGCCAGGGCATCGACATCGCCCCTGCCCCGCCGATCGGTTATCAACAGCTGGCCCAAAGCTGGCCACAGGGCGCCCTGAGCAAGGCCTACGCCGCCTACTCCCGGCCGTTCTGGCGGGATAAGGACCTGTCCGGTCAGGCGCTGTCGGATCAGGGGCCGGTCTTTATCACCTTCGACGTCAGCCCCGGCGACGACGGCCCGGGAGTCCTGCTCGGCTTCGTCGACTCCCGCGGGTTCGACGCGCTCGCCCCCGAGCAGCGCCGCCAAGCTGCGCTCAAAGGATTCGCCGCGTTGTTCGGTCCCGACGCCGAGAACCCCATCGAGTATCTCGATCATTGTTGGGGCGCAGAGACTTTCGCGCCCGGCGGCCCGACGGCAGCAGTGCCGCCGGGGGCGTGGACGGAGTTCGGCCCGCTATTGCGTCGGCCGGTCGGTCCGCTGCATTGGGCCGGTACCGAGACCGCCGACGAGTGGACGGGGTTCCTGGACGGCGCGGTGCGCTCCGGACAGCGCGCCGCGGCCGAAGTCGTCGCGACGCTTTAGGAGCTGATGCGCCGCTGCGCGGACGCCGATTCGACCAGCGCCCGCAGACGCGCGTTGACCGCCTCGGGGTGCTCCAGAATCGCGCAGTGCCCGCCCGGGATCTCCACGAGGTCGACCAGGTTCGGGGCGGCATCGGCGATCTTGCGGGCCTGGCACATCGGCAGCAACCGGTCGTTGCTGCTCCCGATGACCAGCGTCGGCACCGTCAGACCGGACAGGTCGATGTGGCGCGGACCCATCTCGTCGACGAGCGCCCGTGCCCAGGCCCCGCGCCCCGCGGCCGGGGTGGCGGCGAACAGCTCGTGGATGAGGCCGGCGACAGCCGGGTCGGCCCCGGCGCCGACGGCCATCATCGCGACGAACCAGCGGCTGCCGGGCTGAGCACCGCGGACCAGCGGAGCTCCGCCGAACGTCCTGATCATCCGGCGCGCGGCCGCGGAACTGCCGCCAGCCAGCATCGGCGGCACCCGCAGCAGATTGATCTCTTTCAGGAGGTCGCCGGTGGTGGTGTTGATCAGGGCGACGGCGTCGGCGCGGTGCGCAACGCGGTGCCGGTAGCGGTCCGACCAGGCGCTGATGGCGATCCCGCCCATCGAATGCCCGGCGATGACGGCCCGCTCCCCTGGCCGCAGGGTCGTCGACAGGACGGCATCCAGGTCGCCGGCCAGGTGGCCGAGGCTGTACGCCGACCGGTGAGCCAACCCGCTGCGGCCGTGTCCGCGGTGGTCGTAGGCGATCACCCGGTAGTCACCGGACAGGTCGTTGATCTGTTCGTGCCAGACCCGGATGGCGCAGGTGATGCCGTGCGCCAGCACGATCGGGTAGCCGTCTTCGGGGCCGAAGACCTCGGTGTGCAGACGGGTGCCGTCGGCGGCCTTGACCTCGACGGTCCGGCTGGGCGGTAACGTGGGGCCGCTGAGAACGGGCGCATGCGACGTCGACATGATTCCCCTTGCTCGGCGCGGCGACGCTGCCCCACCGGGGTTATCAGAGTAGCTGTCGCAGCCCGGCTGGACGGGTTCACCGCGCCTGCCGTTACCGCTGCGTGGCTCTCTCTAAGATGACCCGGTGACCGACCACGCCTTCACCGCCGAGGAGCGTCGCGCTATCTACCGCGTGATCAACGAACGCCGGGATATGCGCAGGTTCAGCCCGGGCACCACCGTGCCCGAGGTGGTGCTGGCCCGGCTGTTGGCGGCCGCCCACGCCGCACCCAGTGTTGGTCTCATGCAGCCCTGGCGATTCCTGCGGATCACCGACGACGGCCTGCGGCGAAAGATCCACGCGCTGGTCGACGAGGAACGTCAGCAGACGGCGGTTGCCTTGGGCCCGCGGGCCGCGGAATTCCTGGCGCTGAAGGTCGAAGGCATCCTCGATTGCGCGGAACTGCTGGTCGCCGCCCTCAGTGACGACCGCGACGGCCACGTCTTCGGCCGGCGCACGATGCCGCAGATGGATCTGGCCTCGGTGTCGTGCGCGATCCAGAACATGTGGCTGGCCGCCCGCGCCGAAGGCCTCGGCATGGGCTGGGTGTCGATCTTCGATCCAGGGCGGTTGCGCGAACTACTCGAGATGCCGGTCGATGCCGAGCCGGTGGCGATCCTGTGTCTCGGTCTGGTGCCCGATTTCCCCGACCGGCCCGCTTTGGAGATCGACGAGTGGACGTTTGGCCGCCCGCTCGCCGAGTTCGTCAGCGAGAACCGTTGGGTCTAATCGGGTTACGGGCTAGCGGCCGACGGAATAACAACCCAACCCCGGAATGCAACCGGTAGCCCCGCCCGGCCAGGCCGAACCGCTGGGTCCGCCAGGGATCCCGCCGCTGGCATAACCGGGACCGGCCGTGCCGCCGGGGCCGCCCGGAATACTGCCCGAGGCGCCGTTGGGTCCAGCCGTGCCGAACCCACACGGGCTGCCATCGGGGTTGACGCACCCAGGGTCCGCGGCGGCCATCGGAGCGGCCGCGATCGCAGCGGCTGCAGCACCGGTGAGGAAAACGGTTGCGAACGACATCTTCTTCAGTGCCATGTGCTCAGATATACCGGAATCAGCGCGAAGAAGTGCCTTCAGTCGGGTAGAAACACACGAATGAAGACGCTGTTCGCAGCCGGGGTCACGGCCGTAGCACTGCTGGTGGCCCCGTCTGCTCACGCAGATGACGTGTTCGGCCCCAACGTCGACGTCGGCCCCAATGTTGCGGTGGGCCCCGGGATCACCTTTGCCGACCCCCTCGATGCGGCCGCCCAAGCCGCTGCCGGACGAGAGCCCTGCTTCTCCGCCGACGGCTCGACGTACTACACGCCAGGCGACGCCCCCTGCACCTGAAGAAGTGCTCGGATGTGCGCCGTAGGTGTAAGCTGAGCGAAGGTTGACTTTCCAGCCGCGGTATTCGTCGCAGGCGAGCGGTGTGCCTCGCACCCGCTAGCGAGCCTCTCAGGCGCGTTCCACAGAAACTTTTGTTCTCCACCTAGCGCTCACTGGAGCCGCCCCAATGTCTTCTTCTAGTTCCGCATCGCCCACAGAGGGCGCGACCCGACACCCGCTGCAACTGGTCACTGAATGGCTCAGCACAACTGACGTTCGGATTACCGTCGCCGGCAATGTCGACATGTGCACGGCCCACCAGTTCAGTGACTACGTCTTCCGCCGTGCAGGCAACTGCAAGCTTCTGACCCTCGATATGACCCGGGTGACATTCTTTGACTGCGCTGGCTTTTCAGCGCTGGCCGAGATCGACGAGCGGTGCGGCCGCGCAAACGTCACCTGGATGATCCAACCGGCACCGTGCATCTCGCGTGTCGTGAACATCTGTGATCCGTTCAACGAACTGCCGGTATCCGATGGCGGCAAGTTCGAATCAGTCTGTGCCTGAAAGGGATACTTTATGGACCCGCTGTTTTCTCATCCTGTCCAAGCTCAAACCGCCACGTCGTCAGACGATGACCAACCACCGACACCGGTTGAGAATCCGGAGTTTTCGCACCGTTAGGCGTTAGCCGGTGCGTCGGGATCGGCGTTGCGCATCAGACGGATCAGCTGCTCGCGCTCGTTGATTCCGAGCTGTTTGAACACCCGGTAGAGGTGTCCTTCGACGGTGCGAACCGATACCACCAGACGCTCGGCGATCTGCCGGTTGGTCAGCCCGTTGGCGACCAGCGTGGCGATCTCCCGCTCACGGCCGCTGAGCGGCAACGGAACTCCGCCGGTTGCCGTCGCGGGAGTGTGCAGCCCGAAGGTGCTGACCAGCCAGTGCGCCCGCGTCGAGGATTGCAGCCCCGGCAGCCGGGTGCCCGCCCGCCGGTGCGCGAGCGCCGCAGCGGCGAAGGCGTCCGCCGCGTGTGCGGCCATCCCGAGAGATTCCCATTCACTGGCCACCTGGTCGAGGCCGTCGCCGTCGTCGGCCGCGACCGCTTGTGCGTGCGCGGCTGCAAGCGTCGCGATAGGTGTATTCAGTTGGTCGGCAAGGGCTTTGAAGCGAGCCACGTCAGGCTCCATCCCGAACCGCAAACCCGTATGGAGTGCCTCCAACTCGCCGGTGGTGGCACCGGAGCGGTGCGCGGCATCCGCGGCCCGCTCGATCGCACTGTGGGCTTCGGCTGTCGCACCGGTGGCAGCGCTGAGATATGCCCTCGCCAGCTCGAGCGATGGCCGGACCACCTCGACCGCAGGTCCCCAGGCGCCTTCGGCCATGTTCAGCGCTCGGGTCGCCGCACCGCTGTCGCCACGCAGCACTTCAGCCTGGGCTGTCCAGACCGCGACCAGGGGCACCCAGCCGCCGGACAGGCTCGACACCATCGCCGACAACGCACGCTGAAGCCAGTCGCAGGCGGCCTGTGGGCGGCCAGCCGCAAGCTGCACGCGGCCGGCCATAGCGGCGACGATGGCCTCGGCGTGCGGCGCCCCGTGAGCCTGGGCCTGCTGCCGGTCGACGATCGCCTGAGCGGCGGCGATATCACCGTGGTTGAGCGCCGACAATGCCTCCGACAATGAGATGGCGTACTGCTGCGGCCCCGATGCGCAGTGCAGTGCCGCGTCGGCGCCACGGCTGGCTGCGGCCGCCAGCACCTCGGGCCGACCCCGCAGGTTCGCGGACGCGGCTGCCGGGACCGCCGCCCACAGAACCGCCATCGGCATCGCATCCGGATCGGAGATGACGGCCGCGCTTGCCGCGTCGGCGGTGTCGAGGTCGGCGGCGAAGTAGGCGATGGACGCCTCGACCGCCAGGGCATAGCTGCGCAGGGCGGGAGTCGTGACGCGGGACCGGACCGTCCCCAGCACCTCTTCGGCCTCCGCTCGCTGCCCGCACCCGAAGAACAGGTTGGTGGCCCGCACGCACCCCCATCGAACAAGGGTGACCTCGTCGCGCGGATCGAAGGGCGCCAACAGCTCCTCGGCCTGCTTGTTGAATCCCTGCCAGGCCAGCGCATCAGCGAGCGCGATCGCAGCACGCAATTCTCCGCCATGCTCGTAGGCGAACCGCGCCAGCTGTTCGGCGAGCGTGAGACTCGACATCGTCATCGCGCTCTCGGCGGCATCGATCACCAGATTGACGTCCGGCGTCGCATCACTGTTCATCATCAGCCGGGCCAGCTCGATGACCAGCCGCGGATCCCGGGCCGAGTTCGGGTCCAGATCGCCAACCAGCGTCCAAAACTTCTGCGCGAGAGAGGTATTGATCTGCCGCAGCCGGGCCACTCCGCAGGTTTTGCGCACAACGTCAGCCAGGACCGGGTGCGCCACCTGGACACGCATGCGGAGCGGATCACTGATCACCTGGATGACGGCATGACGTTCGGCATCGCTGATCGCGTCGATATCGCACATCGAGCGAAGCGCATTCCAATCCAGAATTTCTGCGGCGGCAACGATTTCGAGAACGTCGCGCTCCTTGGGCGGCAACCCACGAACCCGCGATTCCAGCAATTGCTCGATATCGGAGCCCAAGCGAGGGGAATGGGTGAGCCGCCACCGGCCGGTGTCATCGGTGAGCGCACCATCGTCCACGGCGGTGTCCATCAGGCCACGCAGCAGCAGCGGGCTGCCCGCGGACAGTTCGTGAAGCTGATCGATGACCGTACCGGAGACGGGGCCACCCAATGTCTCGGTGAGCAGCCGCCCGGTGTCGGCATGCGAGAACGCGCCGACCTCGATGCGGCGAAGGTACTGGTCTTTCCACAACGCGGTGATGGCGTCGGGGACCTCGGTTTCCGTGCGCATGGTGACGATCAACGTCGCCTCTCCGCGCACGGCAAGCTGGTGCACGACGATCGCGGAGAGCGGATCGAGCAAATGCGCGTCATCGATGACCAGCAGCAGGTTCTCCACGTCATCCAGCGCGTCGTGCGCCGCGGCGAGCAGGCGGATCGGCTCGAGCGCGCCCGGGATCTGCACGATGCCGGCGAAGGCTGCCAGCGGCACGTCACGAGAGGTTTGGGTTCCCAGCACGAAATGGGTCTGCATCCCACGACCACTGAAGCGTTCAGCTACGTGACGCGCCAGCGCGGTCTTGCCGACACCGGCTTCCCCGACGAAGACGACGCCGCTGAACGACGAATTGTCGACGGCGTCCATCGCCTGATGGATCTCTGCCGAGCGGGCAACGAACGGCCACTCCAATAGCAGGCCGCCTTTCCTCAGTAGCGCTCCTCCGTGCGGCGCACGGTCCCCGCGTAGCGAGTAAATATTAGCGCTGGCTACCCGCTGACCGGCGACTACTGACCAACGGGACTCGAAAGCGCACCAGACCTACCCGCGTTTTTTATCGCCCTTGCCATGACCCCGGCCTGCGGGGCCACCGTCCGTATTCGGAACCGGCGGTTGCACGACCGGACTCGGTGGTGGCGCCACGCTCGTCGGCGACACCACCGGCTCACTGGTACCCACCGGCTGCGGTGGCGGCGCCGACGACGACGGATCCATCGCCAATGCCACCACCGAAACGGCCAGGGCGATCAGGACCGCGGCCGCGGATCCGTACATCCGGCGCCGGCCCCGCCGGGGCCGCGGCTGCTGCACGATATAGGGGGTGCCCGGAATCGGCGGTCCTGGAAGTACTTTGGTCGCCGGCCGCGGCGCGGCCGCGACCGGAGCGGTGAGGTCGTACAGCGCCCGCTGGTCACCGGCCAAGGCTGCGCGCATCTGCGCGGCGCTACTGAAGCGCTGCAACGGCTTTCGTGTGATCGACCGATCGATGACAGCCGCGAGAAGAGGATCGACATCGGTTCGTGTCGCGGCCACCGGCGGTGGTGGATCGTCCATGACTGCGCGGGCCAGCGCAGCCGGATTGTCCTGTGCGAACAAGCGTCTGCCCACCAATGCCTCGTACGCCATCAGACCAACTGCGTAGAGGTCGTCGGCCACTGTGGCGGGGGCACCGGTGATCCGCTCAGGACTCAGGTAGCTCATGGTCCCGATGATCTGCCCGGTCGTCGTGGCTGGCCCACCTCCGGTCTTGGCGATACCGAAATCGGCGACCTTCATCGAGTCACCACGCGCCGACACCAGGATGTTGCCCGGTTTGATGTCCCGGTGCAGTATCCCAGCGCTGTGAGCGGCCTGCAGGCCGGCCAGGACGTCGTCGAGCATTGCGCGGACGTGCGCAGGCGGCATCGGACCAACCGCTATGACGTCGGCCAACGTCTGTCCGGGCAGCCTTTCCAGCACGATGAAGGGGGTGCCCTGATGTTCACCGAAGTCGAACACCACGACGATGTTCTGGTGCGATAGCCGGGCCGCTGACCTGGCCTCGTCTTCAAAACGACGCCGGATATCAGGCATCGCGCCGAGCGCCGGGTGCAGCAGTTTCACGGCCACGGCACGGTTCAGTCGGGTATCCCAGCCGTCGCGGACTTCAGCCATGCCGCCGCGACCCAGAATCCCGCGTAGCTCGTAGCGGTCCACGAGCATTTCGTGGCCGGTCATCCTTTATCTCTAACCCCCACGAGGGAAGTACAAACCCACCCCTGCTCGCGGGGCTGGCCGACCCCTACTGATTAATTGATCAGGTGAGTGGCCGGACGTTAGGCTTCTGACGCTCTGGTTAATAGCCTCGCAACCCCAGATGACCTGCGATTTTGACCGGTAGAAATCCGGCGAGCACATCGGCCATCGCTTAACCGCACTGAGCGCACAGCTGTCTGCGATGCTTTCTGCGGTGAAAGGAACCGCATGAAGTTCGCGCAGTCCAGCAGGCTGTCCAACCTGTCACACGAGACTCCGGGACCGATCGCCGAAGAGGTGGCCCGGCTGGAGGCGGCTGGACACCACGTCATGCGACTGGATGCGGGCGATCCGCATCCGTTCGGTTTCGAGGCACCCGCTGAATTGGTTCGTGCGATCGCCGGCACATTGGCGGCATCGGCCGGCTACACCGACCCCAAAGGCCTGCTGTCAGCCCGACAGGCCGTCGTGCGGTACTACTCGGCCCGCGCTGTTCTCGATGTGCACGTCGAGAACGTGTTCCTCGGCAACGGCGCCTCCGAATTGATCACGATGGCGATGACCGCCCTGCTCGAAGACCGCGACGAAGTCCTGGTGCCCGCGCCCGACTTCCCCGTCTGGACCGCCGCCGTCAACGTCAACGGTGGCCGCGCCGTTCACTACCGATGCGACGAGTCCTCGGACTGGTACCCCGACGTCGCCGACATCGCGGCGAAGGTCACCGCGCGGACGCGGGCGATCGTGATCATCAACCCCAACAATCCGACCGGCGCGGTGTACCCGCCCGAAGTACTGACCGAGATCCTCGAGATCGCACGGGAGCACAACCTCATCGTCTGCTCGGACGAGATCTACGACAAGATCCTCTACGACGACGCCACGCACACCGTGACGGCGTCGCTGGCTCCGGACCTGCTCTGCCTGACCTTCAACGGCCTGTCCAAGGCCTACCGGTGTGCGGGATTTCGCGCCGGCTGGCTCGCGGTGTCCGGACCGACCGACCATGCCACGAGCTACCTCGGGGGTTTGGCGACGGTGGCCGGATTGCGTCGCTGCGCGAACGTACCTGCCCAACAGGCGATTCGGGTTGCGCTGGAGGCTGATCAGTCGGGCGTCGACCTCACCCTCCCCACCGGGAGGTTGCACGAGCAGCGCGATCGCGCGTGGGTCGCGCTGAACGCGATTCCCGGTGTCTCGTGCGTCAAGCCCAAAGGCGCGCTGTACGCCTTCCCGAAGATCGACCTGAGTGTGTACCCGATCCGCGACGACGAGCAGTTCGTGCTCGATCTGTTGCTGCAGGAGAAGATCCACATCATCCCCGGGACAGGGCTCAGTTGGCCTGAGCCCGACCACATCCGGATCGTGACCCTGCCGCAGGCCGACGAACTGGAATCCACCATCGAGCGTATCGGGCAGTTCCTGGCGACCTATCGTCAGTGATCACCGTCGCGCGATCACTTCCAAAGCGATCTCGCGGCTCGGCTTGGTGGCAATACCGCGGGGCACCGCGCGGGGCGGTCTACCGCGTTCGCGCGCAGGCACCCGCAAGTCGAGTGTCTTCATAATGGTGCCGATCGCCACGGCCAACTCGTTGTGCGCGAAGGCCGCACCGATGCAGCGACGGTATCCCCCGCCGAACGGCGCGTACTGAAACGGTGAGGGTTTGGTGTCCAGGAATCGCTCGGGGATGAAGGCCTCCGGCTCGTTCCACACCATCGGGTTGAAATGCAAGGCAGGCAAGGCGATTCCCACCACATCACCGGCCGAGCAGACGACACCGTCGATGGTCAGCGGCGCGGTGAGCCGGCGCAACACGATCGGCACCGTCGGATGCATGCGCAGCGTCTCTTGGATGACGGCACCGAGATACGGCAGCGTGGCGATCTCGGCCGGCGAGGCCGCCGCGGCCAGCTCATCGCTCACGCGCAAGCGAACCTTCTCGTCACGGTGGATGTGAAACAGCGCCCACGCCAACGAGGTCGAGCTGGTCTCATGCCCGGCGGCGAGCATCGTCCGCAGTTGGTCACGCAGCACGTCGTCGCCGAGCAGGTTGCCCTCGTCGTCGGTGGCGGCGAGGATCAGTCCGAGCACGTCACTGCGGTGATCGCCACTGGCCCGTCGCTCTTCGATCTGCTCGGACAGCAACCGGTCGAGTTCCGCGCGAAAGGCAACCAGGCGGGCCCACGGGCCCCGTCCGGCGATGTCTCGGCGCAGCCACGGCACCAGCATCAGCACCGCGCTGCCGGATCGCAGCAATTGCGTTGTCACCCGGGAATACTCGCTGCGACGGGCGCGATCCGTCACGCCGAACACCACGCGGATCACCACGTCCAGGGTGATGCGCTGGGCCGCTTGGCCGACCATGAGGTGCTCACCGGGCTGCAGGGCCGCGACCTCGTCAGTCGCCACCTCGGCGATCACGTCGGCGTAGCAGCGCATGAGCTCACCGCGAAACGGCGGCGTCAGGACACTTCTGACCCGTCGATGAGCCTCACCGGACAGCAGGATCAGCGAGTTCTGTCCGACGACCGGCTCGATCGGGTTGGGCAGTGGCGCCCGGCACTGAGTGCCGGGGGCGGTCAGTATGTCGCGCGCCCCGTCGGCGGTCGAAAAGAACAACACCTCACCGAGTCCGGGGAACCGCACCGGAAAGGGCCTCGTGTCCGATGCATGGCGGCGGAAGAATCCTTCCGGATCGACACCGGCCCACGCGGCACGGCCCAGCGCCGCCACCGTCGCCGACGCCCTCACGTCACCCTCGACGCCACGACCACCTGGTTGCGGCCCAGTCGGCTGAACTCGAGGCTGATCGCCGGGTCGGCGTATTCGGCCAAGGCCTGGAATGCCGAGGGGCTGTAGGCACGCAACGAGCTGATCAATCCGTCGTGGGCGAACGGCAGGAACACGAAGGGCAGCATCGACGCCAGCCGGAGCAGGTGTACCGGGGCCGGCGGCCGGCGCAGGTCGCACACCACCAGCTTGTCGGCCACCCGGGTTCCTTCGGTCAGCACCCGGGCCGCCTGCACGGGCCGTAGGTGGTGAAACGACAGGGCGAACAAGGCGAGGTCGTAGGAGCCGTCGGGGGCATCGATGTCGGTGGCGTCGACCCGGCGCACGGCGGCACGCGGATGGCGGCCCAGGTCGCCGGCGGCGATGTTCGACACCGAGACCGGGTCGATGTCGGTCACCGTAACCTGGGCGGTGGCATGAAGTTTCAGCACCGTGCGCGACAACGCGCCGTGGCCGGCGCCCAGTTCCAGGATCTTCGGGTTGGCGACGTCCGCGACCAGCGGCAGGGCCCGGGCGGCAAGGTGGTCGTGATCGCGCAGGATCCGGCCCATCCAGTCCAGCGACCAGATCACCTGCCGCTTGACGCGGTCGTCGACGTCGTCGCGGTCCAGGTATTCCGGACGGTCGGTCTGCAGGCGCCGATCCAGCCATGAGGCGTCGAAGCCCCCGCGCGGCATGGTTGCGATATCCATCCGGGCCACCGCCTAGCCTGGTGACACATCATCGACGACGGCCTCGACCACACTGAGCGGCGAGGCGGTCGGCACCACCCGGGTCATCCGGAAACCGGTTTGCTGCAGCAGATTTCGGTACTCCTGCGCGGTTCGCTCGCGGGACCCCAGGTTCAGGAGCATCTCCAAGTCCACCCAGTTCTCCGGACCGTCGCGGCCGTTCTCGCGAACGACCATCTCGACCAGCAGCACGGTGGCTCCCGGCTTGGCCGCCGCCCGGACATTGCGCAGGATCTGCAGTGCCTTGTCGTCCGCCCAGTCGTGGATGATGTTCTTGAGCAGGTACGCATCGCCCCCGCTGGGGACGTGGTCGAAGAACGAGCCCTCCACGATCTGCACGCGGTCGGCGATATGTTTGGCGGTCAACAACTCTGGGGCACCGGCGACAACGCGCGGCACGTCGTAGAGGACCCCGATCGACTTGGGAGTCGAGCCAAGGATGGCGGCGAGCATTGCACCCTGTCCCCCGCCGACATCGACGATGGTGTGATGGGCCGCGAAGTCATAGCTGGCCACCACGACGGCCAGCGTCATCTGGGCAAGACTGGTCATCGTCTGATCGAAAAGGTCCGCGTGGTCGGGTATCTCGACGAGGTAGTCGAAGCCATCCATCCCACGCAATGCCGGGACGATCGACTCGCCCGTTCGAACCGAGTCGGTCAGCAGAGTCCAGCGCTCGCGCTGCTCGTGGGATCCTTGGAACAGCGCTGCTCCCTTCAGCGAGATCGGCGCATCGGAACGTAGCGTTGCGGCAAGAGAATTCAACGCGTAGCGGCCATCGCGTCGGCGACGGAATATGCCCCGGCCGATCAGCGCCCGCATCAGCCGGCGCAGCGCATCGGCGTCGGCACCCACCCTGGTGGCCAGCTCGTCGATCGTCAGTGGCCCGCCCGCGAGCGCATCGGCGATACCCAGTTGAGCGGCGGTGGTGATCGCCTGGGCGGGCCAGCCCGACACGACGAGCTCCATCATCGCCATCGGTGCGGGCAGCATCCGTTGGTGGAGCAGAAGCAGGTGATGGCGCGTCCACTCGACGGCGCGGGCGAGCCGGGCGGGCGGCACCATCGCGGGTTTAGGCATGGGGTGCCTCCTGAATTCCGACGCGTTGGTGGAGCCACACCAGCGATTTCGGCGCCCACCAGTTAAATCGGCCCATCAAGTGCATGAAGGCCGGAACGAGCAGGACCCGCACCAGGGTGGCGTCGGCCAGGATCGCGAGCGTCAGGCCGACTCCCAACATCCGCAGAAACGACACCTGCGCGCCGGACAGCGCCGCGAAGGTGATGGCCATGATGAGTGCGGCGGCCGTGATGACCCGCGCGGTGCGGGCCAACCCCAGTGCGACGCTTCTGTCGTTGTCGGCAGCGGACTTGCCGCTCGCCAGCCAGAATTCGCGGATGCGCGACACCAGGAACACCTCGTAGTCCATCGAGAGCCCGAAGGCGATGCAGAACAGCAGCACGGGGATGCTGATCGCCAGCGTCCCTGTCGAGGTGGTATCCAAGGCGCCGAGGTTACCGTCCTGGAAGATCCACACCAGCGCACCGAATGCGGCGGTCAGCGATAAGACGTTGAGTATCAACGCCTTCAGCGGTACCACGACGCTGCCTGTCATCAGGAACAGCAGCACGAAGGTGATACCGGCGATGATCGCCAGAACCTGGCCCAGCCGGGATGCGATGGCGTTGGCGGTGTCCTGGTTGACCTGGGGTGTCCCACCGATCAGCACCTGCCGGCCGGCCGGGGTCGGAACGGCTTGCAGCGCATCGAGCTGCAACTCGGACGCCCGCGAATACAGCGGTGCGGTGCTGGTGACGGTGAGGAACGCGCTGTCGTTCGTGATCGCGGTCGCCGCCGTCGGAGGACCAACGGAGGCGCCGCCGACGAAGGTGACGCCGGGCGACGAGACCGACGACACGTCGGATACCTGGGACAGCGCGGCAGCATAACCGTCGAGCTGTACCGGGCTGACGCCGTTGACATCCGGTATGACGATGGTCAGGTTCTTGGCCAGGTCAGCGCTGAACTGGGTGCGCAGCTGATCGCCGACCATGTGCGACGAACTTGACGTCGGCAGCACCCGATCGTCGGGGACTCCCCATTTGACGCCCAGAAACGGAGCTCCGAGCGCCATCAGCAACGCGACGATCGCCACTGCGACCGGGACCGCCCTGCGCATCGAGAACATCGCCAGCCGATACCAGGGGCTCTCCTCGACCGGGCGTACGGCCGCGACCGGGCGCCGCAGCCAGCGGCGCAGATCCAGCGAGTCCAGGCGGCCACCGAGCACCACGATGGCCGCCGGGGTGACGAAAACCGCGGCGAGAGAGGCGAACGCGACGACGGCGACGCCCGCGTAACCGAATGACTTGAGCGCATAGATCGGGAACAGCACCATCGCCGACATCGAGAGCGCGACCGTCATCGCGGAGAACAGCACCGTCCTGCCGGCAGAGACCATCGTGCGCATCAGCGCGTCATCACGCTCCGCACCCGCGGCCAGTTCGTCGCGGAACCGGCTCAGTAGGAGCAGCGTGTAGTCGATGGCCAACGCCAGGCCCAGTGCCACAGCGAGATTGAGCGCGAAGATCGAAACGTCGGTGGCGAAGGTGACCACATGCAGCACGGCCATCGCGCCGAAGATCGCAACGGCACCCACGGCCAACGGCAGCGAGGCCGCCACCAGGCCGCCGAACACCCAGACCAGAACCAGAAAGCTCAGCGGAATCGCAACGCCTTCCATGATCTTCAGATCTTTTTCACTCTGCTGGGTGATCTGCAGCATCATCGCCGCTTCACCGCCGGCCCGCACAGTCACACCGTCACGATCGTGCACCACTTTGTCGATCAGCACCTCGGCGTTCTTGGGTGCGCCGTTGTCACCGCCGGTGATTCCCGCGACGATGACGCCCATCGTGCCGTCCCTGCTCACCAGCGATGCGACCGCGGACGGTGGTGCGGTCCACGGCGAGGTCACCGTCGCCACGTTCGGCGCCCCGGTGAGTGCCTTCACGATCTCGGTGCCCACCGCTCGCGCGGCGCTGGAGTTGGCGCCGTCGGGCGAGCTGACGGCAATCAGCAGCGGCATGTCACCCTGGCCAAATGTGCGGGCCAGCAGTGTCCTTGCCTGTGACGACTGTGCGCCGGGGTCGGTGAGTCCGCCCGCGGACAGCCGGCCGGCCACCGGAATCCCGAATGCCGCCGTACCGACCAGGACGAGCACTGCGACCGCGATCATCCGGCGGGGAGCACGAATCGCGAGCCAAGCGATGCCCGCTAACACGGCGACAGCGTTCCCGCCAACCACTGGGTACGCGCCTCGAGCCGGCGCAGCTTTCCGCTGGAGGTGCGCGGCAGGGTGCCCGGTGCCAACAGCTCGACATGCCCGACGGCGATACCGGTGCGCTGCAACACCCGAGCCGCCACGTCGACCGCCAACTCGTCGGGTGCGTCGGCGGTGGTCTCGACCAGCATGGCCAGCGCCTCGTCGTCGGCGTCGACCGGCAGGTATCCGACCGCCACCGCACACCCGGTACGAACACCGGCCAGCCCGTCCAGTGCCTCCTCGAAATCCTGGGGTGCGTGATTCGCGCCGCGGATGATCACGGTCTCCTTGCTGCGCCCGCAGACGAAAAGCTCACCGTCATGGACGAATCCGAGGTCACCGCAATCCAGCCAGCTGTCATGTAACACTTGACCGGTGAGGTCGGCGCGGCCGAAGTAGCCGGCCATCACACTGGGTCCCCGAACGAAGATGTGCCCCACCTGGCCCTCCGGCAGAGGCTGCGAATCGTCTCCGCGGATCTCGACTTCGACCCCTGCCAACGGTCGACCGGTGCTCACCAGTTCCTTGTTGTCGAACTCGACGACGCCGAACATGCTGCCGGCTGGCTTGAATGTCACCGCCAGCGACGCCTCGGCCAGTCCGTAGACCGGAGTGAACGCGCCAGCAGCGAATCCCCAGCGCCGGAAATGCTCGCTGAATCGGCGCTGAACCTCGGCGCTGGTCAACTCGGCGCCGTTCAGGCACAGCCGCCACGAACTGAGGTCGACACCCGCCAGGTCCTCGTCGCGAATCCGCTTCAGGCACAGGCCAAACGCGAAGTTGGGTGCCGCGGTGACGGTGCCGCGATGCCGCGAGATCGCGCGCAGCCACGCGGCAGGCACGGCAAGGAACAGCTCTGGCGGCAGCAACACCAGGGGACGCTGAAGATAGAACGCCATCAAGAGGTTTCCGATCAACCCCATGTCGTGGTACAGCGGTAGCCACGTGACGCCCACCTGTTCGGGCATGCCTGCGCTCACGAAATAGTCGGCGATCGCGGCGAGGTTGGACAGCAGGTTGTCGTGAGTGAGGGCAACCGGCTTGGGATCGTGCGTGGTGCCCGACGAAAATTGGATCAACGCGAGGTCAGTTGCAGCCACATCGATTTCGTCAAACTCAGTGCCGTGCAATTCGGCTGCCGTGACGCAGCGCGTCTCAGCGGACTCGAGCAGTGGACGGATCCGGTCCTCGGTGATCACCAGGGTCGCCTGAACCGCCCGCAGCATCGCCGCGGTTCGGTGGCGATACTCATCGAGCTTGCCCAGGCGCACCGGCGGATACAACGGCACGGGTATGGCGCCGGCATAGAGCACGCCGAAGAAGCCGGCGACGAATTCCGGCCCGGTCGGCAATACCAGTGCGACACGATCGCCGGTGCGCACACCGGCGGCACGCAGGCCGGCGGCGAGATCGCGTGCGTGCCCGCGGATCTGGGCCATCGGCATTTCGGTGTCGTTCTCGTTGCGGTCGACGAAGAACAGGCTCTGACCGCTATGCGCTGCGCTGTCGAGCATTTCGGTCAGCGTCGCGAACGTGGGCCGGATGGCCGGGGCAGCGCTCATCCGCGCTCCTGGATGCGGCGTAGTACCAACTGGGCGAGCTCGCCGACGGTGCGCAGGTCGTCGCCGTCCTCGGCGTCGAGGTCGATGTCGTAGCGCGCTTCGATGCGGAAGACCAGTGACAGCACCCGGGCCGAATCCATGCCGGCGTCTTGCAGGCCGGAGTCGGCTGCGAGAGTTCCTGCAGCGCCATCGGTTTCGGATTCGATGAACCCGATGATGTCCTGGGTGACCTCAGCCAACGTGGTCAGCTGTGTCATCGCCGGGTTCCACCCCATTGGATGGCGGCGGCGCCGGCGAAGTCTCCGGCATGCGCGAACCCCGCCATCATGACGATGTCACCGGTGGCGACGTGGCCGTCGCGGACCGCTGCCTCGAAGTTGACGGGGATGGCGACCGCGAACAGGTTGCCGCACTCGTGGAAGGTGTCGCGATGTCGCTCGGGTGAAATCCCCAGCGCCTCACCCCAGTTGCGCAACAGCAGCCGGTTCGGCTGGTTGGTGACCAGCAGGTCGAGGTCGCCCGGCTTCACCCCGATGCGCTCGCACACCGCGCGCACGACCTGGGGCACCTGCCGGTTACCGCGGGCCAGTACCTTGATGATCTTGCCCTCGTTGAACCCGACATAGCCTTGCCCCGGGCCGGCCTCCCACCACCGCCGCGCCGGGTCGGCGGCCAGGGTCATGTCGGTGGCGTTCTCGCCGAAGTAACGGCATTCGATGTCGAGCACCGGTGAGCTGTGCGAGAGCGTGACCAACCCGACCGCCGCACCGTCGCCGGGGACCGACGCCTGAGCCAGCTTGCGCACCTGGTCCTGTTCGAAGATCTTGCCCGCGGCGTTCTGCGCGACGGCGATCAGCGCGGTGCGGCCGGCACCGCTGGCCAGCAGCTGACGAGCGAGCTTGAGCATCAACACGAACGCCGCGCACCCCCCGTTGTGCACGTCGATGATCCATTCGGGGCTGATGCCCAACCGCTTGGCGACCTCGCCGCCCGCCCCGAGGATGGGCAGATCCGGCAGCTGGGAATGCGTGAGCAGGACGTCGACCTCGCCCAGCACATCAGACCCGTGGCGGGCCACCAGTTCCGCGACGGCACGCTCGATCATGTCGACGTTGGATTCGTCGTCGGCCGCGTGGTGGCGGAAGTCCGGTGGCCGGAACATCGGGTTGTCCCGCAGGTCGTCGTTGTCGCTGTATTGCGTGTACCACTCTGCGGGAACCCGGTTTTCGGGCAGGTACGTGGCGACGTCGATCAGGCTGACCGTGGGCTGGGCGGGGCTCATGACGTCCGCATCCAATCCGGGGTGATCGGGAGCCCGTTGTGGTGCCGGTACTCGGCAATTGCCTTGAGGTTCTTCAGCTCCAGCTCGTGACCCGCACCGAACATCTCCCAGAAGTCACCCACCCAGACCGGGCGCTCCGGCGGGGCGGTCTCGGGATACGGATTGTCGTCGTAGAACGGGTGGTGGCAATTCGTCCACAGCACAACCGAACCGGGCCTGTTGAACACCACCTGCGCATCCAGCACCCGCATCAGGTAGATCATCCACAGGTGCCGGCCCTGATCCCAGGCGCAGTGATAGTCGACGGTGCGAGCCTCGCGGTTGGCGACGGTGCGGGTGTAGATCTCGGTCTCGCTGCCGAGCCGGTCATAGGCTAGCCAGAGCCCGTCCTCCTCGGTGGGCGTGAACCCGCGCAGGCTGTACGTCCACTCCTCCAGCGAGCGGGTGTCGGCGAGGTAGTCGAACAGCTCGTCGGGCGGGCAGTCGATGAAATCGTTGACGGTGCAGAACTCGCCGAAGACGTCGTCATGCGGATAGACCGCGTGGATCATCTCCATCAGGATGGGGGTGGCCTTCTCCCTGGGCGACGTCTCGATGCGCATCAGCCCGGGTATCGGCTCGGCGCCAGCCCCGATCCGGTGATTGTGGTGGGCGGTGATGTCCTCGAGCGCAGGCAGTGTCATCAGTGTTCCCCCGTATTCGTTAAAAAGGCTGTGAAGGGCGGGATTTCGTCGGCCGAGCACTCTACGGCCACCACGGAAGGACCCTCGACGTCCAGCGCAGCCTTGATCGCCACCGGCAGTTCGCCGATATCGGTGACGTCGATCGACGGCAGTTCCGGGAACATCGCGGCCAGGCCTGCCCCGAGCCGGCTGGGGCCGAACCGGTTGTAGCTGTAGCGATCGCGAAAGAACATCTGCTCGCGGGTCACGCACATCGCGTGAGCGTGGTTATCGAACAGGACGAACGTGATCGGAAGCCGGTAGTGCAGTGCGGTGTGAATCTCCATGCCGTGCATGAAGAATGCCCCGTCACCGGCGATGACCACCGTGCGGCGTTCACGCGCGAAGGCCATCCCGATGCCGGCACCGAAGCTGTATCCCATGCCACCCATCCCGAGCGCCACCAGGAATCGGCCGTCGCGGCGCGCGGGCAGCCAGTGGATGGCGGCCGCGCCGATATTGCCCGCGTCGACCAGGATGTCGGTGTCCTGCGGCAGCAGGGCGTCCAGCGTGAGCATCGCCTCCCGGTAGCGCACACCGGACCCGGCGTGCGCCGGCGGGGTCAGCTCGCCAGGGGTGACCTGTTCAGCGATCGGCACGCGAGGCGTGAAACCGGCCAACGCGTCGGCGAGCAGAGTCAGCGAGGCACGCAGGTCGTCGCTGTCCACGTGCGTCGCCGGCAGGTATGGCGGCGCCGATCCGATCGACGCGATCGGCAGAGAGTCCAGTGTCTCCTCCAGACCGGCTCGCGCCATCAGCGGCAGCCGGGTGCCCACCAGCAGGCACAGGCCGCTCTCGGCCAGCGCGACGCCCACCGCAGGATGGCCCATCGCCCCGGTCACCCCCGACGACGTCGCGGCCGGAGCAACGTCCTTCGCGTCGGGCACGGTGGCGATGTGCGCGTGCAGCACCGTTCGCAGCGTCTCCAGTTCGACGCGGGCGTTATCGCGAGCGACCTGGTCGCCGGCGATGATCGTCACCGGGCCGTCGACCGTGCGAATCAGCTCGGCCAGCGCGCCGACGTCCCCGGCCCTGCGCGCCGCCCCCGCGGTGACCTCGGACGGCCGCACCTCAATGAACGCCTGCTGAATATTCTTGGGCAGCAACAACACTGCGGGGCCGCCATGGGCCATCGCGGCATCCAGCGCCTGGGGCAATGCGATCACGATGTCAGCCGGGGACAGCACTCGCCGGCAGAAAACGGATACCGCTGAGAACAACGCGTCCCCGTCCAGGGCACCGCTGCGGCCGCTGGTGTCCTGGAACGAACCGCGGCCGTCCGTCGTCGCCGGTGGCTGGCCGATGAGCGCCAGGACCGGAACGCGGCTGGCGAACGACTCCCCCAGACCCGGAATGGTGTTGAGCGCACCACCGCCGGACGTCGCGGCGACGACGCCGATGCCGCCGCCGGCACGGCTGTAGGCGTCCGCCATGGCCGCAGCGGAGAACTCATGCTTGGCCACCACCGCGGTGACGTCGGGGCAGGCGTAGGCGGCGTCGTAGAGGTCCTCGATGTTGGCGCCGTCCACGCCGAAGACATGCCGGATGCCGCGCCGTGCCAGGTGTTCGACGATGTAGTCGACTACTCGCGTGCGCCGATCCCCTGCGCCATTGCGCTCAGAGGTGACCGGCATGATGTTCAAGCGCAGTCGCCCCCGGCACTTGCCCAGAAACAGCGCTCGCCATGACCCCCGCCTAGTCTGTCTAACTTGCAGGAACCCTAGTGCAGATCCGCGCTTCTTCGCCGGGCTTTGGCGATCTATAGACAAACGCACCGGGCCGTAGCGGTATTTGCCCGAACCGGGCAGCGACCAGGCACGCGCGAAATGTGAGCACGGCGGTGTCCGGTCACGCCGCGCGCCCGCGAACACAATTTCTGCCCTCGTAGCGACTGGTGGGCACCGCTCCCCCCGTCGGCTCGTCGCCAATTGGACAGACTGTCGATTTCCTGTGCAGTCGCCGGGCGTCCGGAACCGCCGGCCAATGTCTGAAAATGGCACCGCCGGACACGAAGTGTCGTTGAGCCAGGGAACTTACGGCCATCCGCGCGTTTGACGCACGTCCGCGCACGTTATTGACCCTGCCGCAACTCTCGACCGGTATCACCCGGCCCAGCAAAGCGCCGACGACCCTTGACGTTCGTTTGTGGCGTACATCACACTGAACTTCTTTCCGTGAACACACGCACTCTGCCGCTGGTACAACGCACGTACTCGTACCGCTGGTAAACGCACGACAACCAAGCTCGAACTTTGCTGGGGGGAGATGGTTTTCCCAGCAACTAAGGAGGTGCCTGCCGTTGACCGCAGGTGTCCACGACGCGACTGCGGCTGAAGCAGCGACCGAAACCGAAGACATCGATCTCGCCTGCGTCGATGTCGACCCGAGCTCCCCCACAAACGGCGAAATCGTCCCCGCCGATATGCCGGCAACACCGGCGACGCCTGATACGCAGGAGGCGGCCGAGCCCGCCCTCGCGGCGTCGACCGGTCGTGAGGTTCTCACGATCCTAAGCAGACCGCTTAGACATGTAGTCGCCCAAATGGATTCGTCGTTGCAGACGCTGGGCCGCTTCTTCGACCTGGGCGCTCAGGCGTTCGGCTTCCTCATCACAGACGTGATCCGGCTGCGTCACCCGTGGCGGGACACCATCAACCAGGCCTGGTTCATCATCAGTGTCACGGCGATCCCGGCTCTGCTGGTGTCCATCCCGTTCGGCGTGATCGTGGCGGTGCAGGTGGGCAACTTCATCCAGCAGGTCGGCGCTTCGTCGGTCTCGGGTGCCGCCGGCGGCCTTGGCGTGATCCGGCAGGGTGCACCGATGGTGGCGGCGTTGTTGCTGGGCGGTGCGGCCGGTTCGGCCGTGGCCACCGATCTCGGCGCTCGCACCATCCGCGAGGAGGTCGACGCATTGCGCGTGATGGGTGTCGACCCGGTCCAGCGGCTGGTCACCCCGCGACTGGCGGCGATCGTGTTCGTGGCGCCGGTGCTGTGCGCCTTCATCATCTTCATGGGGCTGGCGGCGGGTTACGCCATCAATGTCGGGTTCCAGTCCGGCACACCGGGCAGCTACATCGCCTCGTTCGCCTCGTTCGCCAGCGTCAGCGACGTGGTGGTCGCCATGATCAAAACCTGGCTCTTCGGGGTGGTTGTCATCTTGGTGGCCTGCCAGCGCGGCCTCGAGGCCAAGGGCGGTGCGCGGGGTGTGGCCGACGCGGTCAACGCCTCGGTCGTCATCGGCGTGGTCGCGGTGTTCATTCTCAACCTCATCATCACGCAGGGCGTGTCGATGTCGATGCCGCTGAGGATGGGTTGATGGCGACACCGTCACGCCATTTGCCGGCGGTCGTTGCGGCGCCGCTCTGGATCGCCGAGCGCGGCGACTCCGTGTTCCAGCGGCTCGGGCATCAGATCAGCTTCCTGGCTCAGGTGCTCGGGGCGATCCCGCACACGCTGAAGCACTACCGCAACCAGACCGGCGTGCTGCTGGTCGACGTGATGTGGGGCAACGGGTCGCTGATCGTCGGCGGCGGCACCATCGGCGTGCTGGTGTTCATGGGTGCGGCGGTCGGCGGCTCAGTGGGCATCGAAGGCTACGGCGCACTGGACATGGTCGGAATGGGCCCACTGACCGGCTTCGTCTCCGCGTATGCCAACACCCGCGAGATGGCACCGATGATCGCCGGGATCGGTTTCGCCGCCCAGGCCGGCTGCCGCATGACCGCCGAGATCGGCGCCATGCGGATCTCCGAAGAGATCGACGCACTGGAAGCGTTGGGCATTCGGTCGATCCCGTTCGTGGTCACCACCCGGGTGATCGCCGGGATGCTGACGATCATTCCCCTGTACGTGGTGACGCTGGCACTGAGCTACGTGTCCTGTGCGCTGGTGGTCAACGTGATGCACGGGCAGTCGTCGGGCACGTACTACCACTACTTCGACTCGTTCATCCAGCCGTCCGATGTGGTGTTCTCGGTACTCAAAGCGGTCATCTTCGTGACGCTGATCATCGCCATCCACGGCTATCAGGGCTACTACGCCGTCGGAGGCCCGGAAGGTGTCGGACGGGCCTCGGGTCGTGCGATCCGGGCCAGCATTGTGACCGTGGTCGCCGCCGACATGGTGCTGACGCTGTTGTTCTGGGGTAACAGTCCCGGGATTCGGATCTCGGGATAAGGCATGTTTGCATCTGCCGACCAAGGGGGGCGGAGGCCCAGTTCGCGCGCGTTGCGAATCCGGGGCCTGATCGCCGCGGTGGTGCTGGCTGTCGCGGGCACCGTGCTGTATCAACTCGGCACCGGCGGCTACGCCAACACATTCACACTGACGGTGATGGCCGACAAACTCGGCGAGGGCCTGACCCCGGGCGCCGAGGTGAAATTCCGTGGCCTGACGATCGGCTCGGTGAAGACGCTGCAGTCCGCAGGCTTCAACAAGCAGAAGATCACCCTCGAACTCGAACCGAGCCAGGCGGCGGCTCTGGCGGCCGACACGACGGCGAACTTCACGTCTTCCAACACCTTTGGCCTCGCGGCGGTCGAACTGGTGAGCAGCGGAACGGGTCCCCGATTGACCTCGAATCAGACACTGGTCGTCGACACCAATGTGAAATCGGCGTCCATCACCGGACTGCTGCGGCAGGGCCAGAAGTTCGGCCGGATCATGGATTCGCCCGATATCGACCACATCATCGGGATCGTGCGCAAGCACGCCGATCTCACCGAGCCGGTCACCCGGTCCTACTTCGATCTGATCAAGATGCTCACCGACTCGCAGAAAGTGCCTTTCTCACAGTCACTTTCGGTGCTCGCGTCGGTGGTCAACGGGGTCAGCGACGCCGTCCCCCTCGTCAGCTTGGCTTATGACCTGCTCAACGGAATGGAATTCCTGGCACACCCCGACGGCGTGGATCGGATGAACCTGATCATGGACCAGCTCTCCAAGCTGCTGTTCACCACCGACGGGATCTTCGCCAAGAACCTGACGTGGCTCGTCCCGCTCTTCGGCGGCATCATGAGTGTCTTTGTGCCGTACGCCTATATGTACGGGAGCATGTCGCCGGCCTATGACCGGATAGCCGGCCTGCTGGACCGCACCAGTACCGCGTTCCCGATCGTCAACGGCAAAGTCCGGCTGAATCTCGAACTCACCCTCGACACCATGCCCGGGCTGGCGGCGGCACTGCCCGCCGGCGATCCGGCGGCCGCTCCACCGGCGCCCCTCCCAGCCGAGGTCGGTGGCCGATGAGAAGCGTTACCAAATCGGTGTTCTGGCTGACGCTGTTCACCGCGGTCGCCGTGGTGTGCACCCTCATCGTGCTGACCGCGCTGCGCAGCCCGGTCACCGGGTCGCTGTCCCGCTACACCGCGACGTTCTCGGATGTGTCAGGACTCTACGTCGGTGACGATGTTCGCATCTCCGGAGTTCAGGTCGGCAAGGTGCAGACCATCCGGCTCGACGGGCGGGTCGCCAAAGTCGACTTCACCGCCCAGGCCGACCATCCGGTGTACGCCAACACCGTCGCCGCGGTGCGCTATCAGACCTTGATCGGTCAGCGCTACGTCGA
Source organism: Mycobacterium sp. (assembly GCA_023264735.1). GTDB lineage: Bacteria > Actinomycetota > Actinomycetes > Mycobacteriales > Mycobacteriaceae > Mycobacterium. Next base: position 8,616 of record JAHFVD010000075.1, on the reverse strand, counting down.
ACTCGTCCAGCCGGCCAAGCCCGAAAACCGACTGCCCGATGGCGGCACCATCCCGATCGGTCAGACAATCCCGTCGTTCGATGTCGCGAAGCTGTTCAACGGGTTTCAGCCGATGTTCCAGACTCTCGACCCCGCCCAGTTCAACCTGTTGGGCGAAAATCTGCTGCGGCTGATTCAGGGTGACGAGTCGGGCATCGGCCCGTTCCTGCACGACCTCGACGAAATCTCCAAGCTGGCAGTCGACCGCCAGGCCGTCATCACCACCATGATCCGCAACCTCAGTGCGATCTCCCAAGACCTGGGCGGCAAGTCCGGGCAGCTGTTCGAGCTCCTCGCTCAGCTCAACGTCGTGCTGGCGCAATTCGGATCCAAGGCTGAGGAATTCCGCTCCGCCCTGGACAGCGGGCTGCCGGTACTGCGCAACACCACCCACGTCCTGCAATATTTCGAGCGCACTTTCGACGGGACGACCGGTCCGCTGTTCGACCTGAGCAGCCGGATGTGGCCGCAGACCCCGACGATCATCGCGGGCCTGTCGCTCGCGCCGTCGTTGATCCAAGGTATGCGGGACTGGCTGGTGGACGAACAACCCGCTACACCAACATTTTCCTGCTCGCGCGGCGAGATCACCCTGCCCGGGATCGGCGAGGTTTCGTTCGCGCAACAGAACCTGGTGGTCTGCCGGTAATGGAACTCGACAAGCACCTCACCACGCTGCGCGCGAAAATCGGCGGGCGGCAGGGATCGCGAGACGAACACGCCACCGCCCGGCGCAATCGCCGCAACGGCATCATCGGGGTCGGCGTCATCATCGCCTCACTCGCCGGCACCGCGATGGCCTACCTCAATCCGGCCGATGAAGCCGGCTACACCGCGCACATGCCCAACTCCGCAGGCCTGCGGGCCGGCGATCAGGTCCGGGTGGCAGGCATCGCGGTCGGGAAAGTCACCAGTGTTCGGCTCGACGGCGCCCTGGTCGAGATGACGTTCGACGTGGACAACGCGGTGAAGGTCGGGTCGGACTCCACCGTGGACATCAAGTTGCTGACGCCACTGGGCGGCCACTACGTGGCGCTCGACCCGAAAGGCACGGCACCGCTGGGCCGCAACGGAATTCCACCGCAGCGCGTCACCTTGCCGTTCGAGGTCAACAACATCATCCAGGCCGCCACCCCGGTGGTCAAAGAAGTAGACGGTCAAGTCATCCACGACACCTTCGCCGAGGTGGCCAACGCCGCCAACAGGTATCCCGATGCGATCCGCAATCTGCTCCAGTCTGCGGACAAGCTGACCGAGTCGATGAGCAAGTCCACCGTCGACTTTCATCGCGGTCTCGACTTCGTCAACGACGGACTGCGGGCTATGACCGTGGGGCGCGCTCAGCTCATCGCCCTGTTCGAGCAGTTCGACATCCTCGGCCAGATGTATACATCGAAGTCGGTGGATATCGTCGAATTCTTCAGCCTGATAAAGGAATTGACCCGAGTCCTCGACCGCCTGACGATGTGGTACGGCAAAGATGTCATGCCCATCGCCGAAGGACTCGAGGACATCAGCGACACACTGGCGGCCCATCCCGAGCGGTGGGGCATGGCCCTCGACGGCCTCGGACAGACGCTCAATATCGTCGGGCCCATGCTCAGCGGCAACGGCGTCACCTTCGACCAGCACAACCGGCTGGTCCCCGGTCAGGACCTGTGCCTCCCCAACATCATGAAGGCCTGCTGACGTGGCCGGCGCATCGAGTATCGGCTCGCGACTGAGGTCGCGGAAAGTCATCGCGTTGGTGGCCATCGTCGCCGTCATCGCGGTCGCCGTCGTCGTCGGCATCAAGGTCCTGACACCCAAGATCAACCCCACCCGGGCGATGTGTGCCGAATTCACCGATGCGGTAGGGCTGTATCCCGGCAACAAGGTCGCACTGCTGGGTATCGAGATCGGCTCGATGAACGCGATCGTCAACAAGGCCGACCACGTCGAAGTCGACTTCACCGTGCCCGCCGACCTCGTCTTGCCTGCCGACGTCGGCGCGGTCACCTACTCACAGTCGATCGTCACCGACCGCCATGTCGAACTGACCAAGCCCTACACCGGAGGCCCGAAGTTCACCGGCCCCGGGTGCATCAAGCTGAAGTCCACCAAGACCCCGATCAGTGTCAGCGAAACATTCGCTGCCATCGGAAATCTCACCGATGCCATCCTGGGATCCGAACCGGGACAGGATCCGTCCAAGGCGCCGGGCGTGCAAGCCATCAATGACAGCCTGACCGCGGCCAGCAATTCGCTGCAAGGCACCGGGCCCGGCATCAACAAGACGATGCGCAATCTGGTCACCATGCTCGCCGACCCGTACAAGGCCGACTCCGACTACCGCCAGCTGTTCGAGAACGGCGAGATCCTCAGCTCCGACTTCCTCAAGAACTGGGACAGTTTCGCCTCGGTGATCCGAACACTCCCGGTCACCACTCAGTTGATGGAGGGCCTGTCGGACAACTTCGGGGCGGCTATGGCGTATGTGTCGCATCTGCTGCCAACTCTGGTCGAGGCGCTCAGCCGATTCGGGCCACGGTTCTACGAGAAGTTCGACGCCCGGTTCGGCGGCCTGCGTGATCTCTTGAACAGGCACATCCCAGCCATCACCGCGATGATCAATTCCTGGCCGCAGTTCAGCCACTGGATAGCCGATATCTACGAGCCGGCGTGGGGCACCCACAACGTCACCTACATCCCGCCGCAGGTGTCGATCGCGCCGACGCAGGCCGGCGCCATCTGCGAGGGACTGAAAGATCGCAATATTCCCGGTGCCGCGGCGGCCTGCGGGTCTGGCACCCCGTCCGACCCGATCACGCTCGGCCTGACCAATCTCGTTCTGGGAGCGGCGCTATCACCATGACCAGACGATCGATACGCGCGCTCTGCGCCCTGCTGGCGGCGGCAGCCGTCAGCCTCACTGCGGCCTGCTCACTGGATCCGACCAGGCTGCCGGTGCCGGGCGCCTACATGCCGCGCCACGCGTACAACATCAAGATCGAGTTCGCCAGCGTCCTCAACCTGCCCGCCCGGGCCAAGGTGGACTCGGGCGGGGTACAGATCGGTGTGCTCGACCGCGTTCAGCTCGAGGGCACCACCGCGGTCACCTACGTCGAAATAGCCGGCGATACAAAGCTTCCCGCCAACACACGCGCCGAGCTTCGCCAGGCAACTCCGCTCGGCGACATCTATATCGCGTTGCTTCCGCCGGAGGACAAGTCCGGTCCGATACTGCGCAACGGCGACACCATTCCGCTGCACAACACCTCTCCGGCGGACAACGTCGAAGACCTGTTGCGGTCGATGTCGAACCTGGTGGCCGGCGGCGCGATCGGCACGTTGCAAACCACCGTGGTCAACGTCAACAAGGCGTTCCCGCAGGATCCGCACGAGCTGACCCGCATGCAGAAGACCGTTTCCGGTGTGCTCAACGACCTGGCAGCCAATCAGGACACCATCGACCAGATGCTCGACGGCATGGCGAACATCACCTCCGGTTTCGCGGCCAACACCGAGGTGTTCAACCGACTGGTCACCGAAGGCCCGGCGAAACTCCATGGCCTATCGGCTGTCACCATGGCCATCCTGAATGTGGTCGGCGCTTCCAAGGATGTCGGCAAGCTCGGTGGAGATCTCATCAACCCGATCGCCGGCGATCTGATGCAGATCCTGTCCTACATCACACCGATGATCCACACGATGGCAACCGTGGACACCACCATTCCGGTGATCGCCGACAAGTTCGTCGCACTGCTGAGATACAAGCTGCTGGGCTGGTTCCGTGATGGTGGGCCGAAGTACACCATCACTGAACTTCACGCACCCACCGGACGTGAGGGTGTGGACCCTGCCGACAAGGCAAACCAAGCCGTCGAGGCCATGCAGACGATGGGACTGGTGCCATGAAATTCAGTGCGCGCACCACACTGGCGATCCTGGTGGTCATGACACTGACCGGCGCGGCCTACATGTCGTTCGGCGTGCTCGATATGGGCCCGACGAAACAGGTCACCCGACTCACCCTGCTGCTCAACAGTTCCGGTGGCCTGATGCCGACATCGGAAGTGACGATGCGGGGCATCAAGGTCGGCCGGGTGACCGGGATCCAGACCACCAACAGCGGGCTCGCGGTCTCGATGGACGTCGACCGCAAGTATCAGGTGCCCGCCGACAGCCTGGTCAGCGTGGAGAACCTCTCGGCCGCTGGCGAGCAATACATCGACTTCAGGCCGAAACTGATTGCACCGCCGTACTTCACCGACGGGGCGGTGATACCTGCCGATCGGGTGGCACCGATCGTGACCGCAAGCGATTTGCTCACCAAAGCCAACGTGCTGTTCACGGCGCTCAACCTGGATCAGATCCACGGCATCATCAAAGACATGTCGGCCGCGTTCGCGGGTAACGACGAAACCATCGACTCCTTGGCGGTGACCGCCGGGTTGACTGCCAAGGTGATCCGCGACGACAAGGAACTGCTGGCGACCTTGTTCAGCAATGTGTCCACCTTCACCACCAACCTGGGTGAACTCCACGCCGGCGAAATCATCAGCGAGACCGGGAAAATCCTGCCGAAGTCGGTGCCGGCCTTCCTGCAGCTGATCCATCAGATCGAGATCCTGTCGCACACGGGCATCGGGGTGATCGGCCCGCAAGATCCGGCCGGGATCCTGGTGGCCAAGTTCGGCGAATGGCTCGATATGCTGGCCGGTCCGATGGGCACGTTCGCCACCATCCTGCAGCCGGCGATGGCGCCCCTGCACGACATCAAGATCGACGCCGGGCACTGGCTCGACTTCTGGGAATCGACGTTCAACGACACCGGCGGCGTGCGAGTTCAACTCAACGTTCCCGAGTGGCACCAATGACCACCGCCGAAGCTATAACAAGGGAAGATCTCTTCATGACCGAGCCAACTGCCGGCGACGAGGCCACAGTCGACGACACCGAGACCGTGGCTGAACCGTCCCCGGCGCCGCGAGAGGGATCGAAGAGCCGGAGCTTCTGGGTGGCGATCGCTTTGGTGGTGGTGCTGATCGGTGGCGGCGCATTCGGGTTCTTCAAGTATCACCAGGTGAGCGACCAACTCACCCAGCTGCGTCAGGCTCAAGCAGATCGCGAGGCCGCCGCCCAGCTCGCCCGTGACTATGCGATGAAGTCGCTCACCTACACCTTCGAAGACCCGGATGCGTTCTTCCACTCTGTAGAAGACGGTGTGTCGCAGCAGCTTAAAGACAAGTATGTCAATGCCACCGACCTGCTCAAGGCCGTCATGTTGCAGGCACAGGTGACGTCCTCGGGTGAAGTGCTGGCCGTCGACCCGGTTCTTCAGCCGGACGGCTCATACGAAGTGGTGGTGTCGGCTCATCAGACCACCCGCAATCTGCAGAACCCCACGCCGAAGGTGTCGATCATCCTGTTGCGGGTCACGGTGAACAAGGTCGGCAATGGCTGGCAGGTCACCGATATCGGCCCCAAGACTGGCACCAAAGCTGCCGAAGAACAACAGATCCCGGGCGCTGCGGCTCCTGGTCCTGCTCCGGCTCCCGGTGCTGCACCGCCACCGGCGCCCGGCGCCGGCCCGGCTCCTGCACCCGCGCCGCCCGCACCTGCTCCGGCCAAACCTGCCCCCCGTCCGTGAATCGTCTGCCAGCGCTGGTTGCCGTCGTGATGATGGCGGCGGCCAGCGCTGTGCATCCCCGCGCCGCCGCGGACACCACACTGCCGTCCTGCCCGCAGTCGAACCCGGTGATCACCCCGACGGGCACGTCGCCTCTGGTGGACTGCACTCTGCACTCCGGTGATCTGGATTTCGACGTCAGGTACTGGAGCGTCCCCGAATTGCCTCGACCCAGGGCGGTGAGGGTCACCATCACCGATTCGTCGGGTGCCCTGGTGCAGACGATCGACGAACTGCTGGAGCCGTCGACTCCGGGTGGCGTCGGCATGCAGGACATCGACGGCGACGGTCGCGACGAGCTGATCATCCCGATCTCGCAGAATCTGCTCAACGGTGGCAATCCCAACACCCGGTTCGCGGTGTGGCGCGCCCACGGTGACAGCCGGCACTACGAACGCACCCAAATGGTCGGGCAGGCAGCCTATCCCAGCGGCGACGGGTATCTGGTGACCAACGGCGGCGGACTGGCCAGCAGGGATCTGACCTTCTACCTGCCGACCGGGGCGGGGTACACGCTCGTCACGGTGTTGACGATTGAAGTCCTTGAGGCCGATCCGGCCACCAACCGGGCATTGACCGTCAATTGCCGTGCCCACCAGGAAGATGGCCTGCACGCGGTAGATATGAGCATCCGGCAAGCCGAGGACTACTTCTGCAATTCGCCTGCCGCCAAGGCTATTTGGCCTGACGCGGAACGCGTTCAGATCAAGCGCTGGGGCGTGTTCGGAAACTGAGCGCTACGGCGCGCACCAGTCGCGGACCGCAACCAGCAGACCTCTGGCCTTGGCCAGATCGCTGGCAAGCCGTTCCGGGGTCGCCGGCCGATACGGGTCGTTGTTGTCGATTTGCGATGCCACCATGTTCGACCGAATCCGCAGATCGATCCCGGGCGGGCTGCTCAAGTTGTGCAGCGGACTCAACGGAGCCCGAACCTGGGCTGCCACCCACGGCGGGGTCCCCGACGGGGCGATCTCGTTGAACACCGCTTCCAACCGATCAGCCGCCGGCAGAAGGAGATTGCAGTCGTCGTCGCCGGCCGATGCCACAGGCGCGGCAGCCAAGCACAGCGCGACCGCGGCGGCCGTGAGCACGACGCCTATCATTCGGTGACACATCGGATCTACCTTCGCATTGCGTCGGATTTCAGGGACCAGCTTTGGTTGATTTGACGCACAAGACGGGCGGGACCGCTGGGACGGGCCTACGATCCTCTAGCCATGGATTCGACAGCCCACTTCGATCGCGGCACGGTGACCGATGTCGCGCTCGCATTGTTCTTGGCGCGCGGATTCGGTTCGACGACGCTCGACGACATCGCCGAAGCCAGCGGAGCTTCCGTCGAGACCATCAGCCGGGTCGCCATTGCGGAACGACGCAAGCAGACGCTGCCACTGGCGCTGGCCGATCACTACGGCATGGATCCTGACGACCCCTTGATACTCCGAACCGTCCGCGTCTGGTCGGCAGTGGTATCAGGCTATGCGGCGGGGATCACTGATTCCGCCGATACCGGGCCTGCCCGGGATCTCGACGATACGAGACGCATGACGCGGCGCCTGGACCATGCGTTCAAGCACATCACCGGGCGAAGCGAGTTCTAGCCGCGCACCTTTGGGTACCGGGATGACTTTTCGAACCACCTTGCGTTCAGGCAGTCGGAAGGCACTTTCACAAGGCGGTCAGGAGAACAGACATGAGCGTGGACAACATTTCCCAGCTGGACGAGTTGGTTCCGTCGCGCTACGCGGTCCAGGTCGGCGACATCGAAGTGTTGGTGATCAGCGACGGGGTGCTGCCGATAACCTCCTCGACGCTGGCCACCAATGCCGGGTCGGCCGAATTGAGCAGCTGGCTGGATGACATGTTCCTGCCGCGCGACGTGGTCGACTGGCCGCTCAACGTGGTCGTGGTGCGCACCGGTGGCCGGACCATTCTGGTTGACGCGGGCCTGGGGGTGGAGTTCCCGGATTTCCCGCGGGCCGGGCAGACCGTCCACCGACTGGAGGCCGCAGGCATCGATCCCGGATCGGTGACCGATGTCGTACTCACCCACCTGCACATGGATCACATCGGCGGCCTGCTCACCGAGGGGTTGAAGGCCCGGCTGCGCCCCGACCTGCGAGTCCACCTGGCCACCGCGGAGGCAGAATTCTGGGCGAAGCCCGACTTCTCCCAGACCGTCATGCCAGGGCCGATCCCGGATGTCTTGCGGCGGACCGCCACTCAGTTCCTGAACGATTACCGGGGCCAGCTTCGGCCGTTCGAGACCGAGTACGAGGTGGCGCCGGGAGTGCTCATCAGCCGCACCGGCGGCCACACGCCCGGGCACAGCATCGTCCGGCTGGAGTCTCGCGGTGATCAGTTGACGTTCGCCGGGGACGCGGTGTTCGCCGTCGGATTCGATAATCCCGAGTGGCAGAACGGTTTCGAGCACGACCCTGCGGAGGCGACGCGCGTCCGGGTGGAGCTTTTGCGCGAGCTGGCAGCCACCGGCGGAGCACTCGTAGCCACCCACCTGCCGTTCCCGTCGGTCTGCCACGTGGCGACCGCCGGCGACGTCTTCCGGTGCGTACCGGCTACCTGGGATTACTGAGCCTGCGCCTCAGCGTTGCGAGGTCGTGGCCGCGTTGAGCGCAGCGTTCGGGTCGGTGTGGCCGTGGTCGTGCTTGGACAGCGCCTGGATGGAAACATCATGTCCCTCAGCGGATTTACGTAAAGCACCGATAGTCGCCTGATCCTTGGCGATATGGGTGAACGGATCCCAGTGATACCAGCGCATCGCGTTCTCGTAGGTCATCTTGTTGATCTCAGCGTCAGGCACGTTGTTCTCTTTGAGTACCTGGTCGAGCTGCTCGGGGGCGCCGGGCCACATCGAGTCGCTGTGCGGGTAGTCGGCTTCCCAGCAG
>JAHFVD010000143.1 GCA_023264735.1 Mycobacterium sp. | reverse complement strand
GTTCGAGGTTGTTGGGAATGAACATGCCCTTGCTGATGTGGTTCATCACCACCTGACCGCGTTCGCCATAGCCGACCTGTTCGCCGGTGTCCGGGTCGACCACCCAGAAGAAGACGTAGGGGCTGCGCGGATCGAAAACGAATGTCTCACCGTCGGTTCTGGTTTGGGCCTGCGACAGGATCATCGTGCTGCCGAACACCATCGCGATGCTCGCGGCTGGAAAGACGTCCCGCAGCACGTCGAGGGTGTCGGGGTCCACATGCGCGCCGCTGAGCAGAATGAAGCGGACCTTGTCGTCGACCAACTGCGCGAGCGTGTCGTTGCGCGCGATCGCGTCCAGCAGCGGTCCAGTGGTGTGCAGGTTGGCGATGTCCTGGCTGCGAAGAACGTATTCGGCTTGTTCCAGGATGTGGTTCAGATAGGCCGACATCTCCGCCGCGGCGCCCCGCGCGACGAGCTTCTTGACCCACCGAGGATCGAGGTCGACCAGATGACAGATCGACCCCAGTCGGGCCGACACCACCCGGGAGAAGTGGCCGACACCGTGCGGGCCGCTGGGCATCAGGCACAGGAAACCGCGCCCGCCGACGAATCCGGCCCGACGGAAGTCGTCGGTCTGCCAGTCGGCGACCTGGGCCACCCAGTCCGGCAGCTGCGCCGTCCGCTTGGGTGCGCCCGTGGTGCCACCGGACTCGAAGATCAGGGGGATCGGCGGCGGGGATCCGTAGCCGCGTGGAATCAGGTCCTCGGCCGGGGTGTCGCGCAACTGGTTGACCAGATTCGGGAATCGGCGAAGGTCGGCGAACGTCTTGACATCGGTCAGCGGGTCGAAGTCGAGTTCCTTGGCCGTGCGCAGCCAGTACGGCGAGCCGGTGTCAGCGCCGAAGTGCCAGGCCATCGCCGCGTGCAGGTACGTCTGCGGGTCCGGTGGCGTCTCGCGCGGCAGATCCAGCAGGGAGAAGTCGACGTCGGCCACAACCTGAAATCCTGTAGCAGGTTGCTCGGAAGCGTAACCAGACGAGGCTGTCGTTAACCGACTCGTCTGCAGGAGTTTGCATCCGGTATTCATGCTGATGTGATGACGCAACCTCGCCGGGCGGCGGTGGCCGCCGTGGTCATGTTGGTCGCCGGGTGCAGCCCGGTCGCCGGTGTGGCTGTCATGGCGAGCCCGCTGGACGTCGGGCCCTACCCGACGTCCGTCGTCGCGGTGACGCAGCGCCCGGGTATCGGCACGGTTCTCGAAGGTCAGCGCATGGCCGCCAGTGTGGTTCTGCCCACCGACGTCGACGCCACCCTGCGCAGGCTGGAAAGCACCAACACCGGCCCGGTTCCGGACGCGCAGGGATTGCGGGCCGACATCCGGGCCCGCCGTGCCGGGATCGCCGAGGCGAACGGCTTCGTCGCCGGTTTCTCCTCATCACGCAGTACCGAGGGCGAGCCGACGCCCACCACGTCGGTCGTCAACCTGGTGATGCGCTTCCCCGATGCCGGCGCCGCTGCGGCAGCCGCCAGGGAGATGGCCGTTGCCGAACCTGCGCGGCCGACGGCGATCGCACACCATCGCGAGACGCTGGCGCTGGTCGTCACGATGCCCCGCGGGGTCATCGTGGAGAGCTTCACCCCGCGGGGCCCGTACGTCCTCTATCAGTGGGTGCAGACCCGCAACACCTTGGAGGCGGCGACGGGTCTGGTCGCGGGGATCCTCGACCTCCAGGGGCCGCGTATCGATGCGTTCGTCCCCACCGGCCCGGGGCTGACGGTCGACCCGACCCTCCTGCTGGCGCACACGTTGCCACCGGCCGTCGGCGTGTACACCGCGCCGGGGGCGCTGCACTTCGAGCGCGACCCGGACCGGGCCGCAGACGCGTTCGCCGCAGCAGGGGTGAGCGCGGTGTCGCTGGGCCGGACAACGGTTTACCGGTCTGAAAGTTCCACGGGTGCAGCACAGTTGATCAACGGACTCACCTCCGGCGAGTTAGCGGATGGGGCGACGGCCACGGATGGCGTGGTCGGGATTCCGGATGCGACATGTGTCGACCGCGGTGGAGGCCCGGCGTCGCCAACGCGGTACTGGTGCGCGGGTGTCAGCGGTAGGTATGCCTTCACGACGACATCGGCGCACTCCCAGGATGCCCGTCAACAGGCCGCGGCCCAGTACCTGTTGCTCGGCGGGCTCTAGGCCCAGGAATTGGCCGCCGCGGCCAGACCCCGCACCAGAGCGGCGGTGGCCGGCGAGAGTCCATCGGCATTGGGCGGCTGGCTGCGCGGGCTGATACCGCGCACCCGCGTCGGCAACTCCAGCTGCGCCCCACCGCCGCGCACCCGGTTGACCGGGTTGTCGGGGTGCAGGCCGCGCAGTTCGGCGGGTATGGCGTCGAGGTCGGTAACCACTTGGTAGCCGGGCAGATTGATAGTGGCGGCCAGGTGGCGGGCCAACGTCCGGTTGCCGCCGCCGGCCAGCAGTTCGGTGCTGCGCCCGATGCGCCCGTATCCGTGCACCGACACCGCCACCTCGACGTGATCGAGAAAGGCGGCCAGCCGGTCGGACTCGGCCGCGAGATAGCGCGCCGAGGGCAGATGGTGCGGATAGTGCTCGGGGTGGCGCAGTAGATACAGCGATGCGCCTGCGGCGTCGGCGGCGCGTTCGGCGATGACGTCGGTCATCTGCTCCAGGCCGCCGCCGTGAATGGCGAGAAACCCGAACCGCGACCGCAGCCGGCTTTCCTCGGCGATCGACGGGTCGGCGAGAAGCTCAGAAAGTGATTGCGGCCCAGAGGAGTTCGATGCCAGCGGCCGCGGCCAGTGGGCCGGGTCCCAGCGCCGCAGGAAGTCGACCCAACGCTGCGGCAGGCCGTGGTGCTGGGCGCCGTCGATGATGCGCTCCAGATAGCCGGGCCGCGGCGGTCCCGGTTCGGTGCGGTGGTCGATGTAGACCCAGGCCGGGGCCGGCCCGTCGGCGGTGTGCACCGTCATCCGGTCGCGGCGATAGCGCACCGGCACCCCTTCGGCGCTGTCCAGGACGGCCAGATCGTGGTCGGTCAGCCACCACAACACTCCGTGGACGGTGCTGCCCGAGAAGGGTTCGACGGTGGCCACGCCGCGGGAGTTGATCAGCCAGTCATGGTCAGCCAGCGTCGCGGGCCGCGGGTCCGCGGCCTCGGGACAACGCCGGGCCATCTGTTGCACGCAGAGGTTGGACCCGTAGGCGAAATACGGGTGTCGGCGGAGCCGCTGGGCCGGCGACATCAGGCCGAGCTCAGCGGGCGAGCGTCAGGTAGATCAACACCACGTTCAGCAGCGTAATGACCGCCGCGACCATCCAGCCAAGGACCGTGGTCAGCCGGCTGTTGGTGTCGGCACCCATCAGGGAGCGATTGCTGGTCAGCCGCACCAGCGGGATCAGTGCGAACGGGATGCCGAACGACAACACCACCTGCGAGATGACGAGTGCGCGGCTGGGATCGATACCGATGGCCAGCACCACGAGAGCGGGGATCAGCGTGACCAGGCGGCGCAGCAACAGCGGAAAGGTCTTGTGCAGCAACCCCTGCATGATCATCGCCCCGGCGTAGGCCCCGACCGATGTCGAGGCCAGCCCCGAGGCCAGCAGGCCGATCGCGAACAGCAGCGCCACCGTGGGCCCGAGGGCATCGCCCACGGCGGCGTGCGCGCCTTCGATCGAGTCGGTGTCGCTGCGGCCCTGCAGGTTGGTCGCCGCGATCAGCAGCATGGACATGTTGACCGCGCCGGCCACCAGCATGGCGATGCCGACGTCCCACCGGGTGATGCGCAGTAGCCGGGCGCGCGGCGCACCGGCCTCGGGGTGACCGTGCCGGTCGCGGGCGAGCCCGGAATGCAGGTAGACCGCGTGCGGCATCACGGTCGCACCGAGCATGGCCGTCGCCAGCAGCACGCTTTCCGGGCCGTCGAACCTTGGGATCAGGCCACCCACCACGTCGGCGGCGGGCGGCGTCTTGACGAACAGGCTGGACAGAAAGCCGATCGCGATGATCAGCAGCAGCCCGGCGATCACCCGCTCGAACACCCGCTGACCGCGCCGGTCCTGCACGATGAGCAGCAGCAGCGACACCACTCCGGTGATCACGCCGCCGAGGAGCAGCGGCAGGCCGAACAGCAGCTTGAGCGCGATCGCGCCGCCCACCACCTCGGCGAGGTCGGTGGCGATCGCGACCAGCTCGGCCTGCATCCAGTACCCGATGCGGCTTGGCGTGCGGGTGTGGTCGCGGACGGCTTCGGGCAGGCTGCGCCCGGTGACCAGGCCCAGCTTGGCCGACAGGTACTGCACCAACCCGGCCATCACGTTGGCCATCACGATGACCCACACCAGCAGGAAGCCGAATTGCGCACCGGCGCTGATATTGGCCGCGACGTTGCCGGGGTCGACGTAGGCGATCGCCGCCACGAAGGCGGGGCCTAGTAGATACCAGCCCGCCCTGGGGGCGCGGGTCACCTGTGCCAATCGACGAGCCTTCTATCCGGACACTCAAACAAGAAAGTGAGGGTACCCGAAACTAGTCGGCCCGCGTCACAAGCCGATGAAGACTCCGCCGAGACCGATGCCCCAGCCGCCGAAGCCCCAGCCGGCCAGCGGATTTTGCAGGGCCGGGTTGGGCGACGTCACGATCGCCGCGTGTCCGGGGGTTTCGCAGATAGTGGTGCTGGGTCCGGTGTCAGTGCATTGCGCCGGCCGTGCTGTCGCCGGAGCGGCCAGTACGACAGCCGCAGCCGCGATCAGTAGCGGAGTCCCAAGAACAATCTTGGTAACCATGGTGGCTTCCTTTGTGGCCGCGATCTCGAATTCAGCGGCCCCCGCCGCCGTGGGCACCGCCGCCTGCGGCGGGACCGGGACCTCCGAAAATCAGTGCGGGACCGTAGAACTCGTCGCCCCAGGGATAGGCAAAATCCTCGGGGACTTCTGGTGTTGCGTTGAGCTGCACGTTGCCGGGGGTGGCGCATTGGGTGGTCTGGCCACCGATGACCGAGCTACCCCCGGTGTCGACGCAGCTGGGACCTGACGGGGTGATCAACGTCGTATCGGCGCTTGCGGCAGGTGCAAACGCAGCCGCTGCAACGCCGGCGGCGATGACGATCGGAAACGCATAGCGGAGCCTGTGCCGCATTGGCATTCCCTTCCTGGCAGTTCCCCTATCCAGCAGCGTACAGGCCTTTGCCAGTGGCGAGTGGTAAGTCGATCGTCGTGCAGATCCCGGCGGGTGCGGCCACCACCGACGGGATGGCGTTCACCAGGCGCATCGCGGTGGCCACCAATCCGGCATGGTTGTGGTCGCCGTTCGGCGAGCTCAGGCACAGATCCATCGCATAGGACGGTTCGCCGGTGATCTCGATGCGGTAGTTGCCGCCTTCCTGGACGGGCTGCGGCCATTCCGGGTACAGGTCCTCACGCAGTCGGGTGACGTGTTCGAGGACGATGACCGGGGCGCCGCCGACCAGTCCGATCACCTCGAACCGCAGACCCGCGGCGGTGCCCTTGGCGATGGTGCCTGCGGCGATCTCGATGTCCTCGGGCGCAGGCTCGCGCACATACATGTCTTCGATGCCGTCGAGTTCGAGATCGAGCCCGGCCGCGATCTGACGGATCACCGAACCCCACGCCAGGCTCAGCACACCGGGCTGCAACAGCATTGGGATCTCGTCGAGCGGCCTACCGAAGCCCATCACGTCGAACATCACCGTGGGGCTGTCGTAGGTGGCGTAGTCGAGAATCTCCATGCACCGGATCTGCTGAATGCTCTGACAGGTGCTCGCCAGCGCCAGTGGCAGCAGGTCGTTGGCGAAGCCGGGATCGATACCGTTGACGAACAGGCTTGAATTGCCTTCCTGGGCAGCATCTTCCAACGGCTTGATCATCTCGTCGGGGATCACCTGCCACGGCCACTGCAGGAACACCGGGCCACTGCCGACGACGTTGACGCCGGCGGCCAGGATGCGCCGGTAGTCCTCCAACGCCTCGGGCAGCCGGTTGTCGGCAAGCGCGTTGTAGACGACGCAATCCGGCTTGGCGGCCAGCACCTCGTCGAGGTCGGTGGTGGCCGTGACACCGGTGGGGCCGGAGAGCCCGGCCAGTTCGGCAGCGTCCTTGCCGGCCTTGGAATCCGACGAGACCCAGACGCCGGTGAGCTCGAACGCGGGGTTGGTGATCAACCCCTTCAATGCGTGGACACCGACGTTGCCGGTGCCGACTTGTGCGACGCGGATGGCCATGGCGTTCCTTACAGGTCGGGGATGGGGAGGTCGAGGTTTGGCACGATGAGGCCGCCGTCGACCTCGATGATCTTGCCGGTGAGATAGCTGGCGGCGGGCGACGCGAGATAGACGGCGGCCGCAGCGATGTCGAGCGGATCGCCGAGTCGCTTCATCGGTGTCGCCTTCTCCATCGGGTCGCGCAGCGCGTCGTTGGAGGCGACGATCTCCAGCGCCGACGTCAGGATCGAGCCCGGTGCGATGGCGTTCACCCGGATCTTCGGGGACAGGTCCAGCGAGGTGAGCCGGGTGTAGTGGGCCAGCGCGGCCTTGGCGGTGCTGTAGGCGGCGAATCCGCGACCGGCCAGCCGGCCCATGGTCGAGGTGATGTTGATGATGTTGCCGCCGCCGGAGTGCTCGAGCATCAGCGGGACGGCCGCCAGCGTCAGGGCATGTGCGGTGAGGACGTTGAAGGTGAACGCGTCCTTCATGTCCTTGACGCTGGTACTCAGCAGCGCGTTGGGCATGGTGCCGCCGACATTGTTGACGACGATGTCCAGCTTGCCGAATACCTCGACCGCCGTGCCGGCGAGCGCGGCCGTCGTCTCCGGGTGCGCGAGGTCGCCGACGACGATATGCGCGCGCCGTCCGACGGCCTCGATCTGCTTGGCGACCGACTCCAGCTCGGACTGGGTGCGCGAGCCGATGACGACGTCGGCACCGACTTCGGCGAATGCGACGGCGATGGCTGCGCCGAGGCCGCGACCGCCGCCGGTGACTACTGCAACTTGACCGTCAAGTCTGAACTTGTCGAGGATCACGGGTCTCTCTTCCCTTGTCGGCGAACACCGTAACAAGACCGCTCCGGTTGATGACGCTCAATTTGGAACGTAACTGAAACACGTTCTATTTTGGTGCCGAGTTCGAAGATTGGGTGAAAATCACCCGAAAGTTCACGCCTTCTTGGCGGGTGTCTTCTTCGCGGCGGCCTTCTTCGCCGGTGCTTTTTTGGCCGGGCCCTTCTTCGCGGGTGCCTCGCTGTCCGAGTCGCCTGACTCGCCGCGGCGACGTTTGACGCTGGCCTCGAGCTTGGCCAGCAGATCGGAGACGTCCTCAGTCTCGTCCAGCTCGGCCGGCTGCTCCTCGGCGGTGAACGCCTCGCCGCCTTCCAGCTTCGCCTGGACGAGTTCCAGGAGCTGCTCTTGATAGGTGTCGTGGAACTGCTCGGGGTGGAAGTCGTCGGCCATCGACTCGACGACCTGGCTGGCCATCTTCAGCTCGGCGGGTTTGATCTCGACCTCTTTGTCGAGGACGGGGAAGTCGGGGTCGCGGATCTCGTCGGGCCACAGCAGGGTGTGCACGATCATCACGTCACGCTTGGAGAAATCCTTGACCCGCAGCGCCGCCAGCCGGGTCTTGTTGCGCAACGCGAAGTGGACGATCGCCACCCGATCGGTGTCGGCGAGCGTTTTGGCCAGCAGCACATAGGACTTCGACGACTTGCCGTCCGGCTCGAGGAAGTAGCTGCGGTCGTACATCAGCGGATCGATTTCGCTGGCGGGAACGAACTGGACCACCTCGATCTCGTGGCTGCGCTCCTCGGGCAAGGTGGCGATGTCGTCGTCGGTGATCACGACGGTCTGGCCGTCGTCGGACTCGTAGGCCTTGGCGATGTCGCGGTATTCGACCACCTCACCGCACACTTCGCAGACACGCTTGTAGCGGATGCGGCCGTTGTCCTTGGCGTGCACCTGATGGAACTTCAGATCGTGGTCCTCGGTGGCGCTGTACACCTTCACAGGGACGTTCACCAGACCGAATGCGATCGAGCCTTTCCAGATGGAACGCATATGACCAGTATGCAGGCCTGATCTTTGTTGCTGGGTCAGATGGCGGGCTGGACGCCCGGATTCAGCCCGACGGGCAGATCAGGGTTCGCGCCGGGCGAGCTGTCCTCGCTGGTTTCCTGATACGGCGCGGAGCGGCAATTGCTGTCCATCGGGTCCTGCCCGGCCGAGCAATACGGGACGTGATCGTCCGGGTCCGCACCGGCCTGCGGAATGCCGATCAACGCGGGCAGCGCCAGCAGGGCGGCCACCAGCATTCTGGTCATAGTCCAGGATAGCAGCGGGTAATACCGTTGGGATGGTGAATGACGTGTGGCCGCCGGGGGCGACGAAAGGACCGCGCGTCGCGCTGACCAACGCCGACAAGGTCCTGTACCCGGCCACCGGCACCACCAAGGCCGACATATTCGAGTACTACACCGCCATTGCCGAGGTGATGCTGCCGCATATCGCCGGCCGGCCGGTCACCCGGAAACGCTGGCCCAACGGCGTCGACGAGTCGGCATTCTTCGAAAAGCAGCTCGCCAGTTCGGCACCCGATTGGCTCGACCGGGCGACCATCGTTCATCGCTCGGGCAGCACCACGTACCCGATCATCGACAGCTCGACGGGCCTGGCGTGGATCGCTCAGCAGGCCGCACTGGAAGTTCATGTGCCGCAATGGCGTTTCACGTCGACCGGAAAGCCAGGTCCGGCAACACGTTTGGTATTCGACCTCGACCCGGGTGAGGGTGTGAGCATGTCGCAGCTCGGCGAGGTCGCCAACGCTGTCCGCGAGTTGATGGACGATATCGGGCTGACGGTGTATCCGCTCACCAGTGGCAGCAAGGGGCTGCATCTGTATGCCCCGTTGGCGGAACCGGTCAGCAGTAACGGGGCGGTGGTGCTGGCCCGCAGGGTGGCCCAGCAGCTGGAGCAGAGCATGCCCAAGCTGGTGACCGCGACGATGACCAAGAGTGTGCGGGCGGGCAAGGTCTTTCTGGACTGGAGCCAGAACAACGGGTCGAAGACGACGATCGCGCCGTATTCGTTGCGCGGGCGGGATCATCCGACGGTCGCGGCGCCGCGGACGTGGGAGGAGATCGGCGATCCGAAGCTGCGGCATCTCGAATATCGCGAGGTGCTCTCCCGGGTGGCCGAGCAGGGCGACCTGCTGGCCGGTATGGACGCCGATGTGCCGCGCGAAGATCGGCTGACCACCTACCGGAGCATGCGGGATTCGGCCAAGACGCCGGAGCCGGTGCCGCACGCGCAACCTGCTACGTCCAATGTCGCCGGCTCGGCGGCTCCGGCAGGCAACAACAACACCTTCGTCATCCAGGAGCACCACGCTCGCCGGTTGCACTATGACTTCCGGCTGGAGCGCGACGGTGTGCTGGTGTCGTGGGCGGTGCCGAAGAACTTGCCGGACACCCCGGCGGTCAACCACCTTGCCGTGCACACCGAGGACCATCCGCTGGAGTACGGGGCGTTCGAAGGGGACATTCCGAAGGGTGAGTACGGCGGCGGCAAGGTGATCATCTGGGACTCCGGGACGTATGAGGCGGAGAAGTTCCGGGATTCCGGCGCGGACAAGGGCGGCGAGGTGATCGTCGACCTGCATGGCCAGCGGATCTCGGGGCGGTATGCGCTGATTCAGACCAACGGCAACCAGTGGCTGGCACACCGGATGAAGGAACAGCCCACGCCGCACTTGCCCGACTACTCGCCGATGCTGGCGACCTTGGGTTCGGTCGAGAAGCTGACCGGGGCGCAGTACGGGTTCGAGGGCAAGTTCGACGGCTATCGGCTGCTGGTCGAGATTTCTGGCGGTGAGTTGCGGCTGCAATCCCGCAGCGGCCGGGACCTCACCGCCGACTATCCGCAATTGCAGTCGCTGGCTGCCGATCTCGCCGACCACGACGTCATCCTCGACGGCGAGGTGGTGGCGCTGGATGCCGATGGTGTGCCGAACTTCGGTGAGATGCAGAATCGGGTGCGCGCCAGCAGGATCGAGTTCTGGGCGTTCGATATTCTGCGGCTCGACGGGCGCTCGCTGCTCAAGGCGAAGTATCGCGACCGGCGGAAGGTGCTGGAAACCCTCGCCGAGGGAACGGATTTGATCGTGCCGCCGCTGATCGACGGCGACGGGTCGGACGCGATCGAGTTCTCCCGCAAGAAGAAGTGGGAAGGCGTCGTCGCCAAGAAGTGGGACTCGACGTATCAGCCCGGCCGGCGGTCGGCGTCGTGGATCAAGGACAAGAACTGGAACACGCAGGAGGCCGTGATCGGCGGCTGGCGCGAGGGAAATGGTGGGCGCTCCAGCGGTATTGGTGCGCTACTGCTCGGCATCCCCGACGACGGCGGCCTGCGATTCATCGGCCGGGTGGGCACCGGATTCTCGGAGAAGGAGCTGACTCGGATCAAGGAGATCCTCGCGCCGTTGCACACCGACGAATCACCCTTTGCCGCACCGCTTCCCAGGCTAGACGCCAAGGGGGTCACCTACGTGCGCCCGGAGTTGGTGGGCGAGGTACGTTTTGGCGAGTGGACGTCGGACGGCCGGCTGCGCCACCCGAGCTGGCGCGGCCTGCGGCCCGACAAGGCACCCCTCGACGTGGTGGTCGAAGAGTCGGGTTAGGCCGCGCCTGAATCGTCGGCCGGCGGGTCGCTGTCGTTTTCCAACAGCCGCTCGGGGTGGTGGTAGGTGTTGGTGCCGCCTTTGAGCATGGGCAGTCCGGGTGGTGGGATCCATTGGGTTTGGCCGCCTGCCAATATTCGGGTGTCCCAGCCGCCGGTCTCGACGAGTTGGTTATCGGGGGGACACGACAGGGTGAGGTCGTTGATATCGGTGGCGCCGCCGTTCTTCCAGTCCTTAGCGGCGTGATGGACCACGCTGTGATAGCCGGGTGCATCACAACCGGGCCGAGTGCCAATGCCATTAAGTTTGCCGTTGTTGCAGTTCAGGGCTGTGTGCTGATCAATAGCGTTGCAACGTAACATGTTCCAGTAGTCAAAGTTCGGTGATCCGGCGAGGGTGATTTGGTGG
>JAHFVD010000074.1 GCA_023264735.1 Mycobacterium sp. | reverse complement strand
AGGTCCCACAGCTTGACCTCGGGTTCGGCGGCGATGTCGACGGCCCCCTCGGCGACCAGGCAGTAGTTGAAGAAGTCGCCGTAACCGCGCACCCGCCACACGGCGTCGGTCAACTCGATGAATCGGTCGCGCAGCCCGAGGTCGGCCCAGCCTGACAGGCTGGAAAACGACAGGCTGGCGGATCCGAGGTCGGCGACGCCCGACACCGCCAGTTTGCGGGCGGGCCCGTCGCCGGTGCTGGCGAAGGCGCCCAATCCCTTCCCGGCCCACCAGCGCCGGTTCAGTGCGGGCGCGCTGACCACGCCGACGATCGGTACGCCATCCTCGAGCAGCGCGATCAGGCTTGCCCAGACCGGCACGCCGCGCACGAAGTTCTTGGTCCCGTCGATCGGGTCGATCACCCACTGCCTGCCCTCGAAGGTGGCCGTCCCGCCGTATTCCTCGCCGACGACGGTGTCGCCGGGGCGCTCGCGGGACAGGATCTCGCGCAACGCGGCCTCGACGGCTTCGTCGGCGTCGGTGACTGGCGTGAGGTCGGGTTTGGTCTCGATGCGCAGATCAAGCGCCCCGAACCGGTCGAGGGTGATCGCGTCGGCTCGGTTGGCGAGCTCGACTGCCACCGAGAGGTCTGCCTGTACACCGTGGCCGTCCATGGCAGCAGTCCTACCATGGCCGCATGTGGGAATTCGCGGTGATACTGCTGATCGTCGGTGCGCTGGTCCTCGTTCTGGCCCCGCGCATCATGGGCCGCCGCGGCCCACGCGGTGAGATGGCACAGGGCACGCTGCTGGTGACCGGGGTGAGCCCGCGCCCGGACGCCACCGGTCAGCAGTTCGTCACGATCAGCGGCGTCATCAACGGCCCGACCGTCAATGAGCACGTGGTCTATCAGCGGATGGCGGTCGATGTGGACAGCTGGCCGACCATGGCCCAGCTGATTCCGGTGGTGTACTCGCCGAAGAATCCGGACAACTGGTACTTCGCGCCCGCCGAGCCGCCGCCGCAGCCCTACTGAGCGCGAGGCACGTCCACGCACTGGTCGATGATGCGGTCGATCACCGCAAGAAGTCCTTCGTCGAGTGGCGTTCGCGGTTGGCCGCCAAGGGCATTGGACATCGCGTGGTGGTAGAGCCCGTCGCCGATCAGCTTGATCGTGCGCGCCACGTCACGGTCGCCGAGCGCCTCGGTCAGCACGCTCAGCCACTGATCGGAAATCATCTCGATCGCCGCCCGCGCCCGGGGATCGCCGGCCTGCTGTAGCCGGGCGACCGCGACGAGCGTGCGGTCTAGCGGTGTGTTCGCGTAGTGCGATGTGCGGATGTAATGCCGTGCGGGTCCGTCGGGCGCACTGCGCATCTTCTCGACATCGTCGGCCGCCAGGGCGATCAACCGATCACACAACGCCTCGGCGAGCTGATCCTTGGCGGGGAAGTGGTAGAGCAGGCCGCCTTTTGATACCCCGGCCTTCGCCGCGACCGCGTCCAGCGTGGCGTGGCGCTCGCCATCGACGGCCAGCGCGTCGGCGTAGGCATCGAGAATGCGCTCACGCGAGGTCGTCATCCGCCGAGTTTATCGGTTTCCAACTGTACCGTCTGGACGGTACAGTGGAGGTCTAGAACCAATTGAGGAAGTGATAACCGTGCGTGCCTACGTTGAGCTCGTTCGGGTTCCGGGCGTGGTCAATGTGACGGCCTCGCAGCTGTTCGCGAGGCTGCCACTCGGCATGCTGTCGCTGGCGATCCTGCTGCACGTGCAGGCCCGTACCGGGTCGTACGCGGTGGCGGGGGCGGTCGTCGCGTTCACCAGCATCGGTGAAGCGGTGGCCATGCCCATGACGGCGCGCCTGCTCGGCCGGATCGGGATGGTGCCGACCCTGGTGTCGGCCGCGTTGATCAACGGCGTCAGCATGCTGGCGCTGGCCTTCATCCACGTCCCCACGACGTACCTCATGGTGTTGGGGTTCCTGATCGGCGCGTCGGTGCCGCCGCTGTTGCCTGCGGTCCGCGCGCTGTACCCGCAGATGGTGCCCGGCCAGGGGTTGCGTGCGCTGTTCGCGCTCGATACCACTGCGCAGGAACTGATTTGGGTGATCGGTCCGGTGGCCGCCACGTTCCTCGCATCCGCGATCTCGACCGCGATCCCGCTGCTGTTCTCCGCGGCGGTCACGGTGGTGGGGACCGTCTGGTTCCTGCTCAGTGCTCGCCAGTTCCGGCCGACCATCGTCACCAGCAGGGTCGCGTTCGGCAAGGTCCTGGCCAACCGTGCGGTGATTCTGGCCATGGTCGCCAGCCTCGCGTTGGTCGCGTCGTTCACGGCGCTGGAAGTCGGGGTGCTCGCCCTCTTCGGCAACCACAACCTCTCGGCCGGCGTGGCGCTCGCGGCGACCGGCCTCGGCTCACTGCTCGGCGGCGTCTTGTTCGGGCACCGCCACCTGGGCGTGCGCGGTCTGGCCCTGTCGATGGCGATTGTCGCCGCAGGCACAGCACTGTTCGGGATGGTTGAGGGCTACGGTCTGCAGCTTGCCGCGTTGTTCGCGTCCGGGCTGGGCTTCGCGCCCGCACTCGCCGCGCTGTATGTGATGGTGTCGCACCAGATCGCCGACCACTCGACCGCCGAGGCATTCGGCTGGCTCAACAGTGGCGCCCTGGCTGGCGGTGCCCTGGGTACTGCAGTCGGTGGCGTGGTGGCCGACGCCTACAGTCCGTTCGCGGTCGTCATGGTCTCGGCCGCCTTGGCCCTGGCCGCCGCGTTCACGCCGCTCATCGCGCGTACCGCCGGTCCGGTGGGTGGGCTGTCTCGCGAGCCGGTGAAGGCTCCTTGCGAGGTGTGATCGCTACCCGTGGCCGATCCGCAGTAGCTCGGCGACGTTGGCGACCTTGACTCGCGGCCGGCCGTGCAGTTCACCGGCCCCGCGCTCATGGGCGTCGATGAGCTGCCAGTGGTCGTCGGTCACCAGCTTCGGCTGGCGGTCCACCAGCCACTTCACCAGCTCGTCGGCGTAATCGGGCGCGACCTCGGCCAGCTGCACCCGCTGCAGGTCGGCCAGCAGGGTATCGACGGTGTCCTGGGAGTCCTTCTTATTGGTGCCGATGATTCCCGACGGGCCTCGCTTGATCCAGCCGACAACGTATTCGTTGGAGCTGCCCGCGATGCGGCCGTCCTCGTGCGGAATGGTGCCGGAACCTTCGTCGAACGGCACGCCAGGCACCGGGACGCCCTTGTAGCCGACTGCGCGCACCACGAGTTGGACGGGCAGCGTTTCGCGCTCGCCGGTGTCCTTGGCGGCGACGCGTCCGCTCTCGTCGGAGACCAGCTCGTTGTGGCCCAGCACGATCTCTTCGACCCGCTCGGTGCCGTGTATCTCGATGGGTGACGTCCGGAAGCGGAACACGATGCGACGGTGCCCCTCGGTGTGCTCTCGCGAGGCGTAGTCGCGCAGCACCTTGATGTTGGCCTTGGCGATTTTGCCCGCCGCCTCAGCGTCCTCGTCGGTGATATCGGCCAGATCCGCCGGATCAATCACCACGTCGACGCCCTCGAGCTCGCCGAGCTCGCGCATCTCCAGCGTGGTGATCGCGGACTGCAGCGGACCACGACGGCCGAGGATGATCACCTCGTCGACACCCCGGTCGTGCAGTGACTGCAGCGCGTGGTCGGCGATGTCGGTGTTGGCCAGTGCGTCAGGATCGGTGACGAGGATTCGTGCGACGTCGATGGCGACATTGCCGTTGCCGACCACGACGGCTCGGCCGCTGGTGATGTCGGGCGCCATCTCCTCGAAGTGCGGGTGTGCGTTGTACCAGCCGACGAAGTCGACGGCGGCCACACTGCCTGCCAACTCCTCGCCGGGGATGCGCAGCGCCCGGTCGGACTGGGCGCCGACGGCGTAGACCACCGCGTCGTAGTGCTCGGTCAACTCCGTAGCCTCGACGTCCTTGCCGACGGTGATGTTGCCGAAGAAGCGGAACCGCGGGTCGGCCGACGTCTTCTCGAAGGTCTTGCTGATCGATTTGATCTTCGGATGGTCCGGCGCCACCCCGGAACGCACCAAGCCCCACGGGGTGGGCAGCATCTCGAGCATGTCGACGTGTACATCCGGTCCGCCGGCTGCGACAGAGCCGTCGGCGAACTTCAGCAGCGAAGCCGCCGCGAAGTATCCCGAGGGTCCCGCACCGACGATTGCGACATAGTAAGGACGCATTCTCGCGCTTTCTGTCCGGACTCGGCTGCGCGCAAGGGGCTGTCGCGTCGTAGTCGAGAAGCACCGCAGGGGGCTGCGCGGCGCACAATCCTGGTTACGAATGTGATGTTAGACGGGCGATCGGCTCAACCACCCCAGAAGGCCCAGGAGCCGCCGTGGATCACAACGTATCGCAACGCCGGTACCCTGAGGACCCGTGGACCTCGATCGTCAGTCAGATATCGCCGCACTTGATTCCACCTTGACGACGGTGGAACGAGTGCTCGACGTCGATGGTCTGCGCGCCAAGATCGAGAAGCTCGAGCACGAGGCCGCCGACCCGAATCTGTGGAACGACCAGAGCCATGCCCAGAGCGTCACCAGCGAGCTGTCCCACGCCCAGGGTGAACTGCGTCGCGTCGAGGGTCTGCGCGGGCGTCTCGACGATCTGCCGGTGCTCTACGAGATGGCCGCCGAGGAGGAAGGTGACGGCGCCGCGGACGCCCTCGCCGAAGCCGATGCCGAACTGAAGTCACTGCAGGCCGATATCGAGGCGATGGAGGTCCGGACCCTGCTGTCCGGTGAATACGACGAGCGCGAGGCGCTGGTGACCATCCGCTCCGGCGCCGGTGGGGTGGACGCCGCCGACTGGGCCGAGATGCTGATGCGGATGTACATCCGCTGGGCTGAGCAGCACAAGTACCCGGTCGAGGTGTTCGACACGTCCTACGCCGAAGAGGCCGGCATCAAGAGCGCGACGTTCGCCGTGCACGCGCCGTACGCCTACGGCACGCTGTCGGTCGAGCAGGGCACCCATCGGCTCGTGCGGATCAGCCCGTTCGACAACCAGAACCGCCGCCAGACGTCGTTCGCCGATGTCGAGGTACTGCCCGTCGTGGAGACCACCGACCACATCGACATTCCCGAGCAGGATGTGCGTGTCGACGTCTACCGCTCCAGCGGCCCCGGCGGTCAGTCGGTCAACACCACCGACTCGGCGGTCCGGCTGACGCACATCCCCACCGGCATCGTCGTCACCTGCCAGAACGAGAAGTCGCAGCTGCAGAACAAGGTGTCCGCGATGCGCGTCCTGCAGGCCAAGCTCATGGAGCGCAAACGCCAGGAAGAGCGCGCCGAGATGGACGCCCTCAAGGGCGACGGCGGCAGCTCGTGGGGCAATCAGATGCGCTCCTACGTTCTGCACCCCTACCAAATGGTCAAGGATCTGCGTACCGAATACGAGGTCGGCAGTCCTTCGGCGGTACTGGATGGGGACATCGACGGATTCCTCGAAGCGGGGATCCGCTGGCGTAACCGACGAGATGACGACGACTGATTTCGCGGCCTCCGCCGCAGGGACCAGCTTCCTGGCGCTCCCGTTCGCCGATCGCTGGCATGACTTCTGGCATGGCACCATCGGCGAGTGGATCCTGACCAGGGGTCTGCGGATCACGCTGCTGATCCTCGGCGGCCTGCTGGCGGCCCGGTTCATCAACTGGTCGGCGCAGAAGATCTCCCGGCGCATCGATGCCGATTTCCGGGAGAGCGACGCACTGGTCCGTTCGGAGAGCGCCAAGCACCGTCAGGCCGTGGCGTCGGTCATCTCGTATGTGGCGATCGCGTTGCTGGGCGTCGTGGTGGTGGTCGAGGCCACCGACATACTCGCGGTTCCGGTCAGCTCGCTGGTCGCGCCTGCGGCGGTTCTGGGTGCGGCGCTGGGCTTCGGCGCCCAGCGCATCGTGCAGGATCTGCTGTCCGGGTTCTTCATCATCACCGAAAAGCAGTACGGCTTTGGTGATCTGGTGTCGCTGACGGTGGCCGGCATCGCCAAGGAGGCGACGGGCACCGTCGAGGACGTCACGCTGCGGGTGACCAAGCTGCGGTCGTCGGAAGGTGAAGTGCTCACCATCCCGAACGGGCAGATCGTCAAAACCCAGAACTTGTCCAAGGACTGGGCGCGAGCCGTCATCGACATCCCGGTGCCGACCACCGCGGACCTCAATCGGGTCAACGACGTGTTGCACGGAGTATCGGAAAAGGCGATCGCCGATCCCGGGCTGAAGGACCTTCTTCTGGACGCCCCGCAGCTGATGGGGGTGGAGAGCATCGAACTCGACACCGTGAATCTGCGCATGGTGGCACGCACGCTGCCCGGTAAGCAGTTCGAGGTCGGCCGCAAGCTGCGGGTGCTGGTGATCGCCGCGCTGATGCGGGCCGGGATCGCCAGCCCGTCCGACGGCTCGCCGATGGTCGAGGCCATCGTCCACCCGGCTACCGCGGGTGGTGCCGAGGAGACTCAGGGTCCGGTGACGCCGAAGTGAAGTTGACGCCGACGCGCAGAGAAGGCCGCGGCTGGCCGCATTACATCCTGTGGGGACGGGTGCGCACCTCCACCGCCGCACTGCTGGCCGCATTCATCGCGGTCTGGTGGCTGTATGCGACCTATCAGCCCGCGCCGCCGCCCGAGGCGCCGGCCACCCAGATGGTGCCGCCGGGCTTCGTCCCCGACCCCTCCTATACGTGGGTGCCGCGCACCGAGGTCCGGGATCGCACCACGACCACCAGGACGACGACGCCGACGACCACAACGACGACGGAGACGACCGAGCCCACCACCTCGGAGACGTCTCCGACCTCGCCCACGTCGCTGACAACGACGACGTCGGTGGCGCCTCCGCCGTTCCAGATTCCGGGGCCGCCGACGCCGACACCCACGCCGATTCCGTCACCGGCGCCGGGGCAGGGGCCGATGCTCACGCCTGCGGCTCCGACGCAGTAATCAGGCGGACGGCTACACTGGCGTGCCGTGATGATCACCCTTGACCATGTCAGCAAGCAGTACAAGTCGTCGGCGCGACCCGCCCTCGACAATGTCAGCGTCAAGATCGACAAGGGTGAGTTCGTCTTTCTCATCGGCCCGTCGGGTTCGGGCAAGTCGACGTTCATGCGCCTGCTCCTGGCCGAGGAGACCCCGACCTCCGGTGAGCTTCAGGTGTCGAAGTTCCACGTCAACAAGCTCTCCGGCCGGCACGTCCCCAAGCTGCGCCAGGTGATCGGCTGCGTGTTCCAGGACTTCCGGCTGCTGCAGCAGAAGACCGTGTTCGAGAACGTGGCCTTCGCGCTCGAGGTGATCGGCAAGAAGCCCGACACCATCAACCGGGTGGTGCCCGATGTGCTCGAAATGGTGGGTCTGTCGGGCAAGGCCAACCGGCTGCCTGCCGAGCTGTCCGGTGGTGAGCAGCAGCGCGTGGCGATCGCGCGGGCCTTCGTCAACCGCCCGCTGGTGCTGCTGGCCGACGAGCCCACCGGCAACCTGGACCCGGAAACCAGCAAGGACATCATGGATCTGCTCGAACGGATCAACCGGACGGGCACCACGGTTGTGATGGCCACCCACGACCACCACATCGTCGACTCCATGCGCCAGCGTGTGGTGGAGCTGTCCTTGGGCAGGCTCGTCCGCGATGAGGCGCGTGGCATCTACGGAATGGATCGTTAAGTGCGCTTCGGCTTCCTGATCAACGAGGTCTTCACCGGACTTCGCCGCAACGTCACCATGACGGTGGCGATGATCCTGACCACGGCGATCTCGCTCGGTCTGTTCGGCGGCGGTCTGCTGGTGCTGCGCATGGCCGAGCAGTCGCGTCACATCTATCTCGACCGCGTCGAGAGCCAGGTGTTCCTGACCGACGACATCTCGTCCAATGATCAGACCTGCGACGGCGACTTGTGTAAGGCGTTGCGCGCCAAGATCGAAGCGCGTAACGACGTCAAGTCGGTGCGATTCCTCAACCAGACGGACGCCTACAACTTCGCGTTGGTGAAGCTGCCGCAGCTCGCCAAGGACGCCACGAAGGACAAGTTCCCGGCGTCGTTCGTCGTCAAGCTCGACAATCCGGACAAGCACGAGGACTTCGACAAGGCGATGCAGGGTCAGCCCGGCGTGCGCGGGATCCTCAACCAGAAGGACCTGATCGATCGGCTGTTCGCTGTGCTCGACGCGTTGTCGGCCGTCACGTTCGCGATCGCGGTGGTGCAGGCTATCGGTGCGGTTCTGTTGATCGCCAACATGGTTCAAGTGGCCGCGTACACCAGGCGCACCGAGATCGGCATCATGCGCATGGTGGGTGCGACCCGGTGGTACACCCAGCTGCCGTTCCTGTTGGAGGCCATGCTTGCCGCGTTCATCGGTGTCGTCATCGCGGTCGTCGGGCTGGTCGTGGTGCAGGCGTTGTTCTTGGATGACGCCCTCAAGCAGTTCTATGCGGCGAATCTGGTTGCCCGCGTCGATTGGCGGGATATCGCTGTGTACGTCGCGCCGTGGATGACCTTCGTCGGTCTTGCGATGTCGGGTCTCACCGCCTACGTCACGCTGCGCCTCTATGTGCGGAAGTAGCCGTGGCCAAGAATCCGGATAAGAAGCCCGAGCGAAAGGTTGTTGCCACCAATCGCAAGGCGCGGCACAACTATTCGATCCTCGACACCTACGAGGCCGGTGTGGTGTTGCAGGGCACCGAGGTCAAGAGCCTGCGCGAGGGCCACGCGTCACTGGCGGATGCGTTCGCAACCGTCGACGACGGCGAGATCTGGTTGCGCAACCTGCATATCCCGGAATATCACCACGGCACGTGGACCAATCACGCGCCGCGCCGCAATCGCAAGCTGCTCCTGCACCGGAGCCAGATCGACACGTTGGTAGGCAAGATCCGCGACGGCAACCTCACACTGGTGCCGCTGTCGCTGTACTTCAACGATGGCAAGGTCAAGGTCGAGTTGGCGTTGGCGCGCGGTAAACAGGCTCACGACAAGCGGCAGGATCTGGCCCGCCGCGACGCGGAGCGTGAGGTGATCCGGGAACTCGGCCGACGGGCCAAGGGCAAGCTCTGATCGGGGTTCTGCTCGCGCTGGCATCCGCAATCGGCTACGGGGTCAGTGATTTCGTCGGGGGCGTCGCTTCGCGGCGAGTGGCCGCCCTACGCGTGGTACTGATCTCCTACCCACTGGCGATGGTCCTGCTCGGAATGCTGGCTCTCGTCGTCGGTGGCACGATCTCCACTCCGGCGGTGGTGTGGGGTGCGCTCTGCGGAGTGAGCCAGGCGTTCGGCGTGTGGTGGTTCTACGCCGCGCTGGGTTCTGGCCCGATCTCGGTGGTCTCGCCCTTGACGGCGGTGCTCGTGGCCGGGGTGCCGTTGAGCGTGGGACTGGCATCGGGGGAGCGGCCCGGCCTGATCGCCGGGATCGGCACCGTGCTGGCCCTGATCGCGGTCGTCGTGGTCAGCCGTGAAGCCACCGACGAGGATGTGCGTCCGCACCGGTTCACCGCCACGGTGGCGTGGCTGACCATCGGCTCGGGCCTGGCGTTCGGACTCAATTTCGTTCTGATCCACCAGGCCCCGGTCGATGCCCACCTCTGGCCGTTGTTCTTCGCCCGGGTATCGGCGACAGCGATCGTACTCGTGGTGGCCGCATTCACCGGGAACTTCCATGCGCCGCGGGGCTTTCCGCTGACGATGGCGCTGACAGCGGCGGTGCTGGACACCGGCGCCAACGTGGCGATGCTGCTGGCCCTGCAGGCCTCGATGCTGTCACTGGCCAGCGTGCTGATGTCGCTCTACCCCGCCGCAACAGTCCTTTTGGCCATCGTGGTGCTACGAGAGCGAGTCACCCGCTGGCAGGTGCTGGGCATGGTGCTGGCGCTCGCAGCGGTGGGAATGATTTCGATCCACTAGTCGGGCAATCCGCTAGCGCAGCGGTTCGCTCGGCACGTCGTAGCGCTCCTGGTACGCCTTCACCTTCTCGCGCAGCTCGGCGGCGTCCAAGCCGGTGTCGGTCCATGTGTAGCGGTTGCCGCCGCCGTCACCCGGATTGGCCGAAAGATGTTCGCGCATGCGCTGTTCGGCGACCGGCGTCAGCTCCCGGCCCAGTCGGCCATAGATCGTGCTGATGGTTTCGAACGGGTCGCGCATGAAATCGGCGAACCGCACGTTGATGATCCGATCTGATCCGACGACCCCGTCATCGATCATCTGCATCGACCGCTCGAGTCCCAACAGGATCTCGTCACTACACAATCCGGCGGCACGCTGAACGGATGCTCCGTCGCTGGCCAGTTTCTGCAGGTGGGCGATCAGCGCGCTGATCGAGGAGATCACCACCAGCGGATCACGGTGCGTCTGAACCAGAATCGCGTCCGGATACTCAGCCAGCAGCTTGTCGAGCTGCCACAGATGAGCCGGGGTCTTGAGCAGCCACTGGCCGGGCACACCGGACTGCAGGTGTTGGAGGAACTTGCGGTGATAGCGATAGGCCGCAGAGTGGTCGGCCTCGTGCATCAGCCAGCGCGCGTAGTTCGGCAGCCGATACTGCGTGCTGTAGATCATGCTGCAGAACGTGCCTGCGGTGATCCGCACGCATTCTTGGCCGAACCGCGCGCTCATCGGGTGCCATTTCATGAACCCGGGCATCAGCTGTTCGGTCATCTCCAGCTGCGCCTGAATCTCGTCGATCCGCGGATCGGTCTCGTAGGTTTCGGGCTGCGGGACCGGGGACGGCCGGTCGACCTCCCAGGTCAGCGGGGCCCGCAGATCGGGATCCTCGGCGAGCAGGTCGTAGAGGATCGTGGTGCCGGTGCGTGGCTGGCCCATGATGATGATCGGTCGTTCGATGCGTTCGTCGGCCACCTCGGGGTGCACTGTGCGCCAGCCGGTGATCTGCAGCCGGTTGCACAGCGGTACGAGGATGTCGGCCGCGGCGATTTCGGTGCCCAGCAGCGACAGGTCGGCTTCGGCGACGAAGTCGTCGACCAGCCGGTCGAGATTGGCACGCCAGCCGTCGTCGTCGCCGAAATCATCAAGTCCGGTCAGCTCGCAGGCCTGTTCGATCATCTTGTCCGGGTCGAGCCTGGCTTGCACGGCGCTGGTCATCGCTGAACCTCATTCTCTAGCAGACGAACTGTGACGTCGGGTGCGTTCGGGTTGTCCAGCCATCGCACGATCACGAAACCGCGTTCACGTCCGCCGGTGTCCAGCCAGTAGCCATCGCCGATGTCGTCGGCGCCGATCGTCAGGCGGACGTAGCCGTCGGGGTCGGTGCTGACGCCCGTGTTGGTGACCGAGCTGGTGCGTACCGACGGCTCGAGGCATTCGTGCCAGATGCTTTCCAAAGTGACTGACCAATAACGGGTTTCGGGTGGTTGGAAGGTCAATTGCAGGCTCTGGTGCGGCTCGAGGTGGAACATGCCGAGCATGTAGAGGTTGTCCGGGGTGGTGTTCTCGCCGCCCAGATTCTCTGCGCCCGAGGTGATCAGGATGTTGGGGGTGTCCAGCAGGTCGGGCCGAACCGTGCGGTGCAGGGTGGTGAGTTTGACGATCGTCCAGCCCATCGCGGTGAGCTGGCCGGCCAGCGCCTCATCGGTCAGCGGGGCGGGTGGTGGCGCCTCCCCGATGAGCGAAATATTGAGCTGCACAGGGATTTCGGTGGCCGGGTCGCCGACATAGTCGCGCACCACGATCGAGGTGGCATCGTCGGGGATCTCGATCCACTGGGCTCCGGCGAGGTCGCTGTCGGCCGGGCGGGCGGCGGCGAAGACGACGTTGAACCGGCCGCCGGCATCGAGGACCAGATCACGGTCGGACAGGTAATTGCTCATCCGCCGCGGGTTCATCCCGGTGCCGGCCAGAACCTGCAGGCCCAGATAGGCCGAGGTGCCCCGGGTGCCGGTCACACGGTAGGCGCGGTCGCCGCTGATCATGGCCAACGGGTAGGAGCCGTGTGGATTGGGTCCGCCCACGAGGCGCACGGGTGTGCTCATGTCGACGAAGTGCGGATGGTCGGGGTCGACGTCCACCGACAGTTCGGTGCACAGCGCCGTCACGCGGGTGAGCACCCGCAGCCCCTCGAGCAGCTCGCGTTCATCGCGGGCATCCGTGGTGATCTGGCCGGTCAGGTCGTCGAGGACCTTGCGGACGAATCCCCATGCCTCCAGCGACTTTTCGCCACTCATGTGCTCCTCATTCCTTGATCGGGCACGCGGCCATGGAGTTGACCGTGCGGGAGATGCGTTCGGACAGCGATCCGCCGTCCCGTAACCAGTCATCGATGGAGATCCGGACCGACGCCATCGCCAGCGCGCCGATCAGCCGCGGGCGCGGGTCGTCGACGGTCAGGTCGGGCAGCCGGGGCGCGATCACCTCGGCGATGGCGGTCTCGAAGTTCAGGTAGCACAGCAGTGTCCAGGCGCGCAGGCTCAGCGAGTCGCGGGTCTGGCGCTCGATCTCGGCGATGTTCTGCTCGACGAGGGCGAAGCCGGGAGTGAGCTCCGCGAAGGCCGCGGTGAGCGCCTCGTTGACGGACAGCTCGGGGGGCTGGCGACGCAGGGCGTCGGTGATCGCGGCGATCCAGGTCGAGGTGAAGCCCTCGGCCACGGCGTATTCCTTGGATTCGAAGTACCGGAAGAACGTCGCGCGGGCAACGTCTGCTGCTTCGGCGATCTGGTCGGCGGTGGTGGCGCTCAGCCCGTTCTGGCTGACCAGTTGGGCCGCCGCGGTGGCGATGCGCTCGCGTGTTCGTTGGCGCTTCCGGACCCGCAGACTTTCAGACACCGTCTCACTGTAGACAGAGTCTCATTTTCTTGGTGCTGCTTTTCGCGCCCTGTTCGCCCAAACCGACAAACGGGCGGAGAAGTCCCAGGAAGAGCGCCTCACAACGTCGATCTCGGCGCGTGGATTAATGCACTTCAGTCCGCGGTTGTAACTCGCGTACCATGGGATGTCCGGCCGTACCTCGGCCGGGGTGCGAGGGGCTGATCGGTTTCGACTTCGCGCATCGAATCAAGGGAAGCGTGCCGGTGCAGGCAAAGACCACCGTAAGCGTCGTTGCAAACCAATTAAGCGCCGATTCCAATCAGCGCGACTACGCTCTCGCTGCCTAAGCGATAGCTGGTCCGTCAGACCGGGAGTGCCCTCGACCCGGACCCTGGCGTCATCAAGAGGGACAAACCGTTAAGTCCGGTCGCGGGATTTAGCGGGACATCAAACAGCGACTGGGATCGTCATCCTGACTTGTTCGCGTGAGCAGGAGATCCAAGTAGAGACATAGCGAACTGCGCACGGAGAAGCCTTGAGGGAATGCCGTAGGACCCGGGTTCAATTCCCGGCAGCTCCACAACTTAATACGTAGGAAACAGCAGGTCAGGGCGCATTTAGCCCTGGCCTGTTCTGTATGTCCGCGTGTGCAGTCAGGCAAGTGCGAGGAACAACTTCTCCAACTCGGCTTCGGTCATCGGGGGATTGCCGTTGGCGTCGGCTCCGGCGATGCATTCGCGTAGCCCGGTGGCCACAATCTTGAACCCGGCTCGGTCCAGCGCCCGGGAAACGGCGGCAAGTTGGGTGACGACATCCTTGCAGTCGCGGCCTGCCTCGATCATGGAGATCACGCCGGCCAATTGGCCCCGTGCCCGGCGGAGCCGGTTCAGCACCGCAGCAACGTTGTCTTCGTCTCCTGTCATCGTGGATCCTCTCAGCCGTTGTTGGGCGGCGGGCCGACGAGTTGCGCTACGACGGCCTGGGCGTCGCAGGTTGCGCCGCGGTTATATGGCAGCTTCGACAGCGCCATACCCATCGCACAGGTGTTGGTCAACGACGCGAACGTCAGACCGCCGCCGATGGCCGCGGCGACCCACTTCAGCTTCGGGGTAGTGATGCTGGCCAGGATGCTGGCGAGCACGGTCGCGCCCGCCACGAGGCGCACCTGGCGCTCGAGATCCCAGCGTTGCGCGCCACGATTGACCGCGAAACCCTCTGCCTCCCAGGCGGTAATTCCGCGGTCGAGGATGTGGACGTTGTGCAGGCCGGCCGCCCGTAACGTCTCCTGCGCCTGTGCGGCACGCTGGCCGGACCGACACACCAGGACGACGTCTTCGTGGAGGTGGCTGACGATCTCGTCGCGGTGTTCGCGCAGGAGATCCAGCGGGACGTTGTATGCGCCGGCGATGTGGGCGGTCTCGAACTCGCCGGGAGTGCGGACGTCCAGAACCCGCGGCGGCGCGGTCGAGCCGAGGCGCTCGCGTAGGTCCTGTGAATCGATGGCAGAGGGCGCAGTCATGGTGATTGGGTTCCTTTCGGTACGGCCGGCAGTGACTAAAGCCTCTAGGGCTTAATACTGCCGGGGGTATTATCTGAGACCATGGTAGCGATACCCCAGCGGGTATTGTCAATGATGGAATAAGATACCCCCAGGGGTACTTGACATACCCATAGGGGTATAGGCCAAGATGGCTTGAGCCACGGCAACTAGCGAAAGAAGACGGCGATGATCCTGCAGCAGTACTACTTGGACTGCTTGTCCCACGCTTCGTACCTGATCGGTGATCAATCGACTGGCCGCGCTGTCGTCGTCGACCCGCAGCGCGACGTGGCCGAGTACGTGGCCGACGCCAAGGAACTCGGTTTGACGATCGAGTTGGTCATCGAAACCCACTTCCACGCCGACTTCCTGTCCGGCCACCTCGAGCTGGCGAAGGCTACCGGCGCCAAGATCGTCTACTCCTCGGTCGCCGAGACCGAGTTCGAGTCGATGGGCGTCGCCGACGGCGAACGGTATTCGCTTGGCGATGTGACGCTGGAGTTCCGCCACACCCCCGGACACACCCCGGAGTCGCTGAGCGTGGTGGTCTACGAGCATGCCGGCGACACCGTGCCCTACGGCGTGATGACCGGAGACACCCTGTTCATCGGCGACGTCGGCCGACCCGACCTGCTGGCCTCCATCGGCTTCACCCGCGACGAGCTCGCCGACAAGCTGTACGACTCGCTGCACAACAAGCTCATGACGCTGCCCGATGCGACCCGGGTGTATCCCGCTCACGGCGCAGGCTCGGCGTGCGGCAAGAACCTGTCCACCGACCTGTGGTCGACGATGGGGGACCAGAAGGCGACGAACTACGCGCTGCGAGCACCCGACAAGGCGACCTTCATGAATCTCGTCACCGAGGGGCAACCTCCCGCGCCTGGCTACTTCGTCTACGACGCGATCCTCAACCGCAAGGAGCGCGGACTGCTGGACGAGACCGCGATGCCTGCGGCGATGACCTATGACCAGGTCCGTGCCGCGATCGATGACGGTGCCGTCCTGGTGGACGGGCGCAGCCCGGAGGAGTTCGCCCAGGGCCACCTGCGTCACGCGATCAACATCGGTCTGGACGGTCGCTACGCCGAGTTCGCCGGCTCCGTCCTGCCGTCCGACGTCGACATCGTGTTGTTCACCGACCCCGGCCAAGAGCTCGAAGGCAAGAACCGTTTGGCGAGAATCGGTTTCGACCGGGTGATCGGCTACGTGGCCGAGCCCTACCAGATGATGGTTGCCCACCAGGATGACGTCCAGATGGCATCGCGCCTGACGGCCAAGGCATTTGACGAGCGCGCCTCTCAAATCGCCGACCTGCAAGTCGTCGACGTTCGCAATCCGGGCGAGGTCGAAGCCGGAACCATCCCGAATGCGATCCCGATCCCCGTCGGTCAGTTGCCGGCTCGGTTGGGGGAGCTTGACGCCGCCAAACCGACGGTCGTGTATTGCGCCGGCGGCTACCGGTCGTCGGTCGCAGCAAGCCTGTTGCGACAGAACGGCTTCACCGACGTCAGCGACATCCTGGGTGGCTTCGGCGCCTGGGAAGAAGCCACTCAGAACGCCTGACCGCAGCGAAGGGGTAATCACCATGGCAATCACTGCCAAACACCAGATCTTGATCGTCGGCGGCGGAACCGCGGGTATCACCGTCGCGGCCCGGATGCTCCGCAAGGGTTACACCGACGTCGCTGTCATCGAGCCGTCGAGCAAGCACTACTACCAACCGTTGTGGACGCTCGTCGGCGGCGGACAGGCACTGGCGTCGGCCACCGAGCGCGACGAGTCGTCGGTCATGCCCAAGGGGGCGACGTGGATCAAGAACGCCGCCAGCGCTTTTGATCCCGACAGCAACACCGTCAGGTGTGTCGACGGGTCGACCTACGCGTACGACGTGCTCGTCGTGTGCCCGGGCATCCAGCTGGACTGGAATCGTACCGACGGGCTCGAGGACGCCCTGGGCCGCGACGGGGTGTCGTCGAACTACCGGTTCGACCTCGCGCCGCGCACCTGGGACTTCATCAGCAAACTGCGTTCGGGGACTGCGGTTTTCACAGTTCCCTCCGGTGCGATCAAATGTGCGGGCGCCCCGCAAAAGATCGCGTACCTTGCCGCCGACTATTGGCGAAAGCAGGGTGTACTCAAAGACATTGACGTTCACCTCGTTATGCCAGGGGCGCGACCGTTCGGGATTCCGGCGATCGCCGATAGCCTCGACAAGGTCATCGCCGAGTACGGCATTACCTTGCACACCAACTCTGAGCTGACGTCGGTCGACACGGCGTCGCACAAGGTGGGCATCAGCAGCGTCGCCGCCGGCGGCACCGACACGATGCTGCCCTACGACGTGTTGCACGCCGTACCGCGCCAATCGGCGCCGGACTGGATCAAATCCAGCCCGCTGTCGACAGCCGACGCGACGGGCTATGTTGACATCGACAAGCACACGATGCAGCACGTCCGGTACGCGAACGTGTTCAGCCTGGGTGACGCCGGTTCATCGCCGAACTCGAAAACCGGTGCTGCGATCCGCAAGCAGGCCCCTGTGGTCGCCGACAATATCGACTCGTTCGTCAAGAACCAGCCGCTGCGCGCGTCCTATGGCGGGTACTCCTCGTGCCCGATCGTCACCTCATCGCACGCGATGCTGCTCGCCGAATTCGACTACGACCTGAATCTCGAACCCTCGTTCCCGCTGCTCGATCCGGCCAAGCCGCACCGGGCGTACTGGTACCTCAAGAAATATGGGCTCCCGTTCATGTACTGGAACCTGATGCTCAAGGGACTGGTCTAGCCGGTGAACTCAGCGAAGTCCCGCGAACCGTGGACGAAGGTCTGATCACAGTGAGCATCGGAATCGCCCTCGCGCTCGGCGCCGTCATTGGCGTGCTGCTGGGCCTACTCGGCGGCGGCGGATCAATACTTGCAGTGCCGGCCTTGGTCTACGTGCTGGGACTCGGTGTCGAACAGGCGATCCCGACATCGCTGATCGTGGTCGGCGTCGCCTCTGCGGTAGGTGCGCTGCCGAAGGTACGCGCGCACCAGGTGCAGTGGCGACTGGCCGGAATCTTCGCCGCGGCAGGCATACCCGCCACTTTTGTCGGCGCGGCCATCGGAAATCACCTACCACAATCGATCCTTCTGATCGGCTTCGCGGTGGTGATGGTCGTGGCCGGAATTCGCATGCTCCAGGACAAGGGGAATACCGGAACCGCCTGTACCGTCGGTGATTCCGGCATCAACTGGCGCCGGTGTGCGCCGCGATCGATCCCGGCAGGGTTTCTCGTCGGTCTGCTGACCGGGCTGTTCGGTGTCGGCGGCGGTTTCCTGATCATCCCGGCGTTGGTGCTGTTACTCGGGGTCGAGATGCCGATCGCCATCGGTACCTCACTGCTCATCATCGTCGCCAACTCCGCCTCCGGTGTCGTCGCCCATCTGGGTGGGGCTGACATCGAGTGGTCGATCACCGCGGCGTTTGTGGGCACCGCGATCCTTGGCTCGCTTATCGCGGGCCACTTCGGCACCAAGCTGGACACCGGTCGACTTCGGCGCTGGTTCGCCTACTTTGTCTTCGTGGTGGCGGCCTACGTCGTCTTTGACACCGTCTTTATTCGTTAGGCACCGCCCGCGAGAGCTACGCGGTGTCCCGGGCCCGCTCGAAGAGCGTGGGGTCGTGAGCGTTGACGATCAACAGGTCGGGATCGTGGCGCTGGTGGAGCTCGGCCAGCCGATCGTGATTGTCCCGAACCTGCTTGCGATTCCACGCCACGGCCGACTCCATGACCGTGAGGACACGCGGCACGCGCGCACGGCCATCGAGGGTGGCCGAGTGATAGAAGGAATCGCCGCTGTGCAATATCCAGCGGTGGCCGGCGTCGACGGCGACGCACGCGTGACCGCGAGTGTGGCCTGGTAACGCAACTAGCGCGATACCGGGGGACACTTCGTCGAGTTCCTTGGCCGTGGCGAAGCCCCGCCACTTCTCGCCGTCCGGCTCGTGTTCGACGATGTGAGGTTCGTGCGCCCACTGTGCCGCGCGGTAGCGCAGCTTCTCCCGCCACGACGGCGACCTCATCGAGCCGAGCGCTTCGGCCGAAGTGACGTGGATCTGCGCCGCGGGAAAGTCCGACAGGCCGCCGATGTGATCGATGTCGAAGTGCGTGATGATGATGTGGCGCACGTCGTCTCGGCGGAAGCCGAGGCGTTCGATCTGGTGCGCAGCGGTCTCCCGCTGTTCGAGGATCGGCCGCACGATGTGGCGGGTGGGGCCGAGACGTTTCGCCGGATCGAGGCAGTCGTGCGAACCGAACCCGGAGTCGACCAGGACGAGGCCGTTGGCGGTTTCGACGAGCAGCACGTGACACACCAAGGGGGCACTCGGCGTGTTCATGGTGCCGCAGTTGAGGTGGTGCACCTTCATGATGAAAGCCGCTCAGCCATAAGTGGGTTCGCCTTCGGTGGTCACGTCGAACGTGTTGAGGAAGTTGCAGACTAGTTGGTAGAAGCCCACCGTCATCACCAGATCGGCCAGTTGGGTGACCGTGAGCAACGTGAGGGCCTCGTCGCGGTCGCTTCCGCTGAGGGTGTGCTCGTC
The DNA here is from genome assembly GCA_023264735.1 of Mycobacterium sp. Classification (GTDB taxonomy): domain Bacteria; phylum Actinomycetota; class Actinomycetes; order Mycobacteriales; family Mycobacteriaceae; genus Mycobacterium. Next base: position 15,848 of record JAHFVD010000074.1, on the reverse strand, counting down.
CAGGATTCGATCGGTCCACGCGAGGATGCCGACCTCGTCGGCGGGCAACCCGTCGGTGTCACCACTGGCCGCGGCTGCGATCGCCTCGGCCGACAGTCCGGCGTAGCCGGCGATCAACTCGTGTTGGTGTGTTTCGTATGGTGCAGCGTAACGGTATCCGACCCGCAGGATCGCGAGTTCGCGCAGGTGTGGCGGAAGTGAATTGGCTTGAAACATCGCATCGGCCACGACGAAGAACCCCGGTGCCAGGCCCGGTGAGTGCATGACCATGCGATACACGTTGACCGGCGCGTGCTGCGCGAGGGTGTCCTTGAGATTCTGGGGCAGGACCTCGAGGTCCGGGTAGTCCAGGGCGCTCACTCCCGACCGCGGATCGGGTCGGTGCCGTCCCAGGTGGCGGAGACCTCGCGAATGTATTGGAAGAACTGGCCTTTGGGACCGCTGATATCGGAGAGTTCGATGACGGTGCCCTGGGTGGTTTCGGTGTCGAGGTAGGCGAAGCGGCCCTTTTCGCCGCCGATGCTGCCTTCCTGTCCGATGGTGTAGCCGTCGCGGAGCGCCTGATCGAGCAGGCTCTGGAAGTCGTTGGACCAGTAGGCGATGTGCTGCATGCCTTCGCGTCCGGCGTCGAGGAAGTCCTTGTACATCGATGGTGCGTCGTTGCGCGGCTGGATCAGTTCGAGCTGGACGTCGCCGGAGTTGGCCAGTGCCACGCTCATCTGCATGTCCGAGTCCATGCCGCGGTAGCGGAAGTAGTCGGTTTGGACGCGGTCGACGTAGAACCACGGCCCGACACCGTGTTTGACCCAGTCGTCCATCGCGGCGTCGATGTCGCGCACGACATAGCCGATCTGGGCGATGTTGCCGAAGAGTCGGCTCATGATCGATCTACTTCCTGTTCGGTGCTGAAGCGGTGGATGAGGAGGGCGTCGACTTCGCGTCGGGCGGCGTCGAGGTCGACGTCGTCATCGATGAGTGATTGCAGTGCCACCCCGCGTAACAGGGCGACGACGACGGTGGCCAAACCCTGAGGATGAATTGTCTTGGGCGCCAAGCCGGCACTTACCGCGACCGCGATGCGCTTCTCGACCTCTTCCCGGAACTCTCGGTCGGCGGCGACCATTGTTGTGCGGGTGTCTCCGGCCGGGTTGGCGACGGCGTCGGCCCACAGCACGAGCCGTGCCCGGTTGACGGGCTGAAGGTTGGCCACCACCTCGAAGTAGATCCCGATCAGCGTCCGCAGTTCGGTGACGGGGTCGTCGGATTCGCCTTGATTGAACATCGCGTCGCGGAACTGGCGGGTCACCGTCTCGACCAGCCGCTGCATCAACGCACCTTTGGAGCCGAAGTGATGGGTCGCCAATCCGCGGCTGTAGCCGGCCCGTTCGCCGACGTTGGCAAGGGTGACTCTGGCGGGTCCGACTTCGCCGACCAGGTCGGCGGCCGCGGCGATGAGCCGGCTTTCGGCTTCGGCTCGCCGGACTTCCTGGGTGCGCGGGTTGCCGCCGATCGGCACCGACATCGTGTTCGCCACCAGAAGCCCTCTCGGCAAGTAACTAACTTGTTGACCAACAAGTTACGGCCTCGGGTCGTACCCCGTCAAGGAATTCAGGAGCGACGGGCTATCCGTACTTCACAAAGAGGGCGAGCGCGTCATCGATCTTCTGTTGGACGAATTCGTTGTCGCGACCGCGCATTGCCAGGCCAGCGCTATAACCGGTTAGCCGAACGACCAGGTCGACGGGATCGTCCACCTCCTCAATCGCGCTGCGCAGCCGCGTCTCCCACGGCCCGTCGAGCTTCACGCCGTCCAGGCGGCTCTTCACCTCGTCGTAGAGCGTGTTCCACGCACGATCGCGCTCACTCGTGGCCGTCACCGCAGTCTCTCCTCACGCTCGGCTCTGATCCATTCCGCGAGCTCCGACTCGAGCAAGAAGTTCGCTTCGTCGTCCGGGATGCGCGTATTCCACGCTTGCCGGCGGTGTTCTACCTGGCGGTGATGGCGGCGGTTGGAACGGATCATCCACACGTACATCGCCGCGATCAGGCACACCGCACCCACGATCAATATTGCGGCATCTGGCACGGTCACGGGGCGAGCGTAGGTAGTGCAGGGTCTACCTGTCGTGCGTAGTCGACCACTCTAAATTCCTGGGCCTCGTGAGTGTGGAACGCGTCACAGACGTTTGCCCGCCCACGATGTGGGGCACAGATGAGCATGTTGTCTAGCGGCACACCTGGCCCTCGCGCGGGCAGCGGCCGGTCAGCAAGGCGCTGGGCCGGGCTTGCCGCCTCAGCACTGCTATCCGTCGGTGCCCCGCTCGTCGTCTCAGCCGCCCTACCGGTAGCCTCGGCCGCCGACTGCGCGGACGCGGAGGTCATCTTCGCGCGCGGCACCGATGAACCAGCCGGGATGGGCCGGGTCGGCGATGGGTTCGTCGACGCGCTGCGTAAGCAGACCGGTGGTCTGAACATCGACACCTATGCGGTGAACTACAAGGCCAGCAAGCTGCAGCTGCACGGTGGCGACGGCGCCAAAGACGCGATTGCCCACATCAAGTCCACGGTGGCGGCCTGCCCCGACACGAAGATCGTCCTGGGGGGCTACTCGCAAGGCGCGAGCGTGATGGACATCGTGGCCGGCATTCCGGTGGGTGGCATCCCCTGGGGCGATCCGGTGCCGCCGCAGTACGTGAACAACATCGCAGCCGTTGCGACCTTCGGCGACGTGGCCACCCGCACGGGCCAGGCCCTGCCGACGACGAGCACATTGCTGGGATCCAAGGCGATCGACCTGTGCAACCCGGCCGACCCGATCTGCCACGCGGGTCCGGGCAACGAATGGAGCGGTCACACCCAGGGGTACGTGCCCGGCTACACCGACCAGGCGGCGGCTTTCGTCGCAGCCAAGCTGCTGGCTGGATACGCCCAGCACATGCCCGGTTATGGGCCGCCGCCGGGATATGGCTCGGCGACGACGGGGTATGGCCCCGCGATCATGGGCTCCGAACCGGACACCGCGATGCACGGCCCGTCGACCGGATACACCGCCGAGACGCCGGCGTACGGTCCGCAGGCTCCGGGGCCTGGCCCGTCCACCGTCGGACCTACCCCCGCAACGACCGCGCCGGCCTCACCGTCGGCTCAAACCCCGTTGGCCGCCGAGGTCCGCTGACCTGCGCCCGTCGCCGTCCTGCTTCTCGATTCGGGACTTGCGTGAATAGCGCCGTATTCTTCCGCGGTGAGCGCAATCGACCCGGACAAGCTCCGCACCTGCCTGCAGGTGCTGGCCGACGTCGAGGCGTTGCCGTCCGATCACCCTGACGCCGTTGCCGTGCGTCGGGCCACGGCGGCCGTGTTCAAGGCGGTGAAGAAAGCGCGCCGCGCCGCCAAGCGCGACGAGGTGGCGGCCGCCGACCGGGCCGTCATCGCCGCCACGGCCACCGGTGCCCCTGGGCGCATCGACGACGAAACTGCTGGTCTGCCCCTCGTGTCCAATATGGTCGGGGCCAGTGCGGGGACGCTGATTCGCTCGCGCGCCTGTTACATCTGCAAGAACCACCACACGGTGGTCGACGCGTTCTACCACCAACTTTGCCCGGACTGCGCCGCGCTCAACCGTGCCAAGCGCGACGCCCGCACCGACCTCACCGGTCGGCGGGCGCTGCTCACCGGTGGCCGCGCCAAGATCGGCATGTACATCGCGCTGCGACTGCTCCGCGATGGCGCCCACACGACCATCACCACCCGCTTTCCGAACGACGCCGTGCGGCGCTTCGCAGCGATGTCCGACAGTGCCGACTGGTTGCACCGGCTACGAGTCGTCGGTATCGACCTGCGCGACCCCGCTCAGGTCGTCGCGCTCGCGGACAACGTGGCCGCGCAGGGCCCGCTCGACATCCTCATCAACAACGCCGCACAAACGGTGCGCCGAGCGCCCGGGTCCTATGCCGCGCTCGTCGAGGGTGAGCGCACCCCGCCGCCAGAGATCGTCGACGTGATCGCATTCGACCGCGTCAGTGACGCCCATCCCGCGGCGCTTGCCGGAAGCCTTGCCGAGCACCAATCTCCGCACGCTGTATCAACTCCCGAGTCGCTTCGCTCCTGCCCGCCGGTCACCGAACTCGCGCTGACCGCCCGCAGTGCGTCCCCGGACCGGATCGCCGCGGGCATCGCCATTGATGCGGGTGGTCTGCTACCCGACACCGCGTCGATCAACAGCTGGACGCAACGCGTGGACGAGGTCGACGCGATGGAACTGCTCGAGGTTCAGCTGTGCAATCAGACTGCACCGTTCATTCTGGTGAGCCGTCTACGCGCATCGATGGCCGCGTCGCCGGCCCGCCGAAAGTACGTCGTGAACGTGTCGGCCATGGAAGGTCAGTTCGGCCGGGCGTACAAGGGCCCGGGGCATCCGCACACCAATATGGCCAAGGCCGCCCTGAACATGCTCACCCGCACCAGCGCCGGCGAGATGCTCGAGAAGGACGGCATTCTCATGACTGCCGTCGACACCGGCTGGATCACCGACGAGCGTCCGCACCCGACCAAGTTGCGGCTCGCGGAGGAGGGTTTCCATGCCCCGCTCGACCTCGTCGACGGGGCCGCCCGCGTATATGACCCGATCGTCCGGGGCGAGTTGGGCGAAGATCTACGCGGCTGCTTCCTGAAGGACTACTCGCCGAGCCCCTGGTAGCTACCGGGTGAGCACCGAGTTCAGGCCCCGCCGAAGCTGCAACGCGGCGACCGTAAGCGGATTGTCCAATCGTTGGGGGAGAACGAGTCTGCGGGCGAGGGGACCCAGCGCGCCCAGCCCGAGCCGACGACCCACCACCGCGGCCCCGATGAATCCGGTGACGACGCCGAGCACGAAGTAGCGACCCGCGGAGCGCCTGTTCCGCTGCCGCACGACGCCCGCGATGTACCCACCGAGTCCGGCCAGCGCGGCGATCGCGATCAGCAGGAAGCACAGTGCTCCGACTGCATCCACACTCCGATCACACCACCGTCCGTGCCGATGCGGCAGGGCTGATCGACGGTCGTGACCGAACCGAGCGGGCAGCGTTACCGTCTCATCGGAAGAGACTCCGTCCGAGCCTCGTCTCGACTATTTGCGAATGACTCGTTCCGCCAGGTCATGTTGGCTAGGCTCCGCTTGGCAAGCAACGCCGCCTAACGTCTACGAGTCCGGTACGGAGCAGACGACTGTGGCAAACATTGTCATCATCAATCCTCGGTTCGAGGTGTCCTACTGGGGCCTGGAACACGCCCTCCCGCTGCTCGGCAAGAAGTGCAACGTTCCGACGGCCTGCCTTCCGCTGCTGGCCGCGCTGACCCCCGCCGAGCATGACGTCACGCTGATCGACGAGAACGTCGAGGACATCGACTTCGACAAGGTCGCCCAGGCCGACATCGTCGGGCTGACCGGCATGATCGTTCAGCGCCAGCGCATGCGCGAGATCCTCAACGAGCTCAAAGCCCGCGGCGTTTTCGTCGTCGTCGGCGGCCCCTGGGTCAGCGTGCAGGAGGACTACTTCGACGGCCTCGCCGATGCCATCTTCATCGGTGAAGCCGAAACCACCTGGCCGCAGTTTCTCGACGACTGGGCGCACGGCCGGCATCAGTACCGCTACGAGCAAGCCGATCGCACCGATATGACGACGGTTCCGGTACCCCGCTACGACCTGCTCAAGACCAAGAACTACGTCTTCGGCAGCATCCAGTTCAGCCGTGGCTGCCCATTCCAATGCGAGTTCTGCGACATCATCGTCACGTTCGGCCGTAAGCCCAGACTCAAGACGAGCGCTCAAGTCATCGCAGAGCTGGAGGCGATGCGCAAGGCGGGCCTGTCAATCGGCTTCATCGTCGACGACAACCTGATCGGAAACAAGGCCGCCGTGAAGGTGCTGCTGGCCGATGTCCACGCCTGGCAGGAGCGCGAGGGTTACCCCTTGCAGTTCTTCACCGAGGCCTCGCTGAACCTTGCCGAAGACGACGAGCTCATGGAGTTGATGGTCGCTGCCAACATCACCGTTGTCTTCATCGGCATCGAAAGCCCGAACGAAGACTCGCTGAAAGAGGCGAAGAAGTACCAGAACGTGAAGAAGGGCGACACGATCGTCGATCGCGTCCGCAAGGTACAAGACTCCGGGCTGGAAGTGTGGTGCGGGATGATCGTCGGTTTCGACAACGACGACCCCCGAATCTTCAAGGAACAAGCCGAATTCATCAACGAGACCGACATCATGCATGCGATGGTCGGCATGCTCGCGGCCATTCCCAAGACGCCACTGCATGCGCGCTTGAAGAACGAAGGCCGCCTCGACCTCGACGACGAACAGACCTTCGGCACCAACGTGATTCCGCTCAACATGACTCGTGACGAGTTGCGCGACGGCTATATCAGCCTGATGCGCGAACTGTACGAGCCCGAGTCCTACTTCGATCGGCTCGAAAGCCTTTATCTCACACGTGAATTCGACTTCGGTCGGGCCCGCAACGCATACCTGCGCAATCATCCGTGGCGCCGGCGAAAGGCGCAGCTACTCGACGGTGGACGGGCGCTGGGTCTGTTCCTGCTGCTGATGAAGAACGTCCCAGACCCGCAGCTGCGGAAGGTCTACCGGCGCCGCATCATGAGGATTCTGCGCAGCCGGCCGGACGCGGGCGTCCTGTTCGTCTCCGTCGTCAAATGCGCGACGCACTACCACCACTACACGATGTCGCGGGAGATGTCCGAGCGCCGAACGCTGGTCAATACTTTCTAGTATCCTGAGTCATTAGTTCGTTCGCAGTGGTCCCGACCGCCGAGCGTGCGGGTTGTCGGGGAAGATCGACGAAAAATCAACGATAACAACCACGCTCGGCGCGTGAAGGGGGCCGATTCGGGCGACTCCCGGGGTTGGCGAATTAACGACTCAGGACACTAGCTCTGCTCGTCGTTGGTGCCGGTCACCTTGTCCAGGAAGTCGACGGCGAGGACCCGGACCGGGACGTTCGTCTCCTGACTCTGTACCCGCAGGACGTCGAACGCTTCGTCGGCGTCGATTCCGCGCATGGCCATCAGCACACCCTTGGCTTGCTCGATCGGCGCTCGAGTCTGCAGCACCCGCTGGATCGACTCCGCCGTGTCCTTCGCGGATTTGAACCGGGCGAAGTCCCCGATCGCCCGCGACACCGCGGTGGTCAACAAATCGAGGATCTCGGCGTCAAGGCTGTCGAAGGCGTGCTGCGATCGTCCGTAGAGATTGAACGACCCGAGCGTCTGGTCGTCGGTGAACAGCGGCGCAGCCAGGAAGCTGTTGATGCCCTCGTCGCGGGCGCCGGCGGCGAAGCGTGGCCAGCGGGCCATCGCCTGTTCGGAATCCAGTAGCACGATCGTGCGGGTCCGCGCGGCGTGCAGGCACGGGCCTTCGCCGGCCTCGTACTGCTCGCTGTCGACGCGCAGGGTCTGCTCGTCGGTATGCACCGCGGTATAGGTCAGTCCGCCGAAATCGATCGTGATTCCCGTGTAGTCGGCGCCGTCGACGGCCTCCTGGGCGATACCCGCGACATGCTGTAGCAGCGTCAGGAGGTCATCTTCGTCGGCGACGCTGCGGCCGGCGTCGACCAGGATCCGGCCCAGGGCTGAGGGCGACATGGTGTTGCGGATGGCGGCGTCAACGACGATCTCGGCCGCCTGTTCGGTCTCGGTCCCATCCAGCACGTCGGTCGGGATGGAGTCTTCGACACGTGGGTTGCTGGTGTCTTCCATACCGCTGAGTGTCCCACCGCTGAGCTGTTAGGGGAGTAATTGGTCCGCTAGGGGAGCACAGTATGCATGAGCATTACGTTGTAGGCCGACCACAGCGACAGGTTGTAGTACAGCTCGCGGCCCGTCGACCACGGATGCAGGAACGGCGCGTAGATGCCGCCGGGGATCTGCATCGAGGACACCAACATCTGCTCGGGGCCCCACGGCCCCTGCGGCGCCGGTGCAGTCCGCATCACCACGTCGTTGTTGCCGTTGCAGTACAGCACCAGGTACTGCTTGAGATAGTTGTTGAATTGCGCCGACATCTCGCCGACCGGACCCGGGATGACGGGCGTGGCCGCCGCCGGACTGCCTGGCACCCAGGAGTTGCTGTCAGCGTTCCAATACTCGTACTTCGTCAGGTCCGGGATGAGTCCCGGGGACACCCGAGCCACATAGGCAGCCCCGCCCCGGCCGTTGGGGGTTCCGAACGAGTACATGTACGGATCGCCCGGCCCCGGCTTGAGGAACGCGCCCATCTGGAACTTCTCATTGCCGTTCGTCGGTTGGCGCACGGTGCCGGGGTAGACCCCCCACGTCTCGCCGTTGTCGGTCGACGTCGCGATCGCCGAGTAGTTCGTGGTCCAGGCGCCGTAGTTGTCCCAGCTCTTGATGGACATGAAGTTCATGAATTGGTTCGGACCGACCGCGACGCCAGAGGTGGGAATGATGCCCGTCTCTGCCGGCGCGGCGTTGATGCTGTTGACGACCTGTTTGGCGATGCCGGCCCGCCACACCGGCGACCCGGAGTACTTGTTGCCGACGGCACCGTCGGGAACCGCGACGGTGTTGGCCAGCGAGCCGTCGGTGCTGCGCATCAGCGTGTTGTACCGCCACTGCTTGCCGGGGATCTGGCAGAAGCCATTCGTGTCGCCGAACGCCATCAGGACCTGGCGGTGGGTGGGATCGCCGTTGTCCCACATGATTCCGAGGTCGGTACCGGTGATGGCGAATTTCTGAATGGTCTGGTTCGGGCTGTCCGGCCCGGTGACCCAGCCGACGACCGACGTGCCCGGTGGTGCGGTGGACGGCGCAGCCGCGGCCGGCGCCGGCGCGGGCTGAGCGGGCGCCGGCTTGGGCGACGGCGCAACCGCGGCCTGCTTCTGCACCTGCCCCGCGTTGGGCATCAACGCGTTGATGAGGAGCTTGCCCAGCGCCGGAAGTGGCGCCTGGTCGTTGGTGCCGACGGGCTTGTGCCCGATCGGGCGGTCGAAGGGTGCGATCGCCGACGGGTTCGGAATCTGGAAGGCCTGGTTCGCGGCGGGTTGTGCTGCGGCAGAAGCACCCTCGCACGGATCCGCGTTGGCTTGCGGCGCGGCGATGCCGGTGGCCGCGCACAACCCGACGGCGAGCGCCGACGCCAGCGACAGCGAGGGGATGCGAGGGCGCGGCGACACGACACACCTTTCGGAGGCGGGACGTCGCTGTGACGTCAGGTAACCAATGTGACGATAGGGATCCGTGCGTCTCTTGTGACCGAGCCTGTATCGATAGGTATGCATCCGTGACCGTGTCGCAACCTGGGTGACCCGAGTTGGGCTAATGTGCCCATGACACAAGAGGGGGAATCGATGAGGCGTGGTTTCTGCGTGGCGGCGGCCCTGGCAGTCGCAGTCGGACTGACCGGCACGGCGTGCAGTAGCTCTGATTCCAGCAAGTCCTCATCGAGCTCGGCATCGTCGACCGCGAGCGCAGCCCCGGTCGCGGCTGACCAGCTCCCCGGCTTGGTGCCGACGCCGGCGAATAGCCAGGAAACAAAAGGGCCGGACACCATCGCCAACAATGGAATTCACCTGAACTTCAAAGTCAACGGGTCGCCCAGCGACGTGATGGACGGCTTCAAGGCAGCGCTGAAGGACAAAGGTTGGGACGTGACCACCATCGTCACCTCGGTTGGCGCCGGGGGCGGTGGCGCCACCTACACCGGAACCAACGGCGCCGCCTACGGCGTCTTCGACGGCGGCGGCTTCAACACCACGACGTTCATCAACGTCTGCGTCTGGGCCACGAAGCCGGCGGACCCCAACTGCACTCGTAGCTAGGCGGGTCTCGACGCGCAAGCGAGGGCGCGGGGAAAAACGAAAAAGTGAAGGACCGAAAGCCACAGCCTCTGTGGTCCCTCGATGAGCCGCACTAGGCGGGGTCCGCGCTCTCTCGAGGATTCAATCTCAAACCTGCGCTGGCCGCAAGGGTTCGGCAGAGTTAGTGCTGGTTTCGCATATGCACTAGCGACACCAGACCCAGCTCTTTGCGCAGCACCACGGGCGGTAGCACCTGGAATCCACGAACCCCAGGCCGCCCGGTGGCGGCTTGGACGATCTTGCGGGCGATGCGAAAGTCCATGTCTTTCAACGCCCCGCGATCAGTTGTGCTGTCGAGCAGCGACGCCAGCCCCGGGACCGCAAATGGATTCGCGACGTCCAGCATGACGTTCGTGGCCGCGACGAGCTGACGTGCTCGCTCGTGGACCGGCAATGGGCCCAGGGCCGATGCCGCCCCGTTGATACGTGCCACGACGCGGCTGAGGAAGCGGCGCAGCCGAAGTGGAGACACTGTCATGGTGCCGGCGTAGCTGACCGACAGGCCGAGGGAGTCGATACGCCCCCGACCACCGTACGCGGGGTCATCCGTGGCCGGCCGGCCTGTTGCGCTCAATGCGGTTCGCTTTTCCTTTTGGAGCTTTCGCTTGACGCCCAGTTCGTCAAGCAGTGAGTCGATCCGCGCGTCCGCCTCATGAAGCGCATCCAGATCTGGGTGCGCGATCAGAAAGTCGTCGTTGTACCGGGCATAGAAGATGCCGTCGATGCTCAAGATCGCCTTGTCCATCGGCACGACGGCCAGATTAGCGAGTATCGGAACGAGCGGAGTTCCCATGGCCACTCCGCGTACCCGGGTGAACAGGGCGCCGTCCTCGGCGCATACGACAGGGCGAGTCAATGTGGTGATGAGGTCCCAGATATTCTGTGATACGGCGCCTTTCGGGGTTCCGAGGGAAACCACCTCGCGCAAGATCGGCCACAGCGCAGCGTCGGGGCTGACCGGGAGGTTGTCGCCGTAGTGCTCGAAGTCGGATTGCAGGACGTATAGCGGTGGCCCTTTGACCCCGACCCGCGCTCGATGACTGCGGACGAAGGCGGCGAAGGCCCGCATCGCTGCGACGTTCGTCGTACCGGGCAGGTACGAGTAGACGCCGGGAAGGCCGTAGCAACAGGCATTGTGCGAGATGAGTTGGAAGAGAGCCGATCCGACGACGTGGTCGACGAAGGCAGGCATATGTGCGGCACGCTGCTTGCCGTTGCAATCCAGAACCCACAGGTTCACCGGCTGCGGCTGATATTGGCCGTCCGCCACGCTGTGGGCAATCGCCCGGGCGAGGGTTTGACGATTGGCGGCGGTGTCGAAATACGTTACACCGCTGTCGGTGACGTCGTTGAACGCGAGGCCGCGCTGTCGCTTCTTTGTGAAGATCCGAAGGATGGTTTGTTCGTAGGTCTTCGCAGTCCCAAGTTGCCGTTCGATGTCGACTGGATCAGCCATCGCCGCCGCCTCCCGCGGCCCCGGCGACTTGCCAGGTTCTGACGGCTCTGAATAGGTCCTTCAAGCGCGCGGCGTCGGGGTCGGCCGGGGACACCAGGAGCATGTGAAGTGTTCCGTGACGGAATATCGGAATGAGTCGACGGCCGGACAGCGCAACGCTGTTCATTCCCCCGCCGAGACTCTGCGCTGCCGCCGGCAGTGCGCGCACCAGGAAGTCCTGGTCGAGATTTCGCATCTCGCGTGCACCGTCGAGCGTTTCCAGATCGAAGACGATTCCGTCGGGAAAGAGCGAGCGAAAATTGCGTACCAGAGCTTCCAAATCCGTTGGGGCGGATTCCAAGTCGAAGCTACACAGCCATCGGTCGACGGCCTCGCTGCCGTTGGGGATCGGCGCCGCGGAGACACTGCCGCGGGCCACCGTGCCGCCGCTAACGGCCTGCAAGACGAGTTGAGGTGACGAGTCGACTGTTGAGCCGGATGCGCGTTGGTAGTAGCCGAGTTTCGTGGGCGAACTGAACGCGACATGCCCATTGCCGTCGAACGATGCCTGCACCAGCCGCACTGCGGCGGATCGCTGCCTGGGCGTGACAGATTCAGGGATCGTGACGTCACCGACACGCACGGGTCCGGGCTCTCGGGCCAGCCCGAGCAACCAGTCGCCCAAACTCAGCAGGGTGGGAAGTGCCGGGTAGCGGCGGTCGCGGACATGCTGCAGGTTGATCAGCAGAATCAGTTGCAGGAGCATCGCGGCGGTGATCTCGAGCAGGTCGGAGGCCGGGTTGGGCTTGATCCATACCAGCCACAACAGCACGGCCATGAACAGGATGGTCGCCAGGTGCGTGCCGAACCGGCCCTCCGCGAACTGCCGGATCTGATAGATGCCGATTACGCTCCGCGATACGAAAAGCGGTATCAGCGCGAGCATGAATGTCAATGGAATATCTTGCAGAACAAGAAGTCCGAGCGCAGCGGCCAAAGCCCAGAAATACAGCGAGGCCAGTGGCGTCACCACCAGCAGCCGCTGGAAGAACAACCGCCGGAACTGGTAAAGCGCGGGCACACTACGTAGCCGCACGAAGTCGAAATAGAAGATGCCGGCAGACTCGAACGAGCCCCGGAACAGCGGCAGTACCAGATAGAAGAATTGAAAGGTATCGACGTACCGCCACGCCGACACGGCGGCGGTGAGTTCGAAAGATCGGGTGTTTGTGCCGTATACGCCGACGATCGCGAGAAGGACCACACCGTCCAGTCGCAGTCCAAGCCCCGACAGTGTCGTCTTGATGCCCAACAACGCCGGGATCTTCGGCAGCAGCTGCCCAATCGCGCGGCGCGGGGCCCGCAGTTTTGGCTGCAGGCCGGCCAACCGGTACGTCTCCAATGAGTAGTGGACGGTGATCACGATGGCGATGGCATTCGACGCGATTATCGCGATGATGATGGCCGCCGTCGGATAGAAGAAAAAACCGAGACCGATCACCGCCAGTTGCACAACAGGAGAGAGGAATATCGACCAGGGCGGCCGGTAGACCCGCCGGGTGGCGAAAACGCCGGAATGCAGCACTCGCACGGGGAAGTTGACCGCGAGCTCACCGATGACCAGAAATGCATACAGATGCGTGACCGAGTCGTCACCCGCGGGGCGCACGAGCACCATGGCGAGGGCGCCGCCGACGATCGTGACCATCGTCAATACCGAGGCCAGGACGAGCCAGCTGCCGATCTCGCACCCGGCCGCGTCGCGTTCGCCGGATCGGGCGAAATCACGAAGGCGCTCGCGCATCACTTCCAACAGTCCCCACCATGCGCCGCCGACGATCAAGCTGCCCACTCGCAGCATCATGACGGTGAACGCGGCCACGCCACCAAGGCTGGACAGAATCAGGAAGAACTCGGCGACGTGGATCGCGAACTGCGCGGTCGCGAGCACCAGCGGATAGCGCAGCCGGTAGGCCAGGTAACGGAAGACTCTGTCGGTGAGAAGGCTCGCGTACAACGAGGGCACCCGATTGTGCCCGCGCGCGGTGCGCTCAAACCAGCGATCGATGTCGTCCACCGTCGGCCAATCCTCCGCCCCGGCAACCTACGGCAATTCGTCAACGCTGACGCGTTGGTCGTGACAAGCTGTACCCCATGCGGCGAGGTGACGTGGCCGTATTGTCGATATCGGCGGTATTGGGGGCAATGGCCGTCGCGGCCATCGTGGTCAGCGTTCTCGTTGTGGACCAACCGCGGGTGCCGCCCAAAAGAGTGATGGCCGAAAGCAGCTCGAGCCTGCTCGTGGTGACGTGGGGGCCCGCTCTCTGCAAGGTCGATCCGGCCAACGCAGGATGCCGGAGCGGTCACGTCGGCTCATTGGGTCCGGCGTTCATCCTGCACGGTCTGTGGCCCCAGCCGCCGGAGCAGCAGTTCTGCGGGGTGCCCAAGAGCAGCGGACAAGACCCGGGACTGCCAGCGCTGAACCTGCCCCAGAATGTGCAGAGCGATCTGCAGTCGATGATGTCGGACGCCACGATGATGGCGCCCCACGAATGGTCGGCGCACGGCACCTGCTCCGGGGTGCCACCAGCGGATTACTTCAGCATCGTGACGACGCTCGCCGAACAGGCGACCAATGTGCTGGACCCGGTGTTCCGACACGCCGACGGTGGCCGCGTCTCGCTGACTGCGGTGCGTGACCGGTTCGACACCCAGTTCGGCCAGGACGCCGGCAAGCGGGTCAGTATGAACTGCCGCGATTCGCGCGGCGATGGGATGGTCGCTTATGAGGTGCACCTGTCGCTTCCGCCGGTCGCCGAGCTGCGAAACGCGTCGAGCTCGCTAGCGTTGGGTGATCTACTCGGCAAAGGTCCAACGCTCCTCCCAGGCTGTTTGCTCGGGCGAGTGCCGTAATCACCGCAGGTCAGATGTGACGTGCACGTGACGGGCAGATGGCGGCGTTGAGTCTGCGGCGATGATCGGCCGTCGCACGCCATCCACCAGTGCAGACTGTCACAGTGTTTCGCCGCGTGACAGCGCTTGTCGCTGCTCTCCTGCTCTTGTTCACCTTTCCTGCCACGCAGGCTCCCGCCAGCCCCGATCCGCCCGGGGCGTTGATGTTCGATGGGGTGCAACGCACGTATCTGCTGCATGTCCCTGCGGGGCAGGAGCATCCGAACGCGCTGGTGCTCAACCTGCATGGCGGGAGTCAGACCGGGCGCAAGCAAGCCGCGCTGTCGAACTACAACGCCGTGGCCGACCGGCACGGCTGGATCGTCGCCTACCCCGACGGCATCGACTTCAGCTGGGCTGACGGGCGCGGCGCGTCGACCCCCGACCGGCGAGGCGTGGACGATGTCGGCTTCCTCGCGACGCTGATCGGTCGGCTCGCCCGCGAGTACGGCATCCCGCCCGGCCGGGTGTTCGTCACGGGGATGTCGGCAGGCGGCTTCATGGCGACTCGACTGGCCTGCGAGCGCCCCGAACTCGTCGCCGCGATCGTTCCGGTGTCGAGCACGCTGGGTGTCGGGGTGCACTGCAATCCGTCCAAACCTGTTTCAGTGCTTGCGATTCACGGCACGGCCGACTCGGTGGTGCCCTACAACGGCGGCCGCATGATCGGTCGTGGCGGGGCGAGCACCGTCGTCGCGGCACACACGATGGCGGATCGGTGGCTCGCCTTCGACCGCTGCCCGCCGGCGGTGCTGGCGCCTATCTCCGGCGGAAAACGTCTGTCCACCACCGGTTGTGCCGACGGCACCGAAGTCGCCTTCGTCACGATCGACGGGTGGGGTCACACCTGGCCGACCGGGGCCGCTGCGAAGTTCGACGCATCAGAGGCCAGCGCGCAGTTCTTCGCCGCGCACGGCGGCTGAACTACATCAGATCTGCGGCCTCGGTGATCTGTTCGGGGGTGCGGGCGCCGATGACCATCATGGTGACGCCGGCGGCTTCCCAGGCGACGATCTGTTTGCGCACGTAGTCGATGTCGCCGACGATCGCGGAGTCGTCGACGAGTTCGTCGGGAACGGCCTTGGCCGCTAGTTCTTTTCTGTTCTTATGGTCGCCGCGGAACAGTCGGGTGACCTCGTCGACGACGTCGGAGTAGCCCATCCGGCGGTAGACATCGGCGTGGAAGTTGGTGTCTTCAGCGCCCATTCCGCCCATGTAGAGCGCCAGGTGCGGCTTGATCAGATCCAGGATCGAGGCCCGGTCATCGGTGACCACCACCTGGGCGGTCGCGCAGATCTCGATGTACTCGCGGGTGCGGGCCAACGGTTTGGGGAACTTCTGGCCGTACCAGCCCTCCACCACCTGCGGGCCGGACACACCCAGTCCGAGGATGTGGCGGCCCCCGGACAGATGATCCAGGGTCAGAGAGGCCATCGCGCACGCGGTCGGGGTCCGCGCCGAGAGCTGGACCACCGAGGTACCCAACCGCATCCGGCTGGTTTCACGGCCCCACCACGCCAGCGGAGTGAAGGCATCCGAGCCCCACGCCTCAGCGGTGAACACCGTGTCGTACCCGGCCTCCTCCGCC
>JAHFVD010000073.1 GCA_023264735.1 Mycobacterium sp. | reverse complement strand
CCGTCGCGTCGGCCGAGGCGATCGGCGCGCGGCACGTGGCCAAGGTGGTCAGCCAGTCCGAGTTCGTGGCCGCGCTGCCCGAAATCGTCTGGTATCTCGACGAACCCGTGGCCGACCCGGCCCTGGTGCCGTTGTTCTTCATCGCCCGCGAGGCCCGCAAGCACGTCAAGGTGGTGCTGAGCGGCGAGGGCGCCGACGAGCTGTTCGGCGGGTACACGATCTATCGGGAACCGTTGTCGCTCAAGCCTTTCGACTACCTGCCCCGGCCGGTCCGCAAGTCGCTTGGCAAGGCGTCGCGGCCGCTGCCGGACGGTTTGCGCGGCAAGAGCCTGCTGCATCGCGGCTCGCTGACGCTCGAGGAGCGCTACTACGGCAACGCGCGCAGCTTCTCCGACGAGCAGCTGCGCGCCGTGCTGCCGGGTTTCGATCCGGGCTGGACGCACACCGACGTCACCGCCGGAATCTACGCCGAGTCAGCCGGCTGGGATCCGGTCGCCCGGATGCAGCACATCGATCTGTTCACCTGGCTGCGCGGCGACATCCTGGTCAAGGCCGACAAGATGACGATGGCCAACTCGCTGGAACTGCGGGTGCCGTTCCTGGATCCCGAGGTGTTCGCGGTGGCCTCCCGGCTGCCGTACGACCAGAAGATCACCCGCACCACCACCAAGTACGCACTGCGCCGCGCGCTGGAGCCGATCGTGCCCGCGCACGTGCTGAACCGCGCCAAACTGGGTTTCCCGGTGCCGATCCGGCACTGGCTACGCGCCGGTGAGCTGATGGACTGGGCCTACGGGATGATCGACACTTCGCAGGCCGGTCATCTCGTCGATATCGCCGCGGTGCGCACCATGCTCGATGCGCACCGCTCCGGGGACGGCGATCACAGCCGCCGGCTGTGGACGGTGCTGATCTTCATGTTGTGGCACGCGATCTTTGTCGAGCAGAGCGTGGTGCCGACGATCAGCGAGCCGCACTACCCCGTCCAGCTTTAGGCCAGCGCGGCCGAAATCTCTTCTGCCGCTTCGGGTCCGTACGCGTCCTTGATGCGCGCAATCCCGGCGCTGCGGTCCCAGGTCCACTCCTGCGGACCCGGCGCCTCCAGCACCAGGGTGGCGACCAGCGACGCGAACTGCGCGGCGCGTTCCAGGCTCAGGCCGGCCCCGCGGCCGGTGAGGAATCCGGCGCGGAAGGCGTCGCCGATACCGGTCGGGTCGTCCTTCTGCGTCTCGGGCACGACGTCGACGTGGATGAAGGTGCCGTCGCGGCCGACGAGGTCGACGCCGTTGGGGCCCAGCGTGGTGATGCGCAGCTGAATCTGGCTCATCACTTCGGCTTCCGACCAGCCGGACTTCTGCAGCAGCAGATCCCACTCGTAGTCGTTGGTGAACAGATAGGAGGCGCCGTCGATGAGCTTGCGGATCTCGTCACCGGACAGGCGGGCCAGCTGCTGGCTGGGATCGGCGGCGAACGCCAGACCGAGCGTGCGGCACTCCTCGGTGTGCAGGAACATCGCCTCCGGGTCGTTGGCGCCGATGATCACCAATTCCGGTGCGCCGCTTCGTTCTACGAGATCGGCGAGCTTGATATCGCGGGCTTCCGACATCGCGCCCGGGTAGAACGACGCGATCTGGGCCATGTCCTCATCGGTGGTGCAGACGAACCGCGCGGTGTAAGCGGTCTTCGACACCAGGACGTGCGAGGTGTCCACACCGTGCGCTTCCAGCCAGTGCCGGTACTCGTCGAAATCCGATCCGACTGCACCGACCAGCGCGGGGTTGCCGCCGAGCAGGCCCATCGCGTAGGCCATGTTGCCCGCGACGCCACCGCGGTGCACCACCAGATCGTCGACCAGGAAGCTCAGTGACACCTTTTGCAGGTGCTCGGCCAGGAGCTGTTCGGAGAACCGCCCGGGAAACCGCATCAGGTGGTCGGTGGCAATGGATCCGGTCACCGCGATCGCCACGTTGTGTCCGCCCTTCATTTGCTAATGGGACTAGCCCCGCTGTCGTGCGCTAGCCTGCGTACAAGAGCCGACTATATGGCCCGGCGTCGGCCCCGTCCCGGCGGGTGCTTGAAGTTTCGGCCTAGCGAAGATCCCAGGGAGACTTATCGATGGCTGGCCCGATTCCGCCGCATCAGCAGGTCGGGGCCGAGGGTCAACCCATTCCCGGGCCACCCCCATATTCCGAGCCCTACCCCGACGAGCCGTACGGGCCCTATCCCGGCGTGTATCCGGGGGCGTTGCCGCCGCCGGTGGCCTACCCGAAGCCGCGCAGGCGTCTGGGCCTGTGGCTGGGCCTGGCCGCATTGGTGCTGGTAGGCGCCATCGTGGCGGGGGTCCTGACCATCCGCACCGGGCAACCCAGCTCGACGGCGGCCCGCGGATTCACTGAGGCCTCGGCCAAGGGCGCGATCACGAACTACCTGACCGCGCTGTCCACGGGCGATACCGAAGCCATCGCACGCAACAATCTGTGCGGCATGTACGACGGGGTGAAGGACCGCAAGTCCGATCTGGCGCTGGCCCGGCTGGCCAGCGACGCGTTCCGCAGGCAGTTCTCCGGGGCCGAGGTGACCTCGATCGATTCGATCGTGCCGTGGTCGAACTACCAGGCCCAGGTGCTGTTCACCATGAAGGTGGCGTCGTCAGGCAACCGCGGCAACCGCGGCGAGGAGCAGGGCGTGGCGCAGTTGTTGCGTCAGGGCAATCAGCTGCTGGTCTGCTCGTATCTATTGCGAACGGCCGCCCAGTACTGACTGGACGGCCATTAACAGGACGAGCGGTAAGGCTTCGTTTTTCAGTTGAACGAATCGCCGCAGGCGCAGGAGCCAGTGGCGTTCGGGTTGTCGATCGTGAAGCCCTGCTTCTCGATGGTGTCGACGAAGTCGATCGTGGCGCCCTGGATGTAGGGGGCGCTCATCCGGTCGACGGTCAGATTGACGCCGCCGAACTCGCTGATCAGGTCACCGTCGAGGGTGCGGTCATCGAAGAACAGGTTGTAGCGCAGGCCGGCGCAGCCACCAGGCTGGACGGCGATCCGAAGCGCCAGGTCGTCGCGGCCCTCCTGGTCCAACAGCGCCTTGGCCTTCGCGGCCGCGGCGTCGGTCAGGACCGCGCCGTGGGTCTCGGTGGTGGTCTCGGTCGACTGATCGGAAACAGTCATTGCGTCTCCCTTAAAAGCAGAATGTCTATGGCGGATCTCAAAGGATCAGCCCACCTCGTCAACGGTACCTTGTCCGGGCGCTATTCCCGAGTTGATGCGAGTCAGCCGCCCAGGTCGGCCGCGGTCTTACGGGCCAATCCGGTCAGTTGGTTGGCGGCGTCGTCGATGGCGACCTGCACCGACCCGGCGTAGTCGGCGATCGCGTGGGCCGCGGTGATCCCCGCCTCATCCAGCACCGCCGGCTCCAGGGTGACCTGCCCGGCCAGCACCAGCACCGGGATACCGCGGGCCACCGCGCCGCCGGCCAGCGCGCTGACCACCTTGCCGTGCAGTGACTGGTCGTCGAACCGGCCCTCGCCGGTGACGATCATGTCGGCCGCCGCGATATCGCCGGCCAGCCCGGTGAATTCGGCGATGACGGCCGCCCCGGACTCGCGCCGCCCGCCCAGGGCCAGCAGTGCGGCACCCAGTCCCCCGGCCGCTCCCGCGCCGGGCAGCGGGCTGACCGGGACACCGGCCAGCGCGTCGAGTTCGGCCGCCCACGCCGTCATCCGCTGCTCGAGGATCGCCACGGTCGCCGGATCGGCGCCCTTCTGAGGGCCGAAGATCCGCGCCGCGCCCATCGGGCCCAGCAGCGGGTGTTCGACGTCGGTCGCGGCGATCAGCTCGACGCCGGTCAGCTTCTCCTTCGCCCGGGCGAGTCCACCGAGCGCCTCGACGAGCCCGTACCCGCCGTCGGTGCACGAACTGCCACCCAGGCCCACGACGATCCGGTTCGCGCCGGCATCCAGCGCGGCGTCGACCAGCTGGCCCACCCCGCGGCTGTGCGCGGCGACCGCGCTGTCCCGGGTCGGCGGGCCGCCCAGCAGCGCCAGTCCACAGGCCTGTGCGCACTCGACGTAGGCCGTCGAGGTCGCGCGGTCGTACACCCATTCGGCGTCGACGACATCGGTCAGCGGACCGGACACCGTGGTGTGGCGGACCTCGCCGAGCCGGCTGCCCAGCACGCCGACGAAGCCGGGACCGCCGTCGGACTGCGGCGCGAGAGTGAGTTCGTCGGACGGCCGGGCTTGGCGCCAACCGGCGGCGATGGACTCGGCGGCTTCGACGGCGGTCAGGCTGTCGCCGTAACAGTCCGGCGCGATCAGCACCCGCATTCCTGCAGGGTAACCTGGCAGGCGTGAAGCTGCTGGGCCGCAAGAACGACGAGGGCGACGCCAAGACCGAGCCGGCCGAGGTCGACGAACCCGCCACGGCGGGCACCACCGCACCCAAGGGCAAACCCACCCCGAAGCGCAGTGAGTCGGCCAAGCGCCGCGGACCGGTCGCCCCGGCACCGATGACGTCGGCCGAGGCCCGTAAGCGCCGCAAGGAGATGCGCTCCTCCCTGACCAAGGAGGAGCGCAAGGCCGACAAGGCGCAGCGCCGCACCGCGATGAACGAGCGGCGTGAGCGGATGATGGCCGGCGAAGAGGCCTACCTGCTGCCCCGCGACCAGGGTCCGGTGCGGCGCTACGCGCGCGACATCGTCGACTCACGGCGCAACGTCCTCGGGTTGTTCATGCCCGCCGCGCTGGGGCTGATCTTCGTGATGCTCGCCGTCCCTCAGGTTCAGCTGTTCATCTCTCCGGCGATGCTGGTGTTGATGTTGCTCATGGGCATCGACGGAATCCTGTTGGGCCGCAAGGTCAACAAGGCCGTCGACGCCAAGTTCCCGGATAACACCGAAGGGTCGTTCAAGCTCGGGATGTACGCCGCGGGCCGGGCTTCGCAGATCCGCCGCATGCGCGCGCCGCGACCGCAGGTCGACCGCGGCGCCGAGGTCGCCTGAGCCGACCAGACGCAGTGCGCACGCTGGTGCTCGGCGGAATCCGGTCGGGCAAGTCACGATGGGCCGAGGAGATCATGGCCGGCGAGTCCTCGGTGCGCTACGTCGCCACCGGCGCGGCCGCCGACGCCGATCCGGCGTGGGCACAGCGGGTCGCCGAGCATCGCGATCGCCGACCGGCATCCTGGAGCACGGTCGAGACCACTGACGTGGCCGCGCTTTTGCGCGCTCGCCCGCCCACCGCGACCCTGGTCGATGATCTCGGCGGCTGGCTGACCGCCGCCCTGGACCGCCGGGGCTGGGAAGACGGTTCGGCGGCCGCCGACGTCGACGAGCTGGTGGACGCCGTCGACGGATTCACCGGCCCGCTGGCGTTGGTCAGCCCGGAGGTGGGCCTGACCGTGGTCGCGGCGACCGCGTCTGCCAGGCGCTTCACAGACGAGCTCGGCACACTCAACCAACGACTCGCCCAGTGCTGTGAGCAGGTGGTCCTGGTGGTTGCGGGACTGCCGGTCTGGGTCAAACCGACGAAGGCGTTGAACTGATGGATTTCCCCGCGGTCACACCGCCAGACCCACATGCCGCCGCCGCTGCCAAGCGCCGCCAGGACATTCTCACCAAACCGGCCGGCGCCCTCGGCCGGCTCGAGGACCTCTCGGTGTGGGTGTCTGCCTGCCAAGGACTTTGTCCGCCAAAGCAATTCGAGGACGCCAGGGTCGTGGTATTCGCCGGCGACCACGGGGTGGCACGCACGGGTGTGTCCGCCTACCCGCCGGAGGTCACCGCGCAGATGGTGGCCAACATCGACGAAGGCGGCGCGGCGATCAACGTGCTGGCCGGTATCGCGGGCGCGTCGGTACGCGTCGTCGACATCGCGGTGGACTGCGAGCAGCCGCTGACCGAGGCGATCGGCGCGCACAAGGTCCGACGGTCCAGCGGCAACATCGCACTCGAGGACGCCATGAGCGACGAGGAGGTCGTCGCCGCGGTGGAAGCGGGGCGCCAGCTCGCCGACGACGAGGTCGACGCCGGAGCCGATCTGCTGATCGCGGGTGACATGGGCATCGGGAACACCACGACGGCGACGGCGCTGATCGCGACACTGACCGACACCGAGCCGGTGGCGGCGGTGGGCCGCGGCACGGGCATCGACGACGCGGCATGGGCGCGCAAGACGGCGGCGGTACGCGACGCGATGTTCCGGGCCAGGCAGTTTCGCCCGGATCCGGTCGGGCTGTTGCGCACCTGCGGCGGCGCGGACCTGGCCGCGATGGCGGGCTTCTGCGCGCAGGCCGCGGTGCGGCGCACTCCCCTGCTGCTCGACGGCGTGGTGGTGACGGCGGCCGCGCTGGTCGCCGACCGCATGGCTCCCGGGGCCCGGGCGTGGTGGCAGGCCGGGCACCGGTCGACCGAGCCGGCGCACACGCTGGCCCTGGCGCACCTGGAGCTGGTGCCGATCGTGGATCTTGGCCTGCGCCTGGGTGAGGGTACCGGCGCCGCGCTGGCACTGCCGGTGCTGCGGGCGGCCGTCGCGACGCTGGCGTCGATGGCCACCTTCGAGGGTGCAGGCGTCTCCGAACGCGCATCGGACTGACTGTGTTTCGTTCGCTGGCAACCGCTTTCGCATTCGGGACGGTGTTGCCTGTTCCGCTGCGGGGTGCGGTGGTGGGCCGCTCGACGATGACGGCACTGCCGGTCGTCGGCGCGGCACTCGGCGCGCTGGCGGCCGCGGTGCTCTGCGCCGGCGAGTGGGCCTTCGGCGCATACAACCCACTGGCCGGGGCGCTGGCCGTGGCCACGCTGCTGCTCGCCACCCGCGGTCTGCACATCGACGGGTTGTCCGACACGGTCGATGGACTGGGCTGTTACGGGCCGCCGGAGCGCGCGCTGCAGGTGATGCGGGACGGAACCGCGGGCCCGTTCGGCGTCGCGGCCGTCGTCGTCGTGGTGGCCGCCCAAGCACTGGCCTTTGCCACCGCACCGTCAGGGTGGACCGGCGCGCTGGCGATGGTGACCGCGCTGGCCACCGGCCGGGTGGCCGCGGTGCTGGCATGCCGGCGCGGCGTGCCCGCGGCCGGCGGCAGCGTGCTGGGCCAGCAGGTTGCCAGCAGTCAGCCACTGGCGGTCGCGGTGGTGTGGGTCGGGCTCGTCGCCGCCCTCGCCACGGTGGCGACACCGCGGCTGTGGCAGGGGCCGGCGGTGGTGCTGATCACGCTGGTGGTGGCCATGATTCTGGTCAACCACTGCGTGCGCCGCTTCGGCGGGATCACCGGTGATGCGCTGGGAGCGGTGATCGAACTGACGACGACGCTCACGATCATCGGTTTGGTAGTCCGTCCCTGACATCGATCTGTCCGAATTGCGGCGGGGGACCAGCACACCGAATTAGATTCGGGCAAGAGCAGGGGGTGGCTATGGGCAGGTCAGAGGGGACGCCCGATTCGCACTGGTTCGAGCAGCTGGCCAACAACAGCGACACGCTGTACTACGTCATGCGGGTGAAACCGGACTTGGCCTTCGAATACCTCAACGACGCCGTCGAGACCCTGCTCGGATGGACCGTGGCCGAGGGACTCGCAGACGCCCGGACGTTGCTGGGGTCGATCGACACCGGCCACGCCGACCGCGTTGCCGAGATACTGAATCTGGCCCCGGGCAACGAGATGACTGTCGAACTGACCTGGCAGCATCGGCACGGGGTCCCGGTGTACGGGCGGACCTTCGTTCGATCGCGACAGCGCGAGGACGGCTCGGTGGTGCTGGAGGGCATCACCCGTGACGTAACCCAATTGCGCGAGGTGGAGGCCGAACTCCACCAGTCCGAGAAGCGCTATCGCCTGCTCGTCGAAAACGCCTGGGATGTGGTGTGGACGACGGCTCTCGACGGCAGCCTGACCTACATCAGCCGCGCGATCGAGCGGGTGAGCGGATTCGCTGTCGGCGAGACGATGAAGCGGTCGCTCGACCAGATCTTCCCCCCGGACTCGGCCGACAGTATCCGCAAGTACTTCCGCAAAGCGCTGGCTGCGGCCAAGAACGGGACCGACCTGCCGCCATTTCGCCTGGAACATGAGTTCTTTCACAAAGACGGCTCGATGGTGGCGGCCGAGATGCAAGTCATCCCCCATCTCGACGAGGCCGGACGCGTCGTGGAGATCCTCGGCGTCACCCGCGACATCACCGAGCGCAAGAAATTCGAGGCCGAACTCCAGCGGCTGGCCGTCACCGACCCGATGACCGGCGTCTGGAACCGCCACCACTGCGAGGAGTTGCTCTCCGCCGACTTGAGCACGGCCCACCACGACGGCCAGCCCCTGTCGCTGTTGATGCTCGACGTCGACAATTTCAAGGCCATCAACGACACTCGCGGCCATCAGTCCGGTGACCGGGTACTCGTCGAGATCGGCCGGCGCCTGGTGGCGGTCTGCCGCGACACCGACCTGGTGGCCCGGTGGGGCGGTGAGGAATTCGTTATCCTGCTGCGCGACTGCGCCTTACAAGCCGGTATGCAGATCGCCGAAGACATTCGCGCCACCATCTCCGACACCCCGTTCATTGATGCCGGTGTGGTGACGGTGAGTATCGGGGTCGCCGAGGCCACCAGCCACGACGACCTGAGATCGTGGGTGGCCCGTGCCGACGAGGCGCTCTATGACGCCAAGGGCGCGGGGCGGAACACGGTGCGAGCGAATCTGGCTAGCTGAGCGAGCATCACCGGCGACGTTCAGGGCCTGAAGTCGATCTGCCCGAATCGCGGCACGAACCAGCAAGCCAAATTAGATTCACATACAGACTTGGCGGATTGCGCCCATCGTCAATGGGGTGGGGGTGGGATGGACATATCTGAGGGGCGTCCCGATTCGCAGTGCTTCGAGCAGTTGGCCAACAACAGCGCGACGCTGGTCTATGTGTTACGGGTGAAACCAGACCTGGCCTTCGAATATCTCAACGACGCCGTGGAAACCCTGGTCGGGTGTTCGGTCTCCGAGGGGCTCGCCGACCCGGCAGCCGTGTTGAACATGGTCGACACCACTCACGCCGACCAGATTGCCGAGATACTGGCACTGAAGCCGGGCAACGAGACGACCCTCGAATTCACCTGGCAACACCGCGACGGTCGCCAGCTGCACGGCCGGACCTATCTCCGATCACAACAACGCGCGGACGGCTCGGTGGTGATCACGGGGATGACCCGCGACGTCACCCATTTGCACCACGTAGAGGCCGAACTCCGTCAATCCGAGAAGCGCTACCGCCTGCTCGTCGAAAACGCCTGGGACGTGGTGTGGACGACGGCGGTCGACGGCAGTCTGACGTACGTAAGCCCCGCAATAGAGCGGCTGCGCGGCATCACTGTCGAGGAGACGATGAACCAGTCACTCGAACAGTTCTATCCCCCAGAATCGGCCGAACGCATTCGGAGATACTTCCGCCGAGCGCTGGCTGCGGCCAAGAACGGCACCGAGTTACCGCCATTTCGGTTGGAGCATGAGTTCTTTCACAAAGACGGCTCGATGGTGGCGGCCGAGATGCAAGTCATCCCCCATCTCGACGAGGCCGGACGCGTCGTGGAGATCCTCGGCGTCACCCGCGACATCACTGAGCGAAAGAAGTTCGAGGCCGAGCTGAAGCGGTTGGCCGTCACCGACCCGATGACCGGCGTCTGGAATCGGCGCCACGGCGAGGAGTTGTTGTGCGCAGACCTGAGCCAGGCCCGGGCGAACGGTCGATCCCTGTCGTTGTTGATGCTCGACGTCGACGAGTTCAAAGCCGTGAACGACACCCGGGGCCATCAGGCCGGCGACCGGGTCCTCGTCGAGATCGGCCGGCGCCTGGTGGCGGTCTGCCGCGACACCGACATGGTGGCCCGTTGGGGCGGCGAGGAATTCGCGATCCTGTTGCACGACTGCCCATTACAAGAAAGTCTGACCATCGCCGAAAAAATTCGCGCGACGATCGCGGACACTCCATTTCTGGACGCAGGCCGGGTGACCGCGAGCATCGGGGTCGCGCAAGCCAATCCGCAGGATGACCTGAGGTCGTGGGTGGCGCGCGCCGACAAGGCGCTTTACGAGGCCAAACGGGCCGGGCGGAACACGGTGCGGCGGGCTAGCTGAGCCGGCATCACCTGCGACGTGCTGGGTGCGGTGACCGCTAACGACCATCGGCTTGGTGATCAGGGCCTGAAGTCGATCTGCCCGAATCGCGGCACGAACCAGCAAACCAAATTAGATTCACATACAGACTTGGCGGATTGCGCCCATCGTCAATGAGGTGGGGGTGGGATGGACATATCTGAGGGGCGTCCCGATTCGCAGTGCTTCGAGCAGTTGGCCAACAACAGCGCGACGCTGGTCTATGTGTTACGGGTGAAACCAGACCTGGCCTTCGAATATCTCAACGACGCCGTGGAAACCCTGGTCGGGTGTTCGGTCTCCGAGGGGCTCGCCGACCCGGCAGCCGTGTTGAACATGGTCGACACCACTCACGCCGACCAGATTGCCGAGATACTGGCACTGAAGCCGGGCAACGAGACGACCCTCGAATTCACCTGGCAACACCGCGACGGTCGCCAGCTGCACGGCCGGACCTATCTCCGATCACAACAACGCGCGGACGGCTCGGTGGTGATCACGGGAATGACCCGCGACGTCACCCATCTGCACCACGTAGAGGCCGAACTCCGTCAATCCGAGAAGCGCTACCGCCTGCTCGTCGAAAACGCCTGGGACGTGGTCGGGACGAGCGCGGTCGACGGCACGATCACCTATATCAGCCCAGCGGTGGAGCGGCTGCGGGGAATCAGCGCCGAGGAGATAATGCAACAGCCGCTCGACCAGATCTTTCCCCCCCAATCGGCCACCAGCGTTCGGAAGTACTTCCACAGCGTGTTTGCCGCCGCCACGAACGGAATCGAGCCGCCGCCCTTTCGGCTGGAGTACGAGTTCTACCACAAGGACGGATCGATCGTGTCCGCCGAGATGCAGGTCATCCCCCATGTCGATGACGATGGACGAGTCCTGGAGTTCCTCGGCGTCACCCGCGACATCACTGAGCGAAAGAAGTTCGAGGCCGAGCTGAAGCGGTTGGCCGTCACCGACCCGGTGACCGGCGTCTGGAATCGGCGCCACGGCGAGGAGTTGCTGGCCGCGGACCTCAGCGCCGCCCACGCCGATGGTCAGTCGCTGTCGTTGCTGATGCTCGATGTCGATAATTTCAAGGCCATCAACGACACCCGGGGCCATCAGGCCGGCGACCGGGTCCTCATCGAGATCGGCCGGCGCCTGGTGGCGGTCTGCCGCGACACCGACATGGTGGCCCGTTGGGGCGGTGAGGAATTCGTTATCCTGTTGCACGACTGCGCCTTACAAGAAAGTCTGACCATCGCCGAAAAAATTCGCGCGACGATCGCGGACACTCCGTTTCTGGACGCAGGCTGGGTGACCGCGAGCATCGGGGTCGCGCAAGCCGATCCGCAGGATGACCTGAGGTCGTGGGTGGCGCGCGCCGACAAGGCGCTTTACGAGGCCAAACGGGCCGGGCGGAACACGGTGCGGGCGGGCTAGCTGAGCCGGGCCATCCAGCCGTGCGTGTCGGCGAAGGTGCCGCGCTGGATGCCGGTGAGCGTGTCGCGCAACGCCATCGTCACTTCGCCGGGCTCTCCGTCGGCGATGGTGAACTCGCCCTCGGACCCGTCACTGTCGTACTTGACGTGCGAGACCGGGGTGATGACAGCAGCAGTGCCGCAGGCGAACACCTCGGTGATCTCACCGGCGGCCGCACCCTTGCGCCATTCCTCGACGTCGATCTTGCGTTCCTCGACGGCGAAGCCGGCATCGCTGGCCAGTTGCAGCAGCGAATCGCGGGTGATGCCGGGCAGCAGCGAGCCGGACAGCTCGGGGGTGACCAGGCGGGCCGAGCCGCCGCTGCCGAAGACGAAGAACAGGTTCATCCCGCCCATCTCTTCGATGTAGCGGCGTTCGATCGCGTCGAGCCACACCACCTGATCGCAGTCGTGCGCGGTCGCTTCGGCCTGCGCCAGCAGCGAGGCAGCGTAGTTGCCGCCGAACTTCGCCGCGCCGGTGCCGCCCGGGCTGGCCCGCACGTACTCCGTAGACAGCCACACGCTGACGGGTTTGATCCCGCCCTTGAAGTAGGCGCCGGCCGGTGAGGCGATGACCAGGTAGCGGTATTCGGTCGCGGGCCGTACCCCGAGGCCGGGTTCGGTGGCGATGACGAACGGCCGCAGGTATAGCGACGCCTCTCCACCGGCAGGCGGCACCCACTGGCCGTCGACGGCGATCAGCTGACGCAACGATTCGATGAACAGTTCCTCGGGCAGCTCCGGGATGGCCAGCCGACGGGCCGAGGAGCGCAGCCGCGCCGCGTTGGCCTCAGGCCGGAACGACACGATCGCGCCGTCTGCCCACCGGTAGGCCTTGAGGCCCTCGAAAATCTCCTGCGCGTAGTGCAGGACGATGGCCGATGGATCCAGCTCGATCGGCCCGTACGGCACGACGCGGGCGTCGTGCCAACCCAGTTCTTCGGTGTAGAGCACCGACACCATGTGGTCGGTGTGGAACCGGCCGAAGCCGGGATCGGCCAGAATCTGCGCCCGTACCTCGTCGCTCGCCGGATTCGCGTTGCGCTCAACCGTGAACTCGAGGGGGCCGTCTGTCATAGGTGAAATTGTAGACCGGGCCGCTACTCAATTCCCCGGGTCGTTTCGCTCGCCCCCTCGCCTTCGGCGGGGGGTGCCCCCAGCCCGCCTCTATCGCTACCGAGTTTTGACCTCGACGAACGGCGGCTTGACCACCTCACACTCCAGTGCGCGGCCGCGAACGTCGACGTTGACCAACGCGCCGTCGTCGATTCCGGCATCGGCGTCGATGAGGGCAAGGGCGATACCGACTTTCAGCGTCGGTGAGAACGTGCCGGACGTCGTGACGCCCACCGGCTGGTCACCGTTCAGCACGGTCAGATCCGGGCGCAGCACGCCCCGGCCGGTCGCGCGCAGGCCGCGCAGCAGGCGGCGCGGGCCGGCCGCCTTCTCGGCCAGCAGGGCGTCGCGGCCCCAGAACGCGTCCTTCTTCCAGCCGATCGCCCAGCCGCAGCGGGCCTGCAACGGCGAAATGTCCAGCGATAGCTCGTGGCCGTGCAGCGGGTAGCCCATCTCGGTGCGCAGGGTGTCACGGGCGCCCAGCCCGGCGAGTTGTCCACCCGCGCCCTGCACCTCGGCCACCAGCGCGTCGAATACCACCGGCGCGGAGTCCCACGGCGGTAGCAGCTCGTAGCCGTGCTCGCCGGTGTACCCGGTGCGGCAGACCCGCACCGGCACACCGGCGTACGTGGCGTCGGCGTAGCCCATGTAGTCCATATCGGTGGGCAGGCCCAGCGTGGCCAGCACATCGGCGGAGCGGGGACCCTGGACGGCGAGCACGGCGTACGAGCGATGCTCGTTGGTGATCGAAATGCCAACTGGTGCAGCCGCTTGCAGGGCGTCGACCACGGCGGCGGTGTTGGCGGCGTTGGGCACCAGGAAGATCTCGTCATCGCTGACGTAGTAGGCGATGAGGTCGTCGATCACCCCGCCGTCGGCCGTGCAGCACAACGTGTACTGCGCCTTGCCGGGACCGACCCGGCGCAGGTCGTTGGTGAATGCGGAGTTCACGAATTCGGCGGCGCCCGGGCCGACGACGAGCGCCTTGCCCAGATGGCTGACGTCGAACAGGCCGACGGCCTCGCGGGTGGCGGTGTGCTCGCCGACCGTACCGGCGTAGGACACCGGCATCAGCCAGCCCCCGAATGAGGCGAAGGTGGCGCCCAGCTCGCGGTGCTGACTGTCGAGCGGCCCGTGCAACAGTTCGCCACTCCCGCCGGTGGGAGTCATACCTGATGTGTCGGTCACGGCGAACAACACTAATCCCCCGCGATTAGTGTGAATCCCCGTGAGCACTGAAGTCGGCTATCCCGCCCCCACCGTCACCGTCGCGACCTCGCTGCCCAAGCGGGCACTGGGGGCCGTGTTGATCGTCCCGGTCG
Organism: Mycobacterium sp.; assembly: GCA_023264735.1. Lineage (GTDB taxonomy): Bacteria > Actinomycetota > Actinomycetes > Mycobacteriales > Mycobacteriaceae > Mycobacterium. The sequence goes on along the minus strand of JAHFVD010000073.1, from coordinate 20,844 downwards.
TGACCGGACCCGACGGCGACGGCACCGCCACGGTCGTCGGCGGCCCGTTCCTCGACGCCGAGACCATCGGCGAGATCCAGGTGAGCCTGCGTGCGCTGGGCACCAAGGGCGGCCCCGAGCAGGTCACCCGCCTGCACGTGCCGTCGCTCGCGGTCGGCAGCGTCCTGACCGTCGGGCTCGGCGCCGACCGCGACGAGTGGCCTGCCGACGTGATCCGCCGCGCCGCCGGGGTGGCGGCCCGGTCGCTGTCCGGGGTGGAGACCGTGATCACCACGCTGAGCGAGCTGCACCTGGAGGCCGCGATCGAGGGGCTGATCCTGGGCAGTTACCGGTTCACCGAGTTCCGCAGCGCCAAGACCGCGCCCAAGGAAGCGGCCCTCGGCAAGATCGTCGCGCTGAGCACCGCGGCCGGCGCCAAGAAGGACGCGGCACGGGCCACCGCCATCGCGACCGCGGTGGCCACCGCCCGCGATTTCGTCAACACCCCGCCCAGCCATCTGTACCCCGGCGAATTCGCCAAGCGCGCCAAGGCTTTGGGCGAGGCGGCCGGCCTGGAGGTCGAGGTCCTCGACGACAAGGCACTGACCAAGGCCGGCTACGGCGGCATCGTCGGGGTGGGCCAGGGCTCGTCGCGCCCGCCGCGGCTGGTGCGGCTGGCGCATCGCGGGGGCAAGGGCAAGAAGGCCAAGACCGTCGCCCTGGTCGGCAAGGGCATCACGTTCGACACCGGCGGTATCTCGATCAAGCCGGCCGCCTCCATGCACCACATGACCTCCGACATGGGCGGTGCGGCGGCGGTGATCGCCACGGTCGTGCTAGCCGCCAAGCAGGGCCTGCCGATCGACGTGATCGCCACCGTGCCGATGGCCGAGAACATGCCGTCGTCGACGGCGCAGCGCCCCGGTGACGTGCTGACCCAGTACGGCGGGATCACTGTCGAGGTGCTGAACACCGACGCCGAGGGCCGGCTGATCCTGGCCGACGCCATCGTGCGGGCCTGCGAGGACGACCCGGACTACCTGATCGAGACCTCGACGCTGACCGGCGCGCAGACCGTCGCGCTGGGCGCCCGCATCCCCGGCGTCATGGGCAGCGACGAGTTCCGCGACCGGGTGGCCCGGATATCGCAGGAGGAGGGCGAGAACGGCTGGGCGATGCCGCTGCCCGACGAGCTGAAGGACGACCTCAAGTCCTCGGTGGCCGACCTGGCCAACGTCAGCGCGCAGCGGTTCGCCGGCATGCTGGTCGCCGGGGTCTATCTGCGCGAATTCGTCGCCGACGGCGTGCAGTGGGTGCATGTCGACATCGCCGGGCCTGCTTACAACACCTCGGGCCCGTGGGGTTACACCGGCAAGGGCGGCACCGGGGTGCCGACGCGGACGATGTTCGCGGTCCTGGAGGACATCGCCGCCAACGGCTGATGCACCGTTAACGGCTGATGCACCGTTAACGGCTGATGCACCGTTAACGGCTAATGCAGCTGATGCGCAGATCCACTGCCCGGCCGGGCTAGATGAGCTTCTGGCGCGCGACGCTGCGCATGATCTGCGGGGCGACGCGTGATGTGCCGTACACCAGGTAGGCCTCCGGCGTGACGGGCCGGATCGCCTTGTTCTTGACGACGGATTCGACGATCGCCTTGGCCACCTTCTCGGGGCCGTACCCGCGCTTGTCGAACCCGGCGGCGATCTGCTTCTGCCGGGCCGCCACGGCGCCGGCCTTGCCAGCAGGCGGATCCCACCGCGTGGCGCTGAGGATGTTCGTGTTGATCGGACCCGGGCAGATGGTGGTCAATCCGATTCCGGCGGAATCCAATTCGGCGCGCAGGCAATCGGAGAACATGTAGACCGCCGCCTTCGACGTGCAGTAGGCGTTCATCGCCTGCAGCGGCGCGTACGCCGCCATGGAGGACACGTTGACGACGTGCCCGCCCAGACCGCGGTCGACCATCCGCCCGGCGAACGACCGGCAGCCGTTCACCACGCCGCCGAGATTCACGTCGAGCACCCGGTCCCACTCTTGGGCGGGGGTGTCCAGGAATGAGCCCGCCTGCCCGATGCCTGCGTTGTTCACCACGACGTCAGGCACGCCATGCTCCCGACAGATGCGCTCGGCGAACTCCTCGACAGCCTCAGCGTCGGACACGTCGAGTACATAGGCATGTGCGACGCCGCCGCTGCCGGTGATATCCGCGGCGGTCTTCTTCACACCGGCCTCGTTGAGGTCACTGACCACCACGTCGGCACCCAGCCGGGCGAACAGCAGCGCCGTCTCGCGGCCGATGCCGCTGCCCGCACCGGTGACCGATACGAGCATGTCGCCGAACTGCTTTCGCGGCCGGTTGACCTGGGCGCGCAGCAGCGCACGGCTGGCCGGCTTGCCGTCGAGGTGCTCGGCGAGTTCGGTGACGGCTGCTGCCAGCACCTGCGGATGCGAGAACGGCGACCAGTGCTTGGCGCGGATATCGCGGCGCCACAACCGCGGAGCCCACCGCGCGGTGTCGTCATAGACATACGGCCGCACGTACGGGTCGTCGAGATTGACGATCAGCTGCACGGGGACCTCGACGTAGCGGTCGTTGCGCACGCGAAGCAACGAGTGAAAGAAGTTGGCGCGGTAGATCTTCAGGCCGTTGGCGGCATCGGCTCTGTACGTCTGGCCGTAGTGCCTCCCGTCGGCGGGGATGCCACGGGTGAGCAGCATCTGAAGTGGCGCGGCCGCGGCACGCATCAGTGCCGGGGCCACCACCGGAATCGAGAACCCCGCCATATAACTCAGATGCGCACCCTGAGACAGCGCGCGGGAGAACAACTTCGGCCGGTACGGCCGCTTCAGGCCGTCACGGACATACCGGCTGAAATGGTCAGTGTGGGGGCCGGACACCGAGGTGAAGGACGCCACCCGATCGACGGCTTCGGGCCGAGTCACGTACTCCCACATGGTGGACGATCCCAAGTCGTGGGCCAGCACGTGCACGGGCTGGCCCGGGCTGAGCTCCGCGATGACGGCGGCGAAGTCGTCGGCGAGGTGGGCCATCGTGTAGTACGAGTACGACTTGGGGCCCGATGAGGCGCCGGCAGCCCGGTTGTCGTAGCGGATGACGCGGAACTTGTCGGCCAGCAGCGGCACCACCCCGTCCCACAGCGCGTGCGAGTCGGGCCAGCCGTGGACCAGCACGACAGTCGGGCCGTCGGGGTTGCCTTCCTCGTACACCGCGAGGCGGGTTCCGTCGTTGCCGTCGACGTAGCGCATGGTCATCAGGACTCCAGGTCTCGATCTCGTTGGCGGCGGCGTTCGATCCGCCGCCGGGCGTCGTAATCGCGCATCCGCTGTGGATACCCGACTTTCTGCACGTCGTATACGGGTATGGCCAGTTGCTCGCCGAGCCGGCGAGCGCCGGGGGGCCCGCCTGACGGCCGACGGGTCCACTCACCGTCGGCGGCCACCAGCACAATCGTCATCGGCGTGACGCTGGTTTTGGGCTCGACGAATGCCTCGACCCCGGTGCGCTGCGCGGCCCAATCCCGCAGATGGTTCTGGTCGACGGCAACGTCTGATTCGCCTCGACGACCGGGCCGGAACCTGTCGAACAGCCCCAACTCCGACGCACTCCTCTCAGTGGTTCTTTCCATCGATGGTGCCAGAGAAAGCACACGTCGCCCTGAGTGCATGTGAGTGGTCCGGCAATGACAGGATGGGTACACGACGCTGTGGTATGCCAGAAGTCCCACCCGCACGACTGACCGTTCGAGGGAGTCAACACAATGGCCGTCTCCGTCCAGATGCCGGCACTCGGTGAGAGCGTCACCGAGGGGACCGTCACCCGGTGGCTCAAGCAAGAGGGCGATACCGTCGAGGTCGACGAACCTCTGCTCGAGGTGTCGACCGACAAGGTCGACACGGAGATCCCCTCGCCGGCGTCGGGCGTACTGACCAAGATCGTTGCCCAGGAGGACGACACCGTCGAGGTCGGTGGCGAACTCGCGGTGATCGGGGAAGCCGGCGAGGCGACAGGGTCCGCGCCTGCCCCGGCAGCCGAGGAGCCGGAGCCGGCCGCCGAAGAGCCCGAGCCCGAGCCGGAACCCGAACCCGAACCCGAACCCGAAGCTGAGCCTGAGCCGGCCGCCCAGCCTGCCGGGCAGTCGTCGGGATCCTCGACGTCCGTGGTGATGCCGGAGCTCGGCGAGTCCGTCACCGAAGGCACCGTGACCCGGTGGCTGAAGAAGGTCGGCGACTCCGTCGCGGTCGACGAGCCGCTGGTCGAGGTGTCCACCGACAAGGTCGACACCGAGATCCCGTCGCCGATGGCCGGAACCCTGGTCGCCATCACCGCCGAGGAGGACGTCACCGTCCCCGTCGGTGGCGAGCTCGCCAAGATCGGCGATGCCGGTGCCGCGCCGCAGGCCGCCCCCGCGCCCAAGCCCGAACCGAAACCGGAGCCGAAGGCCGAGCCCGCGCCGGAACCCAAGCCCGAACCGAAGCCGGAACCCGCGCCCAAGCAGGCCCCCGCACCCGCGGCCGCCGAGGACGCCGCCCCTGCCGATGGCAGCCCCTACGTCACCCCGCTGGTGCGAAAGTTGGCCGTCGAGAACGGGATTGACCTCACGACCGTCAAGGGCACCGGCGTCGGTGGCCGAATCCGCAAGCAGGATGTGCTCGCAGCCGCCGAAGCCAAGAAGGCCCCCGCCGCACCCGCTGCTCCTGCGGCCACGGCACCGGCGGTCGCCGCCCCGGCTGCAGCGGGGGCACCCTCGCCGCTGGCCCACCTGCGCGGCACCACGCAGAAGGCCAACCGCATCCGGCAGATCACCGCCAAGAAGACCCGCGAATCGCTGCAGACCACCGCGCAGTTGACGCAGACCCACGAGGTCGACATGACCAAGATCGTGGCGCTGCGATCCAAGGCGAAGAACAGCTTCGCCGAGCGCGAAGGCGTCAACCTGACGTATCTGCCGTTCATCGCGCGCGCCGTGATCGATGCGCTGAAGGCGCATCCAAACATCAACGCCAGCTACAACGAGGACACCAAGGAGATCACCTACTACGACGCCGAGAACCTCGGCTTCGCGGTGGACACCGAGCAGGGTCTGCTGTCCCCGGTAGTGCACAACGCCGGCGACCTGTCGCTGGCCGGGCTGGCGCGCGCCATTCACGACATCGCCGACCGGGCCCGCAGTGGCAACCTCAAACCCGATGAACTGTCCGGTGGCACGTTCACCATCACCAACATCGGCAGCCAGGGCGCGTTGTTCGACACCCCGATCCTGGTGCCGCCGCAGGCCGCGATGCTGGGCACCGGCGCGATCGTGAAACGTCCCCGGGTGATCGTCGACGACTTCGGCAACGAGTCGATCGGCGTGCGATCCATCTGCTACCTGCCGCTCACCTACGATCACCGGCTGATCGACGGTGCGGATGCCGGCCGATTCCTGACCACCGTCAAGCGGCGGCTCGAAGAAGGGGCATTCGAGGCCGACCTGGGCCTGTGACGCCATGGGCCAGCCAGTAGAGGGGCTCGTCGTTGCGATAGCCGGTTCATCCGGCCTCATTGGTTCGGCGTTGGTGTCAGCGCTGCGCGCCGCCGACCACCGCGTGCTGCGCATCGTGCGCCGGGCGCCGGCCAACAGCGACGAACTGCACTGGAATCCCGACAGCGGCGAGTTCGACCCCGCCGGCCTGGAGGGCGTCGACGCGGTGGTCAACCTGTGCGGGGTGAACGTCGGCGAAAAGCGGTGGTCGGGCGCGTTCAAGCAGAGCCTGCGCGACAGCCGCATCGGTCCCACCGAGGTCATCTCGGCCGCCGTCGCCGACGCCGGCGTCCCGGTACTCATCAACGCCAGCGCGGTCGGCTACTACGGCGACACCCGCGGCCGGGTCGTCGACGAAACCGCCCCTGCCGGAGGCGGTTTCCTGTCCCGGCTCTGCATCGACTGGGAGTCGGCGGCGCTGGCCGCCGAGGACGCCGGGGCTCGCGTGGTGCTGGCCCGCTCCGGGTTGGTGCTCTCCCCCGGCGGCGGTGTGCTGGCGCGGCTGCGGCCCTTGTTCGGCCTCGGCCTTGGCGCGCGGCTGGGCAGCGGGCGGCAGTACATGCCGTGGATCAGCCTCGAGGACGAGATCCGCGGGCTGCTGCTCGCGATCAACAACGACGAGCTGTCCGGCCCGGTGAACTTCACCGGACCGGCGCCGGTGACCAATTCGGAGTTCACCGCGGCGCTGGGCCGGGCGCTGAACCGGCCGACCCCGTTGTTGGTGCCCGGGTTCGCGTTGCGGACCCTGCTCGGCGAGTTCGCCGACGAGGGGCTGCTCGACGGGCAGCGGGCCATCCCCGCCGCGCTGGAGCGGGCCGGGTTCGTCTTCCACCACAACACCATCGGCGAGGCTCTGGCGTACGCCACCGCGTCCACCTCTGCGTAGTACCGTCGACTGGGTGCGGCAGTCCATCCGATCCAGCTCAGCGGGCATACAGGTGCGCCAGCTGGGAACCATCGACTATCTGGCCGGCTGGGAGTTACAGCGCGAGGTGGCCGACGCCCGGGTGGCCGGTGGCCCGGACACGCTGCTGCTGCTGGAGCATCCCGCGGTCTACACCGCGGGCAAGCGCACCGAAGCCCACGAACGGCCGATGGACGGCACCCCCGTCATCGACACCGATCGCGGCGGCAAGATCACCTGGCACGGCCCCGGACAACTGGTGGGCTATCCGGTGATCGGACTGGCCGAACCGCTCGATGTGGTGAATTTTGTTCGGCGCCTTGAGGAATCGCTGATCCGGGTGTGCGCCGACTTCGGGGTGGACGCCGGCCGAGTCGACGGCCGTTCCGGGGTGTGGCTGGCCCGCCAGGAAAGCGGGGCCGGTGCCCGCCCGGCCCGCAAGATCGCCGCGATCGGCATTCGGGTGGCCCGCGGGACGACGTTGCACGGGTTCGCCCTGAACTGTGACTGCGACCTGGGCGCGTATTCGACGATCGTGCCGTGCGGCATCGCCGACGCCGGGGTCACTTCGCTGTCGGCGGAACTCGGCCGCCACGTCGGTGTCGAGGACGTCCGCGCCCGCGTCGCCGAGACGGTGTGTGACGCCCTCGACGGCCGCCTGCCCGTAAGCTTGAGCACGTGACAGTCACTGCTGGGTCCAATGTCGCCGGCCCGGCGGCTCCAGAAGGCCGCAAACTGCTGCGCCTGGAGGTTCGTAATGCCGAGACGCCGATCGAGCGCAAGCCGCCGTGGATCAAGACCCGGGCCCGCATGGGCCCGGAATACACCGCGCTGAAGAGCCTGGTCAAGCGCGAGGGTCTGCATACCGTGTGCGAGGAAGCGGGCTGTCCCAACATCTTCGAGTGCTGGGAAGACCGGGAGGCGACGTTCCTCATCGGTGGCGAGCAGTGCACCCGGCGCTGTGATTTCTGCCAGATCGACACCGGTAAGCCCACCGAGCTGGACCGTGACGAGCCGCGGCGGGTGGCCGAGAGCGTGGCCGCGATGGGACTGCGCTACGCGACCGTGACCGGGGTGGCCCGCGATGATCTGCCCGACGGCGGGGCCTGGCTGTACGCCGAAACGGTGCGCGCCATAAAGGAACTCAACCCTGCCACCGGCGTCGAACTGTTGGCTCCGGACTTCAACGGCGAACCGCACCTGCTGCAAGAGGTGTTCGACTCGCGCCCGGAAGTGTTCGCGCACAACGTCGAAACGGTGCCACGGATCTTCAAGCGGATCCGTCCGGCGTTTCGCTACCAGCGCAGCCTCGACGTGCTGACCGCCGCCCGCGAGGCCCGACTGGTCACCAAGAGCAATCTGATCCTGGGCATGGGTGAGACCATCGACGAGGTGCACACCGCGCTGGCCGATCTGCACGGCGCAGGGTGCGACATCGTCACGATCACCCAATACCTGCGCCCGTCGGTGCGCCATCACCCGGTCGAGCGGTGGGTCAAGCCCGAGGAGTTCGTCGACCTGGCCGCCTACGCCGAGGGGCTGGGATTCGCCGGAGTGCTGTCCGGACCGCTGGTGCGCTCCTCCTACCGTGCCGGCCGGCTGTATCAGCAGGCAGCGGCCGCGCACAAGCTCGCGCGGTGACCGCGGCGTCACGCTGATCGCGGGCCCGTATTCTTGGTAGTTATGGCGAAATCCCGCAACGCTGCCCAGGACAAGGCGGCCAAGGCCGAGGCGAAGGCTGCCAGCAAGGCCGCTGCCAAGCAGCGCCGCAGCCAGCTATGGCAGGCGTTCCAGATGCAGCGCAAGGAGGACAAGCGGCTGCTCCCCTACATGATCGGTGCATTCGTGCTGATCGTGGCCGCTGCCGTGGTGGCCGGGGTGCTGGTCGGCGGGTTCACCATGTACATGCTGATCCCGCTGGGCGTGGCGCTCGGTGCGCTGGTGGCGTTCATCATCTTCGGTCGGCGCGCCCAGAAGTCGGTGTTCACCAAGGCCGAGGGCCAGACCGGTGCGGCGGCCTGGGCCCTGGACAACCTGCGCGGCAAGTGGCGGGTGACCCCGGGGGTGGCGGCCACCGGTCACTTCGATGCGGTGCACCGGGTGATCGGACGGCCCGGTGTGATCTTCGTCGCCGAAGGTTCCCCGAACCGGGTGCGGCCGCTGCTGGCGCAGGAGAAGAAGCGCACCGCCCGGCTGATCGGTGACATCCCGATCTACGACGTGATCGTCGGCAACGGCGAGGGCGAGGTGCCGCTGTCCAAGCTGGAGCGGCACCTGACCAAGCTCCCGGCCAATATCACCGTCAAGCAGATGGACTCGCTGGAGTCCAAGCTCACCGCGCTGGGCACCCGGGTGGGTCCGGCGGCGATGCCGAAGGGACCGCTGCCCGCGCAGGCAAAGATGAAGGGCATCCAACGCACGGTGCGGAGGCGCTGAGCTTCGAGTGAGGAGCCACGCAGGCGACGTGCGAGTGACTCCCGCCGAGATTCCTCACTCAACGTGATGTGCGGGGCACCCCGGCCCGCGCTACCCGGTGCACGATCTCGGGCGCACGTTGACCGGCAAGCACCCTGATCCTGCGCCAGCCGAGCCCGTCGATGTACTCCGAACGCTCCACGTCACCGCGATACTGATTGTTATCGGTGCGATGCTGCTCTCCGTCGTATTCGATCGCGACCATGAATTCCAGCCAGCCCATGTCCAGGTAGTACCGCGGATAGCCGTCAGGTGCCAGCACCGGGATCTGCGTCTGCGGTCGCGGAAAGCCGGCCTCGATGAGTAGCAGCCGCAGCCACGTTTCCTTCGGCGACTGTGCACCTTCGTCAACGAGGCCGAGAACATCCGGCACGCGACGTCGTCCCCTGAGGTGAGGGTGCGCATCGGCAATTGCAAGAACATCGTCGATTTTGAAATGCCTTGCCCGGGCCAGTGAATCCAGACGCTCGACTGCCGCCGCCAACGGGCCTCGTCGGGCCAGATCGAACGCGGTTCGCTCGACGGTGGTCACGGCCATACCCCGCACCCGCGTCAGCTCATTCTCGTGGATGGTCTCCCGGCGGGTGATCACGCCCGCAGGTGACTTGTTGTGGGCGAGATTCAGTTCGATCGAAGTGTTGGGGCTGACCCATTTCGCACCGTGCAGGGCTGACGCGGTCACTCCGGTGACAACGCCTCGACGCCGCGACCATAGCCACGCCGCAGCGATGCGGTCGTCCAACGACAACGTGACCCGCTTGGGTGCATAAACACTCGGCAGCACTCGACGGTGATCAGCGGCAAGCTCATATCGGGTGACATCGCCGCGCGCCAGCGCCTCGCTGACAATGAACACTTCCACGCCTGGGACCGTGCCACGTTCGCTCGCGCGAGCCCGTCAGCTATCCACAGCCGCGTTGGATGAGGAGCCACGCAGACGAAGTGCGATTGACCCTCTGTGTGGCTCCTCACTCAACGGTCGTCAGCGGCGAACGACAGCCGTCGCGGTGAACTTGTCCTGCAGGCCACGACCGTCGGCGTCGGTGAACAACCCCGGGATCACCAGCGACAGCAGCAGGCCGCGCACGATCGCCCGTCCGGTCCCCACGTGCTGGCGGTTGTCGACCGGAACCACCATCAGCCCGAGCGCGTACTGCCCCGGCGTGAACCCGAACAGCCGCACCGACAGCACACCCAGGACGAACCAGATCGCCAGCACCGCGGTCGACAGCGTGGAGATGCTGACCATTCCCACCGTCATCGCCAGCGCGGCCAGCCCGTAGGCGATCAACCAGTCGATCAGCAGCGCCAGGAACCGCCGACCCATCCGCGCCAGCGAACCCGGACCGGATTCCGGCAGGCCGAGCGCCTGACCGGGCCACGCCGCGTCGTCACCCGGACGTACCTCTTCCGGCCCGGACAGCCAGGACCCGATCTCGCGCGCCATGGCCCCAGGATATGCGGGCCTACGGCACCGTTCTGCGTCGCGCCGACACCTAGGATGCGTAACGTCGGCGCAACATGACCTTGATGAGCAGGCAACATCAACTTCATAGCGTCAACCGCGGGTTAACAAACCCTGTGCCGAGACCTGCGCAAAAACCGGCTGCACCGAAGGAGATTAGTAAGTGGCAGAAAAGAACGCTGACGACCTGTTCAAGCTGATCAAAGACGAGAAGGTCGAGTACGTCGACATCCGGTTCTGCGATCTGCCCGGCGTGGTCCAGCACTTCTCCATCCCCGCCTCCGCGTTCGACGAGAGCGTGTTCGAGGACGGCCTCGCGTTCGACGGCTCGTCGGTGCGCGGCTTCCAGTCCATCCACGAGTCCGACATGATGCTGTTGCCGGACCCTGAGACCGCGCGCATCGACCCGTTCCGCGCCGCCAAGACGCTGAACTTGAACTTCTTCGTGCACGACCCGTTCACCCGCGAGGCCTACTCGCGCGACCCGCGCAACGTCGCCCGCAAGGCCGAGAACTACCTGGCCAGCACCGGCATCGCCGACACCGCGTACTTCGGTGCCGAGGCCGAGTTCTACATCTTCGACTCGGTGAGCTTCGACTCGAAGATCAACGGCACCTTCTACGAGGTCGACTCCGAGTCGGGCTGGTGGAACACCGGTGAGCCGTTCGAGGCCGACGGTTCGGCCAACCGCGGTTACAAGGTCCGCCCCAAGGGTGGCTACTTCCCCGTCGCGCCGTACGACCACTACGTCGACCTGCGCGACGAGATGGCCACGAACCTGCAGAATGCGGGCTTCACGCTGGAGCGCGGTCACCACGAGGTGGGCACCGCCGGCCAGGCCGAGATCAACTACAAGTTCAACACGCTGCTGGCCGCCGCCGATGATGTGCTGCTGTTCAAATACATCATCAAGAACACCGCATGGGCGAACGGCAAGACCGTCACCTTCATGCCCAAGCCACTGTTCGGCGACAACGGCTCGGGCATGCACGCCCACCAGTCGCTGTGGAAGGACGGCAAGCCGTTGTTCCACGACGAGGCCGGCTACGCGGGTCTGTCGGACATCGCCCGCCATTACATCGGCGGCATCCTGCACCACGCGCCGTCGCTGCTGGCGTTCACCAACGCGACGGTGAACTCCTACAAGCGCCTGGTGCCCGGCTACGAGGCTCCGATCAACCTGGTCTACAGCCAGCGCAACCGCTCCGCCTGCGTGCGCATCCCGATCACCGGCAACAACCCGAAGGCCAAGCGCCTCGAGTTCCGTTGCCCGGACAGCTCGGGCAACCCGTACCTGGCGTTCTCGGCGATGCTGATGGCCGGTATCGACGGCATCAAGAAGAAGATCGAGCCGTTGACCCCGGTCGACAAGGACCTCTACGAGCTGCCGCCGGACGAGGCCGCCGCGATCCCGCAGGCGCCCACCTCGCTGTCGGCCGTCATCGACAAGCTCGAAGAGGATCACGAATACCTCACCGAGGGTGGCGTGTTCACCGAGGATCTCATCGAGACCTACATCGCCTACAAGCGTGAGAACGAGATCCTGCCCGTGCAGATCCGGCCTCACCCGTACGAGTTCTCGCTCTACTACGACGTCTAAGTACTGCGACGTCTAACTCGACTGACGAAGCCACCCGTGCCGCAATGCGGTGCGGGTGGTTTCGTCTCTGGGGCCGAAATGTGTTGGCGCTAGGGCATCTTCGTCTTCGGCGGATTTGACGGATGGACCGGGGGCTGCGCAGCGACGACGGTCTTGGCGGCTGGCGGAGGAGCGATGATCGTCGGCGGCGGTGGCGGAACCGCAACGGTGGACACGTGCGATGGCGACAGGGGAACGTCGGCGGGCGGGGCCGGTTGATAACGCAATGTCGCGACCGCGATACCGGCAACGACAGCACCGAAGACGAGCATGACGATGCCGCGAACTGACGTGCGTCGCTTCATTCTGCCGACCGTGTAACCCCCGCACAGGGCTGAACCCTAATCGCCGCCGGCGTCAACGAACCGAGCCGTAAGTAGCTTCACAGGGACCTCGGGGCATCTCCCCAGAGAGGCTGCCGGAACAGTATCGTTGGTGCCATGACGCAGAGACTTGACGCTCGCCTCGACCGCAATGCACCTGCCGCCCTCAGCGTATTCCGGATCTTCTTCGGACTGCTGTTCCTCTTCGAAGGACTCTCGAAAGTATTCAACTGGCCCCAGGCCTATGGCGTCGAGACCGGTTCATGGCCGATTTGGTACGCCGGAATCCTGGAATTGATTCTGGGAACGCTGATCACGATCGGACTGTTCACCCGGATCGCCGCGTTCATCGCCTCTGGGGAGATGGCCTTCGCCTACTTCACCCAGCACATCGAGAAGAGCTTCTGGCCCGTCGTCAACGGCGGCGAGCTGGCCGTCGCGCTGTGCTTCGGATTCCTGCTGCTGGTGTTCACCGGCGGTGGCGCCTACGCGCTCGACGCCGTCCGCGGCCGCCGCTAGGCGTCTAGCGCCAGATCCTTGCGGAAGCGCCGCATTCCGTCGATCTTGTCGGCCAGCGAGGCGTCGGGTCCGGAGTAGAACATCCACGGCATCGTCACAATCCCGGTGATGCCTGCCGCTGCCGCCCGCTCGTAGTGCGGGATGGTGAAGGCGTCGGTCAACGGTGTCAGGATCTCGAAACCGTCCATCGTCAAACCGTTTTCGGCGCGCAGGTCACGCAGCTTGTCGACCCGCAGGATGGCCTGATCCAGGCTGATCAAGTCGCCGATCCAGCCGTCCAGGCGCGCCGCGCGCCGCAGCGCGATATCGGACAGGCCCCCGCTGTAGATCGGGATATGCGGTGGCGTCGGCATCATCTCCAGCCGCGGAGTCTGATAGAACTCGCCGTCGAACTCCGTCCAGCCCGGCTGCCAGAGGGCCCGCATCAGTTCGATCATCTCGTCGGTGCGCTTGCCACGCTTGGCGAACTGCTGGCCCATCAGCGTGAACTCTTCTTCACACCAGCCAACGCCGATGCCGAGCTCCACCCGGCCGTTGGCCAGATATGCCGCGGTGCCAATGGATTTGGCCGCCGAGTACGGATCGCGCATCCCCGGGATGTACACCGTCGTCACGAACTTGATCTCACTTGTGGCCTGCGCCAGCGCGCCGACCAGCACCCACGGGTCGGGCCAGTCGGTGAACGGCTGCCAGCGCCGCTCGCCGTTCTTGGTGTATGGGTACGGGGTGGCCAGGGTTTCCAGGTTCACCACGTGGTCGGGGATGCCGAGCCCCTCGTAGCCCAACTCGTCGGCAGCCTTGGCGATCTCGACGATCTCACTGGTCTCCAGGAACGCAACGCTGACATAGAACTTCACTCGGTTACGTCCCTCGCCCAGGCCGGCATGATGAAAACGCCTTCTGCTTCTACGGTCGCGCCCTGTGCGTCGCTGAGAAATCCGCGCGCATATGTCTTGAAACCCTCGTTACCCTCGACCCACGCTTCACCCCGCAACGGACCCAGCGGTGTGCCACGCAGATACTTCAGCGTGATCGTGCCGGTGAATTTGGGCTTGCTGAGCTGCCTGGTCGCGACCTCGCCGAGAAGCTGGTCGAGCAGCAGCGCACAGATACCGCCATGCACCAGGCCGGGCGGCCCCTCGTAGACCGGCCCCAAGGTGAACTCGGTCCACACCCGGCCCTCTTCGTGATGGGTGTTCATCGGCGGCGCCAGCGGATTGTGCCGTCCCACAGCGGGATTGCGCCACACCACCGGCAGGCCGGTGTCTTCGTGCCGGAGCACCCGCGGCCGGTCGGTCGGGGTGCGCTCCAGCATCTCGGTGACTTCGTCGATGGTCTGCCGGGCGGCCATGATCGTCTCCGCATCCGCACCGCTGTGGATGCTGGCCTCGATGAGCCGGCGCACCGCCTCGGCCAGCGGCTCGTGCAGCGCACCGATGCGATCGTGTTCGTCGGCGCTGATGACGCCGAACTCGAAATCCATCACGGCCTAACCTCCGAATACCTTGAGCACAACGGCTTTCGCGCGCCGCGTCACCCGCAGGTAGTTGTCAAGGAACTCCCCGCCGTCGTCGCTGTGCCAGCCCGCCGCCACCGCGACCGCGTTGAGCTGACGCCCCGGGCCGGGAAGCTGGTCGGTCGGCTTACCGCGCACCAGTACCAGCGCATTGCGCGCACTGGTCGCCGTCAGCCAGGCCTGGCGCAGCAGGTCGACATCGTCCTCAGCCAGCAGCTCGGCGGCACCGATGGCGTCCAACGTCTCCAGCGTCGAGGTGTTGTGCAGTGAATGCACCTGATGGGCGTGGCGCAGCTGCAACAGCTGCACCGTCCATTCGATATCGGCCAAACCACCACGGCCGAGCTTGGTATGGGTGTTCGGATCGGCACCGCGAGGCAGCCGCTCGGCATCCACCCGGGCCTTGATCCGCCGGATCTCCTGCACCGCTTCGGCCGACACCCCGCCGGCCGGGTACCGAATCTTGTCCACCATCAACAGGAACCGGTGCCCGAGATCCAGGTCGCCGGCCACCCCATGGGCACGCAGCAACGCCTGGACCTCCCACGGCTGCGCCCACTGCGCGTAGTAAGCCTCATACGACGCCAAGGTGCGCACCAGCGGACCCTGGCGGCCCTCCGGGCGCAGATTCGCGTCGACCTCCAAAGGCGGGTCCGCACTGGGTGTTCCGAGCAGCGTCCGCACCTGCTCGGCGACCGTCACCGCCCACTTGACGGCCCGCGACTCCTCGACACCGGAGTTCGCCTCGCAGACGAACATCACGTCGGCATCCGAGCCGTAGCCCAGCTCGCCACCGCCGAGGCGGCCCATCCCGATCACCGCGATCTTGGCGGGCACCGTACCGTCGACGGGCGTGTTGGCACGTATCACCGCGTCCAGCGCCGATTGCAGCACCGCCAGCCAGACCGATGTCAGTGCGCTGCAGACCTCGCGAACCTCCAGCATCCCAAGGAGATCCGCGGAGGCCACCCGGGCCAGCTCCCGGCGGCGCAGGGTCCGCGCGGCCGCAATCGCCCGTACCGGGTCGGCATGCCGTGCGGTAGACGCGATCAGCGCGCGGGATACCGCCTCGGGATCGACGTCGAGCAGCTTGGGCCCAGCCGGACCGTCGGCGTACTGCTGGATGACCTCCGGCGCCCGCATCAACAGTTCGGGCACGTACGCCGAGGTGCCCAGCACCTGCATCAGCCGCTTGGCGACCGCACTCTCGTCGCGCAAAGTGCTCAGATACCAACGTTGTTCGGACAGTGCCTCACTGACTCGCCGGTAGGCCAGCAGTCCACTGTCCGGGTCGGGGGCATCCGACAGCCAGTCCAGCAGCCGGGGCAACAGCACCGACTGGACCCGGCCGCGACGCCCGCTCTGATTGACCAGCGCGCTCAGGTGAGTCAGCGCGCTCTGCGGGCCTTCGTAACCCAGTGCGGCCAGCTGACGTTCGGCGGCGGCCGGCGTCAGGCCGGGTGTCAGCCCGACCGACGGACCGACCGACTCCAGCAGCGGTTGGTAGAAAAGCTTGGCGTGCAACCGCGATACCCGAAGGTTCTGCCGTTTGATCTCTTCGCGCAGCACGCCCAGTGAGTCGTGCGTGCCGTCGGGCCGCATGTGCGCAGCCCGGGCCAGCCAGCGCAGCCCCTCCTCGTCCTCCGCGGGAGGCAGCATATGGGTTCGCTTGAGCCGCTGCAATTGCAGCCGATGCTCGAGCAGCCGCAAGAACTCGTAGGACGCGGTCAGGTTCGCGGCGTCGTCACGTCCCACGTAGCCACCGGCCGCCAACGCCGCCAGCGCGTCGACCGTCGACGCCACGTGCAGCGACTCGTCGGTGCGGCCGTGCACCAATTGCAGGAGTTGGACCGCGAATTCGACGTCGCGCAAGCCGCCGGTCCCGAGCTTGATCTCGCGGTCCCGCACATCGGCGGGCACCAGCGCTTCCACCCGTCGGCGCATGGCCTGCACCTCGGGCACGAAATCCTCACGCTCGCAGGCGGTCCACACCATCGGCATCAGCGCCGCGATGTACTGCTCCCCCAGTTCGGCGTCACCGACCGCAGGCCTGGCCTTCAGCAACGCCTGGAATTCCCACGTCTTGGCCCACCGCTGGTAGTAGGCGACGTGCGAGTCCAAGGTCCGGACCAGCGCGCCCCGCTTGCCTTCGGGGCGCAGCGCGGCGTCCACTTCGAAGAACGTGTCCGACGCCAGCCGCATCATCTCCCCGGCCACCCGGGTGGTCACCGAGTCGGCGTCCTCACCGACGAAGATGACGTCGACGTCGCTGACGTAGTTCAGTTCCCGCGCACCGCATTTGCCCATGGCGATGACCGCGAGGCGGGGGGCTGGGGCGCCCTCCTTGCACACCGTCGCGGTCGCCACCTTCAGCGCGGCGTCCAGTGCCGCGTCGGCGATGTCCGACAGGTGTTCACCGATCGTGGAGAACGCCGGCACCGGTTCGTTCTCCACCGTCGATGCCAGGTCGAGTCCGGCCAGGACCAACAGCTGGTTGCGGTACAGCGTGCGCAGCCGCGGCATGATCGTGGCTGGGGCGGTGCCGAATTCGACGATGCAATCGTCGAATTGTCTGCGCAGCGCGGCAGGCTCGGGCAGCGTCACCGCACCCTCGAGCAGATGCCATGACTGCGGGTTGGCCACCAGATGATCGCCAAGGGCCAGCGACGAGCCGATCACCGCGAACAGGCGCCCGCGCAAGCCACGGTCCTTGACCAGAGCGGCATTCAGCTGCGGCCAGTCACCCCCGAGCGCGTCGGCCAACCGGCTCATCGTCTGCAGGGCCACGTCGGCGTCTGGCGCCCGCGACAGTGACCACAGCAGTTCCACGTAGGAGTCGGTGTTCCAGCCGAGCCTCGTCAGGTCAGCGGCGGCGGTGCGTTCGACCAGACCGAGTCGACCCACGCTGGGAACGCGTGGGCGCTGCGTCGCTGGTTTCGCCACGTGCACGACGGTAGCGCAACGTCGATTCCCCGGTCGCTAGGCTTCCTGCCCACCGGTACCTAGCCGCACTAAAGAGACAGGTAGGCCTTCAGCTCGTACGGCGTCACGTTGCTGCGGTACTGCTCCCACTCCGTGCGCTTGTTGCGCAGGAAGTAGTCGAAGACGTGCTCGCCCAAGGCCTCGGCGACCAGCTCGGAGCTCTCCATCTCCGCCAGGGCGATGCCCAGGCTGGACGGCAGTTCCCGGTAGCCCATCGCGCGGCGCTCCTCGGGAGTCAGCGTCCACACGTTGTCTTCGGCCTGCGGGCCCAGCACATAGTTCTTCTCGACTCCCCGCAACCCGGCCGCCAGCAATACCGCGAAAGTCAGGTACGGATTGCAGGCCGAGTCGGGGCTGCGGACCTCGATGCGGCGCGAGGACGCCTTGCGCGGGGTGTACATCGGCACCCGCACCAGCGCCGAGCGGTTGGACGCGCCCCACGATGCCGCCGTCGGCGCCTCGCCGCCGTGCACCAGCCGCTTGTAGGAGTTCACCCACTGATTGGTGATCGCGCTGATCTCGCTGGCGTGCTCCAGGATGCCGGCGATGAACGACTTCGCGACATCCGAGAGCTGCAGCGGATCGTCGGGGCTGTGGAACGCGTTGTTCTCGCCCTCGAACAGGCTCATGTGGGTGTGCATGGCCGAGCCGGGATATTCGGCGAACGGCTTGGGCATGAACGACGCCCGCACCCCTTCGGCGAGCGCGACTTCCTTAACGACGTAACGGAACGTCATCACGTTGTCGGCCATCGACAGTGCGTCGGCGTAGCGCAGGTCGATCTCCTGCTGGCCGGGCGCACCCTCGTGGTGGCTGAATTCGACCGAGATGCCCATCTGCTCCAGGGCATCGATGGCGTGCCTGCGGAAGTTGGGCGCCGAATCGTGCACGGCCTGATCGAAGTAGCCGCCGTTGTCGGCGGGCACCGGCACCGAGCCGTCGTAGGGGCCAGGCTCGAGCAGGAAGAACTCGATCTCGGGGTGCACGTAGCAGGAGAACCCGAGATCACTGGCCTTGGCGAGCTGGCGGCGCAGCACGTGGCGGCTGTCGGCCCAGGACGGCGAGCCGTCCGGCATCGTGATGTCGCAGAACATCCGGGCCGAGTGATGCTGGCCGCCACTGGTTGTCCACGGCAGCACCTGGAACGTCGACGGATCCGGGCGGGCGACGGTGTCGGATTCGAAGACGCGCGCGAAGCCTTCGATCGAGGACCCGTCGAAGCCGATCCCCTCTTCGAAGGCGCCCTCGAGTTCGGCGGGAGCGATCGCGACCGACTTCAGGTAACCGAGCACGTCGGTGAACCACAGCCGGACGAATCGGATATCCCGTTCCTCCAGCGTGCGTAGCACGAATTCCTTCTGGCGGTCCATGACGCGAGCGTATGCAGCGGGTGTTAATTCCGTGTTACGCAGGCGGTAAGACACGCATCAGCAGGCCAATTGCCGACATTCGGACATACTGACCCGATGAAGGCGGTCATCCCCATTCTTCTCATCGCGATCATCGTCATCGTCGCGATGGGGATTTACATTCGCCAACTCCGGAAAGAACTCCGCGGCGTCAAGGATCCGCTGGTGTTCCTTTCGGCCAAGGATCGTCGCGCGTACGCCCGCGAGTTGCTGGACCGTGATAGAGAACGCTACGAAGCCGAACACCAGGCAAAACTGAACGACATCATCTTCAACCGAGGAACGGAAGACACGTGAAGGGTCGAATAATCGTCATCGGCGGGGTGGCGGCAGCGCTCATCGTCGGCGGGATCGTCTTGAGCGGCTGCAGCACCCAGGTGGGGGCAGGCACCACTGCCGTCAAGGTCGACGACTACTTCCTCATTCCCACCGACCCGAAAGTGGAGGGCTGCATCAGCCCCGAGACCTCCGAGTTCAACCCCCCGGGCGGCTTCAAGGTCTATCTCTATCCGTCGCGCCAGATCTCCTGGGATGCCCTCGACCGGCCCGACGCGGAAGCCCCCGCGACGCTGGTGGTCTCCAACGCCTCAGCCCCGGCCGAGTTGAAGGTTCCCGTCTCGGTCACCTTCGACCTGACCAACGACTGCGACAAGCTCAAGGAGTTCCACCGCGAATTCGGCACCAAGTACGCCGGCTGGCTCAACAGCGACGGAACGGTCAGTGCGGGCTGGAAAAATCTGCTGAGTTACGTGGTGGGCCAGCCCCTGGAGAACACCCTGGTGTCCGTCGCCCAGAAGTACACCTGGCGGCAGATCTGGAACGACGAGGCCGTCCGGGTGGAGTTCCAGAACGCCCTGCGTGAAACGCTGCCCCAAGCCACCCGGGCCCGTACCAACGGCCAGGAGTACTTTTCCAACTTCGCGGTGACGGTGATGAAGCCCGACCCGGTGGACCCCGGACTCAAAGAGGCCATCGTCGCCGAGCAGCAGGCCATCGCCCAGGCGAATGCGGCCCGGGCCAAAGGTGTTGCCGACGCCGACGCCGCCAGGGCCAAGGCTGACGCCGACGTGATCGCCTCGAAGGCCCAGACCGAGCTGGCCCGTCAGCAGGCCTTGCAGAAACAAGCCGAGATCGCCGGCTACCCGTCGGTCGACGACTTCCTGAAGTCCAAGGCCATCGAAGCGGGCCAGAACCCCTACCAGCCCACATACGTGGTGCCGCAGGGCGGCCGCTGACTCAGCAGGTCAGGTTCACCGGCACCGTCAGGTCGACGAAGTAGTTCACGATCGCCGAGTCGATGCACTCGTTGCCGTTGAACACCGCGGTGTGCTGGGTGCCGTCGAAGGTGATCAGCGGTGCGGCCAGCTCGCGGGCGAGGTTGACGCCCGCCTCGTACGGCGTGGCCGGGTCGTGGGTCGTGGAGACCACGACGACGCTGCCCGGCGGGGCCGGGGCCGCCGGGTGCGGCGCCGACGTGGGCGGCACCGGCCAGAACGCACACAGATCGCGCGGGGCGAATCCGGTGAACTGACCGTATGCCTGGAACGGGGCCAGCTCGCGGGTGCGCTTGTCGATATCGGCCCACACCGCCGGATCGGTGGGGGTCGGGCCGTCGACGCAGCGGACCGCGTTGAACGCGTCCTGCCCGTTGCTGTAATGCCCATAGGGATTACGGCCGTCGTACTCGTCGGCGAGCATCAACAGGTCACCGGCGTCGGTCTGGCGCGCCAACCCCAGCAGGCCACTGGTGAGGAACTTCCAGTACTGCGGCGTGTAGAGGGCGTTGAACGTCCCGGTGAGCGCGTCCTGATAGCCCAGCCCGCGCGGATCGGACGTCGGGCCGGGCTTGGTCACCAGCGGATCGACCAACTGGTGGTAGCGGTCGACCCAGTGCGCCGGGTCGGTGCCCAGCGGGCAGCCCGCCGATTTCGCGCAGTCGGCGGCGTAGTCGTTGAACACCACCTGGAAGCCGGTCATCTGCTGAAGGATCGACGCGACGGTGTCCTGCGCGGGGTCGATCGCCCCGTCGAGCACCATCGCGCGCACCCGGTCCGGGAACTTCTCCAGATACGCGGTGCCCAGCT
>JAHFVD010000072.1 GCA_023264735.1 Mycobacterium sp. | reverse complement strand
CCTGGTCGACCGCTGGAATCGCGAGGGCGTGCAGGCCCACCGCGGCATCGCCGTCGCGGACATGCCGAACCTGTTCTTCCTGCTCGGGCCGAACACCGGGCTGGGCCACAACTCGGTGGTCTTCATGATCGAGTCGCAGATCCGCTACGTCGGGCAGGCGATTGACGCCGTCGACAAGGCCGGGGCGCAAGCGCTGGCGCCCAGTCGCTGGGCGCAGGACACCTTCAATGCCGAACTGCAGCAACGGCTTGCAGGCGCGGTGTGGAGCACCGGTGGTTGCAGTAGCTGGTATCTCGACGAGCACGGCAAGAACCGGACTCTGTGGAGCGGCATGACATGGCAGTACTGGTTGACCACCCGTTCGCTGAAACGCTCGGAGTACCGGTTCTCCGGGGTGGCGTCCGGGGCGCCGGTCGGGGCGTCGACGCGGGCCGCGGCCGGCTGATCGCCCGACACGCCGGGTGGTTTGGCGGCGCGCTCCGGACCTGTGGATTCGACATCGGGGAAACACAAGTTGTTGTGTTACGGCGTCTCGTCGGACCCCAGGGGTAGTGTTTTGGTCGTCAGCCGGAAACGGGGCAAACAGCGTGGTGAAGTGGGGTTTCGGTGAGCGATGGAGCGAAGCTGATCGACCGGGCAACGGCGATCAACTGGAACCGTGTCATTGACGAGAAGGACGCGGAAGTCTGGGATCGCTTGACCGGTAACTTCTGGTTGCCCGAAAAGGTGCCGCTGTCCAACGACGTGCCGTCGTGGAACACGCTGACCGCCGACGAGAAGCAGCTGACCATGCGGGTGTTCACCGGGCTGACGCTGCTGGACACCATCCAGAGCACGGTCGGCTCGGTCAGCATGATCCCCGACGCGCTGACCCCGCACGAAGAAGCGGTGCTGACCAACATCACGTTCATGGAGTCGGTGCACGCCAAGAGCTACAGCTCGGTCTTCTCGACGCTGTGCTCGACGACCGAGATCGACGAGGCCTTCCGCTGGTCGGAGGAGAACGTCAACCTGCAGCGCAAAGCGCAGATCATCCTCGACTACTACCGCGGCGACGACGCGCTCAAGCGCAAGATCGCCTCGGTCTTCCTCGAAGCGTTCCTGTTCTACTCCGGCTTCTATCTGCCGATGTACTGGTCGAGCCGGGCCAAGCTGACCAACACCGCTGACCTGATCCGACTGATCATCCGCGACGAAGCCGTGCATGCCTACTACATCGGCTACAAGTTCCAAAAGGGCTTCGCGATGCAGACCGAGGAGCGCAAGCAGGACCTCAAGGACTACGCCTACGAACTGCTGTATGCGTTGTACGAGAACGAGATTGAATACACCCAGGATCTCTACGACTCGGTCGGGCTGACCGAGGACGTCAAGAAGTACCTGCGCTACAACGCCAACAAGGCGCTGATGAACATGGGGTTCGAGGCGCTGTTCCCGCGCGACGAGACCGACGTGAACCCGGCGATCCTGTCCGCGCTGTCACCGAACGCCGACGAGAACCACGACTTCTTCTCCGGGTCGGGTTCCTCGTACGTCATCGGCAAGGCCGTGGTCACCGAAGACGAGGACTGGAACTTCTGAGACTGCAGGTCAGAAGCTGATCTGGGCCAGCGGAGTCGTCCTTTAGGTACACGGAATGCCGTGTGGACCACCCTTCCAATGACCGGGTGGGTTGCCGGGGCACAATGCATTCTTGGTCTGTCCGGGTGAATCCCAATTGATCCCCGGATTCCAGTCCACCCATTCGGGCCCTTCGATGCATACGGATGCGTACCCCCACGGACCGCTGACGCAGATGCCCGGATCTGCTGCCGCCTGTCCCGCGTCCGCAACAGCGAACACCACTGGCACCGCCAGCGCGCCCAATCCCGCCGCCATCTTTTCGAGGATTCCTGACCAGGTCATAACGCACCTCAATCCTTCCCGACCCATCTACGAGAATATTCCTGTGCGGACCGACTGGAACCCCTCCGCGGGCAATTTTTAGACGCATTGCCGCGCGAACCCGGAGGACCGAATGTCGACTTCTGTGCGGGCCGAACCGGTGTTCAGCTGACGGTACGGGGCGCACACTTGAGGTGTCGGTCTCGAACCTGGGGAGCTGCGATGAGTGAGCAACTGTACGACTTTTTCGGCGACATCTTCCAGCGGTACTTCAGACCCGCCATCGACGCGTATCCGGGAAAGGGTGGAGCACTCGTCAGAAGGTTGTTCACGCTCAGTGACGACGTGTCTGACAGATTGGTGCAATCCCGATGCGCCGCAACGGCATGGGCCAATACCGAGACCCCGAACGTCCGGATCACGTCGGAACTCTTCGTGATCACCCAGCACGGACTTGTGTATGCCGCCGGGTTGAACGAGTCGCGCCGGGCGTTGTATTACCTGGCCACGCCGCCTGCGTTGTTCGATCCATTCGTCGATCAAGTCGACACCGCCGAACTGCGTGAGGGTGCCGTAGTCGTGGTGGACAGCCGATTGGGTCGCGACCTCGCATCCGCGCATCCGATGGACGCCGCTCTTCGCCGGATACTCGATGAGCACCTGGCGCTGCGGGTAGATCTGCCCACGTAGCCATTTCGTCACCCTCTCCGGGTCGGGCTCTTCGTTCGTGGTCGGCAAGGCCGTCGTCACCGAAGACGAGCACTAAAACTTCTAGTCTCAGTTCACCGCACCGCGGGTGACCTGCGGCGCGGGGGCGGCGCGATGCCGCGACAACAGACGGCCAGCTTGCCCGGGCGCGCCGAGCTGAAGCATGGCGGCCAGCGCTGTTTCGAGGATCACTTCCTGCTGCACTCGGCTGCCGCCGATCGACGGAAGCCCGGGAAGTGATTCGAGGAGGTAGTCGAGCGCGGCGCGCGGCTCGCCTTCGGTCAACGCGATCAGCCCTTCGCCGATGAAGCGCAGCGTGTTGGCCTGCTCGTCAGTAGCGCCGGGAATGTTGATCGCCCGAATGGCCGCTGGGTCATTGGCAGCTGCCAGCACAAGCAGCGCGTGGAACGCGATGAACGGCGTCTGCGGCGCGTACGCAAGCGAACCGGCCTCGGCAAGTAGCGGCATCGGATCGGGTGGGGTGACCCAGTCGGGATGCAGGCGTGCCCGCCATGCGAGCGAGCCGGCGTCAACCAGACAGCGCACGTCCCTGCTGTGTGGCGGCGCGAGGAACGCGGTGTACCGACGGGCCGCGGCGGCCGCATCACCCATCGCCAGCTCGTGCAGCGCGGCGTGCCATTGAAAGTGGGGGAGGTACCGCTGCGTGCTGCCGTCGCTGGGGATCCAGTCGGTCAGCCACTTCAGCCCCGCACCGTGCGCATCGGTTTCGTAGTGCACGTGGGTAAGGGCATGCGCCGCATTGCCATTGCCGGGATCCAGTTCGAGTGCAGCGTCGGCCAGGTCGGCGGCGTCGTACCAGAGGCCCTGCTCGGTTCGGCCGTAGGCACGCAATCCGAGGTACCACGGTGCTTCGCCGTGCACGCTGGTGAATCGCTCGACGTACTGCCAGGCGTCCGGCAGCGCGTCGCCGGCCCCGGCGAACGCAATCGACGGTGCGAGCACAAGCAATGCGACGGCGTCATCCGGGACGCGGTCGAGGTGGTCGATCAGTGCCTCGGTGCCCGCCGCATTTCCCTTCTCGCACCACGTCGCGATGGCCTCGACGTGACTGCGGTCATCGTCACTGCCGTGGGCAAGCGCGGCCCGTGCCCGCGCGAGATGGCCGTCGACCGCATCGGGACCGCCTGCGCGGTCGGGCCGTTCCATGGCGATCATCGCCAGCGCCACATGCGCGCGGGCGTGGCCGGGATCCTCGGCGACCGCGGCGGCGAACGCGATGGACGCGCCGTCCTGGACGGAGAGCAGGCGCCGCACACCCTCGGCGTACGAAGCGCCGGCACCCGTCGATTCCTGCACAACCGGAACAGGATTGGGTCGCCGTACCGGATGATCACTTGTGTCGTCGGCGACCAGCTTCGCGACAGCAGCGGCCTGCGCCCGGATTTCGGGAATGGCGGTGGTCTCCCACTCCTCACCCTGGCGGATCGACCCGAGGCACACGATGCCGGGCACCGTGGCGCCGGCGTCGTCGATGAGGCGGCCGTCGTCGTCGAGGCGCACCCCGATGCCACACGGGTGCACGGAGGCGACTCCAGAGGCCAGCAGGTTCGCCCACAGCGGGGAGCGTTGCAGCGAACGGCGATCCCACGCGGTGCCGGTGGCGACGACCACGGCATCGCCACGCCGGCGAACTGATTGATCGCTGGTGGTGACAACCAGTTCGACGCCGCTGCCGCGCAGCGACACGTCGGCGACTTCGCCTGCTGCGACAGTCAATTGGCCGCCCTCGATCGCCGCGTCGATCGCGTCGGCGACCGACGGCGGCATGCGGTGGCGCACGATTTCCCACTGCCGCAAGTCTTCGCGCAGGAACCGGCGCTGGTCTTCCCACCCGAGCGACCGCCACAGTCGCGATGTGTGCGGCCGTATCGCGTCGATCACTTGCCGCCAGTCCGAACCGGTTTCACATGCCTGCTCGAGATCCGAACGGAGCGCGGCACGCAACTGCTCGAGTGAGATCTCGGTCCCGAGCGCATCGAGGTGCGGCAATGCTGCCGGCGCGCCGGTGTTGCGGAATCGTTGGGGGAGTGCGCCATTGCGCGACAGCAGTGTGACCGTGGCGCCGCGTGCGATGAGATGCAGCGCTACGTCAACGCCGGTGAGTCCCGAGCCGATCACCAAGACTGACGCGGGCCGCCGTGCGCCGAGAGCGGCCAGAGCTCCTGGCGCCCAGGGATCCACTACTACCCTGCCGTCGGTGTCGGCGGCCAACACCGGAGCGAACGCGCGCTCCAACGAGTCAGGCATGCCGCCATCGGGGCGTCCCGATGCGAGGAGAACGACGTCAGCCGACAACGTCCTGCCGTCGTTGAGCTTCAGCTGGGTCGACGCGCCCGGTGTCAATCCGACAACCTCGGCGGTCTCGATTCGCACGTTGGCCGCCGCGAGTTGTTCGCGCAAATAGCGGCCGTACGCAAGACGTGGTGCGAAGCCTTCGACGGCGGTGACGGCTCGTTCGTCGAGCCAACGGCAGAAGTGATCGGGGTCGTCTGGCCACACGGACATGCGCTGAGCGAGCACATTCAGCAAGTGCGCCGGATCGCTGGTGCCGTACGCCGCACCGGTGCCCGGCCGGCCGGATGCGTCGATCAGCGTGATCTGTGAGTCCGGCTTGTTCCGGCGCAGATGGATGGCGGCGAGCACACCGGCCGCGCCACCACCTACGATCGTGACTCGCATCACGGGGGGATGCTATCCCTTGCGTGGTCGATGACGGTGGCGAAATCCCAACGCCGCGGTGTCCTAGCCCGCAAGGTTGAATCGCCCCTGGCTGCCGTAGATCGCCAGCGAGATGAGCAGCGTCACCGACACCACGACGACCAGTGACGTGCGCACGGCGTCCCCGGTCGCGACGCCGACTCCGGAGGGTCCCCCGGATGCGAAGAATCCAAAGTAGGTGTGGATCAACAGGATTGCCAACGCCATGAAGATGGCCTGGACGAACGACCACAGCAGGTCCGTGGGGCTCAGGAAGGTCGAGAAGTAATGGTCGTACAGGCCGGCCGACTGGCCGAGGAGGGTCACGGTGGTGAACTCGCTGGCCAAGAACGACAGGATGACCGCGACGGCGTACAACGGTGCGATCGAGAGCATTCCGGCGACGATCCTGGTGCTGACCAGGAAGACGAGTGGCCGGATCGCCATGGCTTCGAGTGCGTCGATTTCCTGGTTGACCCGCATCGCACCCAGCTGAGCGGTCACCCCGGCACCGAACGTGGCGGCCAAACCGATCCCGGCGACGACCGGTGCCGAGATGCGCACATTGATGAACGCCGCCAAGAACCCGGTGAGTGCCTCGATGCCGATATCGCCCAGCGAGCTGTAGCCCTGGACCGCCAACGTGCCGCCGGTGGCGACAGTGAGGAATCCAACGACCACCAAAGTGCCGCCGATCATCGCCAGGACCCCTGCGCCCATGCTGATCTCGGCGACCAGACGAACGATCTCACTGCGGTACAAGCGAACCGCGCTCGGAATCCCCGCCATCGCCCTGGCGTAGAACAGCGCCTGATCCCCGATCCGGCCCAGCACGTACCACGGCCGCTCCGCTGCCCGGGTCAGCCGGGGGAACACCGCCCTATGCGTCACGAAGGTTCCGTCTCACCTGTTCAAGCTCCGCCCCTGCCGCACCGCGCTGTAGGGCCGTTCGTCCCACCTCTCGACACCCAAATGCTTCATTCGGGTGGGACCGGTGCTTTGAGCTGGCGGTTACATCGCGGATGCTGATTGCGTGATCACACCGGAACCGTTCAGCGCGCTCGGCGTCGACGGCATCCGCATCGCCGCGGATCGGCTCGGCGACCCGGACTCTCCCGCCGCCGTGTTTCTGCATGGCGGCGGACAAACCCGCCGCTCCTGGGGCCGGGCCGCCGCCGCGGTCGCCGCCCGGGGCTGGCAGGCGATCACCGTCGACCTGCGCGGACACGGCGAGTCCGACTGGTCAGAAGACGGCGACTACCGGGTCGTCAGCTTCGCCGCTGACGTGCTGGAACTGCTGCGTGAGCTGCCGCCGCGGCCGGTCATCGTCGGCGCCTCCCTTGGCGGTTTCACTGCCATGCTGCTCGCCGGTGAGCTGGCCCCTGACGCGTTGCGCGCACTGGTGCTGGTCGACATCGTCCCCGATATGGACCCGTCGGGAGCCTCGCGGATTCACCGCTTCATGTACGACCGGATGGAGTCGGGCTTCGAATCGCTCGACGAGGTGGCCGACATGATTCAGGAGTACAACCCGAACCGGAGCCGGCCCGCCGACCTCGACGGTCTTCGCACGAACCTGCGTCAGCGCGACGGCCGCTGGTACTGGCATTGGGATCCCAAGTTCATCGACGGCAGCGCGGCCAGCCCGCCCATCGAGGTCACCGAAGTGGGGCGCATCAACGCGGCCGTCGACGCCATCCTGGCCGCCGGGGTCCCGATGCTGCTGGTGCGCGGTCAGATGAGCGACCTGGTCACCCAGGACCGCGCCGACGCGTTCCTGGCACGCTTCCCCCAGATCGAGTTCGTCGACGTCGCCGGCGCCGGGCACATGGTCGCCGGTGACCGCAACGACGTGTTCGCCGAGGCCGTCGTCGACTTCCTGGCCAGGTGCCCCGACAGTCGGTGAACGCGGCGTGAATCGGCGGCGAACTGTGCCACCGGTGGTGGCGCGGCGTGCACGCAACCGAGAGACTGAGCCACGTGACCGCTACGTCGCTTGTGCACTCGATTCTCACCTGGCTGCGCGCCGGCTACCCCAACGGTGTTCCCGGGCCTGATCGGGTGCCGCTGCTGGCGCTGCTGCGCTCCACCCCGTTGACCGAAGAGCAGGTCAAAGAGGTGGTCGCCAACCTCACCGCGAAGGACTCGCCGGCCCTGGAAGGCGGGATCGACGAGGACGAGATCGCTGAGTTCATCAAGGACGTCAGCCATCACGATGCGGGGCCGGAAAACGTCAAGCGCGTCGCGGCCACGCTGGCCGCGGCCGGGTGGCCGCTGGCCGGCGTGACCGAGGAAACGGTCAGCGAGTAACTACTCGCCGCGCAGCGATTCGGTATCGATGACGAAGCGGTAGCGCACATCGCTGGCCAGCACTCGCTCGTAGGCCTCGTTGATGTAGTCGGGTGTGATGACCTCGATCTCGGGCGTCACGCCGTGTTCGGCACAGAAATCGAGCATCTCCTGGGTTTCGGCAATCCCGCCGATCAGTGAGCCTGAGATGCTGCGACGACCGCCGATCAGGCCGGCCGCGGGCACGCTCATCGGATGTTCGGGCATGCCGAGTTCGACGAGGGTGCCGTCCAGAGCCAGCAGGCCGAGGTACGCGTTCAGGTCGAGATTGGCCGAGACCGTGTTGAGGATCAGGTCGAAGGTGCCTGCCAGCTTCTTGAACGTGTCCGGGTCGCTGGTGGCGTAGTACTCGTCGGCGCCCAGTCGCAGGCCGTCTTCCATCTTCTTCAGGGACTGGCTCAACACGGTGACGTGCGCACCCATGGCCTTGGCGAGTTTCACACCGACGTGGCCGAGGCCGCCGAGGCCGATGACCGCGATCTTCTTGTCCGGACCGGCATTCCAGTGCCGTAGCGGCGAGTACAGCGTGATGCCTGCGCACAGCAGCGGCGCCGCCGCATCGAGCGCGATGCTGTCGGGGATCCGCAGCACGTAGTTCTCGTCGACGACGATCGACCCGCTGTAGCCGCCCTGCGTCGGCTCGCCGTCGCGGCCGACACCGTTGTAGGTGCCTACCATGCCCGGGTTGGTGCAGTACTGCTCGAGACCGGCTTTGCAGCTGGGGCATTCGCGGCAGGAGTCGACGAAACAGCCAACACCTACTCGGTCGCCCACCTTGTATTTCGTGACCTCGGGCCCGACTTCGGTTACCACACCTGCGATTTCGTGCCCAGGCACCATCGGGTATTCGACCGGGCCCCACTCGCCGCGCACGGTGTGGATGTCGGAGTGGCAGATGCCCGCGAAGTGGATGTCGAGCTGGACGTCATGCGGGCCGACGTCGCGGCGGGTAACGGTGGTCTTGGTCAGCGGATCCGTCGCGGATGTGGCGGCATAAGCGGTGGCTTGGCTCATTCGTAATTCCTTGAGTTCGCGTTTTAGGCAGCACTGATCGTTCAGCGTTTTGGTCATATGTGGTGTCGCGACGCTGCGACCAAAAGGAGTAACGAAGTGCGGCGGGTGCCTAATCCCGCTCCAGAAGATTTATAACCCGGCCGCGCGAATTCCGCCGTTGAAGGACGCCCGCTGATAGCTCACGACTCCGGCCAGCGTGTACGGGTCGCGGTCGATGATGCTCTGCGCGTCCTCGACGCTGATATCCGCGGTGATCAGGACGCCGCCGGCGCCGGAATCCAGCCGGCCGGCCAGCAGCAGGCGGCCAGCGGCGACCTCGTCGTTCAGGAAGGCCAGATGGGCGGGCCGGGTCTGGTCGACGACGTCGAGGGCCTTCTCATAGGTGATTGTCAGCACATGGAACACGTGGCGAAGATTACCGGCCGGTTGGCTGGCGTGAGGGCCGCGGTCGACACGAGTTTCACGTTTGGCAGTCCTGCACTCGAACTTTTCCTGCCAAAGGTGAAAATCGATCCCCAGACGTCGCGCCACCGGCCCGCCGCGTCAGTTGATCGGGGCGTTGAGCCAGCGGAGGTCGTCGAGAATCCCGCGCGCGGCGACGATGCCCTGGCCGGTCTGCCACACCTCGTTGTTGACGACGAAGACCCGGTTGTCGCGGTTGGCCGACAGCGTGCGCCACGCCTGGCTGTCCAGCACTGCCGGCGCGCGGTCCTTGGCCGCCTGCGACGCGAACGACAGATACAGGATGTCGCCGTCGGCGGCCGAGAGGTCCGGCGAGCGGTCCAGGTCGGCGTCGGAGATCCCGATCTCGACGTACGGCTTGTCGGTAAACCGTTGTGCGGCAGGGCGATCCACCCCGACATCGGCCAACACCGAGGCGGGGAAATTCTCGGCGCCGTACACCCGCATCGTGGTGTCGGTGAACTGGACGATGGAGGCCTGGAAGTGCGGGGCGTCGTTCGCGATGCCCTTCTGCTTGGCCAGCTCGGTGAAATCACCGACCAGATCGCCTGCGGCGTCGGCCCGGCCGGTGGCGGCACCCGTCGCACGCAGGTTGTCCTGCCACTTGGCGCCGGGTGCGTCGGTGAACACCGTCGGCGCGATGGCGGCCAGAGCTTGATAGGACTGCGGCGTCAGCGCCTGCGAGCCGAGGATGAGGTCCGGCTTGGCGGCGGCGATCGCGGCCAGATCGGGTGTGCTGCGGGTCCCGGCGCCGGGCACGTTGTGGATGACGGTGCCCAGATACGACGGCTGGCCGGCCGATCCGTCGGGCAGCGCGGCGGCCACGATCCGCGACTGCAGACCCAGGGCGCACAAGGAGTCGAGCTCGTCGCCGGCCAGCACCACGATCCGCTGCGGGTCGGGTCCCCCCGGGTCGAGGCGGGCCGGGTCGGGCGCACACGATTCGTCGGGCCTGCGCTGATTGCCCAGCACGCCGGCGCCGGCGATCTTCGTGGTGCTCGTGACGAGGCTGCTCGCGCCCGGCGGGGGCGGATTCTTCGCTGAACCTGAGCATCCGCTGGCGACCGTCATGGCGAGCGCTATGAGCACCGCTCCGGCCGCCATCACGACACCCGAACGCTTACCGCCGATCAGCACGACGCCGACGGTAACATCTGACCGCGGCAGGGCCGCTGAGCTGCGCGGCAGGCCCTCGCGGAATCGAATACGACAGAATGTAGGACCCACAGCCCATCGGCGGCGTCGGGCGGCTAGGATCATCTACACGTTCTCGGGTGCGCTAACTGATTTTGGAGGACCGTTGACTGCCGTAGTGCCTTCGCGGGGAGAACTCGAGGCCACTCGGCCCATGCCTGCACGGATGGGTCCCAAGGGCAATCTGATCTACAAGCTGGTGACCACCACCGATCACAAGTTGATCGGCATCATGTACTGCGTCGCCTGCTTCATCTTCTTCTTCCTCGGCGGGTTGATGGCGCTGTTCATCCGCGCTGAGTTGGCCGTACCGGGCCTGCAGTTCTTGTCGAACGAGCAGTACAACCAGCTGTTCACCATGCACGGCACGGCGATGCTGCTGTTCTACGCGACGCCGATCGTGTTCGGGTTCGCCAACCTGGTGCTGCCGCTGCAGATCGGTGCCCCCGACGTCGCCTTCCCCCGGCTGAACGCGCTGTCGTTCTGGCTGTTCATCTTCGGCGCGATGATCGCGCTGGCCGGCTTCATCACCCCCGGTGGTGCCGCCGACTTCGGCTGGACGGCCTACACCCCGCTGTCGGATGCCATGCACAGCCCCGGCGCCGGCGGTGACCTGTGGATCCTCGGCCTGGCCGTCGGTGGTCTGGGCACCATCCTCGGTGGCGTCAACATGATCACCACCGTGGTCTGCATGCGCGCCCCCGGCATGACCATGTTCCGGATGCCGATCTTCACCTGGAACATCTTCGTCACGTCGATCCTGGTGCTGGTGGCCTTCCCGCTGCTGACCGCCGCGCTGTTCGGCCTAGCCGCTGACCGCCACCTCGGCGCGCACATCTATGACCCCGCCAACGGCGGAACCATGCTGTTCCAGCACCTGTTCTGGTTCTTCGGGCACCCCGAGGTGTACATCATCGCGCTGCCGTTCTTCGGCATCGTCTCGGAGATCTTCCCGGTGTTCTCCCGGAAGCCGATCTTCGGCTACACCACCCTGATCTACGCCACGATCAGCATCGCGGCGCTGTCGGTGGCGGTGTGGGCGCACCACATGTACGTCACGGGTGCAGTGCTGCTGCCGTTCTTCAGCTTCATGACGTTCCTGATCGCGGTGCCCACCGGCATCAAGTTCTTCAACTGGATCGGCACGATGTGGAAGGGCCGGCTGACGTTCGAGACGCCGATGCTGTTCTCGATCGGCTTCCTGGTGACGTTCCTGCTCGGTGGTCTGTCTGGCGTGCTGCTGGCCAGCCCGCCGATCGACTTCCACGTCAGCGACAGCTACTTCGTGATCGCGCACTTCCACTACGTGCTGTTCGGCACCATCGTGTTCGCGACCTACGCCGGCATCTACTTCTGGTTCCCGAAGATGACCGGCCGCCTGCTCGACGAGCGCCTTGGCAAGCTGCACTTCTGGCTGACCTTCATCGGCTTCCACACCACGTTCCTGGTGCAGCACTGGCTGGGTGACGA
Source organism: Mycobacterium sp. (assembly GCA_023264735.1). Classification (GTDB taxonomy): domain Bacteria; phylum Actinomycetota; class Actinomycetes; order Mycobacteriales; family Mycobacteriaceae; genus Mycobacterium. The sequence goes on along the minus strand of JAHFVD010000072.1, from coordinate 23,704 downwards.
GGGCATGCCGCGCCGCTACGCCGACTACCTCCCGTCGGACGGCTTCGAGACGCTGAACATCGTGTCGACCATCGGCGCGTTCATCCTCGGTGTCTCGGTGCTGCCGTTCGCCTGGAACGTCTTCAAGAGCTGGCGCTACGGCGAGATCGTCACCGTCGACGATCCGTGGGGCTACGGCAACTCGCTGGAGTGGGCCACCTCGTGCCCGCCGCCGCGGCACAACTTCACCGAGCTGCCCCGGATCCGTTCGGAGCGGCCCGCTTTCGAGCTGCACTACCCGCACATGATCGAGCGGATGCGTGCGGAGGCTCACGTCGGTCGTGCGCACGGTCCCGATGACGGTGACGTGACGCGACTCGATGACGAGCACGTCCGTACCTAACGCGGGATACGCAACCTTTCAGGTATGACCATGTCCAAGGTGTCGGTGCTGATCACCGTCACCGGTGTCGACCAGCCTGGGGTTACCTCAGCGCTCTTCGAAGTGCTGGCCCGCCATGAGGTGGACCTGCTCAACGTCGAGCAGGTGGTGATCCGCGGGCGGCTGACGCTGGGAGTGCTGGTTTCCGGCCGCGCCGATGTGGCCGACGGTGCCCAATTGCGTGACGACGTTACCGATGCCATTCACCGCGTGGGGCTCGATGTCACGATCGAGCGCAGCGACGACCTCCCGATCATCCGCGAGCCGTCCACACACACCATCGTGGTGCTGGGGCGGCCCATCACCGCGGCGGCATTCGGGGTGGTGGCCCGCGGGGCCGCCGCGCTCGGGGTTAACATCGACTTCATCCGTGGCGTTTCCGATTACCCGGTGACGGGGTTGGAGCTTCGGGTGTCGGTGCCCGCCGGTGTCAGCGGGGAACTGCAGACGGTGCTGGCCCGGGTGGCCGCCGAGCAAGGTCTGGACATCGCCGTCGAGAACTACAGTCTGGAGCGTCGGGCCAAGCGGCTCATCGTGTTCGACGTCGACTCGACCCTGATCCAGGGCGAGGTCATCGAGATGCTGGCCGAGCACGCCGGCGCCGGTGAAGCCGTCGCCGCGATCACCGAGGCGGCTATGCGCGGCGAGTTGGACTTCGCCGAGTCACTGCACCGCCGGGTCGCCACCCTGGCCGGCCTGCCCGCGGAAGTGGTCGACGAGGTCGCCGACCAGATCGAGCTCACCCCTGGGGCGCGCACCACGATTCGTACGTTGCGCCGCTTGGGTTTTCACTGCGGCGTGGTGTCCGGCGGCTTCCGCCAGGTCATCGATCCGCTGGCGCACGAACTGATGCTGGACTTCGTGGCGGCCAACGAACTGGAGATCGTCGACGGGAAGTTGACCGGCCGGGTCGTCGGTGAGGTGGTCGACCGTGCTGGTAAAGCCAAGGCGCTGAGGGATTTTGCGCGCCAGGCCGGGGTGCCGATGGATCAGACGGTGGCCGTCGGGGATGGCGCCAACGACATCGACATGCTGGCCGCCGCCGGTCTGGGGGTGGCCTTCAACGCCAAGCCCGCGCTGCGCGAGGTCGCCGACGCCTCGCTGAGCCACCCCTACCTGGACACCGTGTTGTTCATCCTTGGCATCACCCGCGCCGAGATCGAGGCGGCCGACGCCGTCGACGGCATGCTGCGCCGGGTGGAGATCCCACCGGAGTAGCTCGACTGTGGGTCCTATGCACGCGAAATCACGAAAATGCGTGCACGAGGCCCACACTCGGCGCTAGATCACGACCGCCCTGGCCTCGGGCGCGGACGACCCGGTGATGCTGCGCCAGGCCCGGCCGAGCAGTTCGAGGGCCTGCGTCAGCTCTTCTTCGGGCAGCGCGAACGGAATTCGGACGAACCGCTCGAGCGTGCCGTCGACGCCGAAGCGTGGGCCCGGCGGCAACTCGACACCGAGCCGCGATGCCGATGCGCACATCGCCGAGCTGACCGGGGCGGGCAGTTGCACCCACATCGACATGCCACCCGTGCCGGGCAGCGGGCGCCAGTCCGGCAGGTGCTCGGCGATCAGGTCGAGCAGCAGCGCGCGGCGGCCCCGCAGGATCTCCCGGCGTTCGGGCAGCACGTCGTCGGCCCGCTCGGTGAGAAGCCATGCGGCAGCGAGTTGTTCGATCACCGACGTGCCCAAGTCGATGGACGGGCGAACCGCACGGATGGTCGCCAGCACGTTCGGCTCGGCCCGGATCCAGCCGATGCGCATCCCACCCCAGAACGACTTCGACATCGAGCCGATCGTGATCACCAGGTCGCTGCGTGAGCTCATCGACGCGGCCACCGGCGGGGGCACCGGCTCGTCGAGCCAGACATCGGTCAACGTCTCGTCGATCACTGTGCGCGTGCGGGTCTCGGCGATGATGTCGGATAATCGCTTGCGATCGGCAGCCGGCATCGAGAACCCTGTGGGATTGTGATTGTCAGGCACCAGATACGCCAGGGTCGGAGCGAGTTGGCGCACTGCGGCGTGAAGGGCGTCGAGTTCCCAGCCCTCCCTTGTCATCGCGACAGGCACCGGCCGGGCTCCCGCTGTCGCGATCGCGGTGAGCACGCCGTGATAGGTGGGTTGTTCGACGAGAACTCGATCGCCGGGCTGAACGTAGGTCGTCAGGATCAACGCGATCGCATGCTGCGCGCCACTCGTCACCATGATCTGATCGGCAGTGGTGGGAAGCCCTCTGGCGCAATAACGTTCGGCGATCGCGGTACGAAAGGCCAGCACCCCGTGCATGTCATGACCGGTGTGCTGCAGATACGACGCGGACTGGCGGGCCGCCTCGGTGAACGCCTCCTGCACCGCGCTGGCCGGCGCGGCCAGGGCTGCGGCGGCCAGATTGATGGCGGCCGGTGCGTCATCGGTTGCGACCATCGGTGTGCGGGGCAGTGCGATCGTGCTGCGCGCGCCGCGGCGGGCATGCAGGTAACCGGTGTCGCCCAGGTCGGCGTACGCGGCAGTGATCGTGGTGCGGGAAACGCGCAACACGTCGGCCAGCACGCGCTCGCTGGGCAGGCGCGACCCGACCGGCAGCCGGCCGTCCACGATCAGCATCCGCAGGCCGTCGGCGAGCGCCTGATATGTAGGTCCACTGCGGCTGGAGGTACGCCAGTTGCCCAATTCACGGGCCAACAGGTCCGGATCGAGCGCTCTGGTCGCCATATATGTCGCCATTTGAATGCCAGTATGTGCCAACTGGCTATTGAACTGCAAGCCAGTCGGGCGGAAGCATGTCTGTCATGAGTAACTGGTTCTCCCGAGTGGCCCACCGGCTGTCGGCGTTGCTTGACGCCAATCACGGGCCGTGGAATCCGACAACGTCCGGATGGTCCGTCGGGGATGAGACCGACGCCGATGTCCGCCGGCTGCGCGGTGACCTGGACGCCCTGCGCGTCCGGTTCTCCGACCACCGGTGAGGCCGACGCTGCGCGGGGTCGCCCTGCTGGTCGGACTGGCCTGCTACGGCTTCTCGATGGCCATGATGGTGCGTGCCGGATTGGGCCTGGACCCGTGGGATGTGTTCCACCAGGGCCTGACCCGGCACACACCGATGTCCATCGGAGTGGCCTCTGCGGTGGTCGGCGTCGTCGTGCTGCTGGCGTGGATTCCATTGCGGAACAAGCCCGGCATCGGCACCGTCGCCAACGTCATCGTTATCGCGGTCACCGTCGACGGCGGACTGGCCGTGCTGACCGCCCCGGAATCGATGCCTGTCCGCGTCGCCATGATGCTCGCGGCGGTCGTTCTCAACGCCGTGGCCACCGTGCTGTACGTGGGTGCGGGACTCGGGCCCGGCCCCCGCGATGGGCTGATGACGGGATTGGTTGCGCGGACCGGCATTTCGGTGCGGCTGGTGCGTACAGCGATCGAGGCCACCGTGTTGGCCGCGGGCTGGCTGCTCGGCGGAAGCGTCGGCGTCGGGACCGTCATCTACGCGTTCGGGATCGGACCCATGGTGCAACTGGTGCTGCGGCTGACACCCAAGCCGATCCTGGCTGTCAGCGGCTGGGCACACATCCTCGGACACACCCGAAATCGCAACGACCCCACACATGCGGACCGAGACGAATGCGGCACGATGGTGCAGTGCCCGACGCCGCAGACGAGGTCGACCCCGACCTGCTGATCGACTTCCGGAGAGTATCGCTGCGCCGTGGGGGACAGGTCCTGGTCGGACCGGTCACCTGGCAGGTCGAACTCGACGAACGCTGGGTGGTGATCGGCCCGAACGGCGCGGGCAAGACCTCGCTGCTGCGGATCGCGGCCGCCATGGAGCATCCGTCGTCCGGCACCGCCCACGTGCTCGGCGAGCGACTGGGCCGTACCGACATGGCCGAGTTGCGCCAGCGGATCGGGCTGAGCAGCTCGGCGCTCTCGCAGCGGGTGCCCGACGACGAAGTGGTTCGCGATCTCGTCGTCTCGGCCGGCTACGCCGTGCTGGGCCGCTGGCGGGAGACCTACGAGGACGTCGACTACGCCCAGGCCGTCGACACGCTGGAAAGCGTCGGCGCCGAACACCTGGCGCAGCGCACCTACGGCACCCTCTCCGAAGGCGAGCGCAAGCGGGTACTGATTGCGCGCTCGCTCATGACTGATCCCGAGCTGCTGCTGCTCGACGAACCCGCAGCCGGTCTGGACCTCGGCGGCCGTGAGGAACTGGTGTCCCGGCTTGGCGATCTGGCCGCCGACGCCGATGCGCCGGCGCTGGTTCTGGTCACCCACCACGTGGAGGAGATCCCGCCCGGCTTCAGTCACGCCCTGATCCTGTCCGAGGGCCAGGTGGTGGCCGGCGGGCTGCTGCATGACACGCTGACAGCGGAGAACCTGTCCACGGCGTTCGGGCAATCGATCGCGCTGGACACTATCGACGGCCGCTACTTCGCCCGGCGCGTGCGCAGTCGCGCGGCCCACAGGAGGCGCTTGTGAGCGACGACAAACCCGAACCGCTGCCGATCCGTCCTGCGGCCACGGTCATGTTGATCAGGGACACCGCGCGCGACGGTGTCGAGGTCTTTCTCATGCGCCGGCACCGCGCGATGGAGTTCGCCGGCGGCGTGATGGTGTTCCCCGGCGGTGGGGTCGACGACCGTGACCGCAACTCCGATATTGCCTGGTATGGCCCCGGACCGGACTGGTGGGCGCAGCGGTTCGGTATCTCCGACGACCTCGCCGAAGCACTGGTGTGCGCCGCAGCCCGCGAGACGTTCGAGGAATCCGGCGTGCTGTTCGCCGGACCTGCCGACGATCCCGACGGCATCGTCGCCGACGCCTCGATCTACGGCGACGTCCGCGCGGCCCTGGTCGACCGCAGCCTGTCGTTCTCGGAATTCCTGCGCCGGGAAAACCTGGTGCTGCGGGCCGACCTGCTGCGGCCGTGGGCCAACTGGGTGACCCCTGAAGAGGAGCGCACCCGCCGCTACGACACCTACTTCTTCGTCGGCGCACTGCCCGACGGCCAGCGCGCCGACGGCCACAACACCGAATCCGAACAGGCGGCGTGGACCAGCCCCGAAGCGGCGCTCGAGGATTTCGCCGAGGCGCGCAGTTTCCTGCTGCCCCCGACCTGGACCCAGCTGGACTCGCTGGCCGGGCGCACCGTCGGCGAGGTGCTGGCCCTGGACCGCCAGATCGTGGCTGTGCAGCCCAATCTCGCTGTCCACGAGGGTAATTGGGAGATCGAGTTCTTCAACAGCGACCGTTACAACGAGGCCCGCAATCGCCGCGCCCCGCAGGGCTACGGCGGGGACTGACATGCGCGAGTTCGTCAGCATCCACGTCGGCGAGCAGCATCCCGGTGTTGGGGTGCTCCTGGTGTCGCGCCCACCGACCAACGCGCTGACCCGGCAGACCTACCGCGAGCTCATCTCGGCGACGGCTGAGGTGGCCGAGTGTGCCGACATCGCCACGGTCATCCTGTTCGGCGGGCACGAGATCTTCTCCGTCGGCGACGACGTTCCCGAACTGCGCACGCTGAATCGCGCTGAAGCCGAGGCCGCCGATCTGCTGCGCCGCGAGGCCATCGATGCCGTCGCAGCGATCCCGAAACCGACGGTCGCCGCCATCACCGGTTATGCCCTCGGCACCGGGCTGAGTCTGGCGCTGGCCGCCGACTGGCGGGTCAGCGGCGACAACGTCAAGCTGGGCGCCACCGAGATCCTGGCCGGCCTGGTCCCCGGCGGCGGTGGGGCCCAGCGGCTGGCCCGTGCGGTCGGGCCGGCGCGGGCCAAGGATCTGGCGTTCAGCGGCCGGTTCGTCGACGCCAAGGAAGCGCTGGTGCACGGGCTGATCGACGAGATGGTGGCCCCCGATCACGTCTTTGACGCCGCCGCGGTGTGGGCGGGCCGCTTCGTGGACACCGCACCGAGTGCGCTGGCCGGTGCCAAGGCACTGATCGACGGCGGGCTCGATGCCGGTGAGCAGGCGCAACGCTACGGTGAGATCTTCGCCGCGGGCGATAGCCGTTAGGCTGCCCTGCATGAATTCGAAGGACCCCGGCGCTCTGTCTAATGTCGCCGACGACCCGGCTCCGACACCCCACGCCACCGCGGAGCAGGTGGAAGCGGCGTTGAACGACAGCAAGCTGGCCCAGATTCTGTATCACGACTGGGAGGCCGAGTCCTACGACGACAAGTGGTCGATCTCGTATGACAAACGCTGCGTGGACTACGCCCGCAACCTGTTCGACGCCACCGTGCCGCCGGAGGAACTGCGTGAGCTGCCCTACGACCGGGCACTGGAGCTGGGCTGCGGCAGCGGCTTCTTCCTGCTCAACCTGATCCAGGCCGGGGTGGCCCGGCGCGGCTCGGTGACCGACCTGTCGCCCGGCATGGTGAAGGTCGCCACCCGCAACGGCGAGAACCTGGGCTTGGACATCGACGGCCGGGTCGCCGATGCCGAAGGCGTCCCCTACGAGGACGACACGTTCGACCTCGTCGTCGGGCACGCCGTCCTGCACCACATCCCCGACGTCGAGAAGTCGCTGCGCGAGGTGGTCCGGGTGCTCAAGCCCGGTGGCCGGTTCGTGTTCGCCGGCGAGCCCACCAGCGTGGGCAACACCTACGCGCGGTCGCTGTCGACGCTGACCTGGCGGGTGGCCACCAACGTCACCAAGCTGCCCGGCTTGGAGGGCTGGCGGCGGCCGCAGGCTGAGCTCGACGAATCGTCGCGCGCGGCCGCCCTGGAGGCGGTCGTCGACCTGCACACCTTCGACCCGGACGACCTCGAGCGGATGGCCCGCAGCGCCGGCGCGGTCGACGTCTCGACGTCCACCACGGAGTTCACCGCTGCGATGCTGGGCTGGCCGCTGCGCACTTTCGAGGCCGCCATCCCGCCCGGCAAGCTCGGCTGGGGCTACGCGAAGTTCGCGTTCACCAGCTGGATCGGGCTGAGCTGGGTCGATGACAACATCTGGCGGCAGGTCGTGCCCAAGGGCTGGTACTACAACGTCATGATCACCGGAGTCAAACCGTCCTGACCTTCGGGCGAGACGACGTCACCTACCTCACCAGTGACGCCGGTGCGGCGGCGCTGGCCGAGGTCGCCCGCTATCCGCTGACCGACGCCAGCCGGCTGGCCGATGTGGCCGCCATCCGCGACCGGTTCGCGGAGCGCGGCACCGCCCTGATCGAAACCACCCTGTTGCGCCGCAAGGCCGTCACCAAGCTCGGCGAGCTGGGTGACGTTTCGGGGTGGCTGTTCACCGACGACGCGCTGCAGCAGGCCACCGCGGCGCCGGTGGCGCGGCACCGGGCCGCCCGGCTGACTGGTGCGGTGGTGCACGACGCGACCTGCTCGATCGGTACCGAACTGGCCGCCCTGCGCTCGACCGCGGCCGTCGTGATCGGCAGCGATATCGACGAGGTCCGGCTCGCCATGGCCCGCCACAACGTGCCCGACGTGGCGTTGTGCCGCGCCGATGCGCTGCATCCGGTCAGCCGCGACACCGTGGTGCTGCTCGATCCGGCCCGCCGGTCGGGCGGGAGACGACGCTTCGACCCACGCGATTACGTCCCGCCGCTGGACGGGCTGCTCGACGCCTACCGCGGGCGGGCCACCGTGGTGAAATGCGCGCCGGGAATCGATTTCGACGCCGTCCGCCAACTGGGCTTCGACGGCGAGATCGAGGTGACCTCGGCCGGTGGTTCGGTGCGGGAGGCCTGCCTGTGGTCGGCCGAGCTGGCCGAACCGGGAGTGCGCCGCCGGGCCTGCGTACTGGACCGCGACGAAGTCGTCACCGACGCCGACCCCGCCGACTGCCCGGCCGGCCCGGCCGGTCGGTGGATTGTGGACCCCGACGGGGCGATCGTGCGCGCCGGGTTGGTCCGGCACTACGCCGCCCGGCACGGGCTGTGGCAGCTCGACCCCGATATCGCCTATCTCACTGGCGATCAGGTGCCGGCCGGAGTCCGTGGTTTCGAGGTGCTCGACGAACTGCCGCTGCGGGAAAAGGTATTGCGGCACGCGCTCTCGCAGCACGACTGCGGGCAGCTGGAGATCCTGGTGCGCGGCGTCGACGTCGACCCCGACGCTTTGCGGCGGCGGCTGCGCCCGAAAGGACGCGCATCGATATCGCTGGTGATCACCCGGATCGGCTCGGGCCCAGGCGAACGCACTTCTGCGTTCCTGTGCCGACCCGCCGCCGCAGTGCGCTAGGCGCGGGTACGCTGGCGGCGACGGCGCCAGTGCCGTCTTCACAGCGCGAGGACGATCGACGAATGCGCATTCTCACCCTGACCGCACTGCTGGCAGCAGGCGTTCTGCTGGGCGAGCACGACATCGCGATCGCTGGCGCGCAGACGGACTGCACGGCACTCGGCGGAGCCGTCGAAGGCGACAACGTCTGCTACGTGCACAGCAGTGCGGCCAGCTACACGATGGATTTGCGGTTCCCCACTAACTACGCCGACGAGCAGGCCGTCATCGATTACGTGACGCAGAACCGCGACGGATTCACCAATGTCGCGCAGATGCCGGCGGTACGCAGCATGCCGTACGAAATGGATGTCACCACACAGTCATTCACGTCAGGGCCACCCACCGGCGGCACCCAGAGTGTGGTGCTCAAGCTGTTCCAGGACATCGGTGGCGCGCACCCGACGACCTGGTACAAGACCTTCAACTACGATGTGGCGCACAAGAAACCGGTCACCTTCGACACCCTGTTCGCGCCCGATGCCAAGGCCGTCAACGCGATATTCCCCATCGTGCAACGGGATCTGGAGCGTCAGACCGGACTAACTGGCGTCATCGCCACCAGCGACGGGCTCGACCCGTCGCACTACCAGAACTTCGCCGTCACCGACGACGCGGTGGTCTTCTTCTTCAGCCAGGGGGAGTTGCTGCCGTCGGACGCCGGGGCCACCTCGGCGTCGGTGCCGCGCGCGGCGCTACCGCCGCTGCAATTGAATTAAGCGGGATCGAAGCTGTACAGCTGGCCGGCGCTGGTGGCCACCACCACTCGGCGGTCCTGACCCACTGACACCCCCACCGGGAAGCCGTCGGCCTCCGGGAGTGGATAGCTGTTGAGGGTGCGCCCGTTGGCGGGATCGAACACCAGCAACGACAACCCCGACGGCGGGCTGGCGACCACAGTGTAAGCCACCGGGCCCGCCTGACTCGATGAGCTCAGCGGGGTGACGTCGTCACGGCGCCAGGCGATGTCGGCGTGGTTGCCCGAGTCCTTGAGTGCGACCAGGTGGGTGTTCGGACCACCGCCGACGACGATCAGTCCGTCCGGTGACACCGACGGCGGGGTCTGCGGCAGAAAGTCCAGTGGCACAGACCATCTCACCTTGCCATCGGAGGTGTTCAGTGCCCACAGCTTTTGGTCGCGTCCGGTGACGTACACGGTGTTGCCGTCGGCAGAGGACACCGGCGCGGCCAGCACGCCTGCGGCGATGGCGTCGGTGGTCCACTCCTTGGTGAGCAGTGGGGTCTGGCCGGGGTGGTACTGCAGGCCGACGAGCGTCGAAGCCTTGGCGCCCGGCTGCCACAGGCTCACCACGATCATGTGGGTAGCCGCGGCGTAGGCAGGTGGTGCCGACACCGGGCATCCCGCCAGGGCGTGGGCGCAATCGGTCAGCCCCCGGGTGGAATCGGTCGGATCGAGCCCCTCGACGAGGTCGAGCGGGGTCCCGATCACGTCGCCGCGATGCGAGTCGAAAACCAGCACCTGGCCGAGGTGGGTGACCACCAAGAGTTGGCCGCCACCGAGAAACCTTGCGGTGGTGGGCATTCCGATGACGTTCTGGCGCCAGCGGATCCACTGCGTTGGCGGGTAGGCCTGCATCGCGCCGGGCTGGCCGATGAACAGATTGTCGAACTGGTCGAACAGCGGGCTGGCGAAGCCGCCACCGAGCACCTGGCGGATGCACCAACGTTGCCGGCCGTTGTTGTCGTTCTCCCATACCATCAGCGAACAGCCGCCGGCGGTCTGGCCGTTCACCGCGAGGTAGCCGATATCGCCCAGTGCGGCTCCGGCACCCAGCTCACCTTTGACCGACCGGCTCCACGTCAGCCGCAGGGCGGAGGCCCCGCCGGTGGCGGTGTAGCTGCTGTTGGCGGCATCGCCGTATTGGGCGGACCAGCCGTGCGCAGCGGTGGAGTCGACCCAGGAGTCGGTGTTGCCGCACCCGGCCAAGCCGGTCACGACCAACGCGGCCGACGCCGACGCCAGCAATCGCCGCAGCACCCGTGTCACCCTTCCATCACGCCATCTCGAACCGGACAGTACAGGCGAGGGTAACCCTTGCCGCTACTGGCGTTAGGCTCTCAGCCCATGACGTCGATGTGGGGTTCGCCGATCCACAAGCGGTGGGTGGGCTCGCGCCTGCGTGATCCGCGCCAGGCCAAGTTCCTGACCAAGGACTCGCTGCGCTGGGTCATCGCCAATAAGGCGTATACGCCCTGGTACCTGGTGCGCTACTGGCGGCTGCTGAAGTTCAAGCTGGCCAATCCGCACATCATCACCCGCGGCATGGTGTTCCTCGGCAAGAACGTCGAGATCCACGCCACGCCGGAGCTGGCGCAGCTGGAGATCGGCCGCTGGGTGCACATCGGCGACAAAAACACCATCCGTGCCCACGAAGGCTCGTTGCGCTTCGGCGACAAGGTGGTGCTGGGCCGCGACAATGTCATCAACTGCTACCTGGACATCGAGCTGGGTGACTCGGCGCTGATGGCCGACTGGTGCTACGTCTGCGACTTCGACCACAAGATGGACAACATCGAGATGCCGATCAAGGACCAGGGCATCGTCAAGGGCCCGGTGCGCATCGGCCCGGACACCTGGATCGCGGCCAAGGTGACCGTGCTGCGGGGCACCACGATCGGGCGCGGCTGCGTGCTCGGGGCCCACGCCGTGGTCAAGGGCGACATCCCGGATTTCTCGATCGCCGTCGGCTCGCCGGCCAAGGTCGTCAAGAACCGCAAACTGGCCTGGGACACCTCAGCCGCCCAGCGCGCTGAGCTGGCCGCAGCGCTGGCGGATATTGAGCGCAAGAAGGCTTCTCGTCTAGAGGCTTAGGTCATCAGAGGGCGGGCCTTTGGGCACTATGGTCGGGCGTTCGTCTGGAGTTATGCCATGTTTGTCTCGAATATGCTCAGAGGCATCCATTCACGTCTCCTCGGGGAGGGCCCTGTGACGATCTCCAGAATCATCAAGACAGTACTGGCCACCGCGGTGAGCATGCTCATCGTGCTGGCGGCCGCACCGTTTTCGGCAGCGGCCGACTATCCCATCGTCGGCAAGCTGGGTAGCGCGCTGACGATGACCGACAGCGTCGGCCAGGTTCCCTTGACCTGGACGGTCAGCGGCCTTCAACGCTCCAATGACGTGATGCCGGGCTACCCGGTCGCCGGTCAGCTCTGGGAGGCGACGGCCACCGTCAACGCCATGAATGGTCCGGTTACGCCCGCCATTTCGCAGTTCAATGCCGTCGCTCCCAACCAGGCGGCCTACCGGGTGCTGTGGATGGTCGCCGCGCCGTCCAATATCAGCGGCGCGACCATTCCGCCGGGCGCGACGGCCACGGGCAAGATCCATTTCGACGTCACCGGACCGGCCCCGACCACGGTCACCATGAACAACGGCATGCAGGACCTGCTGATCTGGACGCCGTGACTGCCAGTCGATAGCGAACGACTCGCTCGAACTATGAGCGCCCCGGCAGGGCATGCTCGATGATCGGCCGGCGGGGTAGCGGATCGCGTTCGTGGCGCTTGGCGGCCAGATAGACCTGCGCGGTCTCGGCGGCCACGGTGTGCCAGTCGAAATCCGATGTCAGCCGGGCCCGTGCGGCGGTCGCCCGCTGTTGTGCGGCAACAGGATCGTCGAGGACGCGGCGCACCGCGTCGGCCAGCGCCGTGACGTCGCGCGGTGGGAAGGACACCCCGGTCTCGCCGTCGATGACCGCCTCGCCGAGTCCGCCCACGTTCGAGGTGACCAGCGGTGCGCCTGCCGCGGCCGCTTCGAGGGCGGCGATGCCGAACGGTTCGTAGTGGCTGGGCAAGACTGCGGCGTCGGTCTGGTGCAACAGGCGCAGCAGCTGGTCGTGGTCCACCCGGCCGGCGAAGCGAACGCACCTGAGCACCTTGTGCTTTCGTGCCACTTCGACCAGCCAGTCCTGCTGGGTGCCGTCACCGGCGATCGTCAGCGTGGTGCCGGGATGGGTGCGCCGGATCCGGGGGAGCGCCGCGATCGCCTCGTGCACGCCCTTCTCGTACTCCAGCCGGCCGATGTACAGCAGCTCCGGCGGCCCGGTGCGGGCTCGGCGGGGAGCGAACGGCCAACGGCTCGAATCGATTCCGTTGCGGATGACGACGATCTCGCCAAGGTCGGGGCCGAACAGGTCGGAGATCTCGTCCGACATCGACGCCGAGCAGGCGATCAGCGAATCGGACTCGCGGACGAACCACGACTCCACGGCGTGCACCTGGCGGCTGATCTGTCCTGACACCCAGCCGGAATGCCGCCCGGCCTCGGTGGCATGCACAGTGGAAACCATTGGCACATCGAAGAATTCGGCCAGCGCGATCGCCGGGTGGGCGACCAGCCAGTCGTGGGCGTGTACGACGTCGGGCTGCCATCCCTTGGCGTGCAGGGTCAGCCCGGCGCGCGTCATGGCGTGACCCATGGCCAGCGTCCAGGCCATCAGGTCGCGGCCGAAGTCGAACTCGTGCGGGTCCTGCGCGGCGGCGATCACCCGCACGCCCTCGTGGATCTCGTCGGTGGTGGGATGCGTGCTGGGGTCGGTGCCCGACGGCCGGCGCGAGAGCACCACCACGTCGTGTCCGTCGGCGGCCAGCGCGGTCGCCAGCTGGTAGACGTGCCGGCCAAGGCCGCCGATGATCACAGGCGGGTATTCCCACGACACCATCAGGATCTTCACGGCAGCCGCCTCGCATCGAGAGCGCCGAACAACCCGTCGGCGCGGTTCCATCCGGCGGCCAGCCGCTCGGCCGCGTCGCGGCGCCCCGACGCCAGCGCGTCGGAGATCTCCCGGGCGGCGTGCGCGTGCAGATGGGCGCGGTAGCGGGCGTAGTCGGCCGCGGAATCCTTGCTGACCATGAACGGCCAGTCGCTGGACACCGTCAACAGTGTCTCGCGCAGGATCTGGTCGGCGACGAAGTCCCGGCTGGGAGCGCTGTGGGCCAGCGCCTTGTCGACCGTCGCCAGTGCGGTGTCGACGACCTCGGTGTTGAGCTGGACCAGATCGGCCACCTGCTCACCGGACCACACCTGCCAGTCCTTGCCGGATCCCCATGAGCTGGGCGGTAATTCGACGGGTGCGCCCACGAACCCGCCCGACAGTGCGTCGTTCAGGGTACCGACCTGCACACCGGCTTCGGGGAGCGCGCGCAGCAGGCGCTCCAGCCAGATCGGTCCCTCGTACCACCAGTGCCCGAACAGCTCGGTGTCGAAGGCGGCCACCACGTGTGCGGGCCTGCCGATGCGCTCGGACTCGGAGATCAGCCGCTGACGCACGACTCCGACGAAGTCGGCGACGTGGGCGTCGATCGCCTTGTCGGCGCGCGCAGGGTCGTACGGCGCCTTGGCATCCGAGTCCACGTTGCGGCCGGTGACCCGTGCGGGCTTGAGCCCGGTGAGGTGGTCGTAGGTGTGGAAGTCGCGGTAGGCGGCATGTCCGGGATAGCCCGACTTCGGCGACCACACCCGGTAGCTGACCTGAAGGTCGCGGCCGAACGCCACTACATTCGTCGACCCGACCGGCCGGCCCAGCGCGGTGTCGCCGTGCAGCGAGGGGCCGTCGACCATGAAGTGTCCGACGCCTGCGGCGGCGTAATCGTGCTCCATGCCTGGGGCGTAAGCACATTCGGGCGCCCAGATGCCCTTCGGTGTGTGGGCGAAGCGCTGGCCGGCGTCGGCAAGCCCCTCGCGCAGCGCGAACCCGCGCAACCGGGGATTGAGCAGCGGCTGGAACGGATGGGCCAGCGGGCCACCGAGCAGCTCGACGGTGCCGGCATCGATCAGCTCGCGCAGGAGCGGGCTGGCGCCGTGCCTCCAGAGTGTGCCGAACTCCTCGATCGCCCGCCCGGCTTCGTCATACTCCCGAATGCCGAACTCGCGCAACGCTTCCGGGGTGGTGGCCGTACCCGGTTCCGCGCCGGTCGGGGTGCGCAGCGTGGCGGCCTCCAGGGCTCGCAGCTGCCAGTTGGCCAGCCAGCGGTGCATACCGTCGAGGCAGTAGGGATCGTCGAGCTGAGCGGTCACCACCGGCGTCATGCCCAGCGTGAGCACCCCACGGCGGCCTTCGGCGGCCAGCGTGCGCAGCACCCGCATCAGTGGCAAGTACGCCGCCGACCACGATTGGTAGAGCCATTCCTCGCCGACGGGCCAGCGGCCGTGATGGGCCAGCCACGGCAGGTGGGTGTGCAGGACCAGGGTGAACTGCCCGGGAATTGAATTCGCGCTCGCCCGTTGATTCGCTCCGCAAGCGTCGCTCATACGCGCACCGCGATCGCCACCAGATCGAGGCTGTCATCGATATCGCGCTCGGCCCCGTCGAGTAGGTCGAAGTCCTCGCAGCGCACCGCTGTCACATCGGCGAGCAGGTCGTCGGGCCACGCGGCGTCGGCCAGCGCCCGCTCGATCTGGGCGTCGATGATCGAGCCGCCGTGGCGTTCGTCGATCGCGACCAGGCCCGCGCCGTGAAACACCCCGCTCATCGACTGCACCGCGAAGAAGCCGCCGTCGGTCAGCAGCTCGGTCAGTTCGGCGGCGTTGAGCTCGCGGGTGTGGAACGGGTTGATCGGGGTGTCGCGGCCGGGGGAGAAGGTGATCCGATTCGGCGTCGACATCAGCAACAAACCGCCAGGTCGCAGCACTCGCGCGCATTCGGCGACAAACTGTGGCTGATCCCACAAATGCTCGATGACCTGGAAATTCACCACAACGTCTACTGAAGCGTCGGGCAGCGGGAGCGCGGCCAGATTGCCCGCGAGCATGCTGACCCGGGGATAGCGGGCCTGGACGTGGGCCACGGTCGCTTCGTCATAGTCCACGGCCACCACCCGCCGGGCGACTGACGCGATCAAATCGGCGCCGTAGCCTTCGCCACAGCCGGCCTCGAGTACGTCACGACCTGCGCAAAGGTCGAGCAGGCGGCGGTACACCACCTCGTGGCGGCGGAACCAGTAGTTCTCTTCCGCCAGCCCGGGGATGGTCCGCTCGCCGGTCAGCGGCAGGCCGCTGTCACCTGCGTCAGTCACGAATGCGCTCATTGCAAGGCAGGCTAACCCGAAGTTGGCAGTTCGCGAACTGCTCGGTACCGATGGGCTGCTAGAACACAAACTTCGACCAGCTATGGTGTTCGTGCGAACCACTCTAAGTTACTCGTCGGTAACATGATGTGAGTTGCGGAATGACCAAAAGTCTTGCGACCTTCCCTGGTCGCGGGACGCCTGCCAGGAGGACGTAGAAGACTCATGACGAACATCGTGGTCCTGATCAAACAGGTCCCAGACACGTGGTCCGAGCGCAAGCTGTCCGACGGTGACTTCACGCTCGATCGCGACGCTGCCGATGCCGTGCTGGACGAGATCAACGAGCGCGCCGTTGAAGAGGCCTTGCTCATCAAGGAGCGGGAGGGAGATGCGGGCGGAACGGTGACCGTGCTGACCGCCGGCCCGGAGCGCGCCACCGAGGCGATCCGCAAGGCGCTGTCGATGGGTGCCGACAAGGCCGTGCATCTGCTCGATGCCGGCCTGCATGGCTCCGACATGGTGCAGACCGGTTGGGCCCTGGCCCGCGCGCTGGGCGCCATCGAGGGCACCGAGCTGGTCATCGCCGGTAACGAGGCCACCGACGGCACCGGCGGTGCGGTCCCGGCGATCATCGCCGAGTACCTCGGCCTGCCCCAGCTGACGCACCTGCGCAAGGTGACCGTCGAGGGCGGCAAGATCACCGGCGAGCGTGAGACCGACGACGGCGTGTTCACCGTCGAGGCTTCGCTGCCCGCGGTCATCAGCGTCACCGAGAAGATCAACGAGCCGCGCTTCCCGTCCTTCAAGGGCATCATGGCCGCAAAGAAGAAGGAAGTGACCACCCTGACGCTGGCCGAGATCGGTGTCGAGGGCGACGAGGTCGGCCTGGCCAATGCCGGCACGACGGTGACGGCCTCGACGCCGAAGCCGCCGAAGACCGCAGGCGAGAAGATCACCGACGAAGGCGAAGGCGGCAAGAAGATCGCCGAGTACCTGGTCGCCCAGAAAATTATCTAGCAGATCATTCCGCAATCGGACCTGAAAGACTAAGAGGCTGAACAGCTATGGCTGAAGTACTTGTGCTCGTCGAGCACTCCGAAGGTGCGGTGAAGAAAGTCACCGCCGAGCTCATCACCGCCGCCCGCACGCTGGGCGAGCCCGCCGCCGTCGTGATCGGTGCCCCCGGCACCGCCGCGCCGCTGGTCGACGATCTCAAGGCCGCCGGTGCGGCCAAGATCTACGTCGCCGAGTCGGCCGACGCCGAGGGCTACCTGATCACCCCCTTCGTCGACGTCCTGGCGTCGCTGGTGGAGTCGGCCACTCCGGCCGCCGTGCTGCTGGCCGCCAACGCCGACGGTAAGGAGATCGCCGGCCGGCTGGCCGCGCGTACCGGCGCGGGTGTGCTGTCCGACGTCATCGAGGTCAAAGACGGTGGAGTGGGTGTCCATAGCATCTTCGGTGGCGCCTTCACCGTCGAGGCCAAGGCCAACGGTGACACCCCGGTGATCACCCTGCGTCCCGGCGCCGTTGACGCGTCGCCTGAAGCCGGTGCCGGCGAGCAGGTCAGCGTCGAGGTGCCCGCACAGGCCGAGAACGCCACCAAGATCACCAAGCGTGAGCCTGCCGTGGCCGGCGACCGCCCGGAGCTCACCGAGGCCAGCGTCGTGGTCTCCGGTGGCCGTGGTGTCGGCAGCGCCGAGAAGTTCTCGGTCGTCGAGGACCTGGCCGACTCGCTGGGTGGCGCCGTCGGTGCGTCGCGTGCCGCCGTCGACTCCGGCTACTACCCGGGCCAGTTCCAGGTGGGCCAGACCGGCAAGACGGTCTCGCCGCAGCTGTACATCGCGCTGGGCATCTCCGGGGCGATCCAGCACCGCGCCGGCATGCAGACGTCGAAGACGATCATCGCGGTGAACAAGGACGAGGAAGCGCCGATCTTCGAGATCGCCGATTACGGCATCGTGGGCGACCTGTTCAACGTCACCCCGCAGCTGACCGAGGCGGTCAAGGCCCGCAAGGGTTAATTCGCAGCTCAACGGCTACGGCCCCCGCACGTCAATATGACGTGTCGGGGGCCGTCGCTTTTATTGGTCATCGAGAGTGCACGAACACGTCACGCGGGCGTTGACATCTCGCCGAACGCCTCAGCAACCGTTCAGCTATGAGCACTGCATCTGTACTCATAGCCCCTGACCAGAACGAGACTGCCGCGTTGCGCGGCCCCCGCTACTCGCTCCTGCTGTCCACCGACCCCACGCTGATCGAGGCGGCCCAGCGGCTGCGCTATCAGGTGTTCACCACCGAACCCGGTTACGCGCTGCCCGCCGACGGCGATGGCCGTGATGCCGACCGGTTCGACGAATTCTGCGATCACCTCCTGGTGCGTGAAGACACCTCGGGCGAGCTCGTCGGGTGCTACCGGATGCTCCCGCCGCCGGGTGCGATTGCCGCCGGAAGTCTTTACACCGCAACAGAATTCGACGTCAGCGCGCTCGACGTGCTGCGGCCGTCGCTGGTGGAGATGGGCCGTGCTGTGGTGCGCGGCGACCACCGGAACGGCGCGGTGGTGCTGCTCATGTGGGCAGGCATCCTGGCCTATCTGGACCGCTGCGGCTATGACTACGTCACCGGATGTGTCTCGGTACCGACGCACTCAGAAGACCCGGCGGGTGCACCTCCAGGCTCTCAGATTCGCGGGGTGCGCGATTTCGTGCTGCGCCGCCACGCCGCCGCGGCCGAAAACACGGTGTACCCGTACCGCCCGGTTGTTCTGGACGGCGTGGGCCTCGACGACATCGCGCCGCCGGCCCGGCCGACGATTCCGCCGCTGATGCGCGGCTACCTGCGCCTGGGTGCCCGGGTCTGCGGCGAGCCGGCCCACGATCCCGAGTTCGGGGTCGGCGATTTCCCGGCGCTGCTCGACAAGCGGCAGGCGGACACCCGCTACCTGACCCGGTTGCGGTCGGTTTCAGCGGCCGGCGACATGGCCGGCGGTATGGGGGAGACGGCATGACGGTTCAGGATCACGCCTGGTTGCCCCGGGCGCTGTGTGACGACAGCTGTGTCCGCGCCGGTGGCGCCCCGCCGTCGCGGCGGGTGATCGCGACGGTGCGGGCCACGCTGCGCATCTCGTCCGCACTGCTGCTGTTGATGATGGTGCCGCTGCTGGCGGTCCCGATGCCCGGCCGCGGACGCGTCCAGCGGGTGTACTGCCGGACGTTCCTGCGCTGCCTCGGCGTACGAATCACGGTGTCCGGCGGCCCCATTCGCAACCTGCGGGGCGTCCTGGTGGTCAGTGGCCACGTCTCCTGGATCGACATCTTCGTGATCGGGTCGGTGCTGCCCGGCGCGTTCGTCGCGCGCGCCGACCTGATCGACTGGCCCGCCGTCGGGCTGGCCGCGCGGATCATGAAGGTCATCCCCATCGACCGCGGCAGCCTGCGCAGGCTGCCGCAGGTGGTCGCACTGGTGGCCGAGCGGCTGCGCAACGGGCAGACCGTCGTCGCGTTCCCGGAGGGGACGACCTGGTGCGGGCTGGCCTACGGACAGTTCCGCCCGGCGATGTTCCAGGCAGCGGTCGACTCGGGCCGGCCGGTCCAGCCGCTGCGGCTGACCTATCACCACCGCGACGGGCGGCCCTCGACGGTCGCGGCGTTCGTCGGGGACGACACGCTCTGGCAGTCGCTGAGCCGCACGGTTCGGGCCCGGCTGACGGTCGTCGACGTCGAGGTCACCTCCCTGGAGCTGCCCGGCGCCGACCGGCGCGAACTGGCCGCTCGCTGCGAGGTGGCCGTGCGCGGGCAGATCGCACGGCGCTTCGAGCACTCCCACGCCCTGGCTGGCTAAGGGGCCCTGCTGGGGCCGGTATCCTGGACGGGCTATGAGCCCGACCGCCGGTCCGGTGTATCTCGACCACGCTGCCACCACCCCGATGCATCCTGCTGCCATCGAGGCGATGACGGCCGCGCTGGCCACCGCCGGTAATGCCTCCTCGTTGCACACGGCGGGCCGCGACGCCCGCCGCCGGCTGGAGGAGGCCCGGGAGAGCATCGCGGCCCGGCTGGGCGCCCGCCCGTCGGAAGTGATCTTCACCGCCGGTGGCACCGAGAGCGACAACCTCGCCGTCAAGGGCATCTACTGGGCGCGCCGCGACGTCGAGCCGACCCACCGGCGGATCGTGACCACCGCCGTCGAGCACCACGCGGTCCTCGACGCCGTCACCTGGTTGGCCGAGCACGAAGGCGCCGAGGTGACGTTCCTGCCCACCGAGCCCGACGGCTCGGTCACCGCCGCGGCGCTGCGCGAGATCCTGCTCGAGCACGACGACGTGGCGCTGGTCTCGGTGATGTGGGCCAACAACGAAGTCGGCACGGTCATGCCGATTGCCGATCTGGCCGCCGTGGCCGCCGAGTTCGATGTGCCGATCCACAGCGATGCCGTCCAGGTCGTCGGCCATCTCCCGGTCGATTTTGCCGCTTCCAATCTGTCGGCCATGAGCCTGGCCGCCCACAAGTTCGGCGGACCCACCGGTGTCGGCGCTCTGCTGTTGCGCCGCACCACCGCCTGCGTCCCGCTGCTGCACGGTGGCGGGCAGGAACGCGATATCCGTTCCGGCACACCGGATGTCGCCGGTGCGGTGGCGATGGCGGCGGCCCTTGATGTCGCCGTCGCAACGCTGGACGCCACCGGCGCGCGCCTGCGCACCCTGCGCGAGCGGCTCATCAACGGGGTCTTGGACTCCATCGCCGACACGCATCTCAACGGAGCCCTCGGCGATCGCCGACTACCGGGCAACGCCCACTTCACGTTCCGGGGGTGTGAAGGCGATTCCCTGCTGATGCTGTTGGACGCCAACGGAATCGAATGCTCCACGGGCTCGGCATGCACCGCCGGTGTGGCCCAGCCGTCACACGTGCTGCTGGCGATGGGCGCCGGCGCCGAAGCCGCCAGGGGATCGCTGCGACTGTCCTTGGGGCACAACAGTACTGAGGCCGATGTCGACGCCGCGCTGCGGGTGCTGCCCGCCGTCGTCGAGCGGGCCAGGCAGGCCGCACTGGCCAGTTCGGCACTGGGAGCGCTGCGATGAGGGTGCTGGCCGCGATGAGCGGCGGCGTCGACTCGTCGGTGGCCGCCGCCCGGATGGTCGACGCCGGCCACGACGTCGTCGGCGTGCACCTCGCGCTGTCCAAGGCGCCCGGCACGCTGCGCACCGGCTCGCGCGGTTGCTGCTCCAAAGAAGACGCCGGCGACGCCCGCCGCGTTGCCGATGTGCTCGGAATCCCGTTCTACGTATGGGATTTCGCCGACAAGTTCGCCGAGGACGTCATCGACGACTTCGTCTCGTCCTACGAGCGCGGCGAGACCCCCAACCCGTGCGTCCGGTGCAACGAGAAGATCAAGTTCTCCGCCCTGGCCGCAAAGGCGCTGGCGCTGGGCTTCGACGTGGTGGCCACCGGCCACTACGCCCGGCTGTCCGAGGGCCGGCTGCGCCGTGCGGTCGATGTGGACAAGGACCAGTCCTACGTGCTCGGCGTGCTGAGCGCCCAGCAGCTGCGCCACGCCGCCTTCCCGATCGGTGACACCCCCAAGCCGGCGATCCGCGAAGAGGCCGCGCGCCGGGGGCTGTCGGTGGCCGAGAAGCCCGACAGCCACGACATCTGCTTCATCCCCTCCGGTGACACCCAGGCCTTCCTCGGCGCCCGGATCGGTGTGCGGCGCGGAACGGTCGTCGACGACGCCAGCGGTGCCGTCCTCGCCCAGCACGACGGTGTGCACGCGTTCACCATCGGGCAGCGCAAGGGCCTCGGCATCGCCGGACCCGGACCCGACGGCCTGCCCCGCTACGTCACCGGCATCGACGCCGACTCGCAGACGGTGCGGGTGGGCACGGTCGAGGACCTGCAGGTGCATTCGCTGACCGGCACCAAGCCGATATTCACCTCCGACGTCGCGCCGCAGGGCCCGGTGGAGTGCGAGGTCCAGGTGCGCGCGCACGGTGGGGTGGTGCCCGCCGTCGCCGAAGTCGTCGGCGACGAGCTGAGGGTGGCGCTGCGGAACCCGCTGCGCGGTGTCGCGCCGGGCCAGACGCTGGTGCTCTACCGCCCCGATCCGGCCGGCGACGAGGTCATCGGCAGCGCGACGATCCTCAACCGCCCGGGATCTTGTTGACGATGTTCGACATCACGATCTCGGGCACCGACTCGGGATACGTGCAGAACGTCACCTCCACCAGCACCGAGGCCTTCAGCCGGTAGTCGCGCCCGCACCGGCCCGGGCGGGCATGCAGCGAATCGGTGTCCGCGTTGACCTGGCCGACCAGATACGACCCCATCGGACCGTCGGCGCAGCGATGCACCGCGGTCGAGAGCGTGTTGAACGCCTGTCGTGCCGTGGCGTCGTCACGGTAGGCGGCCGCACCCTCGGAGATCAGCGCGCGCCGGGCGGGGTGCTGAAAGCTGGTCTTGTGGAAGTCCTCCACGTCGGTGCCGAAGGTATCGGTTTCGGCGAACAGGAAGCGGCAATCAGTGGGCACCGACTCGGCAAGCTGCTCGATGTCGACCGGTGCCTTGCCGTCCATGGTCGGAATGACCGTCAGGGCCTGGCCACCGCCGGTGATCGCCTGCATCTGCGCCTGGGTCAGTAGCACCTGGTCGACGTCGACGATCCCCGGCGGGTGGTACGGCGGCTCGCTCAGAGCGCGCAGCGGATCGCCGTCGACCCACTGGGTGCAACCGGTCAGCACGGCCGCCGCCGCGCAACAGGCCAACCCCGCGCGCACCGTCATATCTGCCACGGTAGGCCCCCGGTGCACCTGCGTCGCCGGGCTGTCCAATACGGTTGGCCGGTGAGTGTTTTCGCCGCGGCCACCGGCATGGGTTCGTGGCCGGGCTCGGCGCCGCGGGAAGCCGCCGACATCATCGTCGGCGAGCTGCACCGGCTGCCGCACCTGGTCGAGTTACCGGCCCGCGGTGTGGGTGCGGACATGATCGGCCGGGCAGGTGCGCTGCTGGTCGATATCGCCATCGACACCGTGCCCCGCGGCTACCGGATTACCGCCCGGCCGGGCGCGGTCACCCGCCGGGCGAAGAGCCTGCTCGACGAGGACATCGACGCCATCGAAGAAGCCTGGGAGAAGGCCGGCGGGCCCGGTTCGGGGCGGCCGGTCAAGGTCCAGGCGCCGGGCCCGATCACGCTGGCCGCCCAGCTGGAGCTGCCCAACGGCCACCGCGCGCTCACCGACGCCGGGGCGGTGCGGGACCTCACGTCGTCCTTGGCCGAAGGGGTGTCACGGCACCGGGCCGAGCTGGCGCGCCGGTTGTCGACGACGGTGGTGGTGCAGTACGACGAGCCCGTCCTGTTCGCCGCGCTGGCCGGCCGGCTGACCGGGGTGACGTCGATGAGCCCGGTGCATCCGGTGGACGAGGTGGTCGCGATCGGCTTGCTCGACGAGTGCGTGGCCGTCGCAGGCACGGAGGTTTTGCTGCACAGCTGTTCGGCTGAGTTGCCCTGGAATGTCTTGCAGCGCAGTGCGATCAACGCGGTGTCGGTGGATGCGGGCACGCTCGGCGACGCCGACTTCGACGGGCTGGGGGAGTTCCTGGACTCGGGTCGCACGGTGGTCTTCGGTCTGGTGCCGGCGAGCGCACCGGCCAAGCGGCCGTCGGCCGAGGAGGTTGCCGCGGCGGCGGTCGCGATCACCGACCGAATTGGGTTCTCCCGCAGTTCGGTTCGTAATCGTGTGGGCATCAGCCCGGCGTGCGGGCTGGCCGGTGCGACCGCCGAATGGGCCCGCGTCGCGGTCGGTTTGTGCCAGCGCGCCGCCGACGCCGTCACCGAGGACCCCGAAGCGATCTAGCCGTCGAGCAGCCGGATCAGTCTCGCCGGCGCCTGCAGTCGAAATGAGGCGTCCACCAGTTCGGCGACTTCATCCCAGTCGACCTTGGCGGCGTCGAAGTCCAGGCCCAGCCAGCCGTACGGACCCAGGTAGGCGGGGAAGAAGAATCGGGGATC
>JAHFVD010000071.1:22001-35659 GCA_023264735.1 Mycobacterium sp. | reverse complement strand
ATCTCGCCTTCTGCACAACCCATGAGCCTGACTGCCTTCGTACCAGATCGACAGTCGGTTCTGGTCAACTCCCAAGGCAGCGTTCATGTTCGGCAATCCGGCCGCTGGCGCTTGCCAGCGGTCCGCGAAAAAGCGGTGGCGGAGGGATTTGAACCCCCGGACGGTGTTAGCCGTCTCTCGCTTTCAAGGCGAGTGCATTAGGCCGCTCTGCCACGCCACCGCCGACAAGAGTAGCGACCCGGCACCGAACCGGTTAAACCCGGCCGATCTTGGCCGAGTTGCCGCCGCCCTTCAACGAGGCGCTGATGCGGCGACAGTTCTCCCCCATCGCCGCCATCTGCGGACGCGACAGCGGGCCCAGGAAGTTCTCCCGAACACCCGTCGCGTACGTCACCATCGCGTCCTCGACGACCTCCCGGCCGCGGTCGGTGATGCCGGCCAAGACTCCGCGCCCGTCGTCGGGACTCGCCTCCCGATGGACCAACCCGGCTGTCTCGAGCCGGCGGATCTGACGGGTCACCCGACTCGGCAGCGACATGAGCTGTTCGGCCAAATCCCCCATCCGCGCCGCGCCAGATTCGGAGTTGTCCAATATCTCTAATAGGCGAACGTCGACCAAGCTCAACTTGTGCTTGTCGACGAGTCCGCGATTCAGTGTTCCGTAGAGCCGCAGTGCTGCGTCGAGGAAGTTCTGCCAAGCTCTCTGCTCGGCTATATCCAACCCCGGCATCTCACTGGCGGTCCGCCCCGCGATAATCCCACCCATAGCGCAATCGTAAGCGACACAGCGCGGTACGAGGCCGGAATGACTCGGGAGTAACCTGATCCGATGCTGGCCATCGTCGCTGAATCCACTGACCGCCTGACTTGGCGCGAAGTACCCGATGTTTCACCCGGACCCGGCGAGGTGTTGATCAAGATCAGCACAGCAGGCGTCAACCGTGCCGACCTGTTGCAGGCAGCCGGGCACTACCCACCCCCGCCGGGAGCCAGCGACATCCTCGGCCTGGAGGTCTCCGGCGTCATCGCCGCAGTGGGCGAAGGAGTATCGGAATGGGCTGTCGAACAAGAGGTTTGCGCACTTCTGGCCGGCGGCGGCTACGCGCAATACGTCGCGGTACCCGCCCCGCAGGTGCTGCCCCTTCCGTCGGGAGTCTCCTTGTCCGACGCCGCAGCGCTGCCCGAGGTCGCCTGCACGGTGTGGTCGAACATCGTCATGACCGCACATCTGGCACCCGGTGAATTAATCCTTCTGCACGGCGGCGCCAGCGGTATCGGTACCCATGCCATCCAGGTGGCGAAGGCGTTGGGCAATCGCGTCGCGGTAACCGCGGGCTCGCGATCCAAGCTCGATGTGTGCGCAGAACTGGGTGCCGACGTCCTAATCTCTTACCGCGACGAGGATTTCGTCGCGCGCGTCAATAACGAAGCGGGCGGCGCTAACGTCATTTTTGACATCATGGGCGCGGCTTATCTCGATCGGAACCTCGACGCACTCGCGCCCGACGGTCGACTCGTCATCATCGGCATGCAGGGCGGGATCAAAGCCGAACTAAACATTGCCAAGATGGTCCCCAAGCGGCTGAGCGTGATCGCCACGTCGTTGCGGGGTCGGCCCGTCGACGGGGCCAATGGCAAGGGCGCCATCGTCGATGCGGTGGTGGACTCGGTGTGGCCGATGATCGACGATGGCAGAGTCCGCCCGATCATCGGCGCTCGATTCCCCATCACCGAAGCTGCCGAAGCGCACCGAGTCTTGGCCTCCGGTGAGACCTTCGGGAAGGTTCTGCTGACCCTGGACTAGCCGAGCCGACTGAGCGTCAGCCCAGCGACGCCAGCGCCCGCACCAGCTGATCCACCTCGGCCATGGTCGAGTAGTGGGCCAGCCCGACGGTGACCGCACCGCCGATGTCGTTGACGCCGATCAGATCCAAGACCCGCGAATTGGCATTGGAAACAGCCAGGATTCCGTTGTCGGCCAGTCGCTGGACCACCCGCTCGGCGGGCACCCCGGTGACCGCGAAGCTGACCACCGGGATATGCACCTCGGGCCGGCCGATCACCATGACCAAGGGCAGCGACCGCAGTGACACCATCAGGTAGTCGAACAGCCCGCCGAGGTAGGAACCCGCGGATTGCATTGACAGCGCGAGCCTTTCGCGGCGCGTGCCGCGCGCCGACTCGTCCAGGCCGGCCAGGTATTCGATGCTGGCGACCACACCGGCCAGCAGTCCGTACTGGTGTCCGCCCAATTCCAGCCGGGCAGGCCCGCTGGCGTAAGGGTTCATCGACACCGATCCGAAGGTGTCGATGAGTGCCGGGTTGCGGAACACCAGCGCCCCGATCGGTGGGCCGCCCCAGGCCGGCGCATTGAGCGCGACCACGTCGGCTTCGATCTCGTTGATGTCCATCAGCTGATACGGCGCCGCGGCCGAGTGGTCCACCACGACCAGCCCGCTGACGTCGTGCACGAGTTTGGTGACCGCCCCGACGTCGGTGATCGTGCCCAGCGTCGACGACGCCGACGACACGGCCACCAGCTTGGTGGGCGGCGTGATCAGGCTCTCCCACTGCCACGACGGCAGCTCACCGGTTTCGATGTCGACCTCGGCCCATTTGACCTTGGCCCCGTACCGGTTGGCCGCACGCAGCCACGGCGCAATGTTTGCTTCGTCATCGAGCCGGCTGACGACCATCTCGTAGCCAATCCCGGCCCGCGACGACGATGCGTCAGCCAGCGACGTCAACAGGACCGAGCGATCGGCGCCGAGCACCACGCCGCCGGGATCACCGTTGACCAGGTCGGCCACCGCCTGGCGGGCGGCCTCCAGCACCGCCACGCTGCGCCGGGCGGCCGGATGAGGGCTGGCGGTGTTGGGCACGGAACCGCGGAACGCCGTGGAGACCGTTGTGGCAACCGACTCGGGGATCAACATCCCGGCCTGAGCGTCGAAGCGCATCCACCCGTCGCCCAGCGCTGGGTGCAAACCACGCACCCGGGCGACGTCATATGCCATGGAGACCACCTTAAAGCGTTGGTGATTGCGCAATCGGGACAACGAGGGCGCCTGCGGTCCCCCAAGGACAGGATCACCTGGCCAGCCATACTAGTCCAGTGAGCTTCGCGTTCGGACTGATGATCGCGGTCTTGTTGCTGATCCTGCCGGGTGCGGTGATCGCGCTTGCCGGGCGGTTGAGTTGGCCCGTCGCCCTCGGGGTGGGCCCGACGCTGACGTACGGCGTTGTGGGCCTGGCCATCATCCCGTTCGGCGCGATCGGCATCCGCTGGAATACCTGGACGGCGTTGCTGGCCCTGGCCATCGTGGCCGCCGTGGTATTCGGTTTGCGGATTCTGCTCGCCCGGTACCGCGCCGCTGACTCGGCCGCCGCAACGGTGTCGGTGTGGCCCGCGTTGACGGTCGCGGCGGGGGTGATCCTCGGCGCACTCTTCATCGCCATCGCGGCGTGGAAGGGCATGCCGTACTGGCAGTCGATCCCGAGTAACTGGGACTCCGTCTGGCATGCCAACACCATCCGCTGGATCCTCGACACCGGCCAGGCGTCGTCGACCCACATGGGTGAGCTGCGCAACGTCGAAACCCACGCCGCCCTCTATTACCCCTCGGTGTTTCACGCGCTGGGCGCCGTGCTGGCCCAGCTCATCGGCGCCGCACCGACCACGGCGTACACGTTGAGCTCGCTGGCGGGAGCGGTGTGGCTGTTCCCGCTCAGCGCCGGACTACTGACCTGGCAGCTGCTGCGCAGCAGGGCAACCGCACAGTGGCGGTCGGCGGGCGCCGCCGCCACCGCAGCCGCGCTGTCGGCGTCGTTCACCGCGGTGCCCTACGTCGAATTCGACACCGCCTCGATGCCCAACATGGTGGCCTACGGCCTCGCGGTGCCAACGTTCGTGCTGGTCACGTCGTCGTTGCGGCACCGAGATCGCATCCCACTCGCGGTCATCGCGTTGGTCGGGGTGTTCTCGGTGCACATCACCGGCGGCGTGGTCGTGGTCACGTTGGTGGTGGCGTGGTGGCTGCTGGACGCGCTGTGGCGACCGATATTGGGCCGGGTGCGTGACTTCATCACGCTGGTCGCGATCGCCGCGCCCGCCTTGGCCGTGCTGCTGCCCCAGTTCCTGGGAGTCCTGCAGCAGGCCGAGGTCATCGCCGGGCACGCCTTCCTCACCCATCAGGGCCGCAAGCGGACGCTGTTCAACGCGATCGTCCAGCACACCCGGCACCTCAACGACTTCCCGATCCAGAACATCCTGATCGGATTGGCGGCGGTGGGCTTCGTGCTGCTGCTGACCAAGCGCATCTGGTGGCCGGCCGCGGTGTGGCTGCTGATGATGGTGTCGATCGTGCATTCCGGGGCGCCGTTCGGCGGTCCCGTCGGGGCCATCATCGGCAAGTACAGCGACTTGTTCTACAGCGACCCGCGCCGGCTGTCGGCGGTGGTGACGCTGTTGCTGGCCCCGATGGCAGGGATCGCCCTGTACGCCGCGGCACTGCTGGTCGTGGCAGGTGTACGCCGGTTGACCCAGCGCTGGGCTGCCGCCCGTGATCCCGACCGCGCATTCTGGATCGGCGCCACCGCGGTACTGCTGCTGGTCGTCACGGTCGGGTTGGCCTGGCATTACTTCCCCCGGCACCGCTATCTGATCGGCGAGAAGTACGACCGGGTGATCATCGACAACAAAGACCTGGAGGCGATGGCCTACCTGGCCACCCTGCCGGGAGCCCGCGACACAGTGATCGGCGACGCCAACGTCGACGGCACCGCCTGGATGTACGCGGTGGCCGGCCTGCACCCGCTGTGGACGCACTACGACTATCCCGTGCAGCAGGGGCCGGGCTACCACCGCTTCATCTTCTGGGCCTACGCCGACGACGCCGACCACGATCCGCGAATCGCCGAGGCGGTGAAGGCGCTGAACATCCGCTATGTGTTGACTTCTACGCCGGTGGTCCGCGGGTTCGTCATGCCCGACGGACTAGTGTCACTAGACAAGTCCAAGTCGTGGACGAAGATCTACGACAACGGCGGGGCCCGCATCTACGAATGGCGCGGATCTTCGCCACCGGACACCCAATGACAGTGGGACACGAGGGAACGCTCACCGCATGACGACGAATACAGACGACGACAACATCGAGATCATCACCGGTTCCGACACCGGTGACGATGACGGGCACTCCATCACCGACCTGGTGGAGCAGCCGGCCAAGGTGATGCGGATCGGCACGATGATCAAGCAGCTGCTCGAAGAGGTGCGCGCCGCACCGCTGGACGACGCGAGCCGCGCCCGGCTGCGCGAGATTCACGCGAAGTCCATCCACGAGCTCGAAGACGGCCTGGCCCCCGAGCTGCGCGACGAGCTGGAGCGCCTCGCGCTGCCGTTCACCGAAGACACCATTCCGTCCGATGCCGAGCTGCGCATCGCGCAGGCACAGCTGGTCGGCTGGCTCGAGGGCCTTTTCCACGGAATCCAGACCGCGTTGTTCGCGCAGCAGATGGCCGCGCGCGCGCAGCTGGAGCACATGCGCCAGGGCGCGCTGCCGCCCGGAATGGTCCAACCCGGCCCGCCCGGAGCCGCCGGTCACGGCACCGGGCAGTACCTGTAACAAGAGACTCACGGTGGCTGCCGACGATCCCTTCATCGAAACCCGCGACGCCTGGGTCGAGTTTCCGATCTTCGATGCCAAGACGCGCTCGCTGAAGAAGACGTTCCTGGGTGCCGCGGGCGGCGCGATCGGACGCAACACCGAGAACGTCGTCGTCATCGAGGCGCTGCGGGACATCACGCTGTCGCTGAAGATGGGCGATCGGATCGGCCTGGTCGGCCACAACGGCGCGGGCAAGTCGACACTGCTGAGGCTGCTGTCCGGGATCTACGAGCCGACCCGCGGTTCGGCCACCGTCCGCGGACGGGTGGCGCCGGTGTTCGACCTCGGCGTCGGGATGGATCCGGAGATCTCCGGCTACGAGAACATCATCATTCGCGGCCTTTTCCTCGGTCAGACGCGAAAGCAGATGGCGGCCAAGGTCGACGAGATCGCCGAGTTCACCGAACTCGGCGAGTACCTGTCGATGCCGCTGCGGACGTACTCCACGGGTATGCGGGTGCGGCTGGCTATGGGGGTGGTCACCAGCATCGACCCCGAGATCCTGCTGCTCGACGAGGGCATCGGCGCGGTGGACGCCGACTTCCTCAAGAAGGCGCAATCACGTCTGCAGAGCCTGGTCGAGCGGTCCGGAATCCTGGTGTTCGCCAGCCATTCCAACGAGTTCCTGGCCCGGTTGTGCAAGAACGCGATGTGGATCGACCACGGGACCATCAAGATGACCGGCGGCATCGAAGACGTGGTGCGGGCCTACGAGGGTGAGGACGCCGCGCGGCACGTGCGGGAGGTGCTGGAGGAGCACAAGTCCGACTGGTCGGACGGGGTCGCCACCCCGTGACCAGCCTGGTGTGCGCCGTCGTCGTCACGCATCGCCGCCCTGATCAACTGGCCAAGTCGCTGGATGCGCTGAGCACGCAGAGCCGCATGGTCGACCATCTGATCGTCGTCGACAACGACTCCGACGAACGGGTGCGCGACCTGGTCGCCGGGCAACCGGTCCCGTCGACCTATCTTGGCTCACGCCGAAACCTCGGCGGCGCAGGCGGATTCGCGTTGGGCATGCTGCACGCGCTGACGCTGGGCGCGGACTGGGTGTGGCTGGCCGACGACGACGGGCGCCCCAAAGACGCCGAGGTACTGGCCACATTGCTGGCCTGCGCCGAGCGCCACGGGCTGGCCGAGGTCTCACCGATGGTGTGCGATATCGACGATCCTGACCGGCTGGCCTTCCCGCTGCGTCGCGGCCTGGCGTGGCGCCGGCGGGTCTCCGAGTTGCGCATCGACGGCACGGGTGACCTGCTTCCCGGCATCGCGTCACTGTTCAACGGCGCACTGTTCCGCGCTGAAGCCTTGGAAGCCGTTGGCGTACCGGATATTCGGCTGTTCATCCGGGGTGACGAGGTGGACATGCACCGACGGCTGGTGTTGTCGGGCTTGCCGTTCGGGACATGCCTGGATGCGACTTACCTGCACCCGCAGGGTAGCGATGAGTTCAAGCCGATTCTCGGCGGGAAGATGCACACCCAATATCCGGATGATCCGACCAAGCGGTTCTTCACCTATCGCAACCGCGGCTACCTGCAGGCGCAGCGCGGTCAACGCAAGCTGGTGCCGCAGGAGTGGCTGCGATTCGGATGGTTCTTCCTGGTGCAGCGTCGAGATCCGGCGGGATTCGCCGAGTGGATTCGATTGCGGCGCTTGGGTAGGCGGGAAAGGTTCAGCAGATGACATTCATTGACGCCGCGGCCCAGTCGAAGACGTTCACCCGCGCGTGGGGCGACCTACTCGACGGGTTCCGCAAGCGGGAGCTGTGGCTGCACCTCGGCTGGCAGGACATCAAGCAGAAGTACCGCCGCTCGGTGCTCGGCCCGTTCTGGATCACGATCGCCACCGGAACCACCGCCGTCGCGATGGGCGGGCTGTACTCACAGCTGTTCCACCTCAAACTGTCCGAGCACCTGCCCTATGTGACGCTCGGATTGATCATCTGGAACATGATCAACGCCGCGATCCTCGAGGGCTCGGATGTGTTCATTGCCAACGAGGGTTTGATCAAGCAGCTGCCGACGCCGTTGAGCGTGCACGTGTATCGGCTGGTGTGGCGGCAGATGATTCTGTTCGGGCACAACATCGTCATCTACGTGGTGATCGCGATCATCTTCCCGAAACCCTGGTCATGGGCGGACTTGGCGGCGATCCCCGCGCTGCTGCTGATCATGCTGAACTGCG
This sequence comes from Mycobacterium sp., assembly GCA_023264735.1. Classification (GTDB taxonomy): domain Bacteria; phylum Actinomycetota; class Actinomycetes; order Mycobacteriales; family Mycobacteriaceae; genus Mycobacterium. The sequence continues at coordinate 27,803 of JAHFVD010000071.1, read as the reverse complement.
TATGGGTGTCGTTCTGCTTCGGCATCCTGGCCACCCGCTACCGCGATATCGGCCCGCTGCTGTTCTCGGTCGTACAGCTGCTGTTCTTCATGACACCGATCATCTGGAACGACAACACGCTCCAGCAGCAGGGCGCCGGCCAGTGGGCGAAGATCATCGAATTGAACCCGCTGCTGCACTATCTCGACATCCTGCGCGCCCCGCTGCTGGGCGCCGATCAACATTTGCGGCATTGGGTGGTCGTGATAGTCCTGACGGTGCTCGGCTGGGTGGTCGCGGCGTTCGCGCTGCGGCAGTACCGGGCCCGCGTTCCTTATTGGGTCTAGCCGGCGCGGCCGAACGTCGAGTTGTTGTCGCAGAATCTGCCATTCGGGCGCAACAAGTCGACGTTCGAGCTGCCTTAGTGTCGCTAGCCGGGGTACGACCCGTGCTCAGGCTCCGGCCCGAAGATAAATCGCCTGCCGGACACCTCATTTGGGGTGATGCGCACGAAACGCAGCTTCTCGGTAGCGATCCACGGCAACAGCTGTGCGCGGTCTGCTTCGTGGATTTCATCGGCGGCGGTCAGCACGTGTGCGGTCCCACGGACGATGACACTCCAACCCTCGACGACGTTGTGGTCATCGACCTCGAAGAGCACCTTGTCGTTCATCACCGTGCCGAAAAGCTTTGTGCCTTCGGCAGTCCGGAAGAGCAGCGTGCGGCCCTGAGTCACGAAATTGACCGGGAAGATCTCCAGCTGACCACCGACGTTCGTCACCAGCCGACCCAGCGCGGCGCTCTTCAGCAGATCCCAGCTCTCGTCATCACCGAGTACGGTGATCGGGTCCTGTTCGCCTGTCATGCGCAGATTTTCCCTCGGCAAGAACGGTGGCGAATAGGGCCGAACGGCCCTCGACACGAGGCCGTTCAGTCGATCAGCGTGGCCAGCTCGGCACGCAGATTGCCCTGCGCCGATGCTTCCCACTCGCGGCGCGCGTACACGGTGCGGAACACCCCAGAACCACCGAGTAGTGCCGCCAGAACCTGCACACGTCCGCGGCGGAACGCGTCGCCGGGCACATGGTCGTACTCAGCGCGGATAGCCGCGGTGTTGCGGACATAGCGATCCCTCGGCACTGCCAACGCCGCCAAATCGGCATCGGAGAGAACTTCGCCGTTGTGGTCGCCCGGCGCGGGGTCATGGGTGATCGTCATCCGGATCAGGCGCGCCACCTCGTCGACCAATTGAGGCTGCAGACCGAGCCGCGACAGGTCGAACTCCGCGCGGCGGGCGCTGAGTTCCTCATCGTCGGGACGGCCGGCGTACACCGCATCGTGGTACCAGGCCGCCAGGCGGACGGCGTCCGCGTCGTCGGCGAATTCAGCCAGCTCCTCGACGTGGGCGAGGATGTCACGCAGGTGCTCGACGGAGTGGTAGCGGCGGTGTGGTTCCTCCCAGGAGGCGAGCAGGTCGCGCCCCACCGCGGCCACCGCCGGGTTGTCGGTATGCCGGGACAGCAGCGTCACCCAGGCGTCAACCAGATCCTGCACCCCACCATGGTGCACCTGCGGGTGCGAGCGAGGCGAGGCGGGAGATCAGTAAGCTTCCCGCGTGCCCGAGTCAGCCCCGTCGACGCCCCTGAGTCTCAAGACCCAGGTGCTGCGATTCATCCTCACCGGCGGGCTGTCGGCGATCGTCGATTTCGGGCTCTATGTGCTGTTCCTCAAGCTCGGGCTGCAGGTCAATGTGGCCAAGACGCTCAGTTTCATCGCCGGCACCACCACCGCGTACCTGATCAACCGGCGGTGGACGTTCCAGGCGCCACCCAGCACTGCCCGGTTCATCGCCGTGATCGCCCTCTATGCCCTGACCTACGCGGTCCAAGTCGGCATCAATTACCTGTTCTACGTGAAGTTCGCCGGCCAGCCCTGGCAGGTACCCGTGGCGTTCGTGATCGCGCAAGGCACCGCCACCGTCATCAACTTCGTGGTCCAGCGAGCAGTCATATTCCGGTTGAAGTAATCCCGCCAGGTAACCTTTGGCACTGATATGGCTACCGCACTCCCCCTGACGCAGCGTTCCCTGACCGGGTTCGGCCGGACGGCGCCGAGCGTGGCGCATGTCCTGTCCACTCCCGATGTGGAGGTGATCGCCGCTGCCATCCGGAAGGTGGCCGACGCCGACGCGTCGAGTCCGTCCCATCTACGGCGCGGGATTGTGGCCCGCGGGCTGGGCCGCTCCTACGGCGACCAGGCCGGCAATGGCGGCGGCATCGTCGTCGACATGACGCGGCTGAACCGCATCCACTCCATCTCCTCCGAGACCGCCGTGGCCGACGTGGATGCCGGGGTGAGCCTGGACCAGCTGATGAAGGCCGCCCTTCCGTTCGGTCTGTGGGTACCGGTCCTGCCGGGCACCCGGCAGGTGACCGTCGGCGGCGCCATCGGATCCGACATTCACGGCAAGAACCACCACAGCGCGGGCAGCTTCGGCAATCACGTGCTGTCACTCGAGCTGCTGATGGCCGACGGCGAAGTCCGCACGCTGACGCCGGACAGTCCCGAAAGTGAGCTGTTCTGGGCCACGGTGGGTGGAAACGGCTTGACCGGCATCGTGATCCGGGCCCGCATCGCGATGACCCGCACCGAGACCGCGTATTTCATCGCCGACGGCATAGCCACCGCCGACCTGGACGAGACCGTCGCGGTCCACCAGGACGGCAGCGAGGACAACTACACCTATTCCAGCGCCTGGTTCGATCTGATCAACCCGCCGCCCAAGCTGGGCCGCGCCGCGGTCAGCCGCGGCAGCCTGGCCAAGCTGGACCAACTGCCGCCGAAGCTGGCCAAGGACCCTCTGCAGTTCAGCGCGCCCAAGCTGCCCGCGGTGCCAAACCTCTTCCCCGTCAGCGTGATGAACAAGCTGTCGCTCAACCTCGTCGGCGAGGCGTTCTACCGAATGAGCGGCAACTACCAGAACAAGATCGTCAATCTGACGCAGTTCTACCACATGCTGGATATCACGACTGGTTGGCAATATGCCTACGGCCCAGCCGGTTTCGCGCAGCACCAGTTCCTCGTTCCGCCCAACGCGCTGGACGAGTTCAAGGACATCATCCGGTGGATCCAGACTCAGGGCCACTACTCGGCCCTGAACGTGTTCAAGTTGTTCGGGCCGGGAAACCCTGCCCCGCTGAGCTTTCCGATGGCCGGCTGGAATGTGGCCATGGACTTCCCGAACAACGCCGGCGTGAACGCGTTCCTCAACGAGCTCGACGACCGCGTCATGAAATTCGGCGGTCGCGTCTACACCGCCAAGGACTCTCGGGTGAGCGCCGAGAATTTCCACACGATGTACCCGCGGATCGATGAATGGATTGCCGTGCGCCGCAAGGCTGATCCCAACGGCGTGTTTGCCTCCGATATGGCCCGCCGCCTCGAACTGCTGTAGAAAGGCACCCCCGACAAACCATGATCGACGCCACTGGCAATCCCCAAACCATCCTGCTGCTGGGCGGAACCTCCGAGATCGGCCTGGCCATCGTCGAGCGCTATCTGCGCAACGCCAAAGCCCGGGTCATCCTGGCCGATCTGCCGAACGCACCCAAGCGCGACGCCGCCATCGCCCAGCTCGAGGCCGCCGGCGCCAAGTCGGTCGAATACCTCGATTTCGACGCCCTCGACACCGCAAGCCATCCGGCCGTCATCGAATCCGCTTGGGCCAAAGGCGATGTCGACGTGGCGATCGTCGCCTTCGGTATCCTCGGCGACGCCGAGGAGCTCTGGCAGAACCAGGCCAAGGCGGTGCTGAGCGCCCAGATCAATTACACCGCCGCCGTCTCGGTGGGCGTCCTGATCGGCGAGAAGATGCGCGCGCAGGGCTTCGGGCAGATCATCGCCATGTCCTCGGTGGCCGGTGAGCGCGTGCGCCGCAACAACTTCGTCTATGGCTCCACCAAGGCCGGCCTGGACGGCTTTTACCTCGGACTCGGAGAAGCGTTGCGCGAGTACGGGGTTCACGTGCTTGTCATTCGACCGGGCCAGGTGCGCACCACCACCACCCTGGAGCACTGGAAGGCCACCGGCGCCAAAGAGGCGCCGTTCACCGTTAACAAAGAAGATGTCGCCGAACTGGCCGTGGCGTCCGCAGCCAAGGGCAAAGACCTGGTGTGGGCTCCCGGGCAGGTCCGGGTGCTGATGTCTGTGCTGCGGCACATCCCGCGACCCATCTTCCGCAAGCTACCGATCTAGGCACGCCCCAATGGGCAAACGTGCGCTGGCCACCGCGGTCCAGATGATCGCGGCAGCTGCTGTGGCCGTGGTGGTTTCGGTCATCGCACTGATCGCGATTTCCCGGGTTCAGTGGCCGGCGTTCCCATCGTCGAACCAGCTGCACGCGCTGACCACCGTCGGTCAGGTCGGCTGCCTGGTGCTGCTCCTTGGCACCGGATTCGTCTGGCGCAGGGGGCGGCGAGCGGCGGGCAGGAGCGGAGCGACACGGGGATATGACTGGCTGGCGCGTATCGCCGCTGCGGTGATCCTGTCGGCGTTCACAGTCGTCACCCTCGGGATGCCGCTGGGCGCCAGCCGGCTCTACCTCTTCGGCATCTCGGTGGATCAGCAGTTCCGCACCGAATACCTCACCCGGCTCACCGAGAGCCCGGCGCTGCACGACATGACCTACATCGGCCTGCCGCCGTTCTACCCCGCCGGCTGGTTCTGGCTCGGCGGCAGAGTCGCTGCCCTGACCGGTACGCCGGCCTGGGAGATGTTCAAGCCGTGGGCCATCGTCTCGATCGCGATCGCGGTCGTCCTGGCGATGACGCTGTGGTCGGCGCTCATCCGATTCGAGTACGCGCTGATCGTCACGGTCGCCACCACTGCGGTGACGCTGGCCTACAGCTCACCGGAGCCCTACGCCGCGATCATCACCGTCCTCATTCCGCCGGTGCTCGTGCTGGCGTGGTCGGGTCTGCGCGGTGGGACCAGAGCAGGCGGCTGGGCGGCCGTCGCCGGCGTCGGCCTGTTCCTCGGCGTCTCCGCCACGTTCTACACCCTGCTGTTCGGCTACGCCGCCTTCACGGTGGGCGTGATGGGAATCCTCGTCGCGATCGCACGGCGCAGCATCGAACCACTGCTGCGACTGGTGGTCGCCGCGGTCATCACCGCCGCCATCGCCGCCATCACCTGGCTGCCATTCGTATTGCAGGCCCTGCGCCATCCCATGAGCGGCACCGGCAGCGCCCAGCACTACCTGCCCGCGGACGGCGCCGTGCTGACGTTCCCGATGCTGCAGTTCTCACTGCTCGGCGCGCTCTGCATGCTCGGGACGCTCTGGCTGGTGTGGCGGGCGCGGAGCTCAACACGGGCCGCCGCGCTCGGCATCGGGGTGCTGACGGTCTACCTCTGGTCCGCGCTGTCGATGCTGACCACCCTGCTCGGCACCACCCTGCTGTCGTTCCGGCTGCAGCCCACGCTGACCGTGCTGCTGTCGGCGGCCGGGGTGTTCGGGTTCATCGAGGTGACGCTCGCGATCGCGTCACGCGCCAACCGCAAGGTCATCCCCGTCGCCGCCGCGATCGGGCTGATCGGTGCCATCGGCTTCAGCCAGGACATCCCGGACACTCTGCGCCCCGACCTGACCGTCGCCTACACCGACACCGACGGCTACGGCCAGCGCGGCGATCGCCGACCCCCCGGAGCCGAGAAGTACTACGCCGAAGTCGACACCGCCATCCAGAAGGCCACCGGACGGCCCCGCGAGGACACCGTCGTGCTGACCGCCGACTACAGCTTCCTGTCGTACTACCCGTACTACGG
>JAHFVD010000071.1:0-21901 GCA_023264735.1 Mycobacterium sp. | reverse complement strand
GTGCTCAACAGCGTCACGGCGCCCCTGATCAGCTACGTGGCAACCGACCTGACCATCGATGTGCCGTGCAGCGCGGCCGCGGGTCTGGACAGTCGCGCCAAGACGGTGTTGCTGTCGACGGTCCCCAAGCAGGCGCCCAAGGCCGTCGACCGCGGTCTGCTGATCCAGCGCGCCAACGACGACCTCGTCGTCGTGGTCCGTAACACCCCCGTCGTCGTCGCACCGCTGAAGCAGGTGCTCAGCCCGGCATGCCAGAAGCTCACGTTCACCGCCCACGCCGACCGGGTGACCGCCGAGTTCGTCGGCCTCACCCAGGGCGCCGACAGCGACGATCCCGGCGCCCCATTGAAAGGCGAGCGCAGCGGCTACGACTTCCGGCCCCAGATCGTCGGCGTCTTTACCGACCTGACCGGCCCCGCGCCGCCCGGACTGAGCCTGTCGGCCACCATCGACACCCGCTACAGCAGCGCACCGACGGCACTGAAGATGGCCGCGATGGTGCTCGGCGTCGCGATGACGCTCATCTCGCTGGTCGCCCTGCACCTCATGGACGGCGCCGACGGGGTGCGCCAACGGCGCTTCCTGCCGTCGCGCTGGTGGTCGCTGAGCGCGCTGGACGGGGTGGTGTTCGCGGTCCTGGTCTGGTGGCACTTCGTCGGCGCCAACACCTCCGACGACGGCTACATCCTGACCATGGCCCGGGTGTCCGAACACGCCGGCTACATGGCCAACTACTACCGTTGGTTCGGCACACCCGAGGCGCCGTTCGGCTGGTACTACGACCTGCTCGCGCTGTGGGCGCACGTCTCCACCACCAGCGTCTGGATGCGGCTGCCGACGCTGGTGATGGCACTGGTGTGCTGGTGGCTGATAAGCCGCGAGGTGATCCCCCGCCTCGGCCACGCCGTCAAGACCAGCCGCGCCGCCATCTGGACCGCCGCGGGCATGTTCCTCGTGTTCTGGCTGCCCCTGGACAACGGCCTGCGGCCCGAACCGATCATCGCCCTCGGCATCCTGCTCACCTGGTGCTCGGTCGAGCGCGGCGTGGCCACCAGCCGTCTGCTTCCCGTCGCGTTCGCCTGCATCATCGGCGCGCTGACACTGTTCTCCGGCCCGACCGGCATCGCGTCGATCGGCGCACTGCTGGTGGCGATCGGCCCGCTGCGCACGATCCTGCACCGCCGGTCCCGCCAGTTCGGCCTGCTGCCGCTGCTGGCGCCGATCCTGGCCGCAGGCACCGTGACGATCATCCTGATCTTCCGCGACCAGACCCTGGTCGGCGAGGTGCAGGCCAACATGCTCAAGTCGGCGGTCGGGCCCAGCCTGAGCTGGTTCGACGAACACATCCGCTACGAGCGGTTGTTCATGGCCAGCCCCGATGGGTCGATCAGCCGCCGGTTCGCGGTGCTGGCGCTGCTGGTCGCGCTGGGCGTTGTGGTGGCGATGATCCTGCGCCGCGGCCACATCCCCGGGACCGCGGCGGGCCCCAGCAAGCGCATCATCGGGATCACGATCATCTCGTTCATCGCGATGATGTTCACGCCGACGAAGTGGACCCATCACTTCGGGGTGTTCGCCGGGCTGGCCGGTTCGCTGGGTGCGCTGGCCGCGGTCGCAGTCACCGCACATGTGCTGAGGTCCCGAAGAAACCGGGCGCTGTTCGCCGCCGCCGTCCTCTTCGTCACCGGTCTGTCGTTCGCCAGCGTCAACGGCTGGTGGTACGTATCCAACTTCGGTGTGCCGTGGTCAAACCAGTTCCCGCAGTGGCACTTCGGTTTCACCACGATATTGCTCGGGCTGACCATCCTCACCCTGCTGGTGGCAGCCTGGTTCCACTTCTCCGGGCGCGACAACGGCACCGCCGGACCGACGCGGTGGTGGTCGCGCATCGTGGGCTCGCCGCTGGCGATCGTGGCCTGGCTACTGGTGGTCTTCGAGGTCGGCTCGCTGACGCTGGGAATGACCGAACAGTGGCCGGCATGGTCGGTCGGCCGGTCGAACCTGCAGGCGCTCAACGGAAAGACGTGCGGGCTCGCCGACGACGTGCTGGTCGAGGAGGACCCCAACGCCGGCGTCCTCACCCCGATCGCCGGGGTGTCGGTCGGCGACGCGCTCGGTGCGACGACGGCCGAAGGGTTCACCCCCGGCGGGATCCCCGCCGACATCTCGGCCGACCCGGTGTCCGAACCACCCGGTGGTGGCAACTTCGCCGACACCGACGGCGTGATCACCAGCAGCGAGGCCGGAACCGAGGGTGGCACCGACGCAGTCGGCGGGGTCAACGGCTCACGCGCTCGGCTGCCCTACGGCCTTGATCCGGCGCGCACACCGGTGATGGGAAGCTGGCGCCCCGGCGTGCAGCAGCCCGCGGTGCTGCGTTCGGCCTGGTACCGGCTGCCCGCCGACTGGGCGTCCTCCCCGATGCTGGTGGTGGCGGCGGCAGGCCGCTTCGACCAGGACGAGGTCCAGGTGCAGTGGGCGACCGACCAGCAGGCAGCCGACGGGAAGCCCGGCGGCTCACTGAACTTCGGCGACGTCGGAGCCGCGCCTGCCTGGCGCAACCTGCGTGCCCCGCTGGGGGCGATCCCGCGCGAGGCCACCATGATCCGACTGGTCGCAGGAGATGACGACCTGTCCCCCCAGCACTGGATCGCGTTGACTCCCCCGCGCATCCCGAAGCTGCGCACCCTGCAGGACGTTGTCGGATCGCAAGATCCGGTGCTGCTGGATTGGCTTGTCGGACTGGCCTTCCCGTGCCAGCGGCCGTTCGGCCATCAATACGGCGTCATCGAGCCGCCGAAATGGCGGATCATGCCGGACCGATTCGGTGCTGAGGCCAACTCGCCGGTGATGGACAACATCGGCGGCGGCCCGCTCGGTATCAGCGAGCTGCTGTACCGCGCGACCTCGGTGCCGAGCTATCTGCGCAACGACTGGTTCCGGGACTGGGGCGCGCTGCAGCGCCTCAACCCGTTCTACCCCGGCGCGCAGCCGGCCCGGCTTGATCTGGGCACCGCAACCCGCAGCGGGCTGTGGAGCCCAGCCCCGCTTCGACCGACGTAGCGATCCCGCCTCGAATCGCTGTGCCGCCCGCAGGCCTGCCGAACCCACTCACGTTCGTCGCCTAACATCGAGCCTCGTGCCGACCGACAGAGCCGACTCCCCCCGGATCGCCCGGCTCGTCGCGGTTGTCGCAGGAATCCTCGGTGTTCTGCTGTGCGGTATCGCACCGTTGCTGCCGGTCACGCAGACCACGGCCACCATCCAATGGCCGCAGGCCGCGGGCCCTGATGGCCTGGTCAGCGACGTCACCGCGCCGCTGGTCTCCGGCGCGCCGCAGTCACTCGAGGTGTCCATCCCGTGCCGGGCCATCGCGACGCTGCCCGCCGACGGCGGTCTGGTGTTCTCGACCATTCCCCCTGCCGGTATCGACGCCAGCCGCAACGGCCTGTTCGTACGCGCCAGCGCCGCCACCGTCGTCGTCGCGTTCCGGGACACCGTGGCTGCGGTCGCGCCACGCCCCGCCATCGCCGCCGGCGGCTGCAGCGATCTGCGGATCTGGGCCGGACCCGGCGGAGTCGGGGCCGACTTCGTCGGCATCCCCGGCGCCGCCGGCACCCTCGCCCCCGAGAAGAAGCCCGCGGTCGACGGGATCTTCACGGACCTGAAGGTGGCTCCCCAACCGGGCTTGTCGGCGCGCGTCGACATCGATACCCGGTTCATCACCCACCCGAGCACGCTCAAGATCGCGGTGATGGTTCTGGGCATCGCCTGCGTGGTCGCCTCAATCATCGCGCTGGGCGTGCTCGACAGACGCTCCGGCCGGAGTCGCGTGCCGGGCGCATGGCGGCGTTTCTTCAGGGTCGGGCTGACCACGTGGCTGGTCGATACCGGAGTGATCGGCGCGCTGCTGCTCTGGCACGTCATCGGCGCCATCTCCTCCGACGACGGCTACAACCTCACCATCGCGCGGGTATCCGGATCGGCCGGCTACACCGCCAACTACTTCCGCTTCTTCGGGGCGACCGAGGCGCCGTTCGATTGGTACCAGTCGGTGCTTGCACACCTCGCGGCGATCAGCACCGCCGGCGTGTGGATGCGGTTGCCCGCCACCGTGGCCGGCATCGGCACCTGGCTGATCCTGAGCCGCTGGGTACTGCCGCGTTTGGGAAGGCGGTTGGCGCTCAACAGGGTTACCGTCTGGACCGCCGGCGCGGTGTTCCTGGCCGCCTGGTTGCCGTTCAACAACGGGCTGCGACCCGAGCCGCTGATCGCCTTCGGCGCGCTCGCGGCGTGGATTCTGGTGGAGAACGCGATCGCCACCCGACGTCTGGTTCCGGCCGCCGTCGCGATCGTCGTCGCGGTGTTCAGCGTGACACTCGCCCCCCAGGGCCTGATCGCCCTCGCCCCGCTGCTGGTGGGATCGCGCGCCGTCGCCAAGGTCATCAAGGCGCGCCGCGCAAGCGACGGTCTGCTGGCGCCGCTGGCCGCGCTGGCCGCCTCGTTGTCGGTCATCTTCGTCGTCATCTTCCGTGACCAGACACTGGCCGCCGTCGCCGAGTCCGCTCGCATCAAATACGTTGTCGGGCCGACGATCGCCTGGTACCAGGACTTCCTGCGGTACTACTTCCTGACTGTCGAAGACAATGTCGAGAGCTCCCTGACCCGCCGCTTCGCCGTCCTGGTGATGATGCTGTGCCTGTTCGGCATGCTGACCGTGCTGCTGCGCCGCGGCCATGTACCCGGCGTCGCAGGAGGACCGGTATGGCGGTTGATCGGCAGCACCGCGATCGGCCTGCTGCTGCTGACCTTCACCCCCACCAAGTGGGCCGTCCAATTCGGTGCGTTCGCCGGACTCGCCGGGGCGCTCGGCGCGGTCACCGCATTCACCTTCGCCACGGTCGGCCTGCACAACCGACGCAATCTGGCCCTGTATGTCACCGCGCTGTTGTTCGCCCTGGCGTGGGCGACCTCGGGCACCAACGGCTGGTTCTATGTCGGCAGCTACGGGGTGCCGTGGTTCGACCGTCAGCCGGTGATCTCCCACCAGCCGGTGACGACCATGTTCCTGGCGCTGGCGATCCTGACCGGTCTGATCGCCGGATGGCTGCACTTCCGGATGGACTACAGCGGCCACACCGAGGTCAAGAACACCGGCCGCAACCGGGCGCTGGCCTCGACCCCGCTGCTGGTGGTCGCACTCATCATGGTGCTGCTCGAAGTCGGCTCGATGACGAAGGCCTTCGCGCAGCGCTACCCCGTCTACACCACCGCGTCAGCCAACCTGTCCGCACTGAAGTCGGGCCTGTCGTCGGCGAGCTGTGCGATGGCCGACGCCGTCCTTGTCGAGCCGGATCCCAATGCCGGTATGCTGCAACCGGTTCCGGGACAGAAGTGGGGCCAGTACGGTCCGCTCGGCGGGGATAATCCAGTTGGCTTCACCCCCAACGGGATCAGCGACACCCTCGAACCGGCCGAACCGTTCGTGGCCAACCCGGGCACCGTCAACTCCGACGGCTCGCCCAACAAGCCCAACGCGGGCATCGCCTTCGCGGCAGGCACCGGCGGCGGTTACGGACCGGTCGGCGTCAACGGCTCGCGGGTGTTCCTGCCGTTCGGATTGGACCCCAAGACCACGCCGGTGATGGGCAGCGCAGGCGAGAACACCGTTGCGGCCAAGGCGACTTCGGCGTGGTACCAACTGCCCCCACGCACGCCGGACCGCCCGCTGGTCACCGTCGCGGCTGCCGGCGCGATCTGGTTCTACGACGAAGAGGGCCAGTTCAACTACGGTCAGTCACTCAAACTGCAGTGGGGTGTACAGCGCCCCGACGGCAGCTTCCAAGCCCTGAACTCGGTGCAGCCCATCGATGTGATCGCCCAAAAAGCTTGGCGCAATCTGCGATTCCCGATGGCGTGGGCGCCGCCGGAAGCCAACGTCGCGCGCATCGTCGCCGACGACCCGAACCTGAGCACCGACCAGTGGTTCGGCTTCACCCCGCCGCGGGTACCGGTGCTGCAGACCGCGAGTGAGTTTCTGGGCTCGCAGACTCCGGTGATGATGGACATCGCCACCGCCGCGAATTTCCCGTGCCAGCGGCCGTTCTCCGAACACCTCGGCGTCGCCGAGCTCCCGGAGTACCGGATCCTGCCCAACCTCAAGCAGGTGGTGGTGTCGAGCAATATGTGGTTCTCCGCCCGCGCCGGTGGGCCGTTCCTGTTCATCCAGGGGCTGCTGACCACCTCGACCGTCCCGACGTACCTGAGCGGCGACTGGTATCGCGATTGGGGCGCCATCGAGCGCTACATCCGCCTGGTCCCGCCGGCGCAGGCGCCCAATGCCGTCATCGACGAGGGCACCAAGACGGTATTCGGCTGGAGCCGTGGCGGACCCATCAGGGCACTGCCATGACACAGACCCTCGCCGCCAATGCCCGCGACTCGGCCCGCGATGTGAACATCACCCGCTGGGTGGCGACGATCGCCGGACTGGTGGGCTTCGTGCTCTCGGTGCTCACCCCGCTGCTGCCGGTGGAGCAGACCACCGCGACGCTGAATTGGCCACAGGCCGGCCAGCTGAGCAATGTCACGTCCCCGTTGATCTCCCAGGCGCCGGTATCGCTCACCGCGACGGTGCCCTGCGAGGTGATCCGGTCTATGCCCCCGGCAGGCGGCATGGTGCTGGGGCTGGCGCCGCAGAAAGGCAAAGAGGCGGCGCTGAATTCGCTGTTCGTCAACGTGAGCACCCAGCGCGTCGACATCACCGACCGCAATGTCGTGGTCGCCAGCGTCCCGCGGACCCGGATCGACGGCTGCTCGCGCATCGACATCACCTCGACGACCGACGGAACGTTCGCCACGTTCGTAGGGTTGACCGATCCGGCCACCGGCAAGGAACTGCGAAGCGGGTTCGCCGATCCCAACCTGCGGCCCGCGATCGTCGGCGTCTTCACCGATCTGACCGGCCCGGCGCCGCCCGGGCTGAGCTTCTCGGCGACCATCGACACCCGATTCTCCACCACACCAACGGTTTTAAAGCTGGCGGCGATGCTGCTGGCGATGACGGCCACCGTGATCGCGCTGCTGGCGCTGTGGCGACTGGACCGGCTCGACGGCCGCCGCATGCACGCGTGGATCCCGCAGCGCTGGCGGACGTTCACCGCGGTCGACGTGACCGTGGTGGCCGGCTTCCTGATCTGGCACGTGATGGGCGCGAACTCCTCCGACGACGGCTACATCCTGCAGATGGCCCGGGTCGCCGACCACGCCGGCTACATGTCGAACTACTTCCGCTGGTTCGGCAGCCCCGAAGATCCGTTCGGCTGGTTCTACAACGTGCTGGCCCTGATGACCCACGTCAGCGACGCCAGCATCTGGATGCGGTTGCCGGACTTGATCTGTGCGCTGGTGTGCTGGCTGCTGCTGTCTCGTGAAGTGCTGCCCCGGCTTGGGCCTGCGGTGATCGCCAGCAGGCCCGCCCTGTGGGCGGCCGGGCTGGTGCTGATGGCGGCGTGGATGCCGTTCAACAACGGCCTGCGGCCCGAAGGACAGATCGCCACCGGAGCTCTGATCACCTACGTGCTCATCGAGCGCGCGGTCATCTCGGGCCGGCTGACCCCGGCCGCGCTGGCCATCGTCAGCGCCGCATTCACCCTCGGTATCCAGCCCACCGGCCTGATCGCGGTCGCCGCGCTGATCGCCGGTGGCCGTCCGATCCTGCGAATCCTGGTGCGCCGCCGCGCCATCGTGGGCACCTGGCCGCTGGTGCTACCGCTGCTGGCCGCGGGCACCATCATCCTGACCGTCGTCTTCGCCGACCAGACCCTGGCAACAGTGTTGGAAGCGACCAGGATTCGCACCGACATCGGGCCAAGCCAGGCCTGGTACACCGAGAACCTGCGCTACTACTACCTGATCCTGCCGACCGTTGACGGCTCGCTGTCACGGCGATTCGGGTTCCTGATCACCGCGCTGTCGTTGTTCATCTCGATGTTCATCATGTTGCGCCGCAAGCGCATCCCTGGGGTGGCCCGCGGACCGGCCTGGCGACTGATGGGTGTCATCTTCGCGACGGTGTTCTTCCTGATGTTTACCCCCACCAAGTGGGTGCACCACTTCGGCCTGTTCGCCGCGGTCGGCGCGGCCATGGCGGCGCTGGCCACGGTGCTTGCCTCGCCGAAGGTGCTGCGGTGGTCGCGCAACCGGATGACCGTCGTCACCGCGGTTTTCTTCCTGCTGGCCCTGTGCTTCGCCACCACCAACGGCTGGTGGTACGTGTCGAGCTACGGTGTGCCGTTCAACAACGCGATGCCTCGCATCGGCGGAATCACCGTCAGCACAATCTTCTTCGCGCTGTTCGCGCTGTCGGCGATCTACACGGTCTGGCTGCACTTCAACACCCGCGACCACGGCGACGGCAGGCTGGCCCGTGCCGTCACGGCCGCACCGATCCCGCTGGCCGCCGGCTTCATGGTGCTGGTGTTCATCGGCTCGATGGCTGCGGGCGTGGTGCGCCAGTACCCGACGTACTCCAACGCATGGGCCAATCTGCGATCGTTCTCCGGCGGCTGCGGGCTGGCCGACGACGTGCTGGTCGAACCGGACGCCAACGCCGGATTCCTGACCCCGCTGCCAGGGGACTACGGACCGTTGGGGCCGCTGGGCGGCACCAACCCCGTCGGCTTCACGCCGAGCGGTGTTCCCGAACACATTGTCGCCGAAGCAATTCGGATGACGAACCCGCAGCCGGGCACCGATTACGACTGGGATCAGCCGATCAACCTCACCACCCCCGGCGCCAACGGGTCGACCGTGCCGCTGCCTTACGGCCTCGACCCGGCGCGGGTCGCGCTGGCCGGCAGCTACGTCGTCGGCCCGCAGCAGGACGCCACGCTGAACTCGGCGTGGTACCAGCTGCCGCCCAACGACAGCGGCCACCCGCTGGTCGTCGTTACCGCCGCAGGCACCATCGCCGGCCGCAGTGTGCTCAACGGCTTCACCGACGGCCAGACCGTGGAACTGGAATACGGCAAGCCCGGACCGAACGGCGCCCCGGTGCCTGCCGGCCGGGTGAGCCCGTATGACCTCGGCCCCGCACCGTCGTGGCGCAACCTGCGGTTCGCCCGCTCCGAGATCCCCACCGACGCCACCACAGTCCGGATCGTCGCCGCCGACCGGTCCCTGACCCCCGGCGACTGGCTGGCCGTGACCCCACCCCGGGTTCCCGAACTGCGGTCGGTGCAGGAATACGTCGGGTCCACCCAGCCGGTCCTGATGGACTGGGCGGTGGGCCTGGCCTTCCCGTGCCAGCAGCCGATGCTGCACGCCAACGGCGTCACCGAGGTGCCGAAGTTCCGGATCACCCCGGACTACACCGCCAAGAAGCAGGACACCGATACCTGGGAGGACGGCCGTAACGGCGGTCTGCTCGGTATCACCGACCTTTTGCTGCGCGCGCACGTGATGGCGACCTATCTGTCGCACGACTGGGGCCGCGACTGGGGCTCGCTACGGCAGTTCCAGACGATCGTCGAGGCTCAGCCCGCGCAGATCGACCTGGGCACTGCCATCCGCAGCGGTTTGTGGAAACCGGGGCCCATCCGGATCAAGCCCTAAGTGCAGTAGCCCGGTACTGACGTCGCCGCGGCCGGTTCGTGCGATCGTGGAATTCTCAGAACTCGGCGGGGTGAAACCATGAATACCTGTAAGCCACTTACAACCGCATTGGCACTCATTGCCGCATGCGCCGTCATTTTTGCCGCGATCGTCACCGCACCGCCCAGACCGCCGACGGCGGTACCTGCGGCACCGATCTCGACCCAAGCCGTCCAGCTCACGGCGGCGACCGCGGCTGACGTTCCCGAGGTCCTTCAGACCTTGCTCACACCGGTAGTGGCGGGCGTCGGGAGCGGAATCGTTTTCGGGTTCCTCATCGGTGGAACTCTGGCCATGAACCTATTCCAATGGGTTCCTGAAGCATTCGTCCCGGTGGTCACCCCGATCATCCAGCTCGCCGCCATCACCGGCGCCATTATCGGCGCCCCCATCGGCGCGGTCCTGGGCCCGATCGCCGCGATCGTGAATCTGGTGACCAACGGATTACCCGCAGCGTCACGGGTGCCGGCCGCATCCAGTCGGGCGCCGGTCACCGGCACAAAGACCACTGCCGGCCAGACACACCGCACGGGCCAGGCCGGCCCGCGGCCTGTCCGTCCTACCGCGAAGTCATCGGCCGGTGCGTCAGCCAAAGACACAGCACCGCAACAAAAGTTGCGGACCACTCGCAAAGGCACCGGACACGTGCGTCCGGCCGCCTCCAGAGGGACCGGCCGCGTCTGACCCGATGATGGCCCGGATGTGGCCAGTTCCCACATCCGCGCGGCACGCAGTGACAGAATCCCGCACATGGCTGAAGACGCAGCGATCGTAGACCCGTTGATGCACGGCCTCCGATCCAAGGGGCTCAAGAAGGGGTCGGTCTCGCTGGTCGGAGCGGTGGCGATCGGGTTGGCGGCCACCGCGCCGGCCTACTCGCTGACCGGTGCGCTCGGGCACGGCGCCGAGGAGTCGGGCTATCAGCTGCCGATCGTCTTCATCATCGCGGTCATTCCGATGTACTTCGTGGCGCTGGCCTACAAGCACCTCACTGACGCCGCCCCGGATGCGGGGACCGTATTCACCTGGGGCACCAAGGCGATCGCGCCGCACATCGGCTGGATGGGTGGCTTCGCACTGATGCTGTCGTCCGTCCTGGCCGGCGTCGGTGCCGCGGGTATCTTGACCAATGCCACCGCCGTGTGGCTCGGGATGGACAGCTCCCCGGTGTGGTTCGACATCATCGTGGCCACGATCTTCATCCTGCTGACGACGTGGCTGGTCGCCCGCGGCGCAGAAGAATCGTCGCGCACGACACTGATCCTGACGATCGTCCAATACGGCGGCCTGCTCCTGTTCGCGGTCATCATGCTCGTCGCCGTGTTCCGCGGTCAGCAGAGCCCCGATGCGGAGTCGTTCTCCTGGGAGTGGTTCAACCCGTTCGCAATCCAGGACTTCAGCGGCCTGCTCGGTGGCTTCCTGGTGGCCATCTTCATCTTCTGGGGTTTCGACGCGTCACTGGCCATGTCCGAGGAGACCTCAGGGACGTCGGCACAGGCCGGCCGCAGCGGTGTGACGGCGATCCTGATCACCGTCGCCACCTACGTGATCTTCAGCGTGGCGGCGCTGGCGTTCGCGGGCATCGACCCGAACAGCCCGACGAGCCTGACGAACGAAGCCAACGTCGATGACGTCTTCACCACGCTGGCCACCCAGTCGATCGGCGAGCGCGGCGCGATGATCGCGGCGCTGGTCGTCGGGTTGTCCGCGTTCTCGGCGACGATGTCCACCGTGATGCCGACGGCCCGCGGCTTGCTGTCGATGGCGACCTACAAGGCGATACCGGATCGGTTCGCGTCGGTGAGCGAGGTGAGCTCGACCCCGAAGTTCGCCACCTGGGTCATCGGCCTGACCAGTCTGGCGATCTACTGCACGCTGGACATCGTCAGCGACAGCGTGGTGGCGGATTCGGTCTACAGCGTGGGTATCGCGATCATGACCTACTACTCCGTGGTGGCTATCGCCTCGGTGGTGTACTTCTGGCGCACCGCTTTTCGGTCATGGCGCACGGCGATGGGACAGGTGATCCTGCCCGGCATCGGAGCGCTCGTCCTCATCCCGGTGGGCATCGTCGAGGCGTACTTGATGGCGGATCCGAGTACCGGTTCGGGGGGATCCCTCCTCGGCATCGGCACCGCGTTCGTCGTCGGTGTGCTCAGCCTGGCATTCGGCGTCGTGCTGATGATCGTGTGGAATCTCAAGGCGCCGGCCTTCTTCCGCGGCGAGACGCTGCCGAAAGAGCGCACTTAGCCGCCGTTCCGGTTGCCGAAACCATTGGGCCCGAACTGGCGATTAGGTGCAAGCCTCACAACATCAAAAGTTCGTACAGTCCGCTGTCAATAAACTCCTCAACGCCTGGAGATTGCTCAAATTCGTTGAGATTGAATCGTTTTCGATACGTTACTACTCCCCCAGCACGCGCCAACGCGCGTCACAGCTGACACAAATCCGCGCCCCATAACGTCGTCGGCGAAAGGTATGTGAGCAACGAAACGGAGATGACGATGAACCTCAAACGCAAGGTGCTCGCCTCGGCGGCGACCGCCGGCATCGGTGCCGCTGGACTGTTCGGGTCGGGGATCGACACCGCAAACGCCGATCCCGGTTGTGGTGGGCCTGGACCACAACAGTGCCAGGGACCCAACAACGGCTGGAACAACGGGCCCAACAACAACGACTGGCAACACCGCAATGTCGACCAGGCGCGCCAGGACCACCAGCCGTTCGACTGGAACGGTCAGTGGGTGCAGCCGATGCCGGCCGGCAACGGTATCGGCTGGGGCTTCTGGTTCCTGGGGCAGTGGATTCCGCTGTAAAACCACTCCGGTGGTGCATGCCCGTATTGCAGTAATGCAATACGGGCATGTCTTTTGCTGGATCGTGAAATTCTGGGAATTGACCCGCACGACAAAAGGGGCCCCAGATGGACACCACGATCTCGCATCGGCCGATCGCCGCCATGATCTCGCTCGCCGCCGCAGTCGCGCTGACCGTGGGCACGACAACGCCGTCGGCGACCGCGTTGCACACCCCGCCCGCACCGCACGTCGTCACGCAGGCCGTGGCGCTGACCGCCAACCCGCTGGAGCAGATCTGGGACGTTTTCACCGGTGTGGACACGTCCCACCCATTGCCGACCGGGGCCAATCCCATCGCCCCGATCACCGAGCAGGTGCTGCGCAGTGTGGCCACCTACTCCGGCCAGCTGCTGAGCGGCCAGGGCCACCTGATTCCCGATGAGGTTTCGGCGCAGGTGAAGAACCTCCAGGATGCGCTACCCGCCGTTCAGGAGCTCCTGATCGACGACATCGCCGTGATACCGGCCGCCGCGTTCAGCGCGTTCTTTCTCACCTTCTTAGTCATCGGATCACTGCCCGCGTCGGCCGCCACTGCCCTTCCCGGCCTCGTCGACATCTGGCTACGAGCTGTGTTCTACCCGCCACTCAAGTGGGTGTACAACGGGTTCGCGATCCGCAACCTCATCGCCACGGCGCTGCAGCCCCCGTCGTCACAGCCGGAACCGGCCGGCGCCGTGGCGAAGTCATCAACGGAACCCGCCCAGCGAAAGGCATCGTCTGCGCGCGGAGCCACGAAGGCGGTGGTGGCGGCAAATTCGGCGCCGGCCAAGCGGGTCCCCACGTCAAAGCGGTCAGCGAAGCCGGCAGCCGGCAGCAGCACAACCACCCGGGCCAAGACCGGCGTCGGCGGATCACAGCGGCAGCGGCAGGCAGCGCCCTAGCCCGAGCCGGTCAGCAGCTTCTCCGGCTGCAGCGACCACACCGTGGTTGCGGCCCCCGCGGTGGCGTGCGCGCAGTAGGCCGGCGCACCCTTCTCGCTGACGGCGGCCGCACCCATGACAGCGCAGTTCGCGCCGATCACCACCACCGGCAGGTCCATCCGGCCCGAGGTGGCGGGCGGCGGTGACGCCCTCCGCGGCGCCTGGGTGGTCGCCGTGTTGTTCACATCGCGGTGGCCGAACAACAGCGAAAGACCCGCCGCCGCGCCCGCGACGATGACAACGGCACCGAGGATGGCCGGGATCAGCAGTCGCCGGCGCGACGGCGGTGCCTCCGGTTTGGCGTGCCTGGCACGACGCGAAGACTTGACCGCGAGAGCCTGGCTGGTCGCGTCGCTCGCGTGGTGGTCCCGTTCAGCGGTGCCCAGACCCTGCTGCAACGCCCGCGCGAAGTCGCCGCAACGCTTGTAGCGCTTGCCGGCATCCTTGGCCAACGCCTTGGCGAAAACCGAACTCAGACAAGCCAACTCGGGCCGCTTAGCACCGATGGCGGGCGGATCCGAACTCAGGCACTGACTGATCACGATCGCCGGATTGGTGTGCGTGAACGGCGGCATGCCGGTCAGCAGGTGGTAGGCAGTCGCGGCCAGCGCGTACTGGTCGGCGTGGCCGTCGACGTCCTCACCCTTGAGCTGCTCGGGGGCGGCGTAGGCGACGGTTCCAACCGTCATGTTCGTCCCGGTCAGCTGGCTCGCCTGGCCCATCCAGCGGGCGATGCCGAAATCGGCCAGCATGACGCGCCGGTCACCCGAACCGGGAACACCGAGCAGGATGTTGGCCGGCTTGACGTCGCGGTGCAGCAGCCCGTGGCCGTGCGCGTAGTCCAGCGCGTCGGCTATCCCGGTAATGATGCGCACGACCTCGTCGGGTGGCATCCCGTAGGGATAGCGCTCGGCCAGCAGCCGGGACGCGTCGGTTCCGTCGACGTACTCCATCGCGATCCAGAGCTTGTCCTCGAACTCACCGCGGTCATAGATCGTCACGATGTGCGGGTTCGACAGCGTCGCCACCATGTCGGCCTCAAGGATGAACCGCTGCCGGTACTCCTCGTCGGAGCTGACCGCGGATCCGAGCACTTTGAGCGCGTCATACCGTGGCAGCCTGGGGTGCTGGACGAGGTACACCTCACCCATACCTCCGGCCCCCAGTGTCCGCAGGATGGTGTAACCAGCAACAACCTGGCCGTCAGCTAACGGCATTGGGGCATCCTAAAGGGCGACAGTGTCGATTATCGAACTGGAACATTCGGGTTGGGACGGTCGTAAATCACGCGGCTGCCCAGCACGATGTCCTGCGCCGACCGTCGCTGCCGGTCGACAGCCACCCACAGCAGCCCGACGGGGAACAACACACATGCCACGGCCCGCAGGGCCGCGACATGAATCCGCAGGGATTTGGCCCGCTTGTCCACCACCCGGACACCCAGCACGACCGTGCCCACCGTTCGCCCCGACACCGTCCAGCATGCGGTCAGGTACAGCACCGACACCGCCAGCGTCACAGTGGTCGAGAAGATCAGGTTCGGTTCGGGAAAGCGAAACGTCGCCGGGTTGGCGATCAGGGTGGTCAGCACCAACCCCAGATAGAGCGCGCCCATGGTGACGACGACGACCAGCATGTCGGCGAGAGCGGCCAGGCCCCGGGACACGATGCCGGCATTGGTCACTGGGATTCCTGGATTCCCGGCTCCCGGCCCAACATCCGGTCCACGAACCCGGAGATCATGTCGTCAGCACGCGCGGTCTGGGTGCGAACATCGGTCATCACCTCGGCGGTGACGCTTCCGGTGGACTCGCGGATGATCGCGGGCAGATCGACCCCGTCGATGATCTGGTCGGCCAGCCCGATCAGATCGATGCGCGCGATGATGGCCTCGATATCGACCTCAGCCACGATCGCGTCGATGTCGACGCTGTCGCGGACCAGCGCCGTCGGGTCGATCTGAGCGACGACGAGTTCGGCGACCCGGGTGAGCGCTGTGACGCCGATCCGGGTCGCCTCCTCACGGGTGGCGCGCAGCGGGCCACCAATCAGCGGAAGTCGTTCCCAGAACACGAGGAAATCCTAGTCAGGCGCCGACGGGTGGCGGTGCGCTCTCCTTCAACGAGGCCAGTGCCGCCACGCTCAGCCGGGCCAATTCGTCGGCCTCGGCAGCGGTCAGCGCAGATTGGAAGATCTGCGCCATTCGCCGGTTGGTCAGGTCCTCGACGTCGTCGTAGACCTCCTTCTTGTCGGCGGCCTCGACGAACGGTGGCTGCCAGCCCATGTACGCGGCGTAATCCGTGCCGCGGTTGAGGATGTGCGCCTCAACAGGACTCAGGCCGGAAATCGTGAGGGCATTGAAATGCACCGCGGCGCGCAGTTCACGCAGCACCATCATCACCTGGAACGCCCGGGCGGGGGCGTCGTCAGCCAGCGGCATGGCCCGCCAACCCGCGTACAGCGGCAGGCCCGGTTCGGGCGCCTCCGCAATCACCTTCTCGCCGAGCGCGGCGATCCGGTCCAGGCCCTCGGCCCCGCTCAGGTACGTCCGGCCGAAGCCGGCGAGCTGTTCCCAGTACAAGCGGCAGCTCTCGGACGCGTCGTGCACGGCGACGCCCTTTTCCCAGCACGACCGTGCAAGGTTCGGTTCGAAGATCGCGAACACCGCGTTGACCGTGGTGCCGGTGGCATCGCCGAGCACACCGCCGCGGCCGGCGAAGTACGCCGCGAACGGGTCGGGGTAACCGGCCGCCAGGCTCTTCGCAAAGGTGTCCGGGTTCAGCATGAAGATGGTGACGGCTTCGCCGATAGCCGCCCCCGCGGCGCGGATCGCGTCGACGTCGATATCGCTCATGTGGGCTGAGCTTACGGATTGACCCTGAGGTCGTACACCGTGTCTGATCCGACGGTCTTCGGCGGGACGTTCGGGCCGGGCCCGTCGAACCGAACTGCTAGCCCGCTGGAACCACCGTCACCGGAATCCCGTTCAGCGCACCGTTGCCCGAGGGCTCGTCGAGGAACGTCGGCGGCGACAGAATGTTGGTGTTGACCCCGGGCGAGCCGTTGGCCACCGACATTCGGGTACCCGGCTTGCCGTGCCCCCAGCCGTGCGGCATCGACACCACACCGGGTTTGATCGCCTCGGTCACCTCGACCGGAACCTCGATGCGTCCCGCCGAGGATTGCACGGCGACGGTATCGCCGCCGGACACCCCGCGGCTGGCGGCGTCCTTCGGATGCATGAGCAGCGTGCACCGGTCGCGACCCTTCATCAGCGCCGAAACATTGTGCAGCCATGAGTTGTTCGACCGCAGGTGCCGTCGGCTGACCAGCACCAGCTCATCGGGCTCGCGCTCGAGGCGGCGGGCCAGCCGCGGAACGTCGTCGAGCAGATACTGCGGAGCCAGCCGGATCTTCTTCTCGGTGGTGTTCAGGATCTCCGGGACCTGCGCCACCATCGGACCGAAGTCGATGCCATTGGGCTGCTCTTTCAGTTTCGCGAGGCTCAGCCCGTCGGGGTTCTCGCCGTAGCGGTCACCGAACGGTCCGGTGCGCAGCGTCAGATCCAGAATGCGTTCGGGGCCGCCCGCCGGACCAGTCGAGCTGTAGTGACCTCTGATCTCCGCACCGTCGAGTCCCTGGGTGAAGCACAGGTAGTCGAAGAAGCCGTCGTCGATGGCGGCGACGTCGACGTCCTCGGCAGGCATGCCCGCGCACAGGCCGGTGAGCCGCACAAGGATCTCCCACTCCTCGGGCCGGTCGGGGTCCTCGGGAGTGAACACCGGCGCCGAGTAGTTGGCGATGCTGCTGATCGCGAACATCAGGATCAGGTCGTCGTGGTGGGGCTGCTCCAGCGGCGAGAGTCCGGGCAGGATCACATCGGCGTGCCGGGTGGTTTCGTTGAGCCACAGGTCAACCGAGATCATCGCGTCGAGTCCGGGCAGCAGCTCGTCGAGGTGGTGACCCTGCGGAGTGGACAGCACCGGATTGCCCGCGACCGTGATCAGCGCCCGGATCTGCCCCTCGCCCGGCGTCTCGATCTCCTCGGCCAGGCACGACACCGGCACCTGACCGAGCACTTCCTTCGCGCCGCGCACCCGGGTCTGCCAGCGGCCGAACTCGGGCAGCCCACCCTCAAGACCGGGTTGCGGCTGAGCGGTGACCGTCCACACCGCGGGACGGGGGAACATCGCGCCGCCCGCCGTGTCGAAGTGACCGGTGAGGATGTTGACGACGTCGACCAGCCAACTGGCCAAACTGCCGAACTCCTGATTGCACAAGCCGATTCGCCCGTAGACCACTGCCTTCTCGGTCTCGGCGAGCTGGCGGGCCAGGCCCTTGATCCGGTCGGCATCGATTCCGGTGACGGGTGCGACCCGTCCGGGTGACCAGTCCCGCGCCAGTTCCCGCAGCGCCTCGACACCGTCGATGTGCTCGGCCAGTCGGCCCAGGCGAACCAGGTCCTCGTCGAACAGGGTGTGGACGACCGCCAGCAGCAGGGCGGCGTCGGTGCCCGGGGTGATCGGCAACCATTCGTTGGCCTTGGCGGCGGTCGCGGTGCGCACTGGGTCGATGACGATCACGGTGTCGATGCGCCCGATGATGCCCATCACGTCGGGGGCGGCCAGCAGCGAGCCCTGCGAGGCGGCCGGGTTGGCGCCCATCACCACCAACAGGTCGGTGCGCTCGATATCGGGTACCGGGAAGCCCCACCAGTTGCCGTACATCAGGTGCGACGAGAGGTTCTTGGGCCACTGATCGACGGTGCCGGGCGAGTAGCTGACCGGGATGCCCGACATCCCCAGCAGCACGCCGGTGTAGCGGCCCAAGGAGAACGAGTGCGCCAGCGGGTTGCCGGTGTAGCAGGTGACCGCTCCGATGCCGTGCTCGGCGATCACCGGCGCCAGCAGTTCGGTGCAGCGCCGGAACGCCGCGTCCCAGCTGACCTCTTGCCATTGCCCGTCGACCTTGATCATCGGGGCCCGGACCCGGTCGGGGTCCTCGTGGATCGCGCCCAGCGACGCGCCTTTGGGGCACAGGTGCCCGCGGCTCCAGACGTCGTCGGGGTTGCCCCTGATGCTGGCGACGCGGCCCTCGGAGACCTGAATCTCCAAGCCGCACATGGCCTCACACAGTGGACAGGTGTAAACGTGGCGGCCGTCCTGGCCGGTGGGGGCCAGTTCGACGGGCTCGGTGGTCACTGCCCCACGGTAATTGGGGTAGGCCGTCGATCACCGTTGTTTCGTCAACTTTGACAAAAGTGCGGGCCTAGATCGGGGTCAGGCCATGCTTGCGCTGAACGCGCAGGATCTGCTTGTCCCGCAGGAGGCGCATCGCACCGCGCAGCAACAGTCGGGTCTGGTGGGGTTCGATCACCCCGTCGATGTAGCCGCGTTCGGCCGCGATCCACGGCGTCGCCAAGTTGAGGTTGTACCCCTCGATGAAATCGGCGCGAATCTTCTGCACCTCGGGCGCGGTCGGATCGGGGAACCGCTTCACCAGCAGCTGTGCGGCGCCCTCGGCGCCGATCACCGCGATGCGGGCGGTCGGCCACGCGAAGTTCAGATCGGCGGTCAACTGCTTGGAGCCCATCACCGCGTAACCACCGCCGTAGGACTTGCGGACGGTGATCGTCACCTTCGGCACAACGGCCTCGACGACGGCGTTGAAGAAGCGGCCACCGCGCTTGATGATGCCCCCCTTCTCCTGCTCGACGCCCGGCATGGCGCCCGGGGTGTCGACGACGAAGACCAGCGGGGTGTTGAACGAATCGCAGAACCTGATGAATGCAGTCGCCTTGTCGGATGCCTCGTTGTCGATCGCGCCGGACATGTGCATCGGCTGGTTGGCGATCACCCCGACCGGGCGGCCGTCCACTCGGGCGAACGCCGTGATCATCGCGGGACCGCGCTGCTCGCCAACCTGGAACACGTCGCCGTCGTCAAAGATCCGTATCAGGATCTCCATCATGTCGTAGGCCATATTGTCGCTGTCCGGCACGATCGAGTCGAGTTCGAGGTCGTGCGGCGTGATCTCGGATTCAAGACCGGGGTTGACGATCGGCGGGTCGTCGAAGGTGTTGGCCGGCAGGAACTCCAAATAGTCGCGGACGTACTGGAAGGCGTCCTTCTCGCTGTCGACGACCTGGTGGATGTTGCCGTAGCGCGCCTGGTTGTCGGCGCTGCCGAGTTCCTCCATCGTGACGTCTTCACCGGTGACGTCCTTGAGCACGTCGGGCCCGGTGATGAACATGTAGCCCTGATCGCGCACCGCGACCACGAGATCGGTCTGGACCGGCGAATACACCGCACCGCCGGCGCACTTTCCGAAGATCAGCGAGATCTCAGGCACCAGGCCACGCAGCATCTCGTGACGGCGGCCGAGTTCGGCATACCAGGCCAGCGACGTCACCGCGTCTTGAATGCGGGCACCCGCAGAGTCGTTGATACCGATGATCGGGCAGCCGACCATCGCCACCCACTCCATCAGCCTGGCGACCTTGCGGCCGAACATCTCGCCGACCGAGCCCTGAAACACCGTCTGATCGTGACTGAAGACACCGACCGGCCGGCCGTTGATGGTGCCGTGCCCGGTCACCACGCCGTCGCCGAACAGCGCGGCGGGATCGCCCGGCGTCTTGCACAGCGCACCGATCTCCAAAAAGCTGCCCGGATCGACGAGCGCATGGATGCGCGCACGCGCGCTGGGGATGCCCTTCTTCTCACGCTTCGCGATGGCCGCCTCACCGCCCGGTTCCTTGGCCAGTTCCAGCTTTTCGCGGAGTTCGGCGAGTTTCTCGGCGGTGGTTGTCGGGTGGTGGGCGGGAGCACTCTCAGTGGTCACTTCTCTTGCTCCTCGGCGTCGATACGGTTGATCGCTTCGCTCATGTGAGCGCCGACCTTGGCGATGTACGGCTCGTCGATCGCTTGGATGTGTTCGCCACCGATCGGCACGACCTCTAGGTCATCGACGAACTCACCCCAGCCACCGTCAGGTTGGCGGATGGCGTAGCGCGGTTCGAAGAAGATCGCGTCGTCGTGGTAGCGGTCTGCCATGTACAGCGTGACGTGCCCGTCGTAGGGCTGGATCTCCGCCGTCTCGAGCAGGCGATTGTCCAGGTACGACGTGCGCTGGTGCTCGACGACCCCGCCGGGAATCTGTACGCCGCTCTGGCTGACAGCGTCCAGGACGAACTGCACCTGGCCCCCATCGTCGAGGTCCTCGAGCTCTTCGTACGGGATCTCGGGGATTTCGACATTGAACGTGCGCGAGGCGAACAGTGCGTAGCGGTCCCAGCGCGCCCGGGTCTCTTCGCGGGTCTGCGGGATCTCTTCACCCGGCCGCACCATGTCGATCAAGCCGACGAACCGAACATCGGCGCCGGCTTGTTTGAGCCCGATCGCGCAGGCGTAGGCCAGCGCACCGCCCAGCGACCAGCCGACCAGGATGTAGGGGCCGTTGCCCTGGATCTCCATCAGCTTCGGCAGGTAGGCGGCAGCCCTCTCCTCGACCGATCCCTCGACCCGCTCGAAGCCGTACATCGGGGTGTCATCGGGCAGCCGCTTGAGCAGGGGTTCGTAGACGACGGTCGATCCGCCGGCCGGATGGAAGACGAAAACCGGAACCCGGTTCGACCCTTCGGTTTTGGCCCGAATGGTGCGCACGAACCCGTCGAGTTCACCTGCTTCGAGGAACCCGCGGACCGTGGTGGCCAGCTCTTCGATGGTCTTGGCGGACCTGACGTCCTCGACGGTAATGGTGCCGTCAGCGCGCTCGGAAAGCCGCTCGGCCAGCTTCGTCGCCATCGCATCGTCGACGGCGGGCAGTTCGTTGAAGATGCCGCCGGGTGACTTGCCGGTGACGATCGCCCACGTCGCGAACGTGACGCGTTCAGCGGCTTCGCGCGGTGGCACGTCGGCGCCGAGCGCCTCAGTGACCGCCTCCTGAGTCAGCACCTTGGCAGCAGCCGCGGCGGCCGTCGACTTCACCTGTCCCGTCGCTTCGCTCGCCCCGGCCCCGGGTCCCGCCGGATCACTCGGCGGCGGTGGGATTTTCGGTTCAGCCTCGGTCGCGATCGGGTGGCCTGCCTCAGCGAGTTTGGCCTCGAATTCAGCGACCGTGCTGGCCCCGCCCAGCAGTTCGGCCTGCTCGGCGGCGATCTCTTCGGCGGTCTTGCCCTTCTGCGCCTCGGCTAATGCCTCGACCTCGTCGCGGTGCTCGATCGCGTATTCGATGAGCTTCTCGACGGCGTACAGGTTGGCATCGCGTACCGCGGTCAGCTGGATCGGGGGCATATCGAAGTCGTACTCGACGCGGTTCTTGATGCGCACTGCCATCAGCGAATCCAGACCGAGCTCGATCAGCGGCACCTCCCACGGCAGGTCCTCGGGCTCGTAGCCCATGGCCCCGCCGACGATCGCACCCAGCCGCTGGCCGATGGTCTCACCGGAATCCGGCGACCACTTGGCG
>JAHFVD010000070.1 GCA_023264735.1 Mycobacterium sp. | reverse complement strand
GATGCCGATCGGGCCTGTCCAGACCAGCAGCATGAGGTTGCGGGTGTGTGTCATGGTTACGTCGTGGCTGCCGCAACCAATTCGACTGCGTTGGAATACTTCACCCGCGGACGGCGGCCATTGGCCGCGCGCGCCCGCTCGGCGGCGTCGATCGCTCGCCAACCCTGCCAGTCGACGACGGCGACTCCCCGCGAGGCCAGCAGGGCATCCACGTCATTGTTGGTGCCGACGTGGCGGTCGAGCTTGCCTGCGACGAAGTCCTCGAACAGCGCATCGACGGTTTCGTGGGCGCAGCCGCGGTTGGTGCCGATGACTCCGCGTGGGCCACGCTTGATCCAGCCGGTGGCGTAGACACCGGCCACAGTCTGCCCGTCGGCGACCACCCGTCCGCCTTCGTTGGGCACCACCCCGCGGGACGCGTCGAACGGTAGGTCCGCAATCGGGGTACCGCGGTAGCCGATCGACCGCAGCACCATGGCGGTGTCGATGATCTGCTCCCCCTCCCCCGCCGGCGCGGACGAGTTCCGGACCCGCAGCCCTTCCACACGCTGAGTTCCGACCAGCTCGACGGGAGTGGTGGAGAACCGGAACACCAGCCGCCTGTTCCCGGGGGTGGTTGGCCTGCCGCGGTATTCGGCGGCGATGTCGTACTTGAGCGCGGCCTCGTAGTCGTCGTCCGGACGCTGTCCCAGCTCGCCTTCGACGACGATGTCGATGCCGTCGAGTTCACCGAGTGCGAGGAATTCGCCGACCGAGAACGCCGCGTCCGCGGCCCCGCGGCGGGCCAGGATCACGACCTCCTCGATGGATCCGGCCGTCAACTGTCGCAACGCGTGATCGGCGATGTCGGTGTCCGCCAGCTGATCCGGATTCATCAGGAACACCCGGGCGATATCGAGCGCCACATTCCCGTTGCCGATGATCACCACCCGCGGTGAATCCAGGTTGAGATCATCGGCCGCATGGTCGGGATGACCGTTGTACCAGGCCACCACGTCGGCCGCGGCGTGATGGCCGGGCAGCTGCTCGCCGGGGATGCCGAGGCTACGACTGGCCGTTGCCCCGACGGCGTAGATGACGGCGTGGTGGTGGGCCAGCAGCTCGGCGTGGCTGATGTCCCGTCCGACCGCCACGTTGAAATAGCATCCGGCGCCGGGGCCGCCAAGCGCCGGCTCGAACAGGCTGACGACATCCTTGGTGCGCTGGTGGTCGGGCGCCACGCCGGACCGGATCAGCCCGAATGGAGTCGGCAGCCGCTCAAAGACATTCACCTCGACGCCGTCGGTTTCCAGCAGCTCGGCGGCGGCGTAGCAGGCCGCCGGTCCGGATCCGACGATCGCGACCCGCAGACCGCCGGGCGCGACGTCCTGGCGCACCGCCACCGGCGATGCCGCCCGCGTCCGCAGCGGCTGGCGTGCGAAGAAATCGGCGTTGATATCGCGAAACTTGCTCTGGGCGGCGGGCAGATCGTCCTCGTAATAGATCGCACCCACCGGGCACACCTGCAGACAGGCGCCGCAGTCCACGCAGGCGACCGGGTCGATGTAGAGCATCTGGTTGCCCGTACCCGAGGAATCCGGGATGGGACGAATGCAGTCGACGGGACACGCCGGCACGCAACTGGCGTCGGTGCAGCAGTTCTGGGTGATCACGAAGGCCAAGACATGCTCCTGGTTGGTGGTGCGAGTAGGTCGATCAGGCTTGACTAGTCTGCGATCGACACCGCTCCGGTCGGGCAGCCCGACACCGCTTCCTCGGCGGCGCTGCGCTCGGAATCGGGCGGATCGGGATTGATAACCTGCGACTGGCCGTCGTCACCGATCTCGAAGATCGCCGGTGCGGTCATCTCGCACAACCCGATTCCCGAACACTTGGTGGGATCCACATGTACCCGCATCAGAACAACTTCCTCATGATCTTCACGGCGCCGGCGCTGTACGGGGGGTAGACCAGCGAAGGGTCGGGACGGGCCGGTTTGGCCAGCACCGCGCGCCGGTGGCTGAGTGTCTCGAATCCCCACCGACCGTGGTAGGCACCCATTCCGCTGGCGCCGACGCCGCCGAAGGGCAGCTGGGGCACCAGGCAGTGCATGGCGATGTGGTTGATGACAGCCCCACCGGACGGGATCGCGTCGATCAGTGCCCGGCCGGTCTTTGTCGACCGGGTGAACACGTACAACGCCAGTGGCTTGGGTCGGCTGTTGACGAACTGCACTGCAGCAGACTCGGATTCGGTGGTGATGATCGGCAGGATTGGGCCGAAGATCTCCTCGGTCATCACCGCGTCGGTGGGCGACGGGTTGACGATGACGGTCGGTTCGAGGAGCAGCGACGCACGGTCGCGGCCGCCGCCGGTGACCACCTTGCCGGTGGTGTCGTCGATCAATGCAGCCAGCCGATCGAACTGGCGCGCATTGACGATCGGCAAGCGTGGATCGGGCTCACCGGCCCTGAACGCGCGGATCGTGTCGACGATCTTGGTCACCAACGCCTCGCTCACCGATTGATCGGCGAGTACGTAATCCGGTGCGATGCAGGTCTGCCCGGAGTTCAGCAGCTTCACCCAGGCGATCCGGCGCGCGGCGACATCGAGGTCCGCGTCGGCGGTGACGATGACGGGGCTCTTGCCGCCGAGTTCGAGGGTGACAGGCGTCAGCGTCGGCGCGGCGGCGGCCATGATCTTGCGGCCGATCTCCGTCCCTCCGGTGAACAGTGCGTGGTCGAAACCACTCGCGAGCAGGGCTTGCGTGGTCGCGGCGTCCCCCTCCACCACGCGCACGGCCTCGGCATCCACATACTGTGGCACCAGCCGGGCCAGCAGCGCCGAGGTCGCCGGCGCCAGTTCGGAAGGCTTGAGCACAGCGCAGTTTCCGGCCGCCACCGCCGCGATCAGCGGCGCCAGGCTCAGGTAGAGCGGATAGTTCCACGGGCCGATGATCAGCACGACGCCGAGCGGATCGTATTGCACCCAACCGCGACCGGGCAGCTGCGCAAGCGGCAGTGCGCTACGCCGTCGCCGCATCCATTTCTTGAGGTGCTTACGCGCGTATGCCGCTTCCCCCGCGGTGGAGGCGATATCGCCCAGCCACGCCTCGGTTGCGGTGCGGCCCAGATCCTCGGCCAGCGCGGCGGCGATGGCCGGCTCCTGCTCCTGGCACAACCGCTCGATTCCCTCGAGTTGGGTCAACCGCCAGCGCAGGGAACGTGTGCGTCCGGTGGCGAAGACCTTGCGCAGCTCGGCGAGTTCCGCGCCTGCATCGGTCGCTCCGGTCTCCACCGGGGTGATGTCAACGGTCATGGCGGAGATCAGATTTCGGGTGCTGGAACCACGCCGGTGGCTACCGCTCCGCTGATTCCGCCGCAGACAGCAAGGGCCTGCCCGTTGACCCAGCGCGCGGCGTCGGAGGCCAGGAACAACACCACTTCGGCGATATCGTCGGGTTCGGCATGGCGGCCAAGGAGTTCCTCGAGACCGTCAAGGGTGTCCTTGCCCATCGATTCCTCGAAGTCCACCAGGATCGGCGTTCGCACGGGACCGGGCAGGACGGCGTTGATCCGAAAACCCATCTGCGCCAGGGCCAGGCCCATCGACATGGTGTAGACGGTGCTGACTTCCTTGGAGAAGTTATAGGCATTGCCCTGTTGCGGGTTTTCCTTGAACCACGCCGCCCCCTCCTCGAAGGTGTCGGTGGCCAGCAACTCACGGATCGCAGGCAGGCGGTCTTGCCAGCCGAACCCGGCCGTGGAGGACACGATCGTCACCGATCCGCCGGGAGCCAGCCGTTCGAAGAAGGCTTCGGTGAGATGCCGCACCGCAAGCGAATTGACCGCGAAGACAAGCTCGCCCGGAGCGGTGCCCGGGATTCCGGCAACGTTCATCAGTCCGTCGTATTCGCCGGTCAGCTGTTCGAGTGCGGCGTCGATACTGGCCGGATTCGCCAGGTCGACCTCGATGTGGGTGTGTACGGCCGCGGTCGGAACGTTACGGTCCAGGCTCGTCACCTCGGCGCCACGCGCCAGCAGTTGTTCGGCGACGGCGTGGCCGATCCCGGAGGCAGCGCCGGTGACAACGTAGCGTCGCCCGGAAAAGTCAGCCATGTGGGTTTTCTCCTAGTCGAGGGTGTAGGGCAGGCGCTTGACGGCGGTGATGAAGTTCCCGGTCAGGTACTCCGGCTCGCCGACCCGCAGATTCGGTGCGCGCAAGATCAATTCGCGGAAGATCGATTCCAGCTGCATCTTGGCCATGAAGGCGCCCATGCAGTAGTGAGGCCCGCCCCCGCCATATCCGACGTGCGGATTGGGCGAGCGGGTGATGTCGAACTCGTAGGGATTGGTGAATACCCGCTCGTCTCGGTTCGCCGACGAGTAGACCATCGTCACCCAGTCGCCCTTGCGGATGTGCTGGCCGTGCAGTTCGGTGTCTTGCGTTGCGGTACGCCGGAACGTCATGACGGGAGTGGTCCAGCGAACGAACTCCTCCATCGCGGTCTTGATGTGACCGTCGAAGTCGTTCTGCAGCAACGCCTTCTGCTCGGGGAAGCGGTCCAACGCGATGGTGGTGAACGTGGTCGTGGTCTTGGTGGTGTCGTTTCCGGCCACCGACAGCAGCACGAAGTACGGACCGAGTTCGTCGTCGGTGAGCTGTCTGCCGTCCACCTCCGCCTGCACCAAGGAGGTCATCAGGTCGTTCTCGGGCTTCTCCCGGCGCGCCTGGGCCAGGCCCATCCCGATTTCGAGCAGGCCGACCAATGATTCGGTGAGCACCTCGCCGGGTTCACGCCCGGCGGCGACATCGGGGTCAGCCCAGGCCACCATGCCCTCGGCCAGCTGCGCCGCATGGTCGCGCTGTTCTTCTGGGAGGCCGAGCATGTCGTAGATGGTCCACATCGGCAGCCGCTTGGACACCTGCTCGACGAAGTCCCCCTCTTTCGTCTTGAGAAGGTCGTCGACGATGGTCTTCGCCTGGAATTCGATCTGATCCTTGATCTTGGCGACCTGGCGCGGGGTGAAGACCGAGCTGACGAGCCTTCGCAGACTCGAGTGTGTTGCGCCGTCCATGCCCAGGAATGACTGGGTGGCGTCCAGCATCTCCTCGGGCACTGCTTCGGAGGTGATCCCCTGGCCCGAACAGAAGATGTCCGGATTCTTGCTGACGTAGCCGACGTCCTCGTGCCGGGTGACTACCCACACGCCGTCGATCTCGGGCTCCATCATCGAGCCCTCCATCGAGGGCTGCCAGCTGACCGGCCGTTCGTCGCGCAGGATCTTGAATGCCTTCTCCCGCTCGTCGAAACTCTGCGCCCAGAATTCCACCGAGGAGACGTTCACCGGGTCGAAGGGCGGTCGTTCGATATCGGTCGACGGTGCGGTGTCGGGCTGGGCGCTCATGCTGATGCCTCCACGTAGCGGGCTTTCAAAATCCGTTTCACAAGTTTTCCTGTCTCCGAGCGCGGCAGTTGGTCGATGAAGTCGACGGAGCGCGGCGCCTTGAAGTGCGCGAGGCGATCTCGCACGTAGCCGATGATCTCGGCTGCCAGCTCGTCGGACGGGCTGATCCCGTCGCGGAGTTGCACGACGGCTTTGACCTGTTCGCCCATCTCGGCGTCCGGCACGCCGATAACGGCGGCGTCGAAGATCTTGGGGTGCAGGGCCAGAACGTTCTCGACCTCTTGGGGATAGATGTTGACCCCACCGGAGATGATCATGAAGGACTTGCGGTCGGTGAGGTAGAGATAGCCGTCCTGGTCGAGGTAGCCCATGTCACCGACGGTGGCCCAGTTCTGGTGCGCCGGATGTCGTGACCCTGCGGTCTTGTCCGGGTCGTTGTGATAGCTGAACGAGGGTTGGTCGCGTTCGAAGTACACCAGCCCGACCTCACCGGCGGGCAACTCGCGGCCGTCGTCGTCGCAGATGTGTGCGACCCCGAGCACGGCTCTGCCCACCGATCCCCGCTTGGTCTCCCATTCGGCGCTCGACATGACGGTCGTGCCGTGGCTCTCGGTCGCTCCGTAGTACTCGGTGAAAATCGGCCCCCACCAACCGATCATCGCGTCTTTGACCTCGGGTGGGCACGGCGCTCCGGCATGGACGGCCAGCCGCAGCGAGGAGATGTCGTACTGTGCCCGCTGCTCGTCGGGCAGTTGCAGGAGACGAACGAACATTGTCGGCACCATCTGAGTGACGGTGACCCGGTAGCGCTCGATGGCCGCCAGGGCCGCAGCGGGATCGAACTTCTCCATCATCACCACGGTGCCGCCGATCGCGTGGACCGCGGCCGACCACTTCAGCGGCGCCGCATGGTAGATCGGGGCCGGTGACAGGTAGACGTCGGCGCTGGTGACGGCGAAGACGTGCTGGAGCATCATGGCGATCAGGTCGGCGCCCGGCTCGTCGACGGAGACCGCGGGCAGCGCCAGCTTGATCCCCTTGGGATGGCCGGTGGTGCCCGACGAGTACAACATCTCCGCGCCGCGCGGCTGATCGTCCAGTGAAATCCGATCTGCCGACTCATACAGCTCCTGGTAGGAGCCGAAACCACTGATCGTGCCGCCAAACGCGTAGCGGCCGTGCAGGTCCGGAACATCGGCTACGGCGCTGCTGGCCAGCGCATCGAGCGCGGCCGAGGCGAACAGCACCTGTGCGCCGCTGTCGGCCAGGATGTGCGCGACCTCCGGTGAGGTGAGGTGCCGATTGACCGGAGTGATGTAGAGCCCCGATCGCAAGGCCGCCCAGTAGATTTCGAACACCTCGGCGGTGTTGTCACTGAGCACCGCGATCACATCACCGGGCCGCAGGCCTGATCGACGCAATGCCGATGCCAGCCGGGCCGAGCGCTCGTCGAGCTCGCCGTAGGTCAGGGTCCGGCCGGTGCCGGCCACGATCACCGCTGGCCGGTCAGGGTCGATTGCTGCGTGTGTTCCCGGATACATGGCGCTAGACGATCAGGTCGGTGCGGCCGTCGCCTTGGAGCCGAGCGATATAGGTCGGATACAGCTTCTTGCCCAGCGGCGCGAGCTTGAGCAGGCTGGCCACGTTGCCCTCGACGGTGATCTTCTTCTTGGCCATCGCAAGCGGAAGGTTCACCTTGCCTTGCCAATAGGCGTTACCGGTGTCGGCGGTCATGAACATGGTGGCCGTCGGTGGGGTGCCCCCCGCCACGCCCTCGCGGGTGGACTTGTTGGCCATGTCGATCACGACGACCGCCTGCGGGTCGGTGAAGTCGAACGCCACCACCAGGCCGGTCGCGACCAGCTTCGGGCCGATCTCGGGATCCTCGAATGCGGCCTCGAAGATGCCGCCGATGTACTTGGTGACCTCGGCAGAGTCGGTGAACCCCATCGTTCTCCTTAATTTATTTTCGATTCAAAACTGTACCTCAAAGAGTACAACATCGACAGGATCGGATATGGGCATCGTCACATCCGATCCCGCATGAGTCAACTCGCGGGGGGGAACCAGGCAACCCGTTCCTGAACTTACATTCATTATTGAACTACTATTCACCTCGGCGGTAGGGTCAGGCCGATGAGTACCGCCACTTCCCCGCAGGACCTCCGTATCGACGTCGAGAAGTCGCGTCGCATCCAAGTCTTCTGCACCTGGTGCGGCCCGGCATTCGTGCTGTGCCTGTTCGGCGGCTGGGGCCTGCTCGGCGGGTTCATCCCACTGATTCCGCCTACTGACTCGGCCGCAGATGTCGCTGCCGTCTACGCCACGAACCCCACCCTGCATCGCATCGGGTTGATCATCGCGATGGCGGGCGCCTTTCTGACCCTGCCGTTCGCGCTAGCGATCAGCATGCAGATGCGCCGTACCGAACTGCGGACTCCGATCCTGTCCGTTTTGCAGTTCGCCTCGGGTCTGATCGTCACCGTGGTGCTGATCATCCCGATTCTGCTGTTTGCCGGTAACGCTTTTCGTCCCGAACGCGCGGCCGAACTGACCCAACTCGTCAACGACTTGTCGTATGAGATGTTGATCCTGCCGTGGCCTCCGCTGATCGGGCAGCTGGGCGCCCTCGCGATGGCGGTATTCACCGACCGGCGCACCCAACCTGTGTTTCCGCGCTGGCTGGGCTATTACAACGTCTGGGTCGCCGTGTTGCTGCTACCGGCGAGCATGATTCTGTTCTTCAAATCCGGGCCGTTCGCCTGGACCGGTGTGATCGGGTTCTGGATTCCGGCAGCGGTTTTCGGCACCTGGTACCTGGTGATGACGGTGTATCTGTTGCGCGCGATCAAACAAGAGGCCGACGAAGACCTGAGGGAGATTTGATGTCCGCAGTGCAAGCCCTCTGCGCGGTCCGGGCGCGATCGGCACCAGCGGATGGCTGATGCCGATCACCGCGGGAAAGCTGTTCGGGATCGACGCGTCCAACGATGTCAGTGCCGCGCTGTACTTGCGGCTCGGCGGAACCCGCGACTTCGCCCTGGCCGCGGGCCCCTCACTCACCGCAGGCCCGGCACGCCGAAAGCTGCTGGCGGTCGCGGCTGCGTGCGATCTGGCGGATATCGCCGCCGTGACATCGCCGAGCCTGGAGTTATCGAGCAGAAGCACGAGTGGACAGCACGACAACTACAGGCTCGCGCCCCTAACGCTCACTCGCGCTCGAGCCGGCGCAACGCGCGAAATGCGTACGGCGTCAGGACCGCGATCAGAACGAAGAACATCACGAAGACGGCCCAGAAGTTGAGCAGGCCGTGCCACGCAAACGGGCCCGTTCGGACGAAGGGCACCAAAGTCAGCGGAATGTAGACCAACGCAGTCAAAAAGCACACGTAGGCGATCCAACGCGGGAACAACGGCTCGGCCCGCCGGTCGATCAGGATCGCGATGCCAAGGGCCACGCTCTGCAGGAACGAGAACATGAACGTCAGGTCGAAGAACAGCCAGCCGAAGTCGTACAGCGTCTGGACGGTCTCCGGCGAGCGGCTCTCCGATCGGAACGTCGCCGTCTGCCACACGACGGCAGGCACGGCCGTGACCAGAGCGGTCATCAAGCCACCGACCAGTTCAGTCATCGAGAGCGGTCCCATCGGACCTTCCATGCGGCTGATGATCTTCGAGAGCGCCACACTCCAGGTGTAGTAACAGGGCGCGCCGACGACCATCAGCACCATGCCGATTCTGATTGCGGTGCCGTGGGTTTGGAAGTACTGCGTGATGGCGGCGGCATCGAGGTCCTGGCTCGGGGGTGGCCAGAAGCCGGCGAACACCGCGAAGCCCAACAGACCAAACCCGACGTAAAGGCAGACAGACCACAGCGCCGCGCGCAGCAGTGTGAAGTCCGCCTTCACGTGTGATCGCGGCTCCAACGAAACGCGTCCGGTCGTTGCTGTCATGGGTGCCTCCTAGACCGGCCCACCCCTCCGCACTCGCGTGGGCGCCAACCGCCTAGTCGGATAGTAATCAAATTACGATTAAAAACAAGCTTGTGCACGCGACACTGGTCAGAACGGTCGCCGTCTGCAGGAGTTTCTAACTCCCACTAAACAAAAGAGGCGCCGCTGCGGCGGGCTCGTCCGCCTCACTCCTGATCGCTTTCAGCAGGTAGTACGTCACGACGTTGTACCAAGCGGCGAAGATGGTCAGCGGCAGATAAAGGCTGAACACGCCATTCCACGCCAGCGGCCCGTCGTAGAAGAACACGATCGCGCTTGCCGGAAACATGCTCACCGCGAACCACACACTGAGGTAGCCCACCCAGCGGGGAATCACTGAGCTGCCATACATCAGTACGCACAGACCGAGGGCACCGGCTTGCACAAAGAAAAACGGCCAGCTGACAATCCAGGAGATCCACGCGAAGTCGTTGAGAATCCGCACCGTATCACTGACCTGTCCGGACCGGTAAGCGATGGCCAACCAGACCAGCGGTGAGATCGCGAAGAACACCCCACCGAGCCCCGCTGAAATGACCTGCAGAACGCTAAGTGCCGGGAATCGCGATTTTTCGATCCGCAGCATCTGACCGAGAACCGCTACGCCCCAGGGCAGGTAGAGCGCCGACGCAAACGCGCAGATGGACATGCCGATCAGGATCCGTCCACGACGGGCGTTGAAGAACGCCGCAATCGCGTCTGGACTCCAACTCGGTGCCGGCGGCGGGATGAAACCGGCGACGACGACGATTCCCACCAGATAGAGGATGAAGAACGCGTAGCCGCTGTACAGACAGATGAGCTGCCCCCGCGTGTTCACGCTAGACATCCCACGCGAATTCGAGACGCTCCGGTCGATGAAAGATCATACCGTCCTGTACCCGGATCTCCTGGCCGTCGACAAGTCGCAGATTAGGCAATCGGGTGATCGCCGTCTCGATCGCGACCCTCATGTCGAGACGGGCAATGTTAATGCCGATGCAGGTGTGTGGCCCGGTGCCGAAGTGGACGCTCTTCCGCATCTCGGCCGCGGGTCGGTCGATGTCGAATCGTTCGGGACAGGCGAAGACTGTGTCGTCATTGTTGGCCGATTGGACCAGGGCGAAGATGTTCGCACCCTTGGGAATACGATGCCCGCGGATCTCCACGTCCTCTTTCACGCTGCGCACGATCCCCCGGGCAGGCGTGAGCCGGCGCAGCGATTCTTCGACGACCTTGGGTACCAGACTCAGATCATTTCTGACCCGCTCCAGCAGGTCGTGGTCCTGGCTGAGTTTGTAGAGCGTGAAGCTGATGCCGCCGGCACTGGTCTCGAATCCGGCGATGACCAGTTGGCCTACCACACCGAGGATTTCACGGTCGGTGAGACTCTTCTCGCTTTGCTCCTGGGCCAGGATGAGACCGCTGATCAGGTCGCTACGCGGGTCGGCACGCCGCCGCGCGATGGCGTCCAGCAAGTACTCGTTGAACCCGACCTGATCCCGCGCCAGCTCCAGGCGCCGGTCATCGGAGATCGACGGGACGAACAGCTCGGTGATGCCAAGGGTCCAGTCGCGAAACTTCTGCCGGTCCTCTGCGGGCACACCCAGGATCTTGATGAGCACATCGATGGGCATCGGCGTGGCGAAGCTCTCCACCAGATCGGCTCGCCCGTCAGCGGCAAAGTTGTCGACCAGAGAGTTGGCGGCAAGACGGATTACGTCTTCGTGTTGTTTCACCGCAGCCGGTGTCAGCGGTTTGGCCGCCAGCTTGCGGATCCTGGTGTGTTCCGGCGGATCGGTGTTGATCAAGGCGGGCTGCCAGGGCGCGTAGCCATGGGGTAGAAGGTGTTTCAACTCTTCGGGCACCTCGCCCACCAAGTCGTCCGGCATGCAGCCGAATCGGTCCATGTCCTTGACTATCGCCAGCACGTCGTCGTACCGGCTGATCACCCAGGCGTCGAGCTCGGGAACATGAAGCACCGGTGCGTGCTCGCGCAGCGGCCCGAACAGCGGGCAGGTGTCCCAGGTGCTGCGGAACACCTCCATCATCGATGGCTGTGTTTCGGTTTGATCAGTCACGGTCATACCTCAGGTCGCGTGTAAGGGGGGTAGTCGGGTGATTCCGGAAAACACTGCAAGAGACCAGGATCCTCGGCCAAGAGCCGCTTCCAATACTTGCGGTAGTGCCGGAACGTCATGAAATCCTGGTCCTCGCCGTAGACCACCTGCCCGTCGTACTCCCAGCGCACCAACGACCACCAATTCAGAATGTCGCTGTTGATAGGCCATTTCAGCCAGTTCATCGTTTGACCGACGGCGTGCAGCTCTCGGCCCAGTTCGTCCACGCAGTCGATGACCTGAGTAAGTACACGACCGTCCCGTCCGCGCTCCGCACGCCGAGTGCCTCCGACGACCCGGGCCTTGATCCCGTCGCGGATGTAGAAGCCGGTGGTGACGGTTTCCGTCGTCCCGTCGATCGGATCGTCGTCGAAGGCCAGTGACGTCTGGGGATCGTAGAGATGCCAGCCGCTCTGCGCGGACGCGAAGACGTACGGCCAACCAGCACGCAGCGGGTCTGAGACGTCGGCGTGGCGCGGGCCCCAGCCGCGATCACGCAGGCCGCCGCAATCGATGTCGATGGTCTCCCCCGCGATTTCGAGGGTGCCTTTGATCCATCCTGCGTGCTCGTAGTGGCCGACCGAAAAATCACCCTCCTTCTTGACCCAGTTCTTGATTCCCGGGTCTTCGTCGCCGTCGCTGGAGAGCTTCATGTAGTGCGGCTCGGCGGTCGCCGTCCAGGTCAAATCGAACTTGACGCCGTGGCGGTCATAGCCGAGCCGGTACTCCTGCTGTGGCTCGATCATTCTGCAGCTCAATGAGTTCGACAGCGTGAAGTCATACATCTGCGCGCCGTCGGGTATCGCCAAGTGCTGATCCCAGCCGTAGTACAGGCAGTTGTAGACATCCTCACCGGTGTGGTCCCATATCGCCGGGCCGGCCACCACCAGGTTCATGTTCGGCCGGAAGTAGAAGTAAATAAAGCCGCACATGTTCCGCTCCGGAACGGTGAACCCGAACAGGGTGTTCTCGCTCCAATAGGGATCATCGCTGCGCTCGTGAAAGTACTCGTCGGCGATGTCGATCTTGTCGGTCCACCCCATCGTCACACCAGCCCGGCCGCGCGCGGAGAGTCCAGATCCAGTGCCATGTCGGCATACCGACGTATTTGATCAACGATAATCCGATCGCCCCTCTCGCTGGATTCCACTTGGCTGGCCATCCCGACGAACAGCAACACCCCGTACATCGCACCCTCCCGGTAGGCCGACCAACAAGCGTCGAAGTCGAAACCCTCAATACCCGAAGCGATCAGGCGATCGTGATACTCGGCGATCAGGTCGCGCTCTGCTTCGCGGCGGTCGACGGTGGGCAGTGAGGATCCGAGGTAGTACGCGGGGTCCAGGCCCGGGGGGCCCAACCGCACCGTCTGGAAGTCCACGACGACAGTGCGGTCCGACTGCGGATCGGTGGAGAACATCAGGTTGTCGCTGCGAAAGTCCCCGTGCTGAACAACCGTTGGAGCCGTCCACCTGCGTACCCACTCACCCGCACGGGGCACTACGGACTCGAAAAGGCTGACATGGGATGCGGCCAGATGGTCGCCGAATCGGTCCAAGAAGGGTGCGAGGCCGGCGGGCAGGGAATCGAACACACCAATGGTTCGTCGCGAGTCAGCGAGCCAGTCGAGGTCCGCAAGTGCCGTGCTATTCCACAGCGGAGCCTGGAACTTGACGAGTTCGCCTAGTGCCCTGGAACACTCAGACAACGACGCGGTCTCTAGCACGTTGCCGGGACGCATCTCGGCGCCGAGATCTTCAAGAACCAGATTGAATGACTGGGTGTCCTCGGACA
This sequence comes from Mycobacterium sp., assembly GCA_023264735.1. Taxonomy (GTDB): domain Bacteria; phylum Actinomycetota; class Actinomycetes; order Mycobacteriales; family Mycobacteriaceae; genus Mycobacterium. The sequence goes on along the minus strand of JAHFVD010000070.1, from coordinate 22,859 downwards.
GTTGGGCCGAATAGCACTGTGCCACTCCAAGGTCCGGCATCATCGGCGCGATGTCGCGATAGAAGAGGGTCTCCAATTCGTACATGCCCATCGCCACCGCGAGTCCGCGACTGCCCGGGTCATCACTGGGGAACTTCACCACTACCGAAGCCGGCGCCGTCGTCGGCCCCGTGTAGGTGAGTCTGGCGCGCACCATTCTGGCGATAATCCCGCCCTCCACGGGCTCGACGTCGACGGCGGCGAGGTCTGCATCGGCAAGCAGCCCTGCACCGTCAAGCACGGTTCGAAACCACTCCACAGTCATCAGGTCGGCCGACACCACGATTGGTGGCGTGGGCCCGCCGTTGGGTTGTTCGACGGCCAGAGACGAAGCAGCGTTGCTCATCGGGTAGGGCTCCTACGACGAAGGGATTTGATGTGCCGGGCCGGCGACTCTTGCATTACTCGAACATCTTATTCGAACAATATGTACGATTCGAGAAGTGTTGTCAATGACCAAGAACGGAGACGTGTAGATGAAGTCCAGCCTGCGCATACTCGGCGTGTGGAGCGCCGCTGCGTTCTTCTTGTTCTGGCTCATCGGGTTCGTGTTCTTCGCTCAGTGGATTCCACCGATACCCCCGTCCGACACGGCCGAGGACATCGCTGAGCTCTTCCGAGCACGATCGGTTCCCATCCGCGTCGGGATGGTGTTGATGACCATCGGGACCGTCTTCTACCTCCCCTGGTCGATGGTCCTCTCCGACCTGATCAAGGAAATCGAAGGAAAGTCGTTCTTCCTGGCCGGTACCCAACTGGCCGCCGGCGTGGTGTCGACGATGACGTTCTTTCTGCCGGCCTTCGTATGGACGACGGCCGCCTTCCGTCCACAACGAAATCCCGAGATCACTCAGGCACTCGTCGACCTCGGCTGGTTGTTCTTCATCACCCCGATCGCGCCGTTCATCCTCCAGTACTTGATCTTGGCGATTGCGATATTCCGCGACAAGCGACCTCGCCCGGCATTTCCCCGTTGGGCGGCGTATCTGCAGCTGTGGGTCAGCCTTTCGTTCTTGCCGGCCCTAGGGGCGATGTTCCTCAAGACGGGCCCGTTCGCCTGGAACGGCCTGCTGGTGTGGTGGATTCCGTTCGCGATGTTCACCGGTTGGTTCGGGTTGATGATCACGCTCACATGGCGAGCGGTCCGGCAAGCCGAGCAGCCGGTCGAAATCGATTGAGATGCTACTGATTTGGGGCGTAGAGTGTGCGCCACACAACGGTGGTCATACCGTCGAGACGGTCATCGACGTCGGCGCCGGTGCTCGTCAGTTCGTACAGTCCACGCTCGATCATCCAGGTGAGCCACGGCGCGACGGTCGCCACATCGATGTCGGCGGGGATGAAGCCGGCCTCTTGCTGACCTAGGAACCCAACCCGCAGGTCGCCCGCCCGGCGCTCCATAACGCCGGCGAACTGTGCTCGAACACGGGGATCGTAGGTGGCGGTCTCTACCACGGCAGCGAGCAGATAGCGGTGTGCAGTGTAGGCATCCGCGATCTGCTTGAGCGCCGCCTTCAAATCGCTGGGCGTCGACCCCGGTGGGAGACTGAACCACGCCTCCGCGGACTCGCCAACTTTCTGCGTGACCCGTTCTGCCAACTCCATCAGCAGAGCGCCTTTGTCCTCGAAGTACACGTAGAAGGTCGAGCGCGCGATCTCAGCGCCGGTGATGAGCTGTTCCACGCTGATTTCGGCGAATCCAATGCCTTCGGCCAGCAGTTCCTCAGCTGCGGCGAACAGCTTGCGAGCGATTTCTTCGCGCCGCGCCGCACGACTGACTCTCCCCTTCCGAACCGTCACTGCCATCGCGCGATACGCCTGTCCGTCGTTGAATGCTCACCTAACTTCCAGGATTCTACGCAGCGAACCGCAGATCACCGCAGATCCGGTGACCGCGGGGCTGCTTCGTCCACGGTGTGCAGGTCGTTCAGATTGGCCGGACGCAACACCAGGCCCATCACGACAAGGAAAGCGGCATAGGCGAACAGCGCCAGCCAGAACACGAAGACGCCCCGCCACGAGAACGGCCCGGAGTGGAAGAAGAACGCCAGGACGTCGGGGATGAGCCATCCAGTCAGGGTCAGCAGGCCCGGCCCACGCGCACACGCTCTTCACGGTCTCCGACGTGGTCAGCTGCGAACGGCCGGGCGGTAACTGGCGAGGATCTTGTCGGCCACGAGTTTCGCGGTTTCCGCGCAGGCAGTCGTGCCACCGTTGGCGTACTCCTTGACCGCGTCACCGACATTCCACAGTCCCTCGATCGGCGTCTCGTGGGGCAGGTCGAATCCGGACACCGCACGCTGCGGTGGCCAACCGTCGCGGGTGACGGCAATGTTGAGAATCCTTGCCCGGCTGTCGAAGTCCTCGATGGTGTCGCGAAGGTCGTCGAGCAGAAACTGGGTCTCGGCGGCTTCGTCGAAGTCCCCGATCGAGGGCTGCGGAACCGAGGTGCCCACGTAGAGGTGCCAACCCTCCGGAGCCATTTCGGGGCAGAGGTCGGTGAAGTTGGCGATGTAGGCCAGCCGACGAGATTTCGCAAAACTGAGCATGCCGGGCGCGGCGATCAGCGGCTCGGTGCTGGCGAAGTTGGCCGAGATCATTGCCGTCGGCCGGTCACCGCGCGCGATCAGGTCGCGGTAGTCGGCGGGCACCGCGTCCTCACCCAGCAGACCCAGGGTCGCCGCGGGTCCGATGTCACTGATGACGATCGGTGCGTGCACCGTGACGGGCGCTCCGTCGCGCACAATCTCGACACCGGTGACCACACCGTCGGATACGGCGATGCCGGTCACTGCTGTCGACAGCCACACCTGGCCACCGTCGCGTTCGACGGCCGCGGCCAGCCCCTTCCAGATGCCAATCGTTCCTTCGGGATGGAAGCCGAAGCGTTTGAACGCGCTCTTGCGGGTGAAGTAGGTCAGGAAGACCCGCGCGGGCAGGTCTTCGGAGCCGACGGCGAAGATCGACGCGCACATATTGCGGAAGATCCCGTGCACGCCTTCGTTCTTGGTGTACTTCGACACCCATTGCGCGGTCGAGATCTCGTCTTCGGGCAGTCCGGAGTCGCTGCGGGCGGCGCCGATTCCCTTCACCAGTTTGGCGCCCTGCCGGGTCAGCTTGCCCAGCAGCAGACCCCAGCCACCGCCGGTGACGTCGACGTCCTTACCGCCGATGCGATAGAGCAGCGGCGGTTTGGGTTCCCGGATGTCGAACGGGGCGTCGACTTCCTCGCACGTCTGCTGGGTGATGCCACCGACCTCGATCACGATCGCACCGTTGTTGACCTTGAACCCGTCGATGTCGTCCGTGGACGCTCGGCCGCCGACCTTGTCCAGCCGCTCGACGACCAATGTGCGAAAACCACTGTGCGCCAGTCGTGCCGCTGTGAACAGCCCGCCTGCGCCGGCGCCGATCACGACGACGTCGAATTCCTGCTCGGTAGTCATGGATACCTTTCGTGGTGAGTCAGTACGAACGGGGCAGGCCCAGTGAGGCCTGGGCGATGAAGTTGAGCACCATCTCGCGACTGACCGGTGCAGTGCGCATCAGCCGGGTGACGAACCACAGTTCTGACAGCCCGTACTCATGGGCCAATCCGTTGCCGCCGTGGGTCTGGATGGCTTGGTCCAGCGCGGCCAGCGCGGCTTCCGATGCCGCGAATTTCGCCATGTTCGCGGCTTCGCCGGCAGGCTCACCGGCGTCGAACAATTCGGCGCTGCGCATGGTGGCCAGCCTGCCGACCTCGACGTTGATGTGGCATTCGGCCAGCGGATGGGCGACGCCCTGGTGTGCTCCGATCGGGGTCGTCCACACGGTCCGTTCCGCGGCGTATTTCGCGGCTTTGTCGACCGCGTACCGCCCGAGGCCACCACACAAGGCGCCCACCAGAATTCGTTCGGGGTTCAGGCCGTCGAACACCTGGCGCAGCCCGTTGCCGACGCTGCCGATCAGGGCGTCCTCGCCGACTTCGACATCGTCGAGGAAGACGGTGAACTGTTGGTCGGGTGAGACGATCGACGTGTCGATCTGCTGGTAGCTCAGCCCGGGTGCGTCGGTCGGCACCACGAACAGCGACAGCCGGGACTTCTCCGGCGTCGACTCGTCGGCATCGCGGGTAACGAGCAGGATCGCGTCAGCCTGATCGACCGCCGAGATGTAGTACTTTGCCCCGGAGATTACCCATCCCGAATTGGTCCGCCGTGCGGTGGTTTTGACGTTGTGGCTGTTGGATCCGGCGTCGGGCTCGGTAAGGCCGAAGGCCATCTTCTGCGATCCGTCGGCGATGGCGGGCAGCCAGCGACGCTTCATCTCCTCGGATCCGTGGTGTGCGAGGATGCTTCCGCAGATCGCCGGCGAGATCACCCAGATCAACAGCGGCATACCGTGTGCGGCAAGCTCCTCGACCACGACGACCGCCTCGGCCATGCCTCCTCCCCCGCCGCCGAATTCTTCGGGCAGGTGGACGCCGAGCAGGCCGGCCGCACCCAGGTCCTTCCACAGTTCCTCGATATCGCCGCCCGTTCGGGCCCGGCCCAGGAAATATTGCGGCCCATAGCGATCGGCGATGGATGCGACGGTCTCGCGGATGGCGCTGTGTTCCGCGGAATCGTGGATGAGTCCCGACATTGGTCTACCTTCCGGTGAATTCAGGGGTGGTCTTGGCGGCGAACGCTGCGATGGCGGCGGCCGCATCGCGGGTGTCGCCGGTCAGCCGCAAGCCGCGTGTTTCGGCAGTGAGTTGGGCAGGCAGATCGCGCTGCCACGAGTCGCGCAGCAACCGGCGCATGGTGGCGAAGGCCGCGGTCGGCCCGTGCGCCAGCTCGCCGGCGAGGTCGACGGCGCGCCCCCGCAACTGGTCGCCCGCCACGATCTCGTTGATCAGTCCCCAGTCCAGCGCCTGCTCGGCGCTGATCGGGGTGTTGCGCAGGTAGGCGGCCGCGGCGCGGCGGGCACCGATCAGGCGCGGCAGATGCCAGGTCCCGCCGCCGTCACCCGAGACGGCGAGGCCGGCGAACGCGGTGACGAAACGGGTTCCCTCCGCGGCGATTACGAGGTCGGCGGCATAGACGTACCCCAGCCCGCCGCCGGCCACGGCGCCGTGCGCGGCGGTGACGATCGGGACGTCGAGCCCGCTGAGGATGCTGAACGCCTGATGGAAGGGTGTGGTCATCTCGACGAAGAGGTCACCGAAACGGTCGCGGCCGCCGTCGAGGAAGAAGCCGATGTCGCCGCCGACCGACAGGGAAGGGCCGTCCCCACAGATCAGCACGGACCGTACGGTGTCGTCGGCAGCGATGCGCTGGGCGACGTCGAGTGTTTCCCGCGCGACGCGCAGGTCGATGGCGTTGCACTCGGCAGGCCGGCTCAGACACAGCGTGGCCACTCCACCGTCGACGCGATAGTCGATCGTCTCCAGCCGCGACGGCTCGTCGAGGGCCGCGTGCCAGGCCGCGGTGTCGGTGAGCTGGTGCAGTGTGCCGATGCGGCCGTCGGGAGCGAACTCGACAAGGTGGACGAATTCGGCGTCCAGTTGGCGGCCGCTGCGACGCGCTGTCCCGCGGTAGCGACCGATCACCATCAGGCGGCCGTCTGCGAGCAGCTGAAAGTCGTTGGCGACGGCGCGGGCGGTGAAGTGCTGGCCGATTCGCCACCACAGGTTGGTGCGCATCGCCTCGGGTCCGACGTGGCGCCCGCCCATGCCCAACGGCAGCCCCTCGGCCGCGTGGCCGACGAAGTCCGGATGAAGCAGCACGTCGATCGTCTCGCGATCACCGGCAGCCAGCGCGTCGTAAAGCCGCTGCGCAGCTACGACCCGGGCATCACCCGAAACGTCAGCCAACGGGAACGTTCCCCTTCTCCGCATTATTTAATACAGGATAAAATCTATGATTAGCAGGTCATCAGTGGTCTGACACGGACCGTACCATAGTTTTTAGTAGCCGTTAAATTCCATCGGTGTTGGCCGGCAGCGGCTCGGCGCCATGACGCCTAGTCAGGTGGTCAACACCGCGCACGCGCGTACCGGAATAGCAGTCCCAGCGGCCGGCCGTCGGCCAGCGCATCATGACAAGCTAGGAGCTCCAGCGCGGGGGAGTAAGCAGATCGCCGATCAAACTACGCAGCGTCGTGCTGTCCGCTCGGCGAGACCGATACCCCTCGCGCCCGGACCGCGACGAGTCCGGGCGGCTGGGTCCGGCGCTGCAACTCCAGGGGCTACAGACCTGGTCAGCATTCTTCGTCCGAGTGCGAAGTGGTGCAGACGGCAGCGTGCTTACGTCGGCCGCCAAAGCTATGGCAAACCACGAAGGTGAGAGAGGGTGGGAACGTGACATCAGCAGATCCGCGCGGCGCTTCCCGACGAGCAGCCATTATCCAGACAGCCTTGGATGTGTTCGCCTCCCGCGGCTCCACTGATGCGACGTTTCGGACCATCGCCCACGCCGCGGGGGTCTCTGTTGGGGCGATCCAGCATCATTTCGGCTCCAAGGAAGGCTTGATTGAAGCCGTGGACACCTATGTGCTGCAGACAATCGGCGCGGTGATGTCACAACCCGAGCCGGCCGAGCCAGCCGAGGTTGGTCAGCGTGTCCGCGTGTTGTTCGATGCCCATCTACCTGTGTTGGATTACCTGGCCCGTCAGTTGGTCGATGATGCCCCTGTCGGGCGTACGGTGTTCGATGCGATGGCCACAGCCGGTGTTCAACGCTGGGAGCACCTCGCCGAAAGCGGTGCCACACCCGAAGGGCTCGACACCGAATGGGCCGGCCTCAACCCCCTGGTCTTGGTGCTCGGCGCCATAATCCTTCGCCGGCACCTCGACCGCCGCCTGCCCGAAAGGTTCGCCACCGATAGCCAGCTCAGCCGGTGGGAACGGGCGATGAACCTGCTCATCAGTCAGGGCCAGCTCAAGCACTAAGAGCCATCGCGGCAACGGCTGGCCAAAACAATACGACGGTATTGGTATTGTGTCGCCTCATGGTCGCGGGGCCGCCCCTTCCCCAGGGCGATATCAGTGTGGGTCGTCTTGCCGACGCCTTGAGATTGCTCGATGTCGATGCCAGACGCGTGGTCACCGCCGCTCACCACGAGGCCTACCGATACGCCAGCCACTTTCTGGCCTCGACGCACCTGCTCCTGGGACTTCTCGCGGTGGACTCGGCGGCGGCCACCGATACAGGGCTCGATGATCGGATTCTGCCGGAGAGCATTCGACGCCGGATCGAGCTGTACATGGCGCCGGTACGTCACCCGGCCCGCCCGGTCCATCTCCCCTACACACCGCACGCCCGAGCGATCCTGATCAACGCAGCCGCCCTCGCCTCTCAGAGCGCCGGACCCGCCGCCGCGACGCCGCACCACCTCTGGTCGGCGCTCAAAGGAGCCACCGGCTCTCTTGCCGCGCGCTGCCTCGCCGATGTATATGGACTCCCCCATGACATGCGGTAGTCCATAGGGATACCGGGGAGCCCAGGGAGTCAGCTTTCCTCCGAGGGCACGCTAAGATGGGGCAGACCGAGCGGAAGTTCCTCTCACGCAGCTCTTTTCGGATGGTATGACGGATCAGATGACCCAGACTGGAATCCCGAAAGGCAGCTCTTCGCGTGGCCTTGCCCGAAGGGGGTAAAGAGTCGGGGTCGGCGCCGTAGACTTCGTCGCCAGCCACCCAGGATGCCTGCACACCGGCATCGAGGGCGCTGCGGATCATCGCGCCGGCCAGTGCGGGTTTGGTGGCGAACTCGACTGCCGCGGATTGCGGCGACTCTGCCAGACGGTTTCACCGTTGGCGATGCAGCCGCCATCAGTGTTGACCGGCAGCGGTCCGCCGATGTTCGCCAGACCCCGTTGGATCAACCGACCGTTCGCCGTGCTCGCATAGTCCGGTCTCAGTGAGGCTCTGGCGTTATCCCGCCAACATGTAAGAAGGAAGATCGACCGTTGACGTGCCTCCCAGGCCGATCCAATTGAACGGCAGATGGTAAACGAGCACCAGCACGGTCGCCGAGAAACCTATCGCCGCTAGGCACCGCATGGGCTGGCGTAGGGGCACCGACAGGTCGAGCGTTCCCCGTTCAATGAAGGACAGGCCGTGAGGATCGTCCATCGCGCTCATGCGCAACCGTGTGAAAGCGCAAGCGACAAAGGCAACGAGAAAACTCTCGTAGATCGGAAACTGGAATTGCGAACCGGCGAACAGAGTCAACTCAGCTGGGGTTCGCGCGAATGCGTAGGCCTGCGTAGTGCGAATGATGAGGTTTTCCAACACAAAATCAAAGACGAAGTCGCCGATCCAGATCACCGCCAGCACGCTCGCGATCGACATCGTAGGACGCCTCAGGCGCAGCGTGTTTGCCAGCGCGGCGCCGATGAGACCCAATCCCGCACAAAAATAGATGTACATCGGGAGACCCCACAACAGCGCCTCGGCATACCGCGACGATTGACCATCCTTGTGAAAGGGCATATAGGCAGCCCACACACCGTAATTCACAGAATGTTGGTTCCACGCGAAGAGATAATCGTAGAGGTTTAGGAACGCATCGGCTACGAACGCAAACATTCCCCCGACCATCAACCACGCAGTGAGTCCGAAGCCTTCTCCGCGACGCCACGGCTTGATGACCATCACATAGGCGAATACGAGCAGGACCGCCACGCTCAAGGCCTCGAGCACGCGCAGGGCAATCAAGGTGCTGTGAGGAAGTTCGTCGGGCCCGAGCAAAGGCGCAGGCCGGAAGTCGGTGGGCGAGGCGATCCAGCCGCCGAGGGCGAAAGCGCAGACCGCCAGCCAGCCAAGCCCAACGAGGGCCCAAACAACGACGGCTCGCTCCTTGCGGCACGGTCCTGGTAACTTATCGGAGACAACGTGTTTGGGGTCAATGACGATTTCGGTCATTGTCGGGGCTCCACAGCGAATCTCTCCATACGTGCAGTCAGGCTCGCCACCTGCGCGCGCAACTCCGCAATCGCGTCGTCAGCTGCGGGGCACGTCAAGCCGGCACTCGGCTCTTCAGCCGCCGTTTCTTGGTCGATCGCCCGGCACAGCACGAACGGCATGATCAGCAACCAGAGGAAGAATGCTGTGAACGGGATCCAGAAAATGAAAATTCCGTCCCACGCGAACGGTCCTGACTTGAAGAAGATCATGATTGTGCCTGGGAGGAAGGCGAATCCGACCCAGATATTGAAGTAGCCCACCCAGCGGGGAAGCGCGGGTACCGGTTGAGTGTCCTGCAGGATTGCCACGCCGATGAGGACAAGTTGGACGAAACCTGTTGAGGCGACGCCGAAGAACGTCAACCAACCCATGTCGTTGAGTGTCTGCTGAATCGCGCCATCCCGTTCAGGGCGGAATGCGGCGGTTTGGATGGCCATCATCGGGAAGATGATCTCCAGGATGAAGCAGGCCCCGAGCATCAATTGCGCGTAGGCCAGTGTCGGGCGCGGCCCTTCGATCCTGCGCATCTGAACGGAGATCACGGCGAAGAACGGCCCCAGCAGCGCCGCTCCCAGCACCATCACCATCATCCCGGTCCGGATCCCGAGTGTTCGTTGCTGGAAGATCGCCGCGATGCCAGCAGGACTCGTGAGCGGGGCCGGCGGTGTCACAAACCGAGCACACACAGCCAGACCGATGATGCAGACCACGATCACAGCCGGTCCGCACCACGCACTTGCCTTCTGATTCAAGGTGGCGGATCTGCGCGTCATCTGTCGAGAATCGCGGATTACCAAGGCCGGATTCCTATCTAGACGTTCTCGAGCTGTTCTCGCGCCGTCGATCCCCTTGTCGCAGCAGCTTCGACCTCGTCTTTCGCCGACGGCCCATCGTGGTGCTTCATGATGTTGCGCATCTTCGGAGCCAACTGTGCGCCAACAAAAGTCGTTGCGACACCGATCACGATCGTGTACGTGGCGGCCAGATGCGCGACGAGCGGGCTGGCTCCCGAATGCAGCGCGGTGACAGTGGGCCAGCTGACGAAGCCGTAGGAGACGTACATCGAGCCGAACATGACCGGCGGGATCGCCGCGATGGCCCATTTCGACTTGAAGCTCATCACGATCAGGATCAGGAACGCCGGCACGAGATCAAAGAGGCGGTTGGTGCTGAGGAACCACAGTGGCAGCGGGAACCAGTGCTCGTTGAAGAACGGCTGGTTGTCGCCGTAGTAGGTGTAGAGCTTGGCGATCTTGATGATCGGGATCTCCAGCAGCAGGTCGGCCACCGCGATACCGCCGAAGATGTAGAAGAAGTCGCGGGGCCGGCAGCCATTGCGGATGCGCTGAATGATGAACAGGGACCCGCCGCCGATGAACCACAGATACACCGGCGCAACCCACAGCGGAACGTAGGTTCCCCAGAACTCGACCATGCGCCAGGCGCCGATCTCGGCGTACCAAAGCTTGCCTGCTCGGTCGACCGCACCTTCGAACAGGAGGGCCCCGAGTGCGCCGCTGAACAGGATCACCATTCGGAACAACAGCTCCCACCAGTCACGGTGGCGAATCGGATTGCGGGCCGCCAGGTAGATCGTCAGAGCGGCGACGCCGAAGTGCAGCACGCCGAAGATCCACTGCCACATCGGGTCGACCACCATGTCGATCGGGGCATCGATCGGCGGGTTCATCGGACCTCCTGAAATTTCTTGTCAACCGAGCATCTTCTCGGTTAATTTGGCCGCACGGCTGGGCCTATTCCTGAGGATAGTCGCATACACAGCCTTCATGCGTCTAGATTTACCGAGTGTTTCCTCGGTAGAAAGTAGGTACCTCGTGCAGGACTTCGATGTCGTAGTCATCGGCGGTGGACACAACGGCCTGGTTGCGGCGAACTATCTCGCTGACGCCGGATACCAGGTGGCGGTGTGTGAGAGTAACGCGTCAGTCGGGGGGATGACCGCCACGAGCGCGACGATCGACGCGGCACCCCAGCATCTGATCAACAGCTACTCGGTCGACGCATTCTTCTGGGACTCATTCCCCGCTGCTACAGATCTCGGCCTAGAGAGATACGGCCTACGCCGCAATGAGATTGATCCGGGCCATCTGTACTTGCACCCGGAGGGAGGCTCAATCGGATTCTGGTGCGACCCGACCCGTACCGCAGACGACATCCGCCGCTTCTCCCCCGCCGATGCTCGTGCCTATCTCGAATTCGCCGAAATGCTGGGAACTTTCGCCGACATCATGCTGCGGCTGGCCCGCACCAACCCCGTTCGCCCCGACGCATCGGCAATCGGTTATGCGGCCAGGCGCGTGATGTCCAACCGCCGTCACCTCGGCGATCTGGCGAGCCTTCCGCTCAGTTCGGTGTCGGAGATCATCGCGGAGCGGTTCAGCCACCAAGTGGTACGCGACGCCCTGCACGCCTCGTCAGGTTCGACCGTCCCCAACGATATGAGCGGCACTGGCGTGGCGTTCCTCTGGCTGGCCACAATGCACCGCTTCATCTGCAAGCGCCCGGTGGGAGGGGTGCAAGCAATCCCCGACGCGTTGGCGCGCCGACTCCAGGCCAAACAGGGCACCGTGTTGGTCAACTCGCCTGTCGCCGAGATCCTCGTCGAGGCCGGGCGCGCCACGGGCGTGCGCCTCGTCGATGGCACCCGCATCAGCGCCCGCAAGGCTGTGGTTGCGAGCTGTGACCCACGCACAGCGCTCGGGACGTTGTTGCCGAGCCAGGCGCTACCAGCCCAGACGGCCACCGCAGTCGAGAACATTCCCGTCTCCAACTTGAACTACGGGCAGGCGAAAGTCGACCTGGCACTCAACGGCACCGTCACGATGAAGCGCCATCAAGACTGGCGGCGCGACGATCTCGACGTCCGTCGCCCGTCCCACATGATCGGTACCGAAGCCGGGATGCGGCGGCTCTTCGCCAAATCCGCTGCCGGCCTTCTCCCCAACCCCGAAGATCTCTCGCTGTGGCCGGTGATCCCGACCGCGCTCGACCCGACCCAAGCACCGCCCGGACAGGACACCGTGTACCTGTACTGCGCGGTCGTTCCCTACGCACCCGACGGTGGTTGGGACGGCGCCAAGGACAAATTCGCCGAGACAGTGCTGGAGGCGGCAGCGCTGTATTACGACGGCCTCGGCGATCTGGAGATCGGCAGACAAGTCCTGACCAACGACGACATCGCGAAACGAACACACGCCTCCGGCGGCAACGTCGCCCACGTCGACATGGTGTTGAGCCGGTCCGGGCCCCTGAGGCCCGCCCGCGGTCTCGGCGGCTACGCGACACCCGTCGAGGGTCTCTATCTGGGATCGGCGGGAAGCCACCCCGGGGGTGGGATCACCGGAGGCCCGGGATACCTCAGCGCCCAGAAGGTGATCAAGGACCTCCGTCCCCGGCGGCTCGTGCGGCGTCCACGCCGGGACAACCTGCTCTAATGGTCAGAGCACTGACCGATGACCTGAAGGACGAACTGGTGGCACCACCGCGTCGCAGCGACCGCCAGCCCTACACGGTCGATTCCCTCACAGACGTCGCCGTCCCGCTGTTCATCAGCCGCGGTTACGACGCGACGCGCATCGAGCACATCGCCAAGGCCGCCAATATTTCGCAATCCAGTCTGTACCACCATGTCCGGGGCAAGGAAGATCTGCTGAAGCGCGCGCTCGAGCGGGCGGTCAGTGCGCACTGGGCTGTCCTCGCCGAGCGCAAGTCGTGCAATGGCGAGGCAGTGACACGACTGGTGCACATCATGCAGCGTCTGATGACCGAGCAACTGCGGCTTCAGCCCGAGATGACCCTGCTGCATCGGACACGGGGTAACAATCCGACCGAGCAGTGGGCGATCGACGAGATTCGGAAGTTCGAAGATGTGGTGTCGGATCTGGTCCACCAAGCACAGGCCAACGGCAAGCTGCGAACGGATCTCGATGCCAACTTGATGGTCCACCTCGCGTTCGGCATGACCGACTCAGTCGTCGAATGGTTTCGCCCGGACGGCACCTGGAGCCACCGCCAGGTCATCGAAACCCTGCTGGCAGTAATGCTCGACGGCACTCGGTCCAGGTAGGTGCTGGGCCCGCGCTGAATCAGCCCTCTGGTACCTGAAGACCACGCACCGTCGGCGTCGTCATCGCATCGATGACTTGCAATTGGCGGGCCCGGAACGGGTGGGTCGCCCCGCGGTCGCCAGCAGTCAGCGCCTTCTAAAGATGCTGTGCAGCTACGACTTGCGCATCGCCTAGGGCATACAACCGGACTGGATAAATGCAATTCGGCGACACGCTCGCGTTCGTCGTAGAGCGCGAACTCGCCGATCCGCTGTGGCAGCTATTGACAACACGGTGGCAGTCATTGACAGCAATGGCGCACTCTGCCTAGAGTTGCGGCAACTGACGCGGCGGCCTCCCACATCACAGGGCCTCCCCGATTCGAAGGACGGCGATGCGACCGCTCAAACACAGCGTTACGCCAGCGTCGAGCGACTTGTTCGACGACGACTCGTTTTTCCTGTCCAAGGTGAACGCGACCGCGACCGCGGATCAACGCGACCTGGAGGCGCTCGCGCTGGAGTTGATGACAACCGACCGGATTCGCGCGGCCGGGGCACGCGCCGAGGAGATGTTCAGGATCCTCGGAGGCAAGTACGGTGCCAACGCTCCCGCCGAGGCGCTCGAGGGTATCGACGCCAAGATGCGGGAGTGGACCTACCACTACCTTTTGCTCGCGCTGAACTACGACGCGAACTATCCGAAAGTACTGGGCCACGGTTATGGACCTCCGCACAACTGGCTGGGTATGGCGGTACCCGGATGTCGGGGTTTGGGAACGGCCGAGAATCCGGACAATCACTACAGCTTTGTTCCGGTGAACGTCGATTCGCGGATGGAACTGCACGGCAAGGTCCAGGAGCCGCAGATCGAGGATGTCAACTTCTACATCACGAGCAACCATTCTCAGGCGCACAACGTCTGCGGACTGAACTGGCGACAAATCCGGGTCTCCGATGACGGGACCTTCGTCATCACTATGGACCGGCATCCGGCTGATGGTCGGCCCAACCATCTTCAGCTGACTCCCGATTCGAAACGACTGTTCATTCGTGACAGCCGAAAAGACTGGAACCAACGTCCAAATGCCTACCGCGTACTGCGGCTCGACCCACCGACGGCGGCACCGCTGAGCGTCGACGAACAGGTTGAGATCGCGTTCCGAACCATCATCGACGACGTGCCGTTCAACTTCTGGTTCCGGATGATGATCGGCTATCTCGAGCCCAACACAGTCAAGGGCCCCGAAGTGACTTCAAACTTCGGCGGAATGCCGACGCAGTTGGCCTTGCGCGGGCGCGTCGACCTCAACGATGACGAGGCGTTCGTCCTCACCCTCGGTTCGAAGGGCTCCGACTACTGGGTGTTCACGCTGTACGACTGGTGGCTGATGAGTGGCGAATATTGGAGCCATACCAGCAGCCTGAACAACGACCAGGCGGTGCCCAATCACGATGGCACCCACACTCTTGTCATCTCCATGCAGGACCCGGGGGTGCACAACTGGATCGACACCGAGGGACTGCACCACACCATGTTCCTCCAACGCTGGCAGCTGCTACCGCTGGGCGTTGAGGGTCCAGGCAGAAGTCCATCGCAAAAGTCGCAAGTCGTGAAGTTGGCGGACCTCGAAAAGGTGTTGCCTGCGGAGACGAAGTGGGTCACCCCCACGGAGCGAGAAAACCAGCTGTCAGAACGACTTGAATCATTCAACCGGAGGCACGAGATATGACCGATCACAACGTGATTCAGGAACGGCCGTCCGAGCAGGCCGACCACCGGCTCGAGTGGCAGCCGCCGCAGCGCCCGGAATGGGTGCAGCGGATCAACGAAGAGGGCTGTTGCATGGAGGCCGAGCAGGTCGTACCGCTCGATGAAGCGTCTTTGCTGAACTCCGCGATGGAATCCACCGGCCTATCCGATTTCGGCGCCGACGACTGGCGCGAACCGTTCCGAGTCTTCCTCAAATCGCTGAACGAAGAGGCCCAGCTGAACCTGATGGGTCGGATACGAACGCGATCCGAAATCCTTCAATTGCTCGAAGCGCGACTGCAAATCGAGGAGACCTACACGCGTCATCCCGAGATTGCTGACGAGCAGATCACCCAGCCGCTCATCATCGTCGGACAGGGACGCTCAGGAACCACGCTCCTGCAAAATCTGCTCAACTCACATCCCGACAACGGCGCGCCGTTGCATTGGGAATTGGTCCTCCCGTGCCCGCCACCCGAGTCCGCCACCTACCAGACCGATGCGCGAATCGAGAAGGCACACAAGCTGATCGATCAGTGGAACCGCGTCACTCCTACCTTCGCCGCCATGCACGAGTTTGCGGGGACGATACCCATGGAGGACAACGTCACGATGGCGATGAATTTTATGTCGCCGACGTGGCTCGATTGCATGGGCCAGGTCCCGAGTTATGACGCATACATCTTCCAACAGCCGGTCGAGCCGGCGCTGCGCTGGTTGGAACGAGTCCTCAAGCTCCTGCAATGGAAGAACCCGCGTAAGCATTGGGTACTCAAGGACCCCATGCATCTCGACCGAATGTCCGAGCTGCTCAAAGTATTTCCGGATGCATGCTTCATCTGGCCCCACCGCGACCCGGTACGGGCACTCGCATCGTTGGTGAGTGTGGTCGGGACAATTCAATGGGGCCGGTCCGATCACCCCTTCAGCGCAGTCTCGCTTGCGTACATGACCGACCCCGACCTCGCGGCCGGACGATTCAACGCGGTGATCGATCACCTCGATTCCGGAGCGATTCCGCAGGATCAGATCGCGCATGTGCTGTTCCACGACTTGGTCGCCGATCCAGTTGGCCAGGTAGGCAAGATGTATGACCACTTTGGCATCGAGCTGACAGACAGTGGACGCGAGGCAATGAGTCGATTCATGAAGGAGAACCCGCGCGATAACAGGCCCGCGCATCAATTCGACATTGGCTCGGACGCGGCGGTCGCCCGAGTACGGGAAGCGTTTGCTCGCTATCAGGAGCGCTTCGACGTGCCCGTCGAGTAACACGTCACATTCACATCAATCCGTTCAGGAAGGACCGGCACATGAACGACAACGTGCATGCGAAGAGACGAATCAACCGTCAGTTGCGGCTGGCATGCATCTGGTGCGCCGTCCCGATGGTGCTATTGCTATTCGGTGGTCTCACCTACTCCGGCTTCATCGCGCCGATCCCCCCCTCAAGGACGGCGGAGCAGGTAGCCCAGCAATACCGCACAGACACCGGTGCGATCCGACTCGGACTCGCGCTGTCGTTCCTGGGCGTGATCGTGTTCCTACCGTTCGGGGCAGCGATCGCCGCGCAGACGCGTCGAATCGAGAACTCGCCGCCGGTGCTCACCTATACCCAAATTGCCTCCTTCGCGGCCGGTTCGCTCATTTTCGTCATCCCGTGGGTGTTTTGGCAGACGGCGGCGTTTCGGCCAGAGCGGGACGCGAGCCAGATCCTGCTCCTCAACGATCTCGGTTGGATGACATTCGTCTTTTCCTATGTCGCTTTCACCGCCTGGCTCATCGCCATCGGAGTGGCGATCCTGGTCGACGGTGGCCCGCAGCCGGTGTACCCGCGATGGCTCGGATACTTCAACATCTTCGTCGCGCTCAGCTTCGTGCCCGACAACGTGATCCCGTTCTTCAAGTCGGGGCCATGGTGTTGGAACGGCATCTTCCCGTACTGGATACCGTTCGCGATCTATGGGGCTTGGATAATCATCATGTTGGTATACACCGTCAAATCGATCAATCGAGAAGCAGAGGCCGATCAACAAGAATCGCAACTTGCTGAAAGTTCGAGCGAAGTGGGCGGCACTGGACTGCGTGGCGCGACACCGGTGCCGTAAATGCTCAGCGACCTGATCGTCGGCGTTTCGACTCGTTGGCAAATGCGACGCCGACGACGCCCAACGATCGCCGCAAATGGCTTGACAGCTCGTCGGGAGTGAGCAGCGAATGCGTGAATATCGTTACCCGATAAGCGCCGATGGCTACCACTGCCATGAGCGCGCCCAAGTCGGAGCCCGGTTCCAGATAGTTGCTCAGTCGATCACGAACCTTCGACTCTGCAGCTACGACGTACTGGATGTAACGCGTTTGCAACGGGGGTTCTGTCATCCAGAGGTTCATCCGCGCGACTACCGTCGTCGGAGTGGCTTGATCGAACCGGCCCACCAAAGCGACCAGCGACTCGGTGATTGCGTCCCAATACGGCAGACCGTTGGCCAGGTGCTCCTCGAGGATTTCATCGAGGCGGTCAATCATCGCAGGAAGATCATGAAACATCACATCTTCCTTGGTGCCGAAATAGCGGTAGAAAGTGCGTGGTGAGCATCCGGCCGCCGCGGCGATGTCGTCGACGCTGGTTTCGCCGAAGCCTTTGTCCAAAAATAGCTTTAGCGCGACATTGGCAATTTCACTCATCGCCGTCTGCCGGCGCTGGTCGCGCAGTGTCGCGGCGAGGTCAGCCATCCGTCCAACCTATCTCAGGTAGCGCTCTCTGTCACAACTGACAGACAGTGACTCCCTCGACATAGGGTCCACGTCCGTCCTCAATTGGGAGATTGCTTCATGTCAACGCGTGATGACCAAATGCCATCCGATGACGTCACGAATGCCGCCAAGTTCGACGTATCGGAAAACGAAAGTAGCAAGGTGAGGCAGCAACTGATGGAGGCGCCGCCTGCATCACTCACTGCCAAACCCGCCCAGGCGAGTCCGGAGCTCCGGCGAGCTTGGGAGAGTTACCATTCCGCCGTAGATGAGCTCAGGTACTCGCTCGAGAAGAGCTCGATGTTTCTCAACACGCGGTATCGGGCGAAGGCGTTTCACATCATGCTGGAGGTTCAGGCCATCGCTTACTGCATGACCGTCGCGCCACGGCTGGCCACCCCCCGAATCCACACCAACACCGGGTGGCATGACGACATGTTCTCACTTGGGTTGGTCGGGCCAGATTGGCACTACGGCTTGATGTACCTCGACGGCGCCCGCACGTATCGGCTGAGCGGTCGCCGGGGGGAGAACGACCTTTTGTTGATTCAGGTCTGCAACGAATCACTGGGCATGGCAGGCAGCAGGACAGTCGGTATGCACGATCTCAACGAGATTGCAGACATCGCGCGGGATGGCACCTACCAAATCATCCTCGGCGGACCGAAGAAGGCGCGGAACTGGATTCCGCTCGATTCGGACTCCGACTGGAACTTCGTCTACATCCGGACGCAGATCACCAAGTACGGCAACGAGGACATCGGTGAATACCGGATCGAGCACGTGGATCCCGTCTCCCGCGCGTACTCGGAGGCTGAGGAGTTCAGCGAAGATGACATGGCCAGACGAATCCATCGAGCCGAGATGTTGATGCGGATCTATATCCGTGAGTTCACGATTGGGATCTACGATTTCGCCATGGCTGGTTCACATGGACAGGTCAATACCATGTCACTGCAACCGGGCCTGACCTTCGTCGGCGGAAGTTCGTTCAGTCGCTACGCACAGGGTGTGTTCTCCATTGAGGACGACGATGCGCTGATAGTCGAGATGAACGAGGCGCCTGATAGCCCGTATTGGGGGCTCATGCTCGGCGACACCTGGTCGCGCGCATTACCATTCAGCCGCTATCAGACTTCGCTCAACAACGCTCAGGCCGTGCGAGACGCCGATGGCGGGTACCGGTTCGTCCTGTCGCTCCGCGACCCAGGAGTAGCCAACTGGTTGGATACGACGGGCCACAACGACGGCGAGATGTTCTTTCGTAATTACTTCACCCGAGAGAACATCGTACCGACGGTGCGGAAGGTCCCGTTCGACGAAGTCATGGCATACCTTCCCGACGGGACCGCCACCGCCACACCAGAGCAACGCGCGGCGGACTTGGCATACCGCCGGGAAGGCTTTGTCAGAATGTACGGAGAATGACCGAGCGGCTTGCGTGTGACGGTGGCATCGGTTAGATGTCCGCTCGACGGCACTCGCTCCAGGTAAGGCTGGGCCCGCGCGTGAATCAGGCCTCGGGCACCTGAAGGCCGCGAACGGTGAGGGTCGTCATCGCCTCGATGACCTGCCGGTAGGCCGCGTCCTCGTGCAGTCCCATCCAGTCGCCGTGCAGAGCGACAGATAACACCATCGCGAACATCGCCCGCACCGTCGGCCCCAAGTCGAAGCCGGAAAATCCCCGTTCGACCGCTTCGGTTCCGACAACCTGCTCGATGACGGTGAGCACCTCGGCGAAGGCCTGATCCACTTGTTGGGCCGCCTCCAGTGGGAGGTCGTCGAATTGGCGGGCCGCCATCAGCGCGAGAAGAACTTCACGCTCGCCGTTCAGGACCTCGAACAGGCCCGTGTACAGGTCGAGACCTTCTTCATAGGGGCTGCGTACGCCGTGTTCGCGGCTGCGGTAGTCAGCCAAGTAGTTCTCGATGAACGAGGTGAACGGGGCCACGACCGCTTCTTGAAAGAGGTTTGCCTTCGTGCCGAAGTGACGGAAGATCATCACCTCCGACACCCCGGCACGTTCGGCGACGTCGCGCGTGGAAGTGCCCTTGTAGCCACGCTCGGCGAAGATGTCACGCGCAGCAGTCAGCAGCAGCTGTCGTCCCCGACCTCGAACACTGGCGGTGGCTTTCACTGCGGCCATGCCACGTGACCCTAGCCTGTCGCGAAGTCGATCTTGGCCCGGCGATAAAGCAACACGGTGTTCACCGTCATACCGACCGCGAAAAATATCGTCGGCAGCCAAATCCCGACGATGCCATCCCAGGAGAACGGCCCCGACTTGAAGAAGACGGCGGCGACGCCGCCGGCGCCGATCGTGGCGACCCACAAGTTCATGTACGCAGCCCAGCGAGGCCAGGTGGGGTTCGGCCGGGTATCCATGAAGGCGGCGATCGCCATGCAGACGTATTGCATGGAGTAGGTGGGGATCAACATGGTCCACACCAGCCACCCGTAGTCGTTGAAACCACGGATGATCTCCGGGCTGATATCGGGCCGGAAACTCGCCAATAGCCAGAACAGGCAGATGATCTGGAAGAAGGCGACGAGAACGACTGCTCCGCCGAACTGAATCGGCGCCAGCAGTGCGCCGCGACCCTCGATCTTGCGCATCTCTTTCGAGATGACGGTGTAGAACGGCAGCAGAAAGCTCGATGCGAACAGCGCTCCGATCAACCCGATCCGGATCGAGGCCTGATTATCGAGGTAGAACTTCGCGATATCGGCAGCGCTCGCTCCCGGCGACGGGGGCGGGAAGAACCCGGCGAGGAACACGAACGGAATTCCGAAACCGATGATGGCGATCGGCCAGGCCCAGATGCAGGCGTAGTGCACTCTGCGCCGGATCGCGGCTGCGGCCGGGGAAGCCTCCTCGGTGCTGGGGGCAGGATAGGTGGTGGACATGGCGTGCCTTTCTCGCAGAAGAGATTTCAAACGATGTGCTGGGACATTCCGAAGATGACGACGAGGACGCCGCAGGTCACGACGCAATAGGCTTCGAAGGCGCCGCGGAGTGCTATGGGGGCGTGGCGCAACTCCATGAAATACAGTCCGATGAAACGGATCTTGATGAAGGCGATGAGCAGGATGCTGAACCCGGCGAGCGAACTCCCGCCGCCGATACCCGGGGTGTGGTGACGACCGCCCAGGGACCAGGTCAACAGCGTCGCGAGGATCAGAACGAGCCAGACAATGCTGGTTCGTGTTCGCAGCAGGGGTGCGATCGTGTCCATCGGTTCTCTCAATTCAGAAGGTAGATAAGGGGAAACAGCGCGATCCAGAGCAGGTCGACCATGTGCCAGAAACAGCCGCCGCCTTCGAACCATGCGAGTTGGCGCGCATCGTGGCGTTTCCGGCGGGCGGAAACAAGCAGATAGCTGAGCACCGCCAAGCCGAGAATGAGATGGAACCAATGCAACCCGGTCAGGAGGAAATAGAACATGTAGAACGTGTTCGTCTGGGGCGTGATCCCGGCGTCGATCTTGTCGACGTACTCGACGACCTTGAGGACCGAGAACGCGACCCCACACCCGATTGCCCCGGCGATGAGCAGTGGCGCGGGCCGGGGCGTTCCCCGGCGAACTGCGGATACCGCCAGCACCACCAGCATCGAGCTCACCAGCAGCAGGAGCGTATTGATGAGGCCGAAGGTGGTATTGAGGTGCAACTGGGAGCTATCGAACAGTGCGACGTCCTTGCCGCGATACACCAGGAAGGTCCCGAACAGAACAGCGAATACTCCCATGTCGCCCAGGATGAAGATCCAGATCCCGGCCTCACCCGGGATATGGCCTCGCCTGACCTCGTCATCGGGAGCCGTAGCGGCCTCCGCGATCCGCATCGCACTCATCGGGACAGCCTGCGGCGCAGAGACATCCGGCCCTTCTGCCCACGTAGGACCGCGCGGGCAGCCTGTTGGCCGGGTATGCCGCAGATCCCCGCGCTGGGATGGGTGCTGGCGCCGCTGAGGAACAGTCCCTCGACAGGCGTGCGATAACCGGCGGCGCCGCGCAGTGGTCGAAGCGGGCCGAAGCGGGTGGCGACCGGATCGACGTGATAGACGTTGCCGTCAGGCGCGCGGAACCGGGCTTCGATGTCTTCGGGTGTCATTACGCGGCGGTCGATCTCGAGTTTGTCGAGCCCGTCGAGGTATTTCGCGACATCACCGAGGACGCTCTCCGCGGTCGGGCCGGCGAGCTCCGGCCAGGGCCGGACTGGGTGCGCCGGCGCAATTCCGGACCAGAACCAGAAGGTGTCCTGACCGTCGGGTGCTTGTGACGGATCCATCCCGGTCGGAAGGATCGCGAAACCGGGCAGTGGATCAGCGACGGCACCGCGGGCGCAGGCACTCCACGCGGCCACGTGGTCGTCGAAAGTGGTCAGGCACAGAGCCGGTCGCCGTAGGTCGACGTCGTCGTGACGATTGATTTGATGATTCGACAGCGCGACGCGACCGCTCAATGCGACGTCGATCTTGAAGGAGGAGGCGTGCGTGGACGAGGTCGGGATATAGGGCACTCGCTCGGCGAGGCGATCCGGCAGCGCACCGTCGGGTAGCCATCGACCAAGCACCGTTGCCGCATTGTTGGTGGTCACCACATTGCGCGCGTAGAGCTGCTCGCCGGATTCCAGCTGGACGCCGCAGGCTCGGCCGCCGCGAACCACGATCGATTCGACCGCGGCATCGAGCTTGATCGATCCGCCTGCGTCGGCAAAGCAACGGGCCAGCGCGTCAGTGATCGCGCCGGTGCCGCCCTGGAATCGACCGACCCCGACGCGGTGGATGAGCCCGAAATAGATGAGGACCCAGGCAGTCCCATCCGCACCGATCGGCGCGAAGCACGGAACGGCTGCCAACAGGGATTTGATGCGATGATCAGAGAAGCGGCTGTCGATGAACTCCGCCTGGGACGTAGTCAAGAACTCAGTCAGCGGCCCGAATCGCCGGGGGTGCCGTGCGGATCGGAACGCTCCGCTGGCGATCTCGGGCAGATCCGGGCGCAACGGATTGCTGTTCATATACGGCACTGCGATGTTCATCGCCGCCTCGAGCGCGTTGGCCAGTTCCAGGTAAGCGCGGCCGTCCGCCCGGTTGAACCGGCCAACCTCCTCGGCGGTGCGCACCGGATCCCGGTGGATGCACAGCGAGCTGCCGTCGCTGTCGAGGAACGCGTAAGGCGTATCGATTTCGAGTTCGCACAAGCCGTAGCGAGTGAGCTCCAGGTCGCGAGCAATGGTGGTCGTCCGCCATAGCGACGAGTCCATCGCACCCTCGTTGATCCGGTGTTCCGGCGCTCCGGGCAGAACTG
>JAHFVD010000004.1 GCA_023264735.1 Mycobacterium sp. | reverse complement strand
ATACTCGTTCGCATCCACCGAAAACCCCTGGTGTCCAGGCTGTTTCATCCATGGGTACCGGGTCGGTAGGCGAGAGTCACACGATTGCTGCGTGATTCATCGGATGAAAATGCAGTGATTTGCCATACATAACTCGCGTTATCGAAGATGGTGAGAGGGTCGACGGTAAACCGTCAACGATGAGCTTCCCGTCCAGACCGTCTCGAGTAAAGCCTATCGAGTATCCCTGCCCTCCGTACCCACGCCATTGACTGAGTTGGTCCGGTTGCTCGGTGAAGCACGCTACGTACGTGGCTCCGTCTAGGAGCTGTGTGGGGACGGTCGTGGGCGCGCACTCTTCGACGTCGTTGAACTTCTCGAGTATGTCGACTACTGCGTAGAGATGCTGCAACCGATGCCACTCGTCTGAGCCTGAAGTTGGCGGGGTTAGCTCGATCTCCCGGATCCAGTTGTCAAGGTGGCGCTGGACGGCGATGGCTCCGAAGCTAATTTCCAACGAATCGTTGAGGAAAGCAGAATCTGTGGCGCGGATGCACTGCTGCTTGAGAATGCCAGTGAGGCCAACGGCAGACGTGTAATGGAACAGGCAATCTTCGACAGCGGGATGGCCGGATACAGCGGTCATTTGTCTGCTCCATCGCTAGTTAGCACAGCCTTGGCCCGTCGCCCAACTGCCTCAGATACGAGCGCTAGGCCAACGCTGACTCTGGGATGCGAAGCTTGTTGCTAAAAAACATGATTTCGTTTCCCACGTAGCGCTGTTGCGCCGTGTAGTTGAGACCGTAGGTCAGCCCAGCGCTTTCGGCGTACATATCGCGGATCGGCTGAACGTCGTCGTAGGACACTACCCACGGCCATTTGAACCTCGATCTCTGCAGCTGCGCAGCGACGGCAACGTGATCGTCATGTTCGTAGAAGTTGCGATACAGCTGCTTTCCCTTGACGTAGTACGGAGGGTCGAGATAGATCAGCGACTTGCGCGGCAGGAACTGTGAACAGTCCTTCAACAAATACAGCGAGTCCTGACAATGCACCGAAATGTCCGCTGCACGTTCTGCGATTGCGCTAAGCCGAGCAGCGATCACCTCCTTCTTGAAACGGGCATCCAGCTTGTAGGTTCCCGCCTGGTTCTTCCCCCCGATGACACCTGCCGTCAGTATCCCCGAGCGGTTCGTGCGGTTCATGAACAGCATGGCGAAGCCTCGCTCAACGGTGCTGCGCGTATCGGCGTCGTAGAGAACCGAACGCCATTTGAACCACTCGTCAATGGTGATAGGTGTTGTGTCGAGGAGGTCTAGAAGCTGTGGGGCGTGGCGAGTGGCCGCTATCCAGAAAGCATGCACGGCCGGGTCGGCGTCGTTAATGTGAACGTGACTGGCGTACCCGTTGAACAGAAGGTCTAGTGCTACGCCAGCGCCGCCGGCGTAGGGCTCGAGGTAATGGCCACCTGTGAGGTTGTTGGCATCCATAACGTCGGCCATGAACGGCCCGAACGTTGCCTTGCCTCCCGGATAGCGCAGTGGGCTATACAGTCTTTTGGAGTACATGACTCACGTCTTCTTGTGCTTGACGTCCAGGCCCTGCAGCTTCGCGGCGTCGACGCCGTACCCCTTTCGCATGACCCCGAGCAACGCAACATGCATCCGATCGAGGAAGTCGTTCGTCTCGGCTGGATGTGTCTCCATCCAGTGCCTCCACGGATTATAGGGCTTAGTTCCGGAGGCAAGGACCTCCTGCATCTCCTCGCTCTTGTAGAAGCGCTTGAACACCTCACGTGGCTTCTTCGTCCCTTGGTAGTCCTTCACCCGCTGCGCCACGTCGACTACGTCTCCGGTGACTTGGAACTCGTTGAGGATCTCGCGGGCTGCGTTCGTAAACACGTTCCTGGTGAACTGCCGGTCGTTCTTCCAGAAGTCGTGATCGGGCCCCAGGTTGTAGAGGTGCTCGAAGATCAGCTGGTCGGGTGGCAGGTCGCCGGGTAGCAGGACGACGGTCTTCGGTGTGGGGCCAGCTTGGTCACCGTCGAGGCACACGATGCTCTGCTGCGAGAATTCCGGAATGTCCTTGCTGATGAGCTGCAGGTAGTTCGAGCACCCCAACGTGATGTCCGGCAAAGGAATGGTGCACTTCCTCATCGGCTGCCGGTACATCAAGGTGGCGAAGAAGTCAGCCGCCTCTCGGTCTTCGAAATAAACGCGAATCCGCGGCAGAGCCGTTCCGGGCGAGGTGGCGATCGTTTTGGTGTTAATGTCTGCGCTGATCTGCAACCACGACCAGTTCTGCATGACCTGTACCGCGCCGAAAGTGTCACTTAAATAGATCGTGCGGAATCGCCGCTGAAACTGCTGGCTCTGCTCAAACGCATGCTCGATAAGTGTCGGCGAATGCGACGTCATGATGACTTGGAGATTCAGACTCGCGCACTCACGGGCCAACACCTTCCATAGGTTGATCTGCGCGGTCGGAAAGAGGCCGGCGTCGGCTTCGTCGATGAGAAGCAGGCCGCCTTTATAATCCGAGTACTCTTCCTTTAACTTTCTGAACGACATCAGCGCGAGCATGATCTGGCCCGCATTGTCTTCGCCGGCCGAAACGGATTCCTGGTCGTAGTCAACGCCGTGCGCCACCGCCGAGGTGATAGTTCCCTCGGTACCGGTCGCCTTGCTCGACGTCTGATTAAGAACCTCGTTGGTCATACTAAGGAATTCAGACATGTGCTGATCCAGGTAGGCGAAGCTGCCAACGTTGTAATCGCCGCGCGCGGCTATGGGATAAAGCCGTTTTAAGCTTAGGAAGATCACCGGATGCGTGAAGTTACGGCTCTTGTTGCCCGACGCCGTACTGTTGTTCCTGACGACTGGCCGAGGCTTGGATTGCCTTTTCATCAGCTCAAGACGAGCCGACGCGGCCTGGTCGGTGTACCCGTCGTGTAGTTCGATGTTGACCGTCATCGAACCTGGGACGTCGAACGTTTCCGACATGCGAAAATGCTCGCTGTACTGGGACTTAAACGAACCGCCTGCAATTTGTTCGAACGACAGCGCCGTGTTTTGCACGTAGTCTTTGTCGAAGCTGAAGATTTGCGCCGCCACACCCAGGATCGACGACTTGGATGTTCCGTTCTTGCCGCAGACGACCGTGATGTGATCGCCGAATTCGACGTCGACATCCACAAGCGCGCGGAAGCGCTGGATCTCCAATTTCTGGAGACGAGTCCTCGACATGCAACCCCCGTAGCTAAGCAGCACGCCGAGCAAGCCACAGCGGGGCTCGGCACCAGTTCTACGATGTTCGCATTCTCGGCCCAACTGCGGCCTGGCCGACACGGCATATCCCGGACACAGAGTTCGCTGAATACGGCGATCGACCTGTCCATCCGCCGGCTCTCGGCAGTCGAGAGCATCGACATTCCGAGGAAATGCCCTAGTCAATTGAGGACCGTAGACGAGCGGGCGTATGTGGCGCACCGGAGTTCGCATCAGCGTTGCACAGGCCTCCGGACGGCTCGATCTCCGTCAGGAGCTGCCTGAGCCGACGGCTGGTGGCTTCGTGTCGCTCGACTTCGCGTTCCCAGCCTCGGGTGCGCGCATCTTCGATGAGCAGCTGTTCGGTCTCCAGGCGCGAGCGTATCCGCGGAGCATAGTCGCTGGTCGTCAGGAACTTCGAACAGTTCAGAGCGAGATCGCACTCGCACGGTCCCTCAGCGGGCAGACGGAGACAATGGCCCAGTTCCAACTGGGTCTTGAGGAAGTTCGTCTGTAGCCAATGGACGGCTTCGCCGTCGAGCGTGCCGTTGAGGATTGCATCGGCGGCGGGGCCGGCGATTCGCTGCCCACTTGCGATGGCCTTCTCGTATTGACGGCGTACCTCGGGGTCGGAGATACGCGCATAGACCATCGCCATGTTGGCGCTTCGGTGGCCGAGTACCGCCATGATCGTTTGGATCCGCGCGCCCCCTTCAGCCAATTGCGTTCCGACGGTATGCCGGAACCTGTGAGCGCTGACTGCAGGAAGATTATCCGCGGTTACCAGGCCCAACCTGAAGCAGATATCGCGCAGCGGTTTGTCGAAAAGCGTTGTCGCCGAGAGTATCTTCCCGCGGCGAACGAAGACGTGATGTACGTCTTGGCCAACTGATTGGTCGCGACGGGCGATGGCCTTCTGGGAGCGCGCTAGGTCGACGACGTAACCCAGAGCTTCAGCAGCTTCGGGATGCAGTGGGATGATCGGCTCGGAGTGACCCTTGCCTACTGGGATCCGAAGCCGCGGGTGGCCGTCGGAGTACGTGTCGAGGCAGTCGATGGTCAGACGCCGGATTTCGTCTCGACGCGCGCCGGACCATCGAACCAGCAGGAGCGCGGCTTTCTGGTGCGGATCCTGGAGCTGGGTGATGGCGGTGGCGACCGCGTCGAGTTCGTGGGCGGGTAGGTATCGCGGAACGGGTTCCTTCCGACGGGGTGCGTCCCGGACGGTGAACAGCGGCTTTCCCGGGACGTCTGCCCATCCCCACACCGCCGTGTCACGGCAGAACGCAGCGACAGCGTTTATCTCACGTTTCACTGTGGTCACTGCCAGTGGTTTGTCCGTGTTCTTGCTGAGATAGGTCGGCAGCCATTTCAAATAGCCCTCCGCTATCGATCGGTCGACCTTCGACAGGTTGTCGATCTGAGGATGCTGATCACAAAGCCAGTTGATAAAACGGCGCAGACTCTCTCGCGTCAGACGGACAGTCTGAGGACGGTCGAGATTCGCATCGAGCCGCAGCCGTAAGTATCTCTCGACGGCTTGTCGGATCGGCACGGGGCAGGGCTCCGGAAGGAACTGATCGCTCCAGCTCCTAGCTTGCGAAGTCGTTCCCGTCGTTGGTCGTTCGGTGACCTGGCCGATGTTGTACAGCAGAACGTGAGTGGCGTGAACCTTGTTGAGATGATTCTTGATGTACCCCTCGGCGGCCCCTGCGGAGAGCTGGACGCCAGGGCGCTGTGCGGCCCGGAGAACGGCAAAATCTTGCCGAGCGCCGAAGCGACGGATGGCCCCCGCCAACTCGAACACATCTGACACGGAGATCGCGTCGAGATTGGGGTCCCCTCGACGAAGCAGGATCCGCGTCACAGCCCAGGTGATGTGTGCGCGTGCGCTAGCCTCCGCATAACCCAGTTCAACCAGTCGGCGCACCCACGATTCCAAGGTGGCCCGATTCACTCGCAACCCGCCGCCGCCACCGGCGTCATCGAAGAGTCTTGTGAACTGCCGGGCGAGCAGGTAGTCGTAATCGAGCGGAACACCCTTGACCAGCGAGAGATACGCGAGGTAACCGCCTGCTTGCTGCATCTTCATCCGTTGCCGTGCTTCGTCGAGACCCCCGACCAATCCGAGTCTCCGGTGGAGAGGAGCATCAAACCAGTCGGCAAGGTTGGGAAACTGTCCGACGAAGTTCCGGTACCCGGACATCTTCTCCCACCGGCCGGCAGGATGCGACACGTTGTCGTCAAGCCAGGCTTTGTACTCTCGCACCGGCGCATGAACCCGCTTGCTGTGACGTTCTCGCGCAGGCGAACTGGCGGAGGTAGAGGTCATTTCTCGAACCTCAGCGCCGCGTCGTATTCCGCACGGACCTGCGCGTCTGTGACTCGCGTGTAGATGCGTGTTGATTCGGGGCTCGCGTGCCCCAAGCGCTGCTGGAGTGAAAGTTCACGCATTCCGGCCTCCCACATGGCCGTGGCATGGGTGTGCCGCAATGCGTGCGGGGTCGTGTCCGCCGTCCGGATGTTCAACTTGTCGAGTCGTCGGGAGAACATCCGTACGAGTGCGGTGTAAGACAGTGGCTGAGTTCGTCGCCCGCTGCGACCGCCCACCACGAAGACGAACACCGTGTTTGCCTCCGGTGGGCGCTCGTGCATCACATACCGGTTGACGGCATCGAGGGTGCGTGCTTCGAGGAGGTCGACGACCCGCTCAAGATGAGACTTCTGCCTGGCCCCTCGCGGGTGATCGTCTCGCTTGCGAATGGTCACGCGGCGTCGGCCGTATTCAATGTCCTCAAGGTGCAGTCCCAACACCTCGCCAGGCCGCAAGCCTCCGTCGAGCATCAGCAGTACGATCGCGAGATCCCTTGCAGTAGAGATACTCTCCAACAGGGCATTGATATCGGCGTCTCTCATCGGTCGAGGGAGTCTGGACGGCACGCGGACTCGCACTGCGCGGCGAGTCGGTAGCTGGCGACTCGCCGCGCCCGCGAACGGCTGATGCCGTTCGGCGACTCGGATCAGCGCGAGGTCGCGGCGGCGTTGTAGGGGATTCTCACCCGCGAATCGCTCAGTCGCTACGGCCCATTCATAGAAGCTCGACACGGCCGCGAGTGCGCGTGCCACCGTGCTCGGTGCCAGCACCCGCTCGGTCGATTGAATCATTGGTCGTCCGGATCGTGGCGCACTGTGTCTGAGAGGGCGGCGACGAAGCCAACTCAGCAGATCGAAGGCGACCGACGGTCCGAACTCCGTCCAGTCCAGTTGCCGCTCGTTGAGGAAATCGAACAGGTAGCGGAGGTCGTAGGCGTAGGCGAGAGCGGTGTTCGGGCTGCCGCCCGTCTCTTGGACGTACTCGAGGTATCGGCACACGGCTTCGACCGGGGCGTCGGCACCATCAAGCAGGCGAACGGATCGGACGACGCCATCCGCACGGTCAGCACACACCTTCACCATGTCACCGCACCACGACGGGCTGACGCTGACCAACGGACTGCGGGCCAACGGAGTGAGGTTGGGGATAACCGGTGATCTGTGGATAAATCGTGTGACGGACACAGGTCGGGCGGCCTTCACAGCGACGTCGTGCGAGAGTGTCCACATAACAATGAACTCGGCCAGCGCGGCGGCCTCGGTGAGGCTGAGCTGCCCGGTTTCGACGGCGGCACGGGCCGCGCCGGAGGTGCTCACCACCTGGACGTCCTTGATGAAGTTCTTCTTCACGGCGAGCTTCTGGGCCACCTTCGTCGGGGTGACACCGGCGTCGAGGAGCTGTTGAATCCCGTTGAGCCGCTGAGCTTCGGTCAGTGCCCGGCGCTGGTCGTTCTCCACGATCTGCTCGGCGACCCGATCGATCAGTGCTGCCGTGTCGCCGCCGGCGGCCAGCGGCCGCACGTATACCGGCACTGTGGCCAGCCCGGCTTTGCGCGCGGCGAGGGTGCGGCGAGGGTGCGGCGCTGGCCCGCCCGCACCAGGGTGGTGCCGTCGGGGGTCCGGACGGCGACGATCGGGACCAGGACCCCGTGTTCGGTGATACTGGCGAGGAAATCGTCGGTCAGCCCGGCGTCGGATCGGACGTTGAGTTCGAGCACCAGGTGCTGCGGGTCGAGATGCTCGAGAGTGCCTTCCTCGTGGGTGTCGGTGGTGGTGGAAGTGGTGGTGACCATATCGGTCATGGACGTGCCCTTTCTGCGCTACCGGGCGTTCTGGGATGCCGCCCGTTCTTTTTGCCTTCTGGCACTGGAGAGGAAGGCCGAAGCGTCCGGAGGAGCGGCAAGGTCCCGGGCGAAAAGTTCTGCGCCCGAGCGCAGCGAGGAAGTCGCGCAGGAGTTTTCGCGCCGCAGGCCAAGCGCAGCGCCGCCGGTGGCCTTGCCGCGATCCGGCGCCGGCCTAGAATCGGAAGGGCAGAAGGCTATGAGTGAATCCTTCAAAGCGCGTAGGATTCCTCGCCCCGCCAGCCAGATAGCGGTGCCGGTTCACCCGCGTCGACCCCTTCAACATCCGTCTCGGACGCCGTTGCATAGATCTCTCGGAAGGCGTGACTGCGCATGGAAGCCCGCCCGCAGTGTTCAGCGCGGCTGGCGGGTCAAGGTGCGGCCAGCCGCCGTCGTGAAGCGCTGTGCAAGTGCCAGTCCGTCCTGTTCGTTCCACCGCGCCGCGAAGGGCTGCAACCGCGCCGCCGCCTCGTCCACGGTGATGACTCTGAACTTCACCGCGTCGGCGATCACCGCGCCTTGCTCGGCGTCGTCGACACGGGCGCGCGCCAGGTCAGCGATGATCCGCCCCGCGGTAGCCACCGGCAGCCCGCCGACCAGACCCCAGTCGGCGCCCCGCGTCCCGATCGCTCGCCAGGAGCTGTGCACACCGGTCGCCTTCGGCCTGATGCGAGTGAGGGTCGTCAAATACAGCACCTGAGTATCGAAAGCTCCAAGACCACGCAGGACGGCCGCGCTCTGGTGGCTGATCATGCCGTCCGGCTCAGCGCGGCGGGCAGCGATGTCGTCATGAGGTCGCAGCGCGAGCCACTGCGCGGCCCAGGCCTCGAATGGACACGCCGGTGCGGTACCGGGGCACCGGTACACGCCGTGGCGGACGCGCAGCAGTTCGCCCTTCTTGGCACGGCGGGCGAGCTCGTAGCCGGCGATGCCCTGCTGGCCGGCCTGGGCCGCGGTGAACAGGCCGAATTGGCCTACGGCGATCTCCCGCAGCCAGTGCCAGCCAGCGGCCTCGGCCATGCGCGCGATACTAAACGAGACGGGCCATCGTCGCAGTTCAGCGCGATGAGCGCTCGTCTGGCCGAACGGGTGCCTATGCCGGCCTGGCGTGGGACAGCTATCGTGCAGCTCCGCACATCGCAAAAGGGGGGCTTGTTGTGGAAATGCGGATCGTGGTCGCCGTGACGGCCACCGCTGCGCTCGTCGCGGGCTGCACCTCGGTCGTGTCGGGACACGCGGTGCGCGATGCCAGCCTGACCCCCAACAGCGACGGCGCCATCGTCGCCCTGCTCAACCATGGCAATTACCCCACCACCCCTGCTGGTCCCCTCGGCGCCGCGGGCGACAAGGGGCACCTGGTGCAATCGCAGCGGCTGGCCGAGGACCTCGTGCTGCCCAGTGACGTGGACAAGCAGATCGCGGACGCGGGTGACCTCAACGGGCTCGGGGCGGCGCTGCCGCTGCCTACCACCGACATCGTGGACCAGTTCGTCGTCCCAGGTGCCGGACCGATCCTGCAATCACACCAGTACGTGGCAGGATTCGCCGCGTCACGGATCGGCCGCGTCAGCACCGGCACGTCCAAGGCGATGACGACGATGCTGATCCAGTTCCCCGATCCGCCAACAGCGGTGGACGCCGCCGCTCAGCTGGCGGCCGCGCCCGGGCTGCGCGGGGCACCACGCACCTCCGTTCCGGTGCCCGCACACCCGGAAGCGGTGGCGTCCACCTTCTCGATCGGCGGCACCGACCATATTCTGGAGACTTACACTGCACGCGGCCCGTTCGTGCTGTATCAGTTCGTCAATTCCGAAGAGTCACTTGACGTTGCGGTGTCGCTGACCTCGGCCACCCTTGATCGCCAGATCCCGCGGGTGGACGCGGTGGTGCCCCCGGCGCCGCCTGAGATCGGCAATCTGCCCCGTGATCCCACCGGGGTGTACGCGGCGACACTGCGTGCCGGGGATGACTCGGTCGACTTCACCGACGGCGTGTACGGGGCGCAGGGCGGCTTGGCGTTCGAGAACAACACCGTGGACATGGCAGCCCTGTATGCCGACACCGGGGTCGATGTCGTGGCACGAGGGATGTCGGTGGTGTATCGGACCAAGGACCCCGATGCGGCTCGTCGGTTCACCGCGGAGTTGAACAAGGACGCCGCGACGAACAAAGCGGTCACTGCCCTGCCGCCGGTGCTCGGACTGCCGCAGTCTCGCTGTTACAGCAGTAGCTCGGGCCAGGGCAGCACGCAGCGCACGACGTATCAATGTGTCGCTACCGCAGGCCGTTTCGCATTCCGGGTGTTCTCCCAGCAGCGAGAGGATGTCGCGCAGCGCACGGCCGCGCAGTATTTGATGCTCGCCGCCATGTGACAGCGGGGGAGACGCGAATCCTGTCCGCGGGCCATTACACGACTGGCGGTGCACAACGTCGACGCCCAGATCGCGGCGGCACCGGGGGAGCAGTACCGACAGGTGCTCGCCACCGCGTGAGACGCCCGTGGGACGGCGGGCCAGACGATTGCAAAACTCGTGCGTAGAGGGGCTCACCCCAACGGCGGGGGTATCGAGACGCCGGAACCGGGACCGGCGTGCTCGGGAGGACGACGGCTGAGCTGCGGGTGCGGGCAGCCGAAAATTGGTGCGTAGGCGCTGTCACGACCGGCCGCATACTCGAAGTCATGAGTCTTTCCAATGGTATGTCCAGGACAACCGCCGCGTTCCTGGCCCAGAGTGTCATCGCGTTCTCCGTCAGCTTCCTCGCCACGGTGGGCGGGATCATCTTTCTCCCGCTGGATCCGTGGCAGCGACTGTTTCTCGCCGTCAGCGTGCTCTTCCTGGTCTCCAGCGCGTTCGGCCTTGCCAAAGTCGTTCGTGACCATCAGGAATCGTCGACTGTCCGGGTCCGCCTGGATGAGGCCCGGGTGGAAAAGCTACTGGCCGAGCACAATCCGTACACCGGGGTCAGCTGACGGTGCGAGAGCTACCGTCGTCCCTCGTCGCCGCGACCTCACGTGGCCCGCAGCTGCTCGTGGGCGTGCGCCCGGTGGGGCCGGGTCGAGGGTCCGCATCAATTGGTGCTCGTCGAATACGAGTGCAAGGGGTGGCGGCGGAGCGCGAAAAATTGGTGCAACAAGGGTGCTCTGAAGGGTTTTAGGGTCAAATGATGACGATCACGAATGAACTTCCGGCCCCGCCGCATTGGCGCACCCGGACCGTCAAGATGCTGCTGGGCACCCTGGTTTTGCTGGTCATCGCTGCGGTGTTCGGGGAGCTGACGGTCCGTGCGGTGCGGCATGAGCATTGGGTGGCCGCCGTCATCGCTGCCGCCGCATCAACCTCGATGGTGGTGCTGGGTGCCATCGTGGTGGCGGCGCGGCTCGGCGTTCCGCGGCCGCAGCGCCGCCAAGATCCGGATGCGGCCGTGTTGGATCTGCAGCCGATCAGGGGTGCGGTGGTGTTCGCGCTGGTCCTGCTGGTGGTGGCCAGCGGTCTGGTCGTGTTCGACCGTTCGGCGGCGAGCGCGGACCTGCCGGTCTCGGACCGGCTGTACGGCAAGCTCATCGTGGTGTTCGCGGTGACCGTGCTGGTCACGTTGGCGTCGGTACCGGGGATCGGCCGCCATGTCGGGCGGCTGACGTTGTCACCGGAGCGAATCAGCCTGGTGGACTACTGGGGCAGGACCCGCAGTGTGTCGTGGGCTGAGATTACTGACATTGGCGATCAGGCGGTGAAAGGCAAGACCTTTCAGCCCATCGTGATCGCCTGCAAGGATGGCGCGCCGCTGGTGATCAACAGTGCGCCGGCCTACGGCCGCGACGGTGCGGCGCTGTACTGGATGCTGCGGCACTACTGGCAGACACCCGCCGAGCGTCTGGAGCTGATCTCTGGGGTCGCGTTGCAGCGGCTGACGCAGCGCAGGTTCGCGGTGCGCTGACCCCGGGTGCATGCAGGCGGGACAATGCGTTGCCTGCGCAGGCGCGCCCGCGATCATGGTCGGGCAGCGTTGCGGCCCTTGAGCTTTCACAGATTCGTTCCAACACCAGCAGGAGAGGAAGGAGAGAACACCATGAAGTTGGCTGAAGCGTTGACGCTGCGGGCCAGCGCGCTGCGGGGGTCGGGGAGCAGATTCTCGAAATCCGGCGCTAAGGATTTACGGCAGATAGTAGCGTACTATCTGCCGTAACTCGTGAGTCGTCCTGCCGCGATGGTCGTTCCGGAGATGGGCGA
>JAHFVD010000172.1 GCA_023264735.1 Mycobacterium sp. | reverse complement strand
GACGCATCGGCGCTCGACGTCGCCGATGTCTGGGCGCCGCGCCTGCGGGACGAGGAGTTGCGGGTGCCGATCGGCGTCACCGCCACCGGCGTGCCACTGCACTTCGACCTCAAGGACGAGGCCGAAGGTGGTATGGGCCCGCACGGCCTGATGATCGGTATGACCGGCTCCGGCAAGTCCCAGACGCTGATGTCGATCCTGTTGTCGCTGTTGACAACACACTCCGCAGACCGGCTCATCGTGATCTACGTCGACTTCAAGGGTGAGGCCGGAGCCGATATCTTCCGCCACTTCCCCCAGGTGGTCGCGGTGATATCCAACATGGCCGAGAAGAAATCGCTGGCCGACCGGTTCGCTGACACCCTGCGCGGTGAGGTGGCTCGCCGGGAGAGCCTGCTGCGCGATTTCGGACGGCGTGTGCAGGGCAGCGCCTTCGGCTCGGTGACCGAGTACGAGGCTGCCCGCCCGGCTGCCGAAGAGGTGGGGATCGACCTGCCGCCGCTGCCCACTCTGTTCGTGGTCGCCGACGAGTTCACCCTGATGCTGGCCGAATACCCGGAATACGCCGAGTTGTTCGACTACGTCGCCCGCAAGGGTCGCTCGTTCCGGATTCACATCCTGTTCGC
This sequence comes from Mycobacterium sp., assembly GCA_023264735.1. GTDB lineage: Bacteria > Actinomycetota > Actinomycetes > Mycobacteriales > Mycobacteriaceae > Mycobacterium. Next base: position 3,434 of record JAHFVD010000172.1, on the reverse strand, counting down.
ATCGCAGACCCTCGATATCGGCCGCATCCGCGATATCGACAAGAACACCTCCTATCGGATCGGCCTCAAAGTGGCCAGCGCCGCGGCATCCCGGCAGATCATCGGCGTCGAGGATGCCTATCACATCGAATCGGGCAAGGAGCACAAGGGAGTTGGCTTCCTGGTGCCCTCGCCGGGAGCGGCGCCGATCAAGTTCCGCAGCACCTATGTCGACGGAATCTACGACCCACCGAGGCCCGTGATGTCCTATGTGGTGCCCGCGGCACCCGAGCCGGTCCCGTTCACGGCCGGTCCGGCGGCGCTCGACGAGGACATCGTGGTGCTCTCCGATGCCGAACTCGCCCCGACAGCAGTGCCGCGCAAGCTGATCACCACCATCGGCGAGCAGCTGGCCCAGTACGGCCCGAAGGCGCCGGCGCTGTGGCTGCCACCGCTCGACGAATCCCTTCCGCTGGACGGCGTGCTGGCGGGCGCGGCGGTCACGCCACGGCAGAGGCGCTGGCCGCTCGGCGAGATCGATCGCCCCTTCGAGATGCGCCGCGATCCGCTGATCTTCGAGGCGGGGTCCTCCGCGGGCAATATGCTGATCCACGGCGGGGCAAAGTCCGGAAAGTCGACTGCGCTCATGACATTCGTGTTGTCAGCCGCGGCACTGCACTCGCCGCGCGACGTCACGTTCTACTGCCTGGACTATGGCGGTGGGCGGCTGCGCGGACTTGAGGGCCTGGCCCACGTGGGCAGCGTCGCCTCGCCACTGGAGCCCGAGCGGATCCGGCGTACATTCGGCGAACTGGAGCAGCTGCTGCGCTCGCGCCAGCGCAATGCCGGTGGCCAGGGCGGTTACCAGGACGAGCACGGCGAGGTGTTCCTGGTGATCGACAACCTCTACGCATTCGGCCGCGACAACACCGACCAGTTCAACACCCGCAACCCGCTGCTGACCGTCGTCACCGAACTGGCCAATACCGGCCTAGCCCACGGCATCCACGTCGTGGTCACCACACCGAACTGGCTGGAGGTCCCCCTCGCGATGCGCGACGGACTTGGCTTACGCCTCGAGCTACGTCTGCCCGATCCGCGCGACAGCAATGTGCGGGCGACCGACGGATTGCGCAGGCCCGCCGAATCGGTGCCGCACGACCAGCCGGGTCGTGGACTGACCATGGCCGGCGAGCACTTCCTGTTCGCCGAACCTGACTTGGCGCAGATACTGGCGATCAACGCCGCCTACCCGGGACTGCAGGCGCCGCCCGTGCGGCTGCTGCCTGCCGACCTGGAGCCTGCCGACGTGGCGCCGCTCTACCGCGGTGGCGAACGGGTGGTGCTGGGGCAGCGCGAGCAGGATCTCGCCGCGGTGGTCCACGACTTCGCCGAGCATCCGTTGTTGATGGTGTTCGGCGACAACAAGTCCGGTAAGACCACACTGCTGCGCCATGTGATCCGGACCATCCGGGAGAACTCGACCGCCTCGGACGTCGCGTTCACGGTCTTCGACCGGCGCCTGCACCTCGTCGACGAGCCGCTGTTCGCCGACAACGAGTACAGCGCGAACATCGATCGGGTGACCCCGGCAGTGATGGGGCTTGCGGCGCTCATCGAACAGCGACGGCCGCCGGCCGGCGCACCCGCAGCCGAACTGGCCGGCTGGAACTATCGTGACCAGACGGGCTCAGCGCACACCCACTTTCTGATCGTCGACGACGTGGATCAGATCCCGGACGGTCCGGCGCTCAGCGGTCCGTACGCCGGCCACCGGCCGTGGACCCCGTTGCTCGGATTGCTCTCGGCGGCAAGCGATCTTGGGCTGCGGGTCATCGTCACCGGTCGGGCAGGCGGATCGGCGCACGCGCTGATGACCAACCCGCTGCTGCGCCGGATGAGCGACCTGCAGTCAACGGTGGTGATGTTGTCGGGCAATCCCGCCGACGGCGCCAAGATCCGCGGGCATCGGTTCACCAGGCAGCCCGTCGGACGTGGAATGTTGCTCGGCGACAGCGACGGCGCCGAGCACATTCAGCTCGTCCATCCCTTCGCCCACGCGCACAGTGCATCTCGGACTCGCTTTGGAAAGGACAACCTGTCATGACCCTACGTGTCATCCCCGAGGGGCTGGCCTCGGCCAGCGCCGCGGTAGAGGCCTTGACCGCACGGCTGGCCGCAGCGCATGCCGCCGCCGCACCGTTGATCACCGCGGTGGTGCCGCCTGCCGCCGACCCCGTCTCGCTGCAGACCGCCGCGGGATTCAGCGCGCAAGGCCTTGAGCACGCCGCCACGGCCGCCCAAGGCGTCACCGAACTCGGGCGGTCGGGTCTTGCGGTGGGCGAGTCGGGAACCGGCTACGCCACCACCGACGCGACTGCGGCGGCCTCCTACCTGATCGCACGGGGAGGCTGATGACCGCGCCGATCTGGCTTGCTTCACCGCCGGAAGTGCATTCGGCACTGCTGAGTGCCGGCCCCGGCGCCGGTGAGCTGCTTGCCGCAGCCTCAGCATGGCAGGTGCTGAGCGCGGAATACTCTTCTGCGGCAATGGAACTCACCCACATACTCGCTGCGGTCCAGGCCGGCGCGTGGCAAGGTCCCAGCGCCGCGCAATACGTGACGGCACACGCGCCGTACCTGGCTTGGCTCGAGCAGGCCAGCGCGAACAGCGCAGGTGCCGCCGCCCAGCATCAAACGGCTGCTGCTGCGTACAGCACCGCGTTGGCCACCATGCCGACGCTGCCCGAACTGGCCGCTAACCACACCGTGCATGGCGTGCTGATGGCCACCAACTTCTTCGGTATCAACACGATCCCGATCGCCGTCAACGAGGCCGATTACGTACGGATGTGGATCCAGGCCGCCACCGCGATGAGTGTCTATCAGGCCGTCGCCGGTGCCGCGCTGGCCGCGGCGCCGCAGACCTCGCCGGCTCCGACAATTGTCGTGCCGGGATCAGAGGCGCTCTCGGCGATGGACGCGTCGACCCTCTCGCAGGCTCAGGCCAGTGACTCCGGTTCCGCACTGACCAATTCGAACTGGTTGATTCAGCTGCTGGAGGCCTACGTCAAGTCGCTTCCGGATGGCGATCTGATCTGGGACTTCCTCACCCACCCGGTGCAGAGCATCCAGCAGATGATCGTCGACTTCATGACCAATCCGGCCCAGGCCTGGGCCACGTGGGGGCCCCTGCTGTCTGCGCTTGTCTACCAGGCGATCCTGCAGCCGGTCGGGTGGACCACGTGGGGCCTGGCATTGGCATCGCCGCTGTTGATTCCGGCGCTGGCGGCTGCCGCGCTGCCTCTGCTGGGGTTGTTGGCGCTGCAGCCGACTATGCCCGCACCCGACGTCGCTCCCGAACCGGTCGCGATCCCGGGCCAACCGCAGCAGAGCCTCTGGCCGATCTCCTCGACCGCACCGACCGCACCCGCCCCCGCGCCCGCGGCGCCGGCT
>JAHFVD010000142.1 GCA_023264735.1 Mycobacterium sp. | reverse complement strand
CACTGGCCGAACTCGTCGCGGAAGCTCAGAATGCGTTCCTTGGCCCTGGCCCGCTCCTCGTCGCGTCGTGCGCCACCGAACGCGGCGTCGAATCCGCCCGCTTCCAGGGCATCGAGCAGTGTGCGGGTCTGCTGGCGGTTGCGGGACTCACCCTCACCCGGGTCGGCGACCCGGCCGGTGTCGATCGACTCCTGCACTGAGGCGACGATCAGCTTGTGGCCTTCGCCGTTGACCCGGCGATCGCGGAACTCGATGACTTCGTCGAAGTTGTGCCCGGTGTCGACGTGCAGCACCGGGAAGGGCAGCGGCGACGGCCGAAATGCCTTCTCGGCCAGCCGCAAGAGGACGATCGAATCCTTGCCTGCCGAGAAGAGCAGCACGGGGCGTTGGAGCTCGGCGACGACTTCCCGGATGATGTGGACGGATTCGGCTTCCAGCAAGCGCAATTCGTCGACGTGGGTGGTGTCCACGGTGCTTGTATCCGCGGTCATGTCGGCAGACCCTCTCTTTCCGCGTCGGCGCGGTAGCGGTCGACCCATTCATCCGAGCGTTGATCGGCCTGGCGTTCCAGGACGGGCGCGGGTGCCAGCCTGGGGTCTTCGCCGATCGCCTCGAGGACCTGCGCGACAACGTCAGTCAGATTGCGCCACAGCACCGGATAGGGGACGTCGATGTATTGGACGTCCTCCTCGAGGAACCATGTGCGCCAGCCCTCCTCCTGCGCCCGCAGCATTCGGACCACATGGGCGATCGCACCGGCGTGATACTCGGCCCTGGCGTCGCGCACCGGGTCGGGCCGGCCGCGCCAGACCCGGGTCTGGACCGCACGCCAGAACGACACCGCCTGCGACACCACGTCGGGGCGGTAGACGTGGATCAGCACCGGGTCGCTGCCGACCACATCCCGGATAGCGGACAGCAGCCCCGAGCCTGAGCGCTCGGGCAGGTCCTTGGCCCGGCTGAGCAGCAGCGGCGTCTGGTTCCACATCAGCTTGCCGCCCCAGATGCCGTTGGGGGTCCGGCCGACGGTGCGGATGTAGTCCCGCCAGATCTCTGCCGGTGCCAGGTCTGGCTTGCCTTCGATGATCGGATCGAGGAGCCGCAGGATCGAGTCGTCGTCGGTGTCGGCGAACCACTCCTTGGGCTGCGGCGACATGCTGGTGTTGGGTAGGTACTGGAAGAACTCCTGGGGCTCGCCGGCCACTCCGGTGGCTCGCAATGACTCGACCAACAGCGTGCTGCCGCTGCGTTGAGAGGCGAGCACGAGGTAGGCGGTCGGCTGAGCGGGCATGTGTTGAGCGTAGTGGCATCCGTGGAGTGACGCCGACGTCGGAAATTAAACTCTCCGTGACGAAAACTATTGCTGGGAAACAACTTCATCGTCGAGCCCGCGCTCGGATGCGATGGCAGATCTGCTGGTCAGGGTATGGCCATTGATCTCGAAATACGTTTCGGTGTACCGGGCCGCGATCCGTGTTCCGACGAATTCGGACGGTATGACATCGCGGGTCTTCTGGCGCCACTCGTCGAGCCGGACCGCGAGATCTTCGGCGATTTTCTCGGCTTCTCCGGTCGCATCCGCATCCAGCAGATTGGTCAGCTCGGTGGGGTCGGCTTCCAGGTCGTACAACTCGCGTGACGGACGCGGGCCGTTGATGAACGGCTCTACCGCCTGGCCGGACGGGCTTTCCTCGATGTCCAGTGGCAAGTCGAGCAGCGGTCGTTGCGCGTAGTTCTCGATGTAGCTGTACTTCTTGGTGCGGATCGCCCGGATCGGGTCGTAGGAGTCGTGATAGGTCTTCTCGGTGTAGACGTGATCGCGAACTTCGACGGGATTATCTTGCTGCGCAAGCAAATTGCGGGCGTGGGACAGGCCTTCGATGTCCCCCCCAGGGGTGATGCCGACCAGTTCCAGAAGTGTCGGCAGCAGATCTACGCCGCTGAACAGCTCCTCGTAGACGAGCGGGCTCCGCTGCAGCCGCCGTGGCGGGCGGATGATCGTCGCGATGCCGGTCCCGGCGTCGTAGAGGGTGGACTTCGCCCGGGGGAATGCCGGGCCGTGGTCGGTGAGGAACACGACCCAGGTGTCGTTGTCGAGGCCCGTGTCGGCGAGGGTATCGAGCAATCGGCCCACCGCGGCATCGGCGACGGCGATCGAGCCGTAGAACTCGGCGAGGTCAGCGCGCACTTCCGGGGTGTCGGGCAGGGAGTCGGGTACGTCGACGTCAGCGGTATCAGCCGGCTCGTAGCGGTCGCGCGGGTAGGGCCGATGGGTTTCGAAGAAGCCCGCGGTCAGCAGGAACGGAGTGCGTGGGTCGATCGGCGCGCTTTCGGTCAGCCACTCCTGCGCCCGCTCGACGACGTACTCGCAATACGAGTTGGAGACGTCGAACTCGTCGTACCCCAACCGAACCGGGAACGAGGTTTCGTGCTGCATCCCGAAAAGTGCTGAATACCAACCATGTTCGTGGAGGATGTGGGGCAGTGTGCGAACCCCGGCGCGGTACTCGAAGCCGTGGTGGGCCAGGCCGATCAGACCGTTGCTGTGCGGATAGCGGCCGGTGAACAGCGATCCTCGTGAGGGGGAGCACAGCGGGGCGGTGGCATGGGAACGGGTGAACACGATGCCCTCGGCAGCGAGCTGGTCCAGGCGTGGGCTCGACACCCCCGGATATCCGTAGGCGCCCAGGCAACGGCCCAGGTCATGCCAGTGGACGATCAGCAGGTTGTCGCGGTGCGGCTGGTTCACGCAGGGTGCCTCCGTTCGGTTCGTGGGGTCTAGCTTGCCCCGCCGAGTGACCGTGCCTACAACCGGCACACCGCGCAAGGGTTATCGACAACCGGAATCGATCGGCCGAGGAGTACCGATCACGGGTTGTGTGGAACTCCGACTGCGCGGTAGACGTATTCGGGAGGCACATCGAATGCGAGCTGTCTGGTGGGGAGTCGGTTCAGCGCGTCCTCGGGAATGTCCACCTTGTAGGTCAGCGACAATTGGCCGCTGAACTGAGGATCGACAGCGGCGATATCGGCCGCCAAACTGACTCCGCTACTGGAGATTTCAGCCTTGACGGCGCCCTGTTGCGGATCGTTCCAGCGCACATCCATGGTGCGACCGGCTATCTTGGGCACACTCGACAGTGTCGCCACCGCGCGTTGCGACGTGAACACCAGCGATCCGACGTAGCTCGCGACACTGCCGCTGGCCCGGTGCCCCGGCACCTTGCCGGTGAAGCGGCGGGTTACCGCAACGTACTCGGCCAGGTAGATGATGCCCTCGCTGTCGAACTGCTCGCGCATCTCGCGCGGTAGCTTGCCGATTCCAAACAACCGGCGCAGGAATATGGCCACGCGGAAGATCGTGCCAGATCTCGTGGTACTGAAGAAGGGATGCCATCAAGAAGACACTGGTCAAGCACAGCGGCCGTAGTCGCAGTGCTCGTCTACGCCGCGATGTGGATCGGTTATGCCCAGAACTGGGTATGGCTGGACGCCATCGACACCCAGTTGTTGCAGACATTCCACAACATCGGTGCCACCCGGCCCGGATGGGTGTCGTTCTGGGATGTGTTCTGCACCGTGTTCGGGCCGAACGGTTTTCGGGTGATCGCGCTGGTGTTCGTCATCGTGGCTCTGATTCGCCGCAAGGTGGCGACGGCGATATTCCTGGTGATCAGCATCGGGTTGATGGGGCTTGTCACCGAGGGCGCCAAGTTCATTGCGGGCCGGCCGCGGCCGTCGATGGCACTGGTCTACGGCTCGTCGACGTCGTTTCCGTCTGGGCATGCCCTGGGCGTGATGGTCGGTGTGCTGGCGCTGCTCACGGTGCTGTGGCCCAGCCTGGCCCGCAGATGGCGCGCGGTCCTGGCGGTGCTGGGTGGCGTGCTGGTCGTCCTGGTCGGCTCGGCGCGGGTGGTGCTCAATGTTCACCACCCATCCGACGTCCTGGCCGGATGGGCGCTCGGTTACCTCTACTACCTGCTGTGCCTGCGGCTGGTGCCCCCGCGTGGGATCAGCTCAGCGGCCGAAAGACGGGCAGCACCCGATACCGGGCAGTGAAACTCGCGTGGTCATAGGTGTCGCCGACCTCGCCGTCGCGGGCCAGCGGTATCGGGCCGTCGACCGCCTCGAACGAGAACTCCGGTACCTGCATCTCGTGGTAGAGCGGGCTGCGCTCTAGACGGCCCAGCACGAGTGCGGTGAGAATGCGTAGCCGGCTCCACTGCCGACCGGTCTCCAGGATGCGGACGTCGATGAGCCCGTCGTCCATGCGGGTGCGTCGCGACGGTGCGAAACCCGATGGGAGATATACGGAATTGCCCAAGAAGAACAACGACGTCTCGAGGGTCTTGTTGTCGTAGCGGATACGCACCGGCGTCTCGCTGCGCAACGTGTGCAGCATCGCGTACATGCCCGCCAGCGGCTTGCCGATCTTGTGCTCGAGCTTCTCGCGGGTGCGCACGAAATGTGGGTAGGCGCCGATGCTGGCGGTGTTGATCACCATCTGGTCTTCGTTGAGGCAGACCAGATCCACATACGACGCGCTGCCGGAGCGGATGGCCGCGACAGTGCGCTCGACGGTGTCGCAGCCGATGTCCTTGGCGAAGTGGTTGAACGTGCCGGCGGGGAAGACCGCCAGCGGTAATCCCGCCTCGACGGCCACCGCGGCCGCGCCCGCCACCGTCCCGTCGCCGCCGCCCACCCCGAGCACCTCGGCGCGCTGCGCGGCCTCCCGCAGCACGGTGTCGGGATCGTCGTCCTCACCAAGCTCGACGATCTCGGCCTTGGGGAGCTTCTCGCGGACTTCGTCGATGACCCGTGCGCCGTTCCCGCTGCCCGAGGCCGGGTTGACCACCAGGACGACGCCCTCGCCCTCGGGACGCTTGGGGGTTTCGATGGTCAATGGCTCGGTCATCGGCAACTTGGCCGGCACGACGGGCGGAACCAGCCGTCTGCCGAGCACTGCGATCGCGGCCCCGATGCCGAAGCCGGCGAACACGTCGCCGGGATAGTGCGCCCCGGTGGCCACCCGCGACAGGCCCACCAGGCCGGCCAGCAGCGCCAGTCCCAGCCCCAGCGGCGGGCTCTCCAGGCCGACGCCCACGGCGAATGCGGCCGCGCTGGCCGAGTGTCCGGATGGAAACGAGTTGGAGGTCGGCATTCTGCGGGCCCGCCGCACGAGCGGCACCAGGGCGCCCTTGGGTCGCTGCCGTTTCCACACCCGCTTGGCGAACTGATTGGTCACGAGGCTGGTCACGGCCAGCGTGGCCACCCCACGGCCGGCGCCGCGGCGCGCCGAGGGCGATCCGGTCGCGGCCAGGGCCGCCCCGATCGCGAACCACAGCTTGGAGTGATCGGCGGCGCGAGTCAGGATCGGCATCGCCTTATCGAGCAGCGCGGTCGGTGATTCGGCAACAGCCTCGAACACCTCGCGGTCCAGCGTCCCCAGCCCGCCGGCGATCTGACGGACGCCCTGACCTTCGAGCAAGCTTCGCGATGTCGTCATCAACCCAACGTAGCTGGGTCAGGATTTGGGGTCGCCGGCTGACACCGACTTTGCCGAGGGAGCGTAGCGCAACATTCGGCTGACTCAATTGGTGATAGCTATCAGGGCGTGGTGGCTGATGATCGTTCTCACATCTGACTGCCAACGCTGAGCGTCTCGTTGCCTTCACGGGTATCCTTGCAGCGCATGTCATTTCATGGGTGTTCGTTGCAGCCGGGCTTCGCAAGTTCCTGAATTTGTCGATCATCATCGGGCGGCACGTGCTGGGCGATTCAGCCGTCCTGGTCTTCGTCAACCTGAGCCAACGCGGGCGGCCGGTCAGGGCGGTTGTGACTAAAGGCGCCGTAGACGCGGCCGTTGATTTTGATGAAGTTGGTCCAGAAGCCAGCGACAAAGAACAGGGCTACTGCGGTCATGATTGCTGCGAAGAGTCCGCCTTGCCAATACGGCAACTGAGATAAGAACAACGAAATCGAGGTAACTGCGCAGCCGGTCCACCACACCCGACGCTTAATCGAGTCGGGCGAAAGAGTGGCAGATTTCCACAACGGAAACATGCTGAGCGTCGTGCCTGCCGCAAGGGCGACAAGGGCGATCCAACCGAACAGTTGCTGCATTTCCTACCAACTCTTTCCGCCGCCGCCAGCCATGCTGGGATCGAGGTAACTGCCGATCCTGCCCCCAAGGCTTTCGCCACCCCGGCCGCCAAGGAAGCTGGCTGCGACGACAATTGCAGCCGTCGTCCACGGACCAGTAAACGACCCAGCCAGTGCGGCGGCACCCCATCCTGCCGCCGCGCCGCCCAAAACGCCTCCGGTGGCGCTGCCGAGCTCTTCGTACTTGTTGTCGCCTCCGTGACGAAAGTCGTTCACTGCGATCCCAAGTTGCAACGCGTCCCCTGCTGTACCGGCGTATTTCGCGATGGGGCCCCAAATTCTCGCGTCTTCCGGAGACAGCAGATCAGTCAGCCTGGCGTGGCCCCCTTGAGGCACGCCATCTGCGTATGTCTCGACGCCCTTGAGAGGAAGACCAGCGCCGTCCGCCAGGTCGCCTGCACGATGAATCAAGTCACGAATCACCAGCTTGGCGCCATCCTCGGACATGCCCTGACTGGTGAGCGCGAAGATCGCCTGCTTCACGGCTACAACGCGTCCGAACTGTTCGCCCTCGTCGAGCTGCTGGGTTGCTTGATCGGCGGTCAGCGGGGGCAGGCCATAAAGCCCGCCCTGCTGCAGCTGGCGCTGCATATCCAGCCTGCTGCGGGCCCGCGTACGGGCGTCCCCGCCAAGAATCGGATCTTTGGGTAGTGGTCCGACGAAGTTGGCCATCCGGAAATCGTCGAGACGTTCACCGGCGAGCCGTCGTGCGTCGGCGTCGGCAGCGGGATTCGTGGCGGTGGCGAAGTCGCGCAAACGTGCTGCGGCGTCCGCCTTTTCCTGCGTCATCGGGCCGGCGCTGTTGACCAGCGCCTCGTCCTTGGCCCGTTGGTTGGCGTCGTAGTAGTCGGTCGATTCCCGCCCACGCTGTTCGGGCCCGAGCTCACCGTCACCATCGACGTCCGCGATCGGTGCCGGGTCGTAACCGTGCTCGGCGCGCAGATCGGTCAACGACGCCTCCAGCTTGGCGCCGTAATCGTCCCGCAAGGCTTCGACCTGATGCAGCGCACCGGATGTCACCGAGATCACGTTGTCCTCCAGGGCCGAGGTGTCCTGATCATGCGCCAGCGCCTGGTCGATCAAGGCGTCGAGGTAGTGCAACTCGGTGTTCAACGTATCGATCTGCAGGCTGGAAAAACGTTGCGATTCAGCAAGATTAGCGGCGATAGTGGACAGGTCCGCGCCGATCGCAGGCAGCTGGTCGCGCTGGACCATCAATCGGGTGGTGGCGCGCCGTACCTCGGCGCTGTCGTTGATCGGGTGCTCGCCGTTCTCCCGATTCCACGACGCCCGGAACCGCGCCTGTGCCTGTTCGAATTCGGCGTACGTCTCGGCAGTGCAAGCGCCGGCGTTATAGAAGGCGCGGCCCAGGTCGGCGATAGCACCGGGATTCCCGCTCTGCACCGTGTCGTCGACCTGCCACGGATCGCCGCCGGCCTCACCGATAAGCGCGCCGATGCTGATGTGGGTCAGGCTCGGATATTCGGTCACAACACCGAACGCAGGGCCTCAGCGTTGCGTTCCTCCATCTCGATGAATACCGACGCGGTCTTGTGGCCCTTGTCTCCCAGAACCCCGAGGTGGGTTTCGTGCTCCCGAAGCCGCTGAATATGGTTGCTCTGCGCGTCGGACAGGGCACCGTGAAACGACTCCGCAGCCGGAAAACCGCCAAAGATACCTGAGGCTGCGTTCACGCGGGACAGCTGGTCAGCGCCCTCCATCGCGAACGACGCGGCGGTATACGAGCGGTTCGCGCCCGAACGCATCTCACCGACATCGACCTGCACCGCACACCCCCTGGTATGTTAGCTGTTGGCCCGAGGGTACTACGGTTCGTTGGCTGGTCAACTCATCTGATCAGCCCAGCACGCGATGCGAGAACGAATAGCTAGCTCAGGACTTAGGGTCGCCAGCAGACTCGTCGTCGGGCTTGCTGCTGGGCAGCAGGATCCGCTTGGTGGCCACCGGCTTGCCGTCGACCTTCTTGGTGACCTGAGGAGTCGGCGGCGGAGTGGTGATGCGGCCTTGAACCGGCGCGCCGTTCTTCACGGTCGGCACCGACACGCGTTTGGTGTCGGGCTTGGCATCCTTTTCTGCCCCGCCGGCGCCGTGCATCGCGCCGGGCGGAATCATCGGCATGCCGCCCATGCCACCGGAGGGAGCTGAGGTGGGGGCGGCCATCCGCGGTGGCGGCACCGCGGTGTTGGCCGCCGACGGCGACGTGCCCGCGGCGGGGACGGGCGGCGGGCCCAGCATCGCGGTCGGTGTGGTGCCGCCGATGCCGCCGCCTCCGCCGCCGGCGGATCCGCCACCACCAGCACCGAATTCTCCTGGGGTTTCACCGAATTCACCTAGCGGGTCGGTGAGGCTGGCCTTGTCGAGCGCGGCCGATTCGCCGCCGCTCTTCATCATGCCCATGCCCGCTTGCATGGCCTGCTGGGCACCCTGGGCGACCTGCTGGGGGATCTGGGCCAGGGGCTGCAACGCGCCGCCCATCGCACCCGCCAGGGCGCCGGCGAGCTGGGAGGCCATCTGGGGGAGCTGCTGGGCCATCTGGTCGGCTTGGCCTTGGCCGGCAACGCCTTTCATCTCCGCGTTGGCCTGCTCATCCTGGGCGGGGAACTTCGCTGCCGCTTCGGCGGTCTTGGAATCGCGTTTGGCGTGTTCTTCGATGCTCTCGCTGTTGTCTTTGGGGTCACCGAGATTGGCGGCCAGTCCCAGCACCCGGAGCAGCTGCTCGATGGGGGTCATGCCGGCGACGAGCGGGTCGGAGCTGATGGGCGGCGGTGCCCCGTTCATGCCCTGGGCCGCGAGATAGTCGCTCGGGCTTGCGTTGAGCTGTCCACCGCTCATGGGTGCACCTCTCCCTTCAGCGCCAGGCTCAGGGCCTGGAACCACGCAAAGTGGTAATTGGCGGCGGTCTTTTCGTTCTTGATGAGCGCGTCGATGGTCGCCAGCAGCTGCCAGTTGCCGACCTTAGCGGCGTCGGAATGATCGGGGTAGTCACCCAGGACTTGGCGGGCGACGGTGGCGAGATGTTCGCGGAGCAGTTCGACTTCGGAATCCAGATAACCGGTGCCGGTCGATGCGGCTTTGGCCAGGGTGTGGGCTAGGCGGGGCAGTCCGTCGCGCCATTTGGTGGCTTGGGCGAGTTCCCAGCCGAGTTCGTCGACCTCGTGGAGGTCGCGGGCGCGGATGGACATCTGGGTGGGTTCGGTGTCTTCGGCGGGCGGCAGGTATTGGCCAGGGGTGTAGGTGGCGGTCAGTGTGGTCTCGCCGAGTAGGGCTTCGAGTGCCTGGGCGCGGGCGCGCGGGGTGAGCAGCTTGATGCCGGTGGGGATTTCGACATGCGGCGGGATCCAGCCGCTGGCGAGGTCGGTGGTCAGGACGGTGGTGCCGTCCTCGCGTTCGCCGATGGCCCAGCGCAGCTGGGGTTCTTGACGGGCCACGGCGTCGAGGAGGCGCTGCAGGCGCTGCTGGGCTTGGGTTTGCGCGGCGCTGGCACCGGCTACGGCGCCGGTTCCTGTTGCGGTGACGGCACTTTCGGTAAGGCCGGTGGGGGCTTGGACTGTCCCGGCTGCGGCTGTGGGGGCTTGGCGGACGACGGCGGGCTGGTTGAGCGCACTGCCGCTGGCGGGGTGGACGGGTGCGGATGCGGGGGCCGCGGCATTCGGCATCGGCGGGGCTGCTGGCGCAGTGGCTGCGGCCGGGCGAAGGTCTGCGCCGTAGGCGGGCAGGGGGCCTGCGGGCGCTGCGGGGGCTGCGGTCGACGGCATGACCGGTGCTTGGGAGGCCGGGCCGGCCATGTAGGTCTGGGTGGTGTCAGCCGGGGGAGCGACGGGAGCCTGGGCTGTGTCGTATGTCGGTGTGGCGTGGGCATTTTCGAAGAGCGGCGCTCCTGCCGTTGGCGCGGTGTACGCCGGCGGCGCGGCTATGCTCTCGGGGTGAATCGGCGCCTGCGGCTGCATGGCGTGGGCCGTGCTGCTGGACAGTCCTTCGGCGCCGGACGACACCGGATTACCTGCCTGCGCACCGGAATTGAAGTTCTGGGCGAAGCCTTCGGGGGAGAGTGCGTTTGTGGGGGCGGATGTGGATAAAGGCGACTGCGATGCTGCGACGTTGGGCATGGCAGAACCACCACCGGTGGGGGAACCCATACCTACGCCGCCGACTCCACTGGCGCCCGCAGTGGGCATTGCTGGGGGCGCTGCGGGATTGGTGGCCGACGAAGGGCCAGGTAGAACCGTCTGCGGCGTGTGACCCGCTTGAACGTTCGCTTCGAGACCATTCGCAGGCGTCGATCCAGCAGCCGGGCCTTGTATTGGCGATTGGTCTCCAGTAGCCATTACGGCTGTGGGGCTTTGGCTGGCCGGCGCTGGAGCTTGGCTACCCCCCGCGGGAAAATCGGCGGCCGATGTTTTCCCACTATCGAAAAATGTGGACATGCCGCCACCTGACATCGCGTCTGCCTTGCTGCCCGAGAGGTCCGATGATGCTCCATCGGACTTACCCAGCAAGGCGCTAACTTGCCCCTGGACAGCGGCCTCGCTCGGCGAGCGGAACGCCTGTTCGAGGTCGACGCCGTTAGCCTTGGCGAGTTCGCGTGCCGACTGACTCGAGCCCTGGCCGTCAAGGATCTTCTGGATATCGTCAAAAACGCGGTCGCTGCAACTGGCGGCACGGCTGTTGGCTTGCGACTGAGCGTCCATTACAGCGTTGACAATTTTTCCCAGTTTGATCGGCGCAGGGTCTTTCGACCGCTGGATGTCCTCAATCGCTGAGTTGCCATGCTGTGCAATTTCACTCAACTGTGTCCGGAGATATTGAGTTGATCGATGCGCTGCTTCGTACGAGTGCTGATTGACCGCATTCCGCTCCGAGACCGCTCTAGCAGATGTTTCGCCAGTCTGGAACGCATCCCGAGTATCGTCAGCTGTCACCCCTTCTTGTGGTGCCAGCGGGCCAGTTCGGATTGATTGCAATACATCTGCGTAGCTGTCGAACCCGGTGCTGATCAATCCGCGATTAGCTGCGGCCGACGTGAGGGTCATAAGCGAGTCGACTCCAGGCCATTGGTGGCCCACAAGCAGTTCAGACCATTCACCAGGCGGCAGATCACTCATTTGCACGCCTGTTTTATTGCGGCGTCGGCTGAATCTGCTTGCTTATAGAACGGATCAAACTCCGCTTGTGGCGCTTCGCCGAGTTGGCCGATCGCTACGTTCTGGAATGCGTTGGCGGCTGCCCGCACCTGGTCTTGAAGGTCACGAGGGGTCGCTGGATTCGATTCGAGTGTCTGCAGCAGAAAGCTGCTGCTTCCGCTTAGTGCCAGGCGCACGTTAACAGCAACTGCAACGACAGCGGTTGGGTTGTCGCCCCCGCTCTTTCCGCCCGTAGTTTTAATTGCGCGATCGGCTTTTCCGTATGCATCGCATACCGCTTTTTTCGCGTCCGCCACTTCCTGATCGCTGTAGGTCTTCGCGGCAGGTGCCTCAGGCTTGGGTGTCGGCCGGAACCAAGCACCGATCGCGACGGCAACAGCGATCACGGCAATGACGATGGCAATGATCGTCGGCACACGCGACGGGCCGCCAGGAGGTGGCGGCCCCTGCCACGGAGCTGGT